>PYJD01000037.1 GCA_003635315.1 Candidatus Poribacteria bacterium
GGTTCGCACGCACAAAACACCTTATGAAACCTTTTATGGAATGTGGCATTGAGTTTGTAATACGGGTTTGTAAAAACAGTTGTTTCTACGACAATGGACAACGCATCAAGCTGGAAACGCTCCAACAAACCGGAACTTATCCGAATATACTTTATCACAGTACAGAGAAACTCAGGTTGAACCTTTATGTTTTCAAAGATCCACAACATAAAGAACCGCTTTACCTTGTTTCAAACTGTTTGGTGAATGCCCAACTCTATCTGACCTATAAAAGACGGATGCAGATAGAAGAGAGTTTCCGAGATGTAAAAACGCTTTTTGGATTTCGACATTTGCGTCTAAAACGCAATGAACAAGCACGCATTGCACTGTTATGGTTTATCGGATGTGTAAGTTATGGTATCTGTTTCCTCCATTTTGAGAAAGCTGCGGATAAATGGGCAAAAAGCTATAATACAAGTAAAACAAAATCGTATTCTATTATCTATGTGATAAAACGGGTGCTTGAAAATACTTGGGAACCCGGTATCTTTCTTGATCCGTTTTTTCAGATTTGTGATGGTATCTAATCAAATACATATTAGTTGAGTTATTCATTTCCTCTCATAACACAACAAAAATCTCATTTAATATTCATAGGCAAAAACTGGGGGTAAATCAGTTTAAGCTATGTTATGACGAAGGAATGCTGCTATAGCAACAAGAATCTAACACGGTTAGGTCAGATAATGACTGAATCGTTGAGACTGATCTTTCTGGTATGAGGTTCCAAAAATGGTAGACAGGTTATGAATTTAGATGATTATCAATTTGTCTGAGAACAGTTTCATAATCTGCTTCTAATTCATGTGGGAGATTCAGATAAGGTGGTGGAGGTTGGTTTGAATCCACATTATGGTAACCAACCTTGAAGTCAGGAAATTTAAGTCCGTTTGCTGTGGAGATGACGATGACTCTATCATCAGATTGTATCTGTTTTCTTTCAACCATTTTTATAAGAACAGCCAAGGCAACCCCAGTATGTGGACAGTTGAATAAACCTGTTCTATCAGCTCTTGCAGCAGCATCGGCTAATTCATCTTCAGTTGCCTGATCCACAATACCATCAAACTCTTTCAATATGCGTATTGCTCGATGAATAGAGACAGGGTTCCCGATCTGGATTGCAGTTGCTTGGGTGGATTGTGCAGTGATAGCATGAAATTCTGTGAAGTCTGTCTGATAACTCCTATAGAGTGGATTTGCGCGTTCTGCTTGGGCACAGGCGATCCTTGGGAGTTTATCAATTATTCCTAATTCACGCATCATTAAAAAACCTAATCCAAGAGCAGACACGTTCCCAAGGTTTCCACCCGGAATAATGACCCAGTCCGGTATTTCCCAATTAAACTGTTGGAGGATTTCAATGCTGATAGTTTTTTGACCTTCAATGCGTAATGAGTTGATAGAATTAGCGAGATAGAAATCCTTACGTGCTGCAAGTTTTTGGACGATAGTCATACACCCATCAAAATCAGTTTCAAGAGATAATGTAAGGGCTCCATTAGCAATTGGTTGAATAAGTTGTTCACGGGTGACCTTTTCCTTAGGAAGAAGGATAATTGCGGGTATTCCTGCAGCTGAAGCATAGGCTGCCAGTGATGCAGAGGTATCACCCGTCGAGGCACACATGACAGCACGGATGTTTCCTGACTCAGACATAATCTGGTTTACCATGGAAACTAAAACTGTCATGCCAAGATCTTTGAATGAACCTGTGTGACTGTTTCCACACTGTTTAATCCAAAGATCGGTGAGACCGAGTTGATCCCCAAACCGTTCTGCCCAAAATAGATTTGTTCCCCCTTCATACATTGAGATGATATGAGCATTATCTATAATTGGACATACAAGTTCTTTTTTCCCCCAAACGCCACTACCATAGGGGTATTCTGTACGCATATAACGTTGTTCGAAGAGGGATTTCCAATCTTCAGGAGTTCGTTGCTTTAAAGCATCCATGTTGTGTTTGACTTGTAATAGTCCATCACAATTTTTACAACGATATATAATTTCGTTGAGTGGATAGGTACAACCTAAATCACACTCAAACCATGCGTCGTAATTCATCAATCTAATTCCTCTTGAACAGCATTTATACTCTCAATACTATTGGAATTGGGAAGAAGTTGTTCTATTTCCTCAAGGGAAGGTAATTCAGACCTGTCTTTCAATCCAAATTGTTGAAGGAATGTATCTGTAGTAGAAAATAATAATGAACGTCCAGCACCCTCTTTTCTACCGGATACACATACAAGGTCTTTTTCAACGAGTGCATTAATAACGCTATCACTATTAACACCTCGGATATTAGAAACATCAGAACGGGTAACGGGTTGTTTATATGCTACAATAGCGAGTGTTTCCAGTGCAGATGGAGAAAGTGTCACACGAACTTGTTGAATATAAAACTTTCTAATCCAATCGGAATATTCTGGCTTTGAACAGATTTGAAAACCCTTGGCAATTTCTATCAGATGAAAACTACGGTCCATTTCTTGATATTCATACTGTAGTTTGGTAAGTGCTTTCCGTATATCCCGTATATTTGTTTTGGGAATAGCATGTTGAAACTGCTTTAATGTTATGGGGTCACTTGCAGCAAATAGTATAGCTTCTAATATAGATGTAAGTGTCTCATTGGCAGAATCCTGTATGGATGTTTGTTCTTCAGTTTCTTCTATTAGTTCATTTTCCATAATAATACCTGTCTTATGCTGTTGAGGTAGAATCTTCTATGTCCTTTGCTTTCACTATATAAAGACTCTCAAATAAGCCTGTTTGGATAGTCACAATTTTTCCAATTCGTACGAGTTCTAAAACAGCAAGAAATGTAACAATCAGATTAATCTTACTTGATGTGAATGGAAATAGATCTTCAAAGAGTAATTGATCTGATTTTTCTAATTGATTCTCAATAAAAGATATTTTCTCTTCGACAGTAAAAGTCTCCTCTTCGACTGTCTGTATGTCCTCATCAGGCTCTACTGGTGAAATACGGTCATTTATGTTCTTGAATGCTGTTAGGAGATCAAAAAGTGTCGCCTTAATCTCATATGTACGGGTATCTTCTAATTCACTATGGATATTAGCACTTCTGTTGAAAATAGATGTACGTCGTTCTGCATAGATATCCAATACCTGTGCTGCTTCTTTATAACGTTTATATTCCAATAGTTGTTGTACAAGCTGTTCTTGGTTACCGATTGGATTGTCTGGGGTTGGGACAGTTTGTGGCAGAATGCTCTGTGATTTAATATGTAATAAAGTAGCTGCCATTACTAAGAAATCAGATGCCACATCTAAGTCTAACTGTTCCATGAGATTGACATATTCCAAATAACGATCTGTAATTTGAGCAATTTGGATATCATATATATCCATTTCCTCTGATTTAATTAGATGGAGCAGAAGGTCAAGTGGTCCCTCAAACACATCAAGCTTGACAGAATATATCGGATGTTGAATTGAATTCGCAGTTTGTGAATCTGTTAAGATTGGATTATTCATTCTTATAGATTATTTTTATTTGAAGTTAATTAGAATACACCGATAAATTTTCCAAGAGCGTTATTAATAGCATAACTGATTACCGCAATAATTTGAAGAGGATTATAGATACGGAGAATAGATGGAACAAAAAGCAATAACATTAAAATTGGCATACCATAAGGGGCAAGTTTTGAAAATTGCCGTGATGCGCGTTCGGGTAATAAACCGTTCACTACGCTAAATCCATCTAAAGGAAAAAGCGGCAGCATATTAAAGGCAGCAAGGAACACACTTATCAAAGCAGAGGTCTTCATGAATTGGTAAATTGCAAGGTGTGTAGTTGATGAATAAGGTGTGAAGTTTATGGTTAATTCCAATACTCTGATTATGATAAATATAGCTATTGTCAATAGGATATTCATCAATGGTCCGGCAGCAGCAATTAACATGATATCGAATCTGGGATTTTTGAGATTATATGGGTTAACGGGAACAGGTTTTGCCCAACCAAAGAAACCTCCACCAAATAGTGATCCAATTAGCGGAAGAAACAATGTGCCTATTGGATCTATATGTACTGCTGGATTGAGCGACATACGTCCTTGATCGCGTGCGGTTGAATCCCCTAACATATTTGCTGATTTCGCATGACCCCATTCATGAAATGTCAGGAGTATAATGAATTGCGTTACGATAAGGATTGCTCTGTAGATTTGTTCTGGTGATATCATAGATTATAATAGTAAAGTCACTTTCAAATTGTATGTTGTCATATAGGATAGTTTATCCTATATCTGTTTTTTGTTTAAAATAAGAATAAGCTTCTGATTTGGATCTAATGTTACCATCCAATTGTTCAGAGAATATGGTTTTTAGTATAGATTCAAAGTTCTTCCCTGGTTTTTCTCCCCATTCTATTAAGTCGTTTCCACTAATTATAGGTTGAATAAATCTCAAAGTTAATAAGAACTCATTTATATTATCGTACTGTATCTTTGATATATTAGGATCGGATATACTTAGCACTAATGCCTCAAGAGGATATGGCTTCAATATACGATATATTTCACTTGATGTGATGGTTGCATTTAATGAATCTAATACAGAATACAAACACTGTAATGTAGTAAAAGGTGATCTAATTTTATACATAATTCCTTCTTCATACACTATAGTTTTCTTCTTTTCATAGTCAATTATACACCATTTTCCATTGTGATGTTCCAACAAGACATTTTCTGATAAATCAATCCCAACATTCGTTATTTGTATTTTAGTGAGTTCTTTAGAGGAAAATGTGGATGGTCTGTGTTTTGAGTCTCCAAAAAATTTCACAAGTTTATGTTCCAAAACCAATCTAAAACATAGATATTCTATTATATATGTGGGTATCCCTTGTTTTTCATGCCTGCCAAATAAGGTCATCCAAAGAATCATGTTTGAACAGATACTATCGTTTTCTAAGGACTGTGATGACCAAGAAATTGCCTTTTGTGCTAACTGAAAATCTTCTGGGAAAGATGGTGGGATCTTCCAATGCGGTGATATTACACTAAGAATACCGAATTTGGCAAGTTCATTTAGTATTTTGGGTGCGTTTGGTTCCAGTAAAACTCTATCTATTTCATTCCGTATACGTTCACCACTGATATCTGATAGATATGGTATAGCATCATTAATTAGATTGCAATCCGATTCTGCAATGTTAAAACTATAACGACAAGCATATCTAATTGCTCGAAAAATACGCGTTGGATCATCCGTATAACTTTTATCGTGAAGAACTTGGATTGTCCTGCTTCTGAGATCACCAATACCACTAACCTTGTCAATGATTGTTCCAAAATTGGATGTATCTATCTGCATGGCCAATGCGTTGATGGTAAAATCTCTCCTATGTAAATCATCAGTAATTGAACCAGGAACTACCTTAGGTAACGTTCCAGATTTGTTATACGTTTCGCACCGTGCAGTGACAAAATCAACTTTAGGTTTATCTGGGTTTTCTGGTGTAACAGATGCAGTGCCAAATTGATGATGAACCTGTATTTTTCCTTTCCAAACTCTATGCATCTCTTTTGCTAATTGGATTCCATCCCCTACAACAACAATATCAATATCCAAGTTTTCTCTTTCTAATAGCAGATCTCGTACCGACCCTCCCACGAGATAAGCATTCTCACCTGCAATATTCCCAATTTCCTGTAAGGTAGTTAAGAGTGGTTCTGGGATATGTAGTTCCATTTTACCTGAATAAGGCGTTGACATTCATGCTATTACATGGAATTAATATTTTTTTATATTATATGAATGCAAAAACTCTGGTAGGTGCTCCCGAACTACGAGCAAGTTTGAGTGGGGCAATCACTACCTGAAAATGAGTGGGTAATTGGCTCAAATTACAAAGGTCTTCAACATGAGGGATTCCTGCCCCAAGAAAAACAAGGTGAGCCGGTGGAAGACCATCATGGAGTGGTGGATGGCCTGCAACAGCATCAATACTACAGGCATCAGTACCGATTACCTTAATACCTTTCTCAACGAGTAGTTCTGCTGCATCCTCGCTGAAACCTATCCATTCTCGGTTGAAGTTGTCTTGATAAACGTATCTATCCATGCCGGTCCGCATAAAGACGATGCTGTCCTTTGGAATATCACCGTTTTCAACACTCCAATCATTAATATCTTGTGCAGTTACAGAATCGTTCGGTTTTTTTACAGATGAAAAATCCATTAATATTGCCGATCCATATAGTTTTTCTTGAGGTATTTCAGCAACGGTGAAACCATCTGGATACATGAGACAAGGTGTGTCAATATGTGTTGAACAATGTCCAGACATATCCACACGACTTTCAAAGTAACCATCTTCTTCTAATGTTGCTTGGTCATAGATGTGTACAGGGTCAATAGGTAGTTCTCTTGGACTGTTTTCATCTACGATATATGATAAATCTAATACATTTTGAAAGGTAGAAGTCATCTATCTTTTTCTCTCTTTCTTATTCCAAAGATGTACACAGTATAACATATATTTATCGATCAATACAAGCAGATTGATACACTGTGTAAATAGAAAATGATTTGACAAATATCTATCTGTTTAGGTAAAATTGGTTATACGATAATAGGTAGGAGGATAGAAATGGCTAACGAAAATGAAGTGAATGAAAATCAAGCAGAAAACAATGATAAAAACCCTAAGAGTGGTATTGTCTTTAATGTACAACAAGTCCAGTCAATAGATATTAGCCACGGTTTTAACCATGTTAAGACTGAAAATGGATGGCATATACATATACTTGAAGCTGGCAAAGTATCTATCAATTTCATAACAAGTATGAGGAAAACTGAGACAACTGTAATGCCAGGAGATTATATAGAACGTGATGGTGATGACATCATGCTATATAAACACCAATCTGAAGATACATACCGACAACAACGTAGTCCATCCTCGCTAACACGTTCTCGAGATGAACTGTTAGCCAGTGAAACTGCTATAAAGCCGGTAGAAATACAGAGTCAATAATACTTTATTAGAGTTACAGATATGACAGTTTGTTGAGTGGACTGGAATCCAAGTCTTTAGATTCTATCCGCTTATTATCCATACCATTATTATAATGATACTAAGTTATCAGCTAACTAATGTAAGTAATTGGTAAGATGAAAGTTCATCGCAACCCATTATATTCTAACTATTCTTAGATATAATACCGATTTGGAACAGATACACTGCAATAGGAGGAGTGAATCATTTTAAATCGCATATATAAACTTATTTCCAGTTTGAAAGGTGGCACGATGGTTCCAACATCGGTAATTCTGAGTCCCGAGAGTTATGAAAAGGTTGTTGCTGAAATACTGAAATCCCCTAAAGGTCATAATCCGGATAACTCCAAAGCTGAAAATCAACTTGCCTTACCTCCTTTATCAGTTCGATCTGAAGACACAGATATTGTTGTTGTCAAAGAATTAGTTCCTAATCCCTGTCCGATCTGTCACCATCAGCTTAAATTTCTTAGAGAGATGATAGAGCGTTTTGAACGAGAAGGTTCTAACATTATAAGATGTCCTTTAGGTCATCGTTATTCAGGAATGATGAAGGTCTACCATCTCAATATCATACGTGAATCTGAAAGTGAAGATATGAATGATATAACTGAATGTCCATCCTGTAACAGTAACCGCATTCAGTGTTTAGGTCCATCTGAGATGTTTTGTTTAGATTGTGATTGGGATAGTGGTTGGTAGGATAGATAAGTGTTATGTGATTAGAAACTTATATCAGTATATAAGCATCTTATATGAATTGATGATTAGATGCTTATATACTATGTAGGATGGATCTAACTCTTATATATTTATTAGTCCATATGTCCTGCGTGAGGATCCATATCTGGAAGTTCAGGTGGTTCCTCAATTTCTGTAATTAGAGTTTCGGTGGTTAATAATAACCCCGCAATACTTGAAGCATTCTGTAGAGCAGATCTAACGACTTTTGTTGGATCAATTACCCCATCTTCCATGAGGTCTCCATATTCCTCTGACGCTGCATTGAAGCCGTAATTCCCTTCACCACTTTCTACGTTTGCCAGTATAACCGAACCTTCTAAACCGGCATTTTCGGCAATTGCGCGGACTGGTGAACGCAATGCTTCTCTAACAATACTCAGTCCAGTATCTTGGTCGCCTTGTAATTCCAAATCGTCTATTCCAGAAATAGATCGTAGTAAAGCAATTCCCCCACCAGCGACAATACCTTCTTCAATAGCTGCCCGTGTTGCTGATAGTGCATCCTCACAACGTGCTTTCTTCTCCTTCATTTCAATTTCTGTTGCTGCACCTACATTCACAACAGCCACACCACCCGCCAATTTTGCAAGTCGTTCTTCAAGTTTTTCGCGGTCATATTCAGAGGTAGTTTCATCAATTTGTCTACGAATCTGAGTAACCCGTCCCTCAATGTTCTCTCTAACTCCAAAACCACCAACAATCGTTGTATTATCTTTATCAATTCTAACTCTACTTGCCGTACCTAACATTCCTACAACGATATTTTCTAATCGTATACCGGTCTCTTCCGAAATGACCTGACCACCTGTTAACACAGCTATATCCTCTAACATTTCCTTCCGACGGTCTCCGAATCCCGGAGCTTTTACGGCAGCGACTTGTAGATTACCACGAAGTGCATTAACAACTAAAGTTGACAATGCTTCATTCTCAACATCTTCCGCTATAATCAATAATGGTCTCGCAAGTTGTATAACCTTTTCCATAATTGGTACAAGGTCGTTTATAGTAGAGATTTTCTCTGTGTTAATGAGAATATAGGGATTCTCGAATTCAACAATTTGATCTTTGGCATCAGTCACAAAGTTTGGAGACAGGAATCCACGGTCAAATTGCATTCCTTCAACAATATCGACAGTAATCTCAGATGTCTTACCTTCCTCTATAGTAATTGCACCATCGTTTCCAACTCTCTGAATTGCTTCAGCGATAATTGTGCCAATATTACTATCATTTGCAGGATCGTTCGCAGCTATTGATGCTACCTGCAGAATTTCTTCATGGGTATTTACTTCCCGGCTTTGTGACGAGATAGCAGACAATGATGCATTAACTGCTTTATCAATACCGATTTTTAACTGCATTGGGTCGGCACCTGCTGTGACATTCTTAAGACCTTCATGAAGAATTTCTTGACCTAAGACTGTTGCAGTTGTAGTTCCATCTCCGGCAACGTCATTTGTTTTAGTTGCGATAGATTCAAGTAATTGTGCTCCCATATTCTCATACGGATCTGGAAGTTCAATTTCCTTAGCAACTGAAACGCCATCACAGGTAACTACTGGTGCTCCGAAAGATTTCTGTATTACCACGTTTCTTCCACGTGGTCCGAGGGTTACTTTGACAGCATTAGCCAAGATATCTGCTCCACGTTTTAAGGCAACCCTCGCCTCTTCATCAAAGATTATTTGTTTTGCGGTCATAAATAACCTCCTTCAATTATTATTAAAATAGGACTAATTAATGTATAATTTAGGTTGTTGTATTATAGCATCTACAGAGCATAAAGTCAAGTATTTAGTATTGTTAGGACAGTATTAAAGACAGTATTTTCCAGTCCTAAAACTCATAAATGAGAACTTGGGTTATCAGGTACAAATAAGAACAGTGCAGCGGTATGAAAGATGTAACCTTTTCAGGATATGAGTCTATGATAACCCATCCCAATATTTCCACATATCTTCAGGAGTCTCAAATCTAATATCGTCTAAATCTTTCCTGCGATATCGTGTGATGAGTGCGATCCTAACATTACGTCCGCAGTTTGGTCCAGCGGTATGACTCATCTGGTGATGCCAAAAGCAAACGTCACCTGCTTCACCAGTGAATTCATAACTTGGTCCAAGATCAAACGGAGCAACACCACCGGGAAGGCTATCAAGGTCATGGTGTCTAAAGTATTCTGCCCAGATTCTGTGACTTCTTGGCCAGACCGTAAATCCACCACCCTGTTTTTCAACTTTATCAATATAAACTGTAGCACCAAGAGTAAATGCCCCGACAACACCTTTTGGAACACCATTTGAAGGGGTATGATACCCGTCTAAGTGTCCTCCGGCAGGTTCATTCCACTCTCTGTCAGGGTCAGGGAAATTTATGTGAGGACCAGCACCACCATGGGGATGTAGTTTACCTTCGCCGACCATCTCTTCAGCCATCGTGAAGACGTCATTTCCATATACAGTTCCCTTGATGGCATCATCTCCACCTATTGGCGTAGTGCGATATCCTTTCTTAATCCAAGATTCAGGATCGTTTCTATCTTCTTCGAGTGAATCCCAAACTTTATCCAATGCTGCGTCAATCTGTTCTTGAGTGAGTGCACCTCGTACAACAAGATAACCGTTTTCTTTAAAAAATTCTTTATCAATGTCAGTTAATAATGGCATAAGTGTAAATTCCTTTATTATAAATTAACTGTGAAACCGTTTTCTTTAACTGCTTCTTGATATGGGTCTTCGTCAATACTCAATCCAAACCCGGGTAGGTTTGGCACATTAATGAAACCATTTTCTATTGTATAAGCTGAATCATCTATTCCAGGTGTCGTAGCATGATCCCATTCAACAAACTCAAACTTCTCAACTTTAGCTGCGAGATGTCCGGTAACGAAATTTCCGTAATATCCACCATAATGATGTGGGGCTGTTCCCACATTTACGGAATCTAATTCCGGACCTAATTCTAACCATCGTGTAAATCCTGGGTGGAATATATCGTACTGAAGAATATCAACAATACCGTCTTTTGCCCAATTGACTAAATGTGGAGAGGCACTACCTTCTCCATCAGCAATCTTAGTCTTAATTCCTTCTGAATTTAGCCATTCTTTTAGGAGTGTGTATACCCGTGCATCTTCATGGAATGCTTCCTCCATCCAATATACGTTTGCTTCAGCTGTTTCACCTAAAATCAGTTTAGTGATATTTAGATTATAACCGTTGTTGGCATCTATAAGTATAGTAGCATCAGCACCGACTGCTTCACGTACTGCCTTGATGACATCAATATCCCGCTGGTTCCCTTTCTCCAGTGGCATGTGCATTGCTCCGCGACCGACCTTAATTTTATATGCGTTATGTCCTCGTGCTTTTCCTTCAAGTGCCTCGGAGGCAATTAGGGCTGCAGCTTCTTTATTATCGTCTATGTGTAGGTCATCAATGTAGAGAGAGGTATCATAGCATCTAACTTTAAAGTCACCATTTTCCTTGGACAACATTTCGTATACAGGTTTTTGTTCTAACTGTCCAACTAAATCCCATAGTGGATATTCCATGAATTGGAAATCCTCTGATACCCCATTTTCAGGATTGAATGCTTCGAACAATTGAAATCCCACTAAAGCTTCTGCTCTCTCACGTGAGATAGATGAAAAACCTATCCCAGATAAACCGTCGGAAGTAGTTATTCTTACAATCGGTGGACGTACATGTAAGCCATGTTCACCGAGGCGCGAGTTGCAACCTGCTTTACGAGGTCGTTCACCAGTTAGACGTGCCCACTCAATCCGTTCAATCTTTACATTATCCAAGTTGGTCTCCTTATTGCTTATACCCAATTCACGTTATTACAGTTATATTTGTGTTTGAAGTAATGCATAGCTTTTCGGGTCTAATTTCTCATAGTTTTCAATTTCAAAGCGATTCCCATCAGCATCTTTTATGAGGACTCGTCCATTTTCAAGCGTTACAATATCATACCGTGTACGCATACCGAATTCAACATCTCCTTGAGAAGTCTCAACATTCCACTGTGTTACTCCGTATTGTCCTTCAATGGAATTAATTTTTGTGATTTTTGGCATAAAATACCGTTTCTGCAGTTCTTCAGCAAGTATCTCGCGAGACTTAGCAGGTAAGTTTCTCATATCCTCAATTATGCCAATTTCCTCACCCTCACTGTCAATGAGTGCTATATATCGGGTTGTTTCACTTACAGGAAAACTACGTATTGGTTCAACCTTGGTATGTGTATTTCCATTGGGCAGCTGAATAACAAGCTCTCCAAATGCATTACGTTGTATACTAATTGTATCCGCATCAAGAAATATTAAGTCATCAGTGACTTTTATCGCTTCCCGCATTTGCTAACTCCTGATGAAATCGTATTATCACAATACTACAGAAATAAAATGTGATCTACCAAGCACGGATTTTGGATAATTCAGTCTGTTTTTCACACAATCCAGCGTAAGTACCACCATGCGTAATTAGTTCTTCATGAGTGCCAATTTCGTCTACCTCACCCTCTTTTAATACAACAAGACGGTCAGCATATTTAAGTGTAGATAGTCTATGAGCTATAGCAAAAACAGTTCTACCTTGGACGAGTCTTTCCAAGGCTTCTTGTATTTTGGACTCAGTTTCTGTATCAACAGAAGACGTTGCTTCATCTAAAATAAGGATACGCGGATTTTTCAAGATAGCCCGTGCGATGGAAATCCGTTGCCGTTCACCCCCGGAAACCCGAGCCCCTCGTTCACCAACCATGGTATCATAACCATCAGGAAATTTAACAATAAAATCGTGTGCATTTGCTGCTTTAGCAGCAGCAATAATTTCATATCGTGAAGCACCCGGTTTGGAATATCCTATATTCTCTGCTATAGTTCCTTCAAATAGGAAAGGATCTTGTAATACCACACCAACCTGTTGTCGTAGCGCCTTAACTCTAATATCTTTACTGTCGTGTCCATCTATAATAATGGATCCTTGGTTTGGATCGTAGAATCGTGTTATCAGATTTATCAGTGTACTCTTACCTGCTCCACTATGACCTACCAAACCGATCATCTCACCAGCATCAACATCGAAACTAATCCCGTTAAGTGCATTCTTCTCATTATCATAAGAAAAATACACATCTCTAAATTGGATATCACCTTTAATATTTGTTAATGCTACGGCATCCTGCTTATCTGCAATACTTGGTGGTGTATCCAATATATCAAAGACTCTTTCTGCAGATGTTCCTGCTCTTATGAACCTTTCATTCATTTGACAAAGTGTACGCACAGGTCCAAAGAAACGCATCATGTAGGATTGAAACATAAACAATATTCCCAATGTGATATCACCTTGAAATATCTGCCATCCTCCAATCAACCAAATTATTATAGAACCAGAATATGTGATAAACTCCATAATCGGACGATATAGAGTACCGAGTTTTGCTGCGTTCATTTCTCCAGAAAAGACTTGGTGTGTCATGTCACTAAACCGACTAATTTCATAGCGTTCACGAGCAAATGCTTTGACAACTCTGACTCCAGGTATAGTACTTGCGAGAATTGTACTAATATTGGCATACCTTTTCCATAAAACACTATACACTTTACTCATTTTCTTACCAAAAAAGATGGTGAAGAATATGAGACATGGGATCGGTATTAATGTCCAAAATGCCAGATACCAATTAAAGGTGAACATAATAATACACATATAGATGAGAGTTAGTGAATCCCCGATTATATCTTGTAGTCCGTTTGAAATGAAGTCTCTAAGTCTGGAAACATCACTTGTAATTCTGGACATCAAGTTTCCAGTATCCCGTTCCTGAAAGAAATCAATTGAAAGGGTATTTAAATGTTCATAGGCTTCATTTTGAAGACGTCTTGTGACATTCTGTCCAACCCATGCCATCATGTATCCCCGAACAGATGAAGTGAGCATAGAAAATACGTGAATGGAAGCCATAAGTAGCACAATGCCGATAAGATGTCCGAATGAGCCACCTGCAGGCATAGTTCCGAACCAACTGCTTAAGGTGTCCACAGAGCCTTGAAGGGGTCCCCAAGTCGTTACAGGCAATATAACGGGATCATTAGCAAGTGCGTTTGCAACTGGGGTTAAAATATGATCAATTAATTGTTGGCTCAGGATAGGTGTATATAAGGTGACAAACCTAATCACTAACATTAATAGTAAAGCTGGGATGATAACGTGTAGATATGGAAATGAATACTTGAGGAGTCTGAAGATTAGTTTTCTATTCTGTACGCAGTTAACACAGATACCAGACCAACTGGGGATGGGTTGTCCGCATTTATCACACCGACTTTTATCAGCTCCAGGTTCCCCACTTGGTCGACGTCGACCGCGTCTTCCTCTTGGACCTCGTCCTTCATTTTTGTCAGTGGGACTACTACCATTCTGAGAGAGTTCTTCTAATTCGGATACAGCAATATTGAATTTCTGTGCTAACTTTTTCGAATATCGAGCTAATTCAATGGCATTATCAGTGGTGATAATTTTGAGTATATTGTTACCATACATCTCAAGAATTTCAATATCTTCAATTGAATCTAATGAAATTTCTTTGAGGCTATGCCCTATAACTCCGTTTTGATTAAACACGATGATACGTTTGTCTGTAATTAATAACCAATCTTTTCCATAAGTGCTGTCAAAACGTAAATCGGTTGAAACAGCAACCTTTACTTCCTCCCCACTATCCAGTAGTTCTGTAGCCTGTTTTTCGAGTAGTTCAGGTACTTGTTCTTTTGTATTTAATGGATCATCACCATTTTTTTTGATGCGCGATTTTCCACCATAGGAGCTCATTCTCATCCGTGAAGATCCACCACGACCAGAGTGACCAGACATCGGATGGTGCATAAATAAATCCCCTGTAAATTATAAAAGTATTTGGTGTATTTAACGAAAATATTTCTGAATGGTTGATTAAAATCTATATGTAAGGATGGGTTGACGGGTTAAATCGGGAAGATGTCCATAGTGGACGGAAAGTATATTAAGATGGCTGCTGTTGGATAACTGGAATAACATAACTTCTAATAAGATAGCCATCAAGTTCATCAGTTTCAGAACGAGGATCGGGGTTTGTTCGGTGATCAAAGACAACATAATATCCTTCAGTAGCATCTTCGGTTTTGAGATACGAAGCAAGTTGTCTCTTACCAGCATCATATCTTGCTTGTCCTCCCCATACCTTGGTTTCAACAATATATTTACGTTGATTGTGCGTAATTAATAAATCCAGCCTTCCCCATCCTGTTTGCACTTCAATGTGCATGAACCCACCGACTAACTTGACAAACTGTTCAAGGTAAGAAAGTAATAAATGACGACCTACAGATTCTTGAGGGGTATCTGGCACTTCTAAAATCTTATATCCAGCGCGGGCAATAAAATCACGAAAGTTATCCAAGAACCTACCCATTTGGATATGTCCCTCTGAATTCAGATAGTCAAGAAACCCGTTATTTGTGTCCTCAGGTAGGTATTGTTGTTCTAATCCGTTTACAGTTGGTTTGAATGTCTGCAATATGGTGTAGAGATAAATAGGGTTCGCTATTTCACACATACCGTCTGTACCTTTACGAATGACACCATAGGTTGAGAGTTCACTTATTAGTTCATCCCTTAGGTTGAATGGAACACTATCCTCTGAAGCAGTTATTTGCATCAGAATACTCTCGAATTTTGGATTTCGACGAACATTCGTTGTCAAATGTTCAATGTTTGTATTACTCTCATGAAGTAGCTGCGTGTGTGCTTGTAAAAAATGTTGATTTGAGATTGTCTCAGTTTTTGAGATTTCTAATTCTTCAGTCAGTATTTGTGCCAACCGATTCACCAAAAATGGTTGACCATCAGTTTGTTTGTGAATAGATTCTACCACAATTGGATCAAATGACTGACCAACCTCATCGGTATATTGTTGAAGTAGATCCTGTATCTGTTCAAGGTTAAAATTTGGAAGATAGAATTCATCTTGAACATTGAATGGAGAAATTGAACGGTCAAAATTGAGTTGTGTAATATTCTTCACACCGACAATTCCAACACTGTGTGGACATCTATAAGATGAATCCGATAAATATATTCTACGAAGTGAATGAAGAAATCCGCTGATAGCTTCTTTAGGTATACCATCAAATTCATCAATAATTAGAATGATTCTATTTATATTATATTCAGTACGAATAATCTCATCCAACTGCATAAAGAATCTTCGCATTGATATATGTTCGGTAATGTCAGCATCATTTATGAAGTTCTGAAGTGTACCTGAAATAGGTTGATTTCGCCTCTGAAGTGTCTTTTCAATCTCATCATAAATATCTTGACGCAGGTTGTTGTAAAATGTGGAATGATGTGAGTCATGATATTCTTCAAAATTCAATTGAATAGGTAAATAAGTTGATTCAGGACTTGAAAATGCTTCAAGTGCACGTTGGAAAAAAGTCGTCTTACCAGTCTGACGTGGAGCGAAGACTACAATATAACGCCCATCTTGAATTCGACCAATGAAGTCATTCATCTCTTCTGCTCGCGTGACAATATAATTCCTATCTGGATAGACAGGACCTTGTGTGCCAAATCGTTTCAATTTTCTTCCTCATTACAAATTTTGTCGAGTCTTCGCTCTTCAGATTACCATAGGTGAAATGAGTTGTCAATTTTGATACTCTTTGATAAATACTTTAATCCAATGGGAACAGAGGTCTACGTACGTTATTATATGTGAAGTGTAATGGATTCACTGCGGTCAATCCAGGGGTGTCAACTTCAATAATTTTACCCGCAATTGGTTCATATGCAGCCCGGTATGCTATAGCAGCCTTAACCACTATCATCCGCATCCTTTCAGGATCAATACCAAGGCTATATAACTGATGTAAACTGAATGGAGTTTGACGTTTACTTGTCAGTACAACCAAAGAATCACCAACCGCAACAACTGAAGTTAACCCTTGGTCATGATTTCTTTGTCCGCCATGTCTTGGTTCTGTTTCAATAAAATGTCCATCATGTATAGACCGTACTATTCCTTGTATGGAAACCGGTTCACCGTGTTGGTTATCAGCTTTGCCTCCAACTTTTAAGGACACTTTATTACCTACACCAGTTTGGACACACGATTGTACACATGGTGGATCACAGAGAACTACTACGTACCCTGAAACATTCTGTTTGACCAATTCAGTGAGAATAAAAGTACTATCACCCGGTGAACCACCACCGATATTGTCACCCATTTCAACCAAGATTACAGGATGTTTATCACTCTCTGCAGCTTGCTTTACAGCGTTTTCGGCATCTGGAAGATTGAGAGGTAAGTTTTTATGCTCACCCCATAACATATTTGCCAATCTATCTGCTTCTTTTTGTGCAATTTCCATACTATTGTCAGTTACGACAACAAATGATGGTCCTACCTCGTATACATCAGCATAAGGATAGCCAGCTGCAGCACTAACGGTAAGAATGTTATCTTCAGATTCAAGTCTTTTAGCCTTGTCTAATATAGGTTTCATCGGTTTAGCATTTGTATTTTGGTAGAGGATGTTCAGCATCATGGGTGGTTTCGCGATAGCTTGTGTGGGTGAAACCACACCGTCAAGTATTTTTATCATAAGTTCTGCTGCTTGTATTCCGCGTTGGCGTTGATCTATATGAGGATTAGTTTTATATATAACAAGAGCAGTTGATTTATCAGCCATTTGATGTGAGACATTCGCGTGATGGTCAAGAGTCACAACAATCGGTATAGATTCACCGAAGTGATCACGAAGTCTTTTGAGAACTTCTCCATCCCCATCAGGATAACTCTCTACCACCATCGCGCCATGTAAAGCTAAGAGTATTCCATTTAGATTCGGTATTGATTTTAATTTATTAATTAGATTATTGGTGAGTTGCTCAAATGCTGAATCAGTTACAGTACCAGCAGGTGTAGCCGAAGCCATGAGTGTGGGGTGCATGCTGTATTTCTGATCCATCATGTATTCAATGAAACCACCCATTTCATGATGAGTATCTTTCCACTTATGAATAAGATTTTCCCCAATAGATTGAGAGAATGCATCAATATCAGTTGGTACGGTACTAAATGTATTTGACTCATGCATTATCCCACCAATTGCAATTGTTGCCATAATCTATCCTTTGTTTTTCACTATTTATTCTTAAATTGGTGTTGGTTTGAAAACATAACAAGGTATTAAATTGATTATACATGTTAGTATAAAAAGGTCTTGACCGTGAGCCTTAAATAGTGTATCATATAACACGCTAAAAATCCTCATTTTTCTAAGACACGTTCTTCAAATTCTCTTTGTTTAATTAGGATGGCACCTCATTCTTTTGGGATTGGCGGCATGTGGTATGACAGAAAAAGGAAATCGTAAGAATCGAATTGAAGAAGCGATTGAAGTCGCTGCGGAAGCCCACCACGGACAATTTCGGAAAGGAACTAATACCCCATATATTACTCATCCCTATGCAGTAGGTTTGCTGTTAATCAATGCAGGATGTTCAGAAGCTGTAGTAATTGCAGGTATTCTACACGATACTGTTGAAGACACAGATCTAACGCTCGCTTCTATTCGTGAGAATTTTGGTGATACGATTGCAGATATAGTAGATGGTTGTACAGAGAATAAATCTCTTAAATGGAGAGCACGTAAAACTGAATGTATTAATTCATTAAAGAATGCAAGTTCTGAGGTGTGTATAGTTACATGTGCGGATAAGCTTCATAACCTCCGTACTGTTATTTCTGAGTACGATGCGATTGGGGATACTATATGGGAAAGGTTTCATGGAGGTCTTCCAGAACAGTCTTGGTATTATAAGAACATATTAGAAAGTTTACGAACGCAGATTGAAAGTATGAAATTGCAATCGTGTAATGGGGATGTTATAAAACAATTCAATCTGCTTTTTCAACAACTCCAGCAGGTTGTAACATATCTTTTTGATGGAGAAGACGGATGAAGATTGCTTATGCTTTTCGACGATGTGCCCTATTTCCATACAACGGTGGAGGGTTACCATCTGATTTAGATAACCGACTAAAGTTTCTTGAGAAAACTAAAGAAATTGGATTTGATGGTATTGAACTACCAACTATGAATCTTCCTGATACAGAAATTAGTGATCTACGAAAACAGATTGAAGATTCAGGATTAACATGTGCTGCTGTCCGCGGTGGAGGAGGCGCGGCTCATCCTCGAACTGCCTCTAATAATAAACAAGCCATGATAAATGCAGTTGGTTTTGCTGCTAAAATTGGAGCTAAAATCGTTAATTCGACAGTCACGACACCGCCAAAGGATCCACATGCAATAGGAACATTTCGGGGTGAACCAGTTTCTCAAGGGTCAAGTCGTCATGCGGGGACATTAGATTATGAACGGACAGCGGATGCCATATCTGAGGTAGCGGTAATTGCTTCCGACAATGATGTTTCTATTTCAATTGAAGTCCATCAAAATTCAATTGTAGATAATAGTTGGTCAGCCTTACATTTACTTGAGTTGATTGATGCTTCTAATGTTGGAATTAATCCAGATTTAGGAAATATTTATTGGACATACGACATACCAGAGGAAACTTGTGAAGATGCAATTGTTGCATTAGCCGAACATGTTAATTATTGGCATTGTAAGAGTCTATATCGAGTCCATATCCCAAATTTAGAAACAGCGATTTATGTTCAAGTACCACTTCCTGATGGTGAAATTGATTACCGATTTGCTATATCAGCATTGTATAATGTTGATTTTGATGGATATTTGGCAATCGAAGGTGTCCGAGATGGAGATCAATTTCATCAAGATGGACGAAGTGTCGCGTATGTGAAATCCGTTCTTGAACAACTAAAAAATTAACCTATATGATGAAAATGAGGACTTATCTTAATAGGTCTGAAATATAGTTTATTATTATAGAATTCAAAATAGAATCCTTCATACAAAGATCTATTCACAACACAATCTTTTACTATGACTAACCAAGATATACGTCTAACTGCTACAGTAAAATGTGCTGGCTGAGCATCTAAACTTGCTCCGGGTGAGCTTGAACACATATTGGATAACCTGCCAAAGTCAACAGATCCTAATTTGCTTGTTGGAACTGAAACATCTGACGATGCTGGAATATACCGTCTCTCAGATGATCTTGCTCTTGTTAACACAGTAGATTATTTCACACCAATTGTTGATGATCCATATACTTTCGGTGCTATCGCAGCCACAAATTCCTTAAGTGATGTGTATAGTATGGGAGGTATACCGAAAACAGCATTGAATATTACCTGCTGGCCAAGAGCGGATCTTGAGTTATCAATCCTCGGTGAAATTGTCAAAGGTGGCGCGGATAAAGTCGTTGAATCCGGTGCAGTTCTTGTTGGTGGACATACGGTAGACTCTCCGGAATTGATGTATGGATTAGCGGTTACAGGCGTTGTACATCCAGAGAAATATATTAAGAATTATGGAGCACGACCGGGAGATGTCCTGATACTAACAAAGAATCTTGGTGTAGGTATACTGACAACAGGATTAAAATTTGACAAAATCAGTGATAAGATATTACCACAAGTCGTTGAATCAATGACAAGATTAAATGCTACTGCTTCAGAAGTAATGTTGAAGTATGATGCGAGTGCTTGTACAGATGTAACGGGTTATGGACTGCTTGGACATGCGTCAGAAATGGCTGCTGGAAATGATATTGGTTTAATGATTAATAATAAGCATGTTCCATTTTTCCCAGATGCACCTTCTCTTGTTGCCCAAGATACATACACACAAGCATATATTGCTAATACTGCGTTTTTATCTGATAAGGTGACATTTAATTCCTCAGTTTCTGAAGAGATGCAGCATATTTTGATGGAAGCAGAAACATCTGGAGGATTACTCATTGCACTTCCAGCAGAGAATGCGGATTCTGCAATAGAAGAACTACACGCTGGGAATTGCCCAGAAGCCGCTATTATTGGAGAGGTAGTAGACTCTGAGCGTGCTCACATTCAAGTATATTAAACGGGTTTATTGGTACCACTCAATGACAAAGTTGGAATTAGCAAAACAGCTAAAATTAGTTTCTTATCTTACAGGTGAATTTACCCTTCGCTCTGGAAATATAAGCAATTTTTATTGGGATAAATACCGCTTTGAAAGTAATCCAAACTTATTGCGAGAAATCGCGAATGAGATGATCAAGCTCTTACCTACTTCCTTTGATGGGTTGGCAGGATTAGAGTTGGGAGGGATACCACTTTCGACAGCTATATCTTTGCAGACAGGAATTCCGAGTTATTTTGTACGTAAGGAAGCGAAAACTTATGGTACCTGTAATTTAGTAGAAGGGGGTGTAGAAAAGGGGAGTTCGCTTGTTGTAATTGAAGATGTGATTACAACAGCAGGTCAGGTGTGCACCTCCGTAGCACAAATTAGAGATGAGGGATACATAGTAGAACATGTGGTTTCAGTTATTGACAGACAATCCGGGGGGAGAGAAAAGATAGAGACAATTGGATGTACATTCGCTTCAGTCTTTACTCTTGCGGAGCTTGAATTGTCTTAATCCGTTCATGAGTTTAAGTATGGTATATTTTGGATTAATTGTACATTAGTAAGAAAGAAAAAATTTCTTTGGAATTCACCATAAACTCATACTTCGTTTGTCAATTCTGGATAAAACGAAAAATAAGACGAAAGAGCAATTAGAACACAAAAAACACCATAAACCTTTGATAAACACTTAAGAAATATGGAAATAAAATGAGAATACTTTTTATCGGTGATATTGTAGGAAACCCCGGAAGGAGAGCGACAACTGAATACTTAAAAGAACTGAATAAATCCCCTACTAAATATGACTACATAGTTGCGAATGGTGAAAATGCTGCAGGAGGAAAAGGTATTACGTTTGAAATCGTAGACCAACTGTTAGCATCGGGTGTTTCTGCAATTACAACAGGGAATCATGTTTGGGATAACAAAGATATCTTTGACTTTATTGATACGACACCTCAACTTATTCGACCAGCCAACTATCCTACAGAAATACTTGGAAAAGGAGTGACAATAGTTCCTTCAGTTGATGGGAGTACAAAACTTGCTGTAATTAATCTCGCGGGTCAGATATTCATGAATAGGTATGCGAATCCATTCCATGCGTTGAATTCCATATTAGCAGAAATCAAGATGGAAACACCGTATGTCATTTTGGATTTTCATGCTGAGGCAACATCCGAAAAAATAGCAATGGGATGGCACGCCGACGGCAAAATTGGAGCAGTAGTTGGTACACATACCCATGTACAAACAGCTGATGAACGTGTTCTACCTAAGGGGACTGCTTATATTACAGATGTAGGTATGACCGGACCTCATGATTCGGTCATAGGTAGTATAAAAGAGCAAGTTGTAGAAAGTTTTCTAACAATGATGCCTAAGCGCTTTGTAGTTGCAAAAGACAATATCATATTAAATGCTGTTGATATTGAGTTGAATGATAACACAGGTTTAGCTGAAAGTATTCAAAGGATACAATACAAACTGTAAGCACCTTAGGCTTCTTATCTTACATAGTAAATTTTTAGAAAGTATGCAATTAGAAATACCAATACCTCGAACTATATTCTCTGTATCACAAATAAACAATACTATAAAACGTATTCTGCAGCAACAATCTCAATTGAGAAATGTTTGGGTAAAAGGACAAGTATCAAACCTAAGTCGTCCCAAATCTGGACATATATACTTCTCTCTCAAAGATGAGTCTGAGATAATAAAGGGGGTAATGTTTAAAGGGAACGCTTCTAAACTTCAGTTTCAACTCAAGGACGGGGAGGAAGTACTGGTACAAGGTAATATTGATATATATACTGCAAGTAGTCAATATCAGATAATAATCAGCACTATAGAACCCATTGGTGAAGGAGCACTTCAGAGAGCATTTGAGGAACTCAAGCGGAAACTTGCAGATGAAGGTCTTTTTGATGACGTTCACAAAAAGCCAATACCAAAATATCCTAAGAAAATTGGCGTGATTACATCTTCAACAGGAGCTGCTATACAGGATATATATCAACGGATTCAAAAACGTTATCCAATTGCAGAACTACTGCTTTATCCAACTTTAGTTCAAGGAGATAAGGCACCGCGCCAAATAGCGAAAGCCATCCGTGCGATGAATAAGAGAAAGGACATTGATGTCTTGATTGTAGGTCGTGGTGGTGGTTCAATTGAAGATCTTTGGGCATTTAATGAAGAAGTTGTTGCCCAAGCTATTTTTGCTTCTCAGGTGCCAATTGTTTCCGCTGTTGGTCATGAAACAGATTTTACAATTTCAGATTTTGTTGCTGATTATCGATGTCCCACACCAACCGCTGCTGGGGAGCATGTTGTCCCAGATAAAGATGAACTAATTACTCAACTTGAACACGTGATAGAACGGATAACGAATGCATCACAGAATCGTCTGGGTATCCTTAATGGAGTAGTGAAAGAACTATACTCTAAACTTTCTCCAGAAAGACGTAGGGATGCCATTAATAATCTTTCTCAGTCAATTGATGATTTGGAAGCCGCATACCAGAGAGCAATTACTGATAAACTAAAAACTGAAAGTAACAATCTACAGTCTATGTCTGCGAGACTACATGGTGTAAGTCCCTTAGCAACACTTGAACGTGGGTATAGTATTTCCAGGAATATGTCTGGAGAAATTATAACATCCAGTAGTCAGGTATCCAAAGGTGATGAGCTTGATGTGAAATTATCAAAAGGAAGCCTTAGATGTACTGTTGATGAGTGTTTGAATAAATAGGTAAGGAGAATATATTGACATTTGAAGAAAAACTTGAAAGACTGAAGAAAATAGTTGAAGAATTAGAGTCCCCGGAAACGATGGCGTTAGATTCTTCTCTAAACCTGTTTGAAGAAGGTGTTGGGTTAGTACGTTCGTGCAAAGAACTTCTGGAACAGGCAGAGTTAAGAATCCAAAATGTAACTGAACAAGTGACTGAGGGTGATGAATCCGATCCGATGGAAGATATAGAAAACGGAGAATAGGATGGTATTAGAGAAAATAAAGGATCCTTCTGACCTTAAGAATCTCAAGATATCCGAATTAAAAACACTTGCTCAGGAAATGCGTGCCCATCTCTTGACGGTATTATCTAAACATTCGGGTCATTTTGCTCCCAACTTTGGCACTGTCGAATTAGCCATTGCTATCCATACCGTGTTTGATACTCCCTTTGACAAAGTAATTTGGGATATAGGACACCAAGCTTACCCACATAAATTACTTACAGGTCGGCTTGATGTATTTGATACTTTACGTCAAATTGATGGAATAAGTGGATTCCTAAGTCGTGAAGAAAGTAAGTATGATGTATTTGGTGCTGGACATTCGAGTACTTCAATTGCAGCTGCATTAGGCGTTGCCACAGCCCGTGATGTAAATAATGATGACTTTAAGGTTATTGCGATTATTGGAGATGGTGGCTTAACAGGCGGTATGGCACTTGAAGGTTTGAATGCGGCTGGAGATTTCAAGAAGGATATGTTAGTTATCCTAAATGACAATCAGATGTCGATTTCACCTACTGTAGGTGCGTTCTCCAAACATTTTCATAAATTGATTAGCTCCCGTGGGTATAATCGTCTTCGATCCGGAGCTAAGGAGTTAGTGAATTTTATTTCCTCCGATGCCAAAGCCCTTGCCCAGAAAATTGAGGCGTCTCTAAAACCTGGTACTTTATTTGAGGAATTTGGATTTCGTTATTTTGGTCCTCTTGATGGTAATGACTTAGAATCCCTTATCCCTGTTTTAACAGGGATACGAGAGTTAACCGGACCTATTTTAGTGCATGTTGTAACAAAGAAAGGAAAAGGATATAAACCTGCAGAAGAAGATCCAGAAGGATTTTATAGTGTTAGTGGTCAATTTGATTTGGAGACAGGTAAATCCCTCCGACCTTCCTCAGCTACACCTAAATATACCGATGTTTTTAGTCGCACACTTATAGAAGAAGCGAAACAAGATTCTCGGATTATCGGTGTGACGGCAGCCATGTTAGGTGGAACGGGTTTGGATAAGTTCTCAGAAGTATTTCCTGATCGATGTTTTGATATTGGGTTAGCAGAACAATGTGCTGTCACCTTTGCTGCAGGACTTGCGACTGAAGGGTTAAAACCTGTGGTTGCGATCTACTCAACCTTTCTCCAACGAGGATATGATCAAGTACTTCATGATGTGTGTATTCAAAATCTACCTGTTATATTTGCTCTTGACCGTGCTGGGTTAGTAGGTGCAGATGGACCGACCCATCATGGTGTTTTTGATATTTCATATCTTAGATCTATACCAAATATCGTGTCAATGGCACCAAAGGATGAGAACGAACTACAACACATGCTAAAAACCGCACTAACTTATGAATTAGGTCCTATTGCTTTACGTTATCCAAGGGGTACAGGAATAGGGGTTAAGTTGGCAAACGACCCTATCCCATTATCAATTGGACAAGCAGAAATCTGTCAGGAAGGTGAGGATTTAGTCATTTTAGCCCTTGGAAATAGGGTATATCCGGCACTTGAAGCAGCACAAACTTTAAGTGAAACAGGTATCAATACTACAGTTGTAAATGCCCGTTTTATTAAGCCTATAGATAAGACATTAATCGTAGATTTGGCGAGACAAATCGGTAAGATAATTACAGTAGAAGATGGTGCATTGATGGGAGGTTTTGGAAGTGCAGTACTTGAAACACTGGCGGCTGAGGGTCTTACAAATGTTCGTGTAACTACCCTTGGTGTTCCAGATCGATTTATAGAACACGGAGATATTGAAACTCTTTATGACCGTTATGGTTATGATACACAAGCGATTATCCAAGCAGGTGTTGCATTAGCGGTAAAATCTTAAAATAGAATGAATTGTGTGGGTCATATTTAGATTGAGTCGAATTTAAGCCATTCTATGGAGATAGTCCACTCGAATCCATTTGATAATAGGATATGAGATTCATTGTATAGTCATTTTGGTTTGATGCTTCTATCATCTGAATATATAAAATGTATCAGACATTTAGGTCGTTCTCTACCTATGTATTAGGTATCAGTGCAAATGTATTATCGCAATTTAAGCAGGATAAATGTTTGCATCAAGCAGCCTCACTTTCATTTAACTCCCTTCTCAGTTTCATACCGCTTTCAGCAGTTGCACTTTTCTTACTAAAAACATTCGGAGTAGTTGAAAATAAAGATTCCCCATTAATTGCTGCGTTGAATGATTTCTTCCCACATTATGGTGCAGAAGAGATTGTCGCTGGGATATCTGAATTTGCTACTCGAAACCTTACCAGTCTGGGTGTTGGTGGTTTCCTTTTATTCCTCGTAGTATCTGTAATCCTCTTCATGTCTATTGAAGAACATTTCAATGCAATATGGGGAAGTAGACAACGTCTTCCATTCATAAAAGCTTTTCAAAAATACTCAGTTCTTTGTATGTTGCTTTTGGTAGGACCATTGGCAATATTCTTTATTTTTTCGACTGTGGATAACAGGTTATTGGCGAACTTTTTTCCATGGTTTCTTATCTATTGTTTGTTCTTTTTCATGTATACCGCATTACCGAACACCAGCGTCAACTGGAAAGCTGCTCTTTCGGGTGCAATTATAGCAGGTACGCTCTTTCAAATTGCACGGATTGTGTTTAGTTATTATTTTGAGTTGGTTTACAATAATTATAGTGAAATATATGGAACATTTGCGTTATTAGTGCTATTGGCAATTTGGATTTATGCTACTTGGAATGTGATACTATTGGGGGTTGAAGTTACCCACGCAACGCAATATACCGATCATCAGAGTGGTATATATGGAAAACCGATAAATGAAAACAGCGATTATATCAATGTACCCGGAATAATTTCATTATTTCTTGTTGCTGCTACTCATTTTCATGAAGGTAAAGGGGCATGTTTAGCCTCAGACATTGCTGAAACAACCGGTGTTCCAGAGACAATCGTACAGAGAGTATTTAAACAATTTAAAAGTTCAGGTTTAATTTATGAAGTAGAAGGGGATACAAAAGGTTATCTACCTGCATGTTCGTTAAGTGAAATTAGTTTATACTCTATTGTAGAAGTTGTAGATGAAGAACTTACTGAGCATTTTTCGAAGATATTACCAACATCTCCAAGGTTAAGAGATATTTTTAGTGAATTACAACACACTCAATCAGAAGCACTAAAAGAGATAACCGTTAGCTCATTATTTGAACGCAATATTGATGAATCAGCATTAGTAAATTGAATCGTAGGAGTGTGTTTAATAGGAATGATCAGTAAATGGAAAGGTTAGATGTTCTTATTGTACAGAAAGGCTTGGCAGAAACGCGTCTTCAAGCAAAACGACTTGTATTGGCGGGTGCTGTCAAAGTAGATAACAATTCAGACTTAAAACCTGGACAACGTATTTCTCCTGAAGCGAAGATTGAGATTTCCACCCCACCTAAATATGTCAGTCGGGGAGGGTTCAAGCTGGAGAAGGCATTACAAGATTTTCAAATTGTTGTAACGGACAAAGTTGCGATTGATGTTGGCGCTTCTACGGGTGGTTTTACTGATTGTTTACTTCAACATGAAATATCCTTTGTGTATGCTGTTGATGTAGGTTATGGACAACTTGCGTGGAAGCTTAGAAAAGATCCTCGTGTAAAAATACTGGACAGGACTAATATTCGCCATATAAAACCAGATTTATTTTCTCATCAACTTGATATCGCCGTGTTTGATGTCTCATTTATTTCTTTACGCAAAGTAATCCCTGTAGTAATTGAAACGTTAGAGATAACTGAAATAATTGCGCTTGTAAAACCGCAGTTTGAAGCTGGTCGTGTGCATGTAAAAAAAGGTGGTATTGTTGATGACCCTAATGTACATAAGGAAACCTTGATAGACTTAATTGATTATCTCCAAGAAACCTGTTCTATAAAGACCAAAGGGTTAAGTTTTTCACCAATCCACCAAGATATAAAGAATATCGAATATCTGTTGTGGGCAAGCAAACCAACTAACACGGAAGCACTCAATAATAATATAGAACAACATTCAGCATTTATTGTCAATTACATAAATGATGTAGTGGATACTGCCCACAATGTTTTTTATCAATGATTGGACAATAACCTAAATATAAAGCTAAAAATAAAGAATGACACGAAAAAAGAAAATAATACTTACATTTACTATAAGCTTTCTCCTGATTGGATTCTTTGGATTTCTATTTCTTAGATCAAGTTATTTTTTGGATGAATTTCTTAAAGAACCCATAATCCAAGTCATTGAGGATCAAATAGATGGAAAATACGCTGTATATATTGATAGATTGAGTGGAAATATCTTCACTGGCGTAGAAGCTAAAGAGTTTAGGATAAAGGCAAGAGACATTGATGCTCCACCTGTTCTCAATACAGCAGAAATAGTATTAAATTACGATTTTTTTGGATTACTAAGACGGAAATTGATTATCTCAGGCTTGGAAATAAACTATCCAGAATTTAACATACGTCGCGATTCTGAAGGACAGGTCAACATTACACAAGTATTACGCGAATCATCTAAGGAATCGGATTCAACATTTACTATTAATATTACAGATGTAATAGTCAAAGACGGTCAAATTAATTTCATTGATGAAAAGCAGAATACCAAGTTTAACCTCCCAGACATAACCTTAAAGGTAGATGGTAAAAAAACGGAATCCGGGCATTTTGGCAGTCTCATCTTTGGCAAGGGAAGTTTTTCTATAGATGGAAAAGAGTTGTCAGTAGACACTTTAGGGAAGGAAATGCAATTTAACCTGTTGACAACAGGGGGGAATTTACATGAACATCATCTGAGATTTGGCAACTCGGATCTTATATTGAGTGGTGAGTGGAATAATAGTAATAAATGGGAGTTAAATGCAGAGTTGAGTTTTGACGCAGCAGATATTGAGAAATTCCTGATAGACAAATTTCAATTAAATGGGAATGGGAAGATTTCACTGGAGGTTAACGGAACAAACACAACTCTAAACGGTTCTCTCATTGTAGAAGTTCCGAAATTGTTAATTGAGAAGAGATTAGATCTGAAGGATTCATCACAGATCAACCCAAAACCGATAGACATTTCAAATGCAATTGTTGATACATCATTAGAATTAAACAAAGAATCAAAGATTACATTTAATGCGTTAAGTCTACAGATTGCAGAAGGGAATGTATCTGGTTCCGGTAGTTTGACATTTGACAATACATCTGAAGGGAATATAATCGAAAGAATCCAACACTATGTAAAGAATCCAATATCTTATAATTCCAATTGGGATATATCAGATGTTCAGCTCAAATCCCTCCTACCAATTTGGGTTGAAATCCCACCTTCAGCCCCCCAAATTAAATCAGGGATTGTTTCTGGTTCAGCAAAGATTACTGGTAATACGTATGGGAATTTTGACATAAATGGTAATGTCCATCTCTCAGATGCCAGTTTATTGACACGGACTAAGACTATAAAATTACAGGATTCATCTCTAAACTGTATTATCATACCGGAATCTGGGGATTCTTTTTCAATAATGGTAAATGGGAAGATAGACGGATTTGACGTTGATATTAATGGAAATCTTGAAACCCCATCCGTTGTATTAAGTAATGTAGACTTTGGCAAACTTTGTGAGATTGCTAATACATTGCCCCTTAAGGGTATTGGTACGGTTACAGCACAAATCAAAGAGGATCGGACTGCTACAGGTCATATTGAAATTCCAGATGTCTTCTTTGATAACGATTATATTCCAATGGGACGGTTGGCGGGTGATTATCTCTATCAGAATGGTGTTGTGTATTTTGAAAATGCAGCCCTGACAAAGAATGGTGTGAATGGAGAGACAAAAATTGCAATCGAGGGTCAAGTTGAGTTGGAAGGGAAACTCCCTGTTAATATGAGGATAATTGCTGAAAAGCTTTTATTAGATGAAGACTATAACAGAATTCTATTTAAGAATAAATACCCAATAATTGGGATCATCACAGGTGAGTTAAATCTCTACAATTCTCTTACACATCTTGATGGTAGCGGAGAATTTAGGGTGGAATCTGGAGTTGCATGGGAAGTAAAATTAGATCCATTGCAGTTTCAATTGGATATTAAAGATACCTCCTTAACTATTGAAGACTTCCAAATCACTACTCGAGGTCAAATAGTAACCCTTAATACACACGTAACTAAGACAGGTGATTTTGATTTTAGTCTTAAGAATAGTAAAGACAGACCAATTAGAATGTCTGAGATTGCTGTTGCAGCAAGTATTGAAGATTTTCCATTCGATGGCTTGATGGATGTAGATGTTTCATCATATTATAAAAAGCCAGATGATTCATCTACAGAAGTTTCAATACATATTACAGATCTCTCATTCAATAAGAACCCTCTCGGAGATGGATATGTTAATGGTAAATTAATAGAACCCCTTGAGCAAAGTACTGAACCAGGTTATTTTAAGTTTATAGGTAAAGCACTTGATGAAACGACTCATATTGAAGGTACAGTCAGTATTGGTGCAGACAATCCATATGACTTTACAGCCATAAGTAACAAAATCGCTGCCCCACCGATTTTACGTATCTTTAATCCTGCTCTTGAATCCATAACAGGAACTGCAGACAGCATAGTTAGAATCAAAGGTACAATTGCTGAGTTAGCATCTACTGAACCAGAGGATTCAAATAGACGTGTATATCCTTATGATGTTGATATAGTTATCAACAACACTGAACTTCAATATAATTCATTACATTTTTCAAACCCTAAACCTATTCGAATAGAAATTGTGGATGATATTATAACATTCACTGATAGTTCTCTTGCTGTAGGTAATTCTCGGATACCCTTTCTACAAATCGCTGGCACAATAGATGCTAAAACAGAAGAAATTAACCTCGTATCATCTCATAACCAAGACCTAACCCTAAATGCTTTCGTCAAGGAATTAAATCTTCCCATGTCGGGTTTGGCTTATTATGATTTGAAACTGCATGGAACTTTGAGCAATCCTGTTGTTGGTGTTAGTTGGCGAATCCCCTCTTTAGTTTGGAATACAGATTCTGGAGATATCAGCATTAGTAATGCTAAGGGTGAGTTTGACTATATTAATAATATACTAAATATCCAACCCTTTTCACTGCAGTTATTGAATAATATAGTTAAAGTTGAGGGAAATATTACATTCAATCAAGTGCATTTCGTTAAATCGAAACTATACCTTACAGTCATTGGTGACGATATTGCATTATTTAATTTCTCAGATATCGTAAAAAACTCTTTACCTGATGAAGTAGTGAACAGTCTTTCTACGAAAGGCACAACATTTTTAAACGGGAATGTTAATGTCCAACTAAATATTAGTGGTCATATAGCAGAACCAATAATTGATATAAGAACACATACAGATGATGACTATCCAATACACATTGGTACATTTGAAAAATCTATCAGAGTTGATGACCTACATGCTGTCGCAAGGATTGGATCAGAGTTAGTGGATATTGTAGATATATTAGTCAAAGGTCAGATTGGGAAAAGTCACTTTCATATAGATGGAGAGACATCACTATCCAGGATCAATAATAAGGAAATGAAATATAAATTGGGAGTTTCTGCTGAGAAGTTGGAAATTGCTGATTTTATCAAGTTAATTAATGCAGATTCTTCACGACTAAATGGACAGATTAGTGGAAGTGCTATGATTTCAGGTGATGGATTTAATTATGACAATATTTCTGTGACCAGCGAAATTCATGAGCTTACTTTAAATAGCCAGAATATCAAAATAGTCAATAGTATACCTATAGATTTAGCATTAAAAGGTAGTAACATAACCACAGTAATTCCTATAAAGCTAACTTCTCCTACCCTCAATACTCAAGTTGACATTGGAATTGAGGGGTCAATTTTCACCCCTAAGATAGATGTTAACTGGCAAGGATCACTTATAAACCTATTACATCAACAATCCAATCTACCGATCCAGTGGAATGGGAACATCCAATATTTGGAGAAACAGATAACCATACTCACTGAACTCACTAATAATGGACATTCCCTAAAACTAACCGGATTGATTCCATTCAACCTGAATTTGCAAGAAGTTACAACAGCAGAACGGTTTATCGATTTACCCATTAATGTTCAATTGGTAGGGAATGAATTACCGCTTACATTCTTCCCAGGTATAGATACAATTTTTTCGGAAGTAGATGGTGTCGCCGATATTAACTTATCCTTAAATGGTACGACTCGAAGACCTCATTTGGCAGGGAATGTATTCATAGAAGGGAGTAAATTCCAGACAAAATCACTAAATCAAGTGTTGGATAAAGTAAGATTACAACTTAATGCCCGGGAAGGTCTCATTGAGTTAGTTCAATGTAAATTTGAAATAGGTGATGGAACTTTCGATTTGCGAAAATGTGAATTACAACTTGAGGGGTTAATGCCTAAGTATTTACTCGTTGAAGATGTATCATTCAAGAAATATCCTCTGGGTGCAGTTCTACAAAAAGTCCTTCCACAGGATTCCTTTAAGGAAGTATATGGTGAGGTAACGACATCTATTTCTAAGATGAAGATTTCATTTGATAGTTTTTTTCAACAAGGAGAAGATATTCCAATTCCGAGAATCGTTAGAAGTGTAAACTTTGATGCTATTACGCGGAAGACAGAAGCAGAATTTACTGTAGATCATATTACAATCGGTTTTATCTCTTTAGATCGGCAATTTGAATTTACCAATCCAGAAACAGTGCCATTTACTCTTAATACTGGTACATTCAGGTTGAATGGTATACGACTTGAGAATACGATTCATGTCAATCCAGACGAAGTAGATACTCCACTTGTGTTGAGTTGTTTTGGTAGACTTAATCTTCAGGGAGAGATTTTCGCGAATCTAAAGATTAGCAATTTCAATGTTTCTTCACTTAATTATTTCTTACCTAATGAATTTACAAGGCTCTACAAAATAAATGGAATGTTAACCACAACAGTTAGTATTACAGGTGAATACGCGGCACCTAATATTCTAATCAGATTAGGAGGAGAAAAACTCGCGATAAATCAAGCAGGTATAGATGAATTTTCTGGTGAGTTTCGTTATGATTCTCACAGCCAACACTGGACGATTATAGAAGAGAAGACACAAATCCGTATTGGTAATAATAGACTTATTTGTTCAGGGAACGTTCCCTTAACTATATCTCTAATAGAATCGAAGGTTGAACCCTCATCAGAACCGATGGATGTAAGAATTAGTTTAATAATGGATGAACTCGGTATATTGCCACTTATGGATCCTCATGTTCAATCTGCTGTTGGCGAAGGTAATATCACTGCATCAATTACTGGAAGTGTGCATGCATCTGAAATTTCTGGACATGGTGAATTAAACATTGAATCACTATCCATTGAACGTTCTCCTATATATTTTGAGAATCTTGAATCTACATTTGAATTCACAGAAAAGGGTATTAGATTTGATGAAATGAAAGGACAACTAAACAGTGGGGATTTCACAGCAAATGGGGATATAATTACTGATTGGTTTGAAGTTCAGAGTGTAGATATTAGAGGGAGTATGAAAAACTCTATCTTTGTCGAAAATGAAAAATACCAGGTTGAGTTAAGTTCTGATAATTTACATTTAACTGGGATGATATCTGACACACAACTAAATGGAGATATAAGAATCCATTCAGGTCAATATAAACAGAATTGGAATTGGGGTGATGTCCTTGACTCCTTCTCTGCTGGAACAGTAACTGATATAGACCTATTATTTTATGCCCCCTTCGTACGAAACCTAACCTTAAATTTGGATGTAGATATTCCTAACAATTTTCATCTGCTATCATCAACTGGAGGATATACAGACATTGAGATTAAGTGTCGAGGACAACTGACTGGGGCAATTCAAGCACCTATTTTTACTGGTGATCTTTCCATTCTACGAGGTCAAATAAGTATTGTGACACAGATATTTGAGATACAAGAGGGATCAACAATCAGAAATCTAAGTGATAAATCCTTTAATCCAGAGTTAGATATCATACTTAAGACACCGAATCCAATTCGAGGTGTTGTACTTCGGGACGGAAGCACTGCTGATTTAATGATCACCGCAACTGTTACAGGTAAACTTGAGAATGCAAACATTGACAATGCCAAAGTTAGTTTAGGGGCAGAACCGATCAATTCTTCAACGACGGTAATATTTACTGATGCGGATGTTCTTGCGTTGCTTTCACCTGGTAATTCTATCTCAAGGTCTTTTGCGGGTATTACCTTCACAATCTCCTCAGGTTTTGATCCGAACCAACGGCATATCATCGGTGAATATCCTTTGCCTTTTGGAAATAATATGTCAATAAGAATGGAAGGAGACGAAAAAGGTGAATTCGGAGTCGATTTACAGTTGTTGGAGCGTCGTTTCAAATAATGTGTCTGAACACTAAGGTAAAATCTAATACCAATCTATCTGTTAGGATTTATATTCTTCAAGGATTAATTCTATTATTCCATTGTGTTTCTTGTTTGAATTCTTATTCAGTCGAGGAAAAAATAACTACCCTCCCAATAAATCCTACAAAGCTGTTATTACATTCAAAAAATGTGGTTAGGATTGAATACACTATAGACAACCTACCTGTATCTAACGACCAGATTCTTAACATTTTAAAAGAACATACAGTAATAAAACTTGGTTCACGGTTTTCTCGTAATGGCATAAAACTGAGTATCAATTCTCTTTATTCTTTAAACCAGTTTTCACAAATTAATGTATACACCAAAGATACACAAGAAGGTGTAGAGGTACAGTTTGAATTAGAGAATGTTATGCATCTCCAAACGATACGTATCACAGGTGTGGATTCGGATGAGCTAAGAAAAGCAATCCGAGATATAATAAGATTGGAACCTGGTGGAATGTATCTACCAACTATTGCTAAGAGAGATGAAAGTTCAATTATGGAAGTGTGTGCGGATAATGGCTACTTTAATTGCAAGGTAGAGATAATCCCAGATACGGATACGGGTATATTAACCTATCAGATGGACTTGGGTAGTCCAACAATTGTTTCTAAATTCCATATCCAAGGAAACTCGGTTGTGTTCTCAGAATATCTTAAAGGTATTGCGGGTGAGTTTATTGGGGAACTATACCGTAAATCAGATGTGGATGATGCCATCTTACAAATTCAAGATTTTTATAAAGAGAAGTACTACCCCAATTGTGATATAGTTGCCGACTTTAACCATCTAACAGGACTATTAACTATCAATATAGTTGAAGGCACCCAGTTGTTACTTGAATTTGTTGATGAAAATGGGAAACAGATATTTTTTGATTTTACTATAGGTGATTTTCTGAAACAGATTGGCATCATTTCAGGTGAATCAGAGAAAGATATACTTAGAAATCAGATTATAACCTATCTGAATTCTGAAACGCTATGGTCACAAACCGTGAAGTCTCATTTTGAGGCAAAAGGGTATGACAATACAACAGTAGAATGGGAGAAATTAACAAACTCTCCTCTTCATATTAAATTTACAGTTGCTAAGGGTCAAAGATACATCGTTAAAGACATCATTATTGAAGGGAATTTCGCTTTTAGTGAACAGGAATTGTTACGAGAAATGGATACCAAACCCTACCATATTGCAACCCAACTTTTTCGTAGACATATATTCACACAGAACGCATTAAATGAAGATCTTGAAAGATTACGAATATTGTATCAAAAAGCAGGTTACCCTAAAGCATCTATAAGAATACAACAACTGGACAAACAGAAAATTAAGAATAGGGAGTTTGGTGAAGTTTCGATCCATCTGATAGTTTTTGAAGATCGCAAAGAGGTTATAAACCGATGTGTTTTTTCCGGTAACAATGTACTTGATACCTCTATTCTTCTTAATGCTTTACCGAGCAAACCCCCTCAGCCTAATGCTCCTTTAATACTGAAAAGCTATCAGAACGCTATTCTGAAAGTATACCAGGATCATGGGTACATGGATGTTGCAATTGTAAATCCACCGAATACACAATATATAGATAAGATGATTACTCCTGTATTTCAAGTTGATGGAAATTTTTCTGAGATGTTAGATTCAGGATTAATACCGAATGAAATTAGAGAAGAATTCCAAAAACATCTTCTAACACTATCGGATGATACAGGCATCGCTACCAGTATCGGTGATGAGTGGAGTATTCAAGATATTAATGGTAACCCTCGTTATACCTTAATACAGGAAGAAGCCGTACTTTCTGTTTTTGAACATGGTGTGGTTCATTTTGAGATTAATGAGGGACACCAGATAGGATTTGGTGAGATATTATTTGCTGGAGATACGGGTGTTAGACAATTAGTCCTTAATAGGGAAGTAGCACACCTTCAAGGAACACTTTTCACACCAGATAAACTGAGTAAAGCCATTCAAAACCTAAATAGCACAGGTGTCTTTGAACCAGGGATCCGTACCGAACGGAGATTAAAACCTGATATTGGAGGGAATACCTATCAAAATATACAATCAGATTCAGAGGGTTTTTTATCTACTCAACCAATGTACCAGGATGTATTAATACGATTACAAAAACGGAAGCCGGGAGCCTATGGTGCAAGTATTGGATATAGTTCTTCAGACGGTCCAAGAGGAACGATCTCATTAAGTCATGTTAACCTTTTACAACGTAATAATAGGTTTCGATTACGTGGTAGGTGGGGTACACGAGGTTATCTCTATGATACTACACTCACTGAACCGTGGCTATTAGGAAGAACAAGCGGCAGTCTGCAATTTCTTGGAAGGCAATTAGAAGAAGATGACGGAGTTAGAGCACTGCAAGGGAGTTTTACGCTCAGTAGAAGATTATATGAATCGCATCGCTTTAATTTTGAATATAGTTACAGAGGACTAAAGGATACATCAGAAACGACATCAGGTATAAATCCGTCAACTACAGTTAGTAGTTTACGTTTTCTCTGGAGACAGGATAATCGGATGCCACCAATTAATCCTAAGTCAGGTATGTTGAATGAAGTAACTGTTGAATATGCGGGAGGTTTTCTGGGAGGTAAAAGTAGTTTTATCAAGACGATCGCTGACTTTCGTTACCATCGTTTGTTAAACGACCGTGGTTTTGTACTTGCTCCTGCTATGCGATTTGGCATCACCACAGGTCTACAAGAGGAAGATCAAGATTCAGAATTAATCTCATTTGAACGGTTTTGGGCAGGTGGTAGTACCACTGTACGCGGCTATGAGGAGCGGGGACTTGGACCAGTGGATAGTACTGGAAAACACCGTGGAAATATACAGTTTATTTTTAATACTGAGTTGCGTTTTCCTATATTTGCACCATTTGATGGTGTTTTATTTTTTGATTCTGGAAATGTGTGGGATACCTATAAAGATGTTAGGTTTGAATGGTTGCCTTCATCGGTAGGTGTTGGGTTAAGGATAGATATTGGTCCGTTTATTGGTGGTATAGATTACGCAGTTCCCCTAATTACAGTACCGAACGTTCCAATTAGAACTTTCTATATCCGTGTGGGAACACCCTATTAGGAAATTACTACTCTGACGGGTCGTACGGTTTTCCTAATGCCAGTGGTGCCTCAGAACGTCCCACAAATCCAGACATTACAACTAAACATAATATAAAGGGTAGCATCAAGAACCACTGATATTGAACATTCCATCCAAATGCCTGAAATCGTGCATCCAAGGCAAAACCGAGACCGAATAGTAGTGCTGCAGCGCACGCTTTTACCGGGTGCCATTTTCCAAAAATAACAATAGCTAATGCGATAAATCCGCGTCCTGCTGTCATATTGGGTGTAAAAATAGGGACATCCGCAAGAGACAAGTAACCTCCACCAAAGCCTGCCATTGTACCTGCAAATAATATGCACATAGTTCGAATAAGAGATACATTCGAACCAACTGTAGATATCGCTTTGGGGTGTTCACCACATGCCCGTACTCTTAAGCCTTGTTGTGTATGATATAAGTAAAAATATATGCAAGGTACAAGTAAGAATGTCAGAAAAACGATGATATTATGTGAAAACAGTGTGTTTCCTAAAAAAGGGATCTGAGAGAGTAGCGGCAGTTCTATTTTCTCAAAATAAGGAATATTGTGTGGAGTTCCGGTGCCACCAAAAATACGTTGGTACAATACTTCCGTTAATCCTAATGCCAATAGTGTAATTGCCGTACCAATAACAACTTGGTCTCCACGTAGTTTTATTGCAAAAACGACAAATAGACCAGCGGTGATTAGACCGCTTAAACCTGCCACGAAGAGTCCAATCCAAGGAGCAAAAATCATGAGTTCGGCGGTATAAAATGATGTCACTAATCCAAAAAAAGCACCCATGAGCATCATACCTTCAATCCCGATATTAATTACCCCTGCCCGTTGTGAAATTACCTCTCCCAAGGCAGCAAGTAATAATGGAGTAGCGCCCCTTAATGTTGATGCTATTATCTCTTCCAATAACTCCAAAGTTTTGACCCCAAATAAATATAGAGTATAATCTAACAGTTGAATGTATACTATTCTCGTTTAGTGATTAAATGAAACGAACTCGATCCGATGACAAAAAGTAGAATTATCGCCTGCATCATCCAAGTGACTTTATTGGAGATCCCTATGTTTAGTTGCATCGCATACGAACCCATTGTGAGTGCACCGAATAATAGCGATGAGGCGATGGTTACAAGCGGATTTAGCTTTGCTAATAAGGCTACAGCAATTGCAGTATAACCATATCCAGGAGAAAAAGTTGTTGTAAGTTGGGGGGCAAGTGCCATGAGTTCTATGGCTCCTCCAAGACCTGCTAATGCTCCGCTTAAAAAGAAAACACGGAGCGTGTTCAGTGTAATAGAAATTCCTGAAGCTTCTGCTGCCGATGCACCTTCACCTACTGCCCGAATCTGGTATCCAAAGGAGGTCCTAAACAATACAAATGTTAGAATAATTGCTAATAGTATTGCAATGAGGATACCTATGTGTATTCTGGATGAAGGGAAAATACGAGGAAGAAAAACCCATTTAGCAATTGGATCACTTTGTGGACCTGTTCTTGATATTTCTTGTAGCGGACCTCCATCAACCATAGCACTCACAAAGTATAAAGCAACGTAATTCAACATAATCGTACTAATTACTTCATTGACGCCACGAGTAATCTTGAGAATTCCAGGGATTGCCCCCCATATCCCACCGCCAAGAATTGCTATGGTCATGCAGAGCGGAATTGCCACCCACGAGATGTTAGGTAATAAGTATGCTACTTTTGTTCCAAACCAAGTGGCTGCTAATGCCCCAATAAGAAATTGTCCTTCTGCTCCTATATTCCAAATTCCACATCTGAACGCAATTGCGACGGAGAGACCTGTCATTAGAAACGGTATGCTTTTTACTAATGTCTCACCTAATCCGTGTGCAGATCCGAATGCCCCTGTAATTCCTGTTGCATAAGCCTGTAAAGGATTATATCCACACAATACCAGTATAAATCCATTTGTAAGAAATGCTGCTGAAAGGATCAGTGCAGATGTTATAACCAGACGATTAAAAGTGCTTTGCATAACGTAAACATAAGGATGTTCGTTTTCGATAGATGTTGAGAAGATTATACATCCGTCTCCGACTCACCTGTCATTAATAGACCTAATGCTCCAATATTATCTCTATGTTCGGTGGCTTCGATAAGTTTTCCACTGGACATAACATAAATCCTGTCACTGATACGTAGTACTTCATCCAATTCTGTAGAGATTAACAATACAGATTTATTTTTGTCCCGTTGTGCAAGTAATTTCTTATGCACAAAAAACATAGCATTGATATCAAGCCCCCGTGTCGGATTTACAGCAATGAGGAGCTCGGGTTGTGGGGATATTTCTCTTGCGAGGACTACTTTCTGCTGATTCCCGCCAGAGAGTGTTGATACTGGAACATCAGGAATAGTTGGACGGATATCGTAGGAATCAATCAGGTGTTGTGAGAAATCATATTTCGAAACCTGTTTTATTACCCCTGTTTGAGTTAGCGTTTGTAGGTGTGTGTAATTTAGCATTAGATTTTCAGCAATAGAAAAGGTTTGAATTACGCCTTTTGTTCGCCTATCTTCAGGAATATAACCTACACCACACTGGCGTATATCCTTTGTCTTAGTTGGTCGCTTTCCTAATATCTCTATTGTGCCTGAAGAAATATGCCTTAACCCTAAGATAGCCTCAGCTAATTCGCGTTGCCCGTTCCCATCAACACCTGCTATTCCAACGATTTCACCGCGATGTGTTTCCAATGATAAATTCTTTACTGCGTTTTTGTCTCGACTTCCCATTACCGTAAGTTCAGAGATATTGAGAACTTGATCCCTTGATGCCTTATGTTCTTCTCGTTCTACTTCCGACAATTCCTCCCCCAACATCTCTTTTGCAAGACCGCGTGCGGAGAGTTCACCCGTTTTGCCTTGGTATACATTCTTGCCATGTCTTAATACGGTAATTCGATCACTTATTGCTAATACCTCTTTCATCTTGTGGCTGATAAAGATGATTGAACGGTTATCAGCTTGTAATGTACGGAGGACATCAAAAAAATCCTCTACTTCATGAGGACTAAGAACAGCTGTTGGTTCATCAAGAATTAAGATACGTGCATTCACCGCAAGGGCTTTTAGTATTTCTACTCGTTGTTTTAATCCTACAGATAGGTTGCGTATAAGCGTATTCGGTTCAACCGGGAGATTAAATCGTTGTGATAGGGATTCAGTTAGTTGGGTGGCTTCAGATTTATCATATCTGAATTTACTTAGGTTTATAGAGGATTCGAAACTATTAGGTAGGGAATCCAAATCAGCATCGGAAGCATTTCTCTGATTTGACGGATCGAATTTTGCTACACTAAGAGCGATATTCTCAGCAACTGTTAGATTCTCAATTAGCATGAAGTGTTGGTGTACCATGCCGATTCCGTGGGCAATTGCATCACTCGGGGACCTGAGTATAGTTTTCTTGCCGTAGATATTTATAGATCCACTGGATGGCTGGTATAAACCGTAGATAAGATTCATTAATGTTGACTTACCAGCACCGTTCTCACCCAAAATTGCATGGATTTCTCCAGGTTGAAGTTCAAAATTTACGTTGTCAACAGCAATAAGGTTGCCGAATTTCTTCGTTAGATTTTGAAGTTCAAGTAGAGCTTTTTCTTCCATTTAAAGGATACACCAGTTATTTGCTCTATCGGTTGTTAATGCGCCATCATAAGCAACGAACCTAAGACCGATTTTCCATGTTTCATTTTCAGGTATTGTAATTGAATCTCTCCAAGTGGGATTATAGAGTGCCATGCCGTAATCTCGAATGAACCACGGTCCACGTATATCTTTATCAAGAATCGTCATCAGAACACCGTAATCACCGTGGATAGGTAACTGATTTTGGTAAGCGACATAATCAGAGTCACTTTCCTGAACAACCTCTGCTTTTCCTTTTCGATTATTGTCAGCGAGTACAACACCTCCCATAACGGGTAGGAGTCTGGGTTCAACACGCATACCGATGCTACCAAATTTCGTTTGCTGGAATTCAGTTGTACCATAAGAGGCTGTCTTTTCACTGGTCATATCACACACTGTCCCATCTTGGACGGAGTGGAGATTGACTATTCGAATTTCATCAATAAGGGGTTCTTCGTTTTCATCCCGCCATAGTACCTTCTGTTCAAATTCAACCCCGTTAGCATGTGGAGAGATGGAGATCTCTTGCTGTGTTTCCATACGACCTAAATTAATGAAAACTTTATCTGTAAAAGAACGACGAGGGGGTGAACCCCAAAAACCTGCCTCACGTGTTCCTACTTTTACAGGTGCTTGACCAACAAATATTCCATTATGAAATGGGTGGTCAAAAGCGAATTCCTGAATAACTGTGTGTCCAGCAGGTGTGTAAAATGGAAAAACAAAAGGACGGTAGAAGTTTGCTCCCATTCCTCCTAAACATCTTCCCGTCTCCGTATCCACTACTAAATGTGTCTTAGCATTAACGACAACCTCATAATTGCTCATCATTTCTCCGTTTAAATCTTGAATCATTTATGTTGATTGAGGATAAAGTATATGGCATCATTTCTGTCATGTCAATATGATTTTGGCGGAGTTTTATAGTAACCTCACTGTTTAATGGTAAGGTTTAATCGACACATAAATCTATTTTGACAAGTGTTATTATACATGTTAAAATAATATATATTGGGGTTGTAATCCTAAACAATTCATAGTAATGATCTCAATGGTCATATTGGAACTTTTGGTGATTGCAAGTGTGTCAATATACAACTAAAATGATAAATATAAGCACATATAATATTCTAAAGGAAAAATGATGAGACTTCTTTTCTTGATATTTATAACTCTACAATTTATTTTTCTTCCACTCGGTTTTGCCCAAGAAAGCTGAGGCGCGTGAAGTAACCCCACAATACCTCAGGGTGGGGTAAGTGAAGTTAGGTTAGCTTCAGAAAATCAGAGATTTCAAGCATCTTTTGGTACACGTGGATTTAACGCCCAAGGTGGACACCATGAAGTCAAAGGTTTGTCTCCTTCAGGTGATGTAATCTTAGTCCCATTGCACCGTCATGAAGTCAAGTTGAATGTCGTCCGATTCGATTTCGGTTTTAAGTATCATATTAATAACTTCCTACGAGTAGAAGCGGCTATTCCTTATGAGATAAAAAGTCAAGATGCAAACATTGTCGAATTAGAACCGGCTGATAGTGTACAGAAAGAAGCGATGTTACGTAATCAAGACATCCATCATCGAAACGAAACCTACCGCGGTATTTCAGATATGGATATTCTTTTTGGGTACAGCACCCATGGTATATTAATGCAGCACGATACACTATTTGCTAAGTTTGGAACGACTTTACCGTTAGGTAAGACTGAAGAAGACCCGTGGATACTTGGTGACAATGGATTGAAGCATCTTCATATCCAATTTGGTACAGGTACGTTTAATCCGATCAGTGATCTTCGGTACAGTATGCCAATTTATGGTGGTTTAAGTGGAAATGTTAGTGTACGAGGAAAGTATCCATTTTATGAAAATAGTAAAAAATACCGAGGGTCTTGGGATGTTACTTATACAGCAGGATTGAATTACATAGTCAGTAATTGGATAACCTTGCAGACGAGTTATCTTGGGTTGTATCAATCCTATGCTCATTGGGCAGGAGAAAAAGACATTAATACAGGTCTCCGATTTAGTATGGCATCCTTAGGAGCATCAATTGCAACACCATATAATGTACCATTATCTATAACTGTAATGTTACCAATTCAACAAGAAACTCTCTATGATGATAATGTTAGACTGTCAGATGGGACATATCAAGAGAACGATGCATTTAAATTGGGTATATTAGTTTCTGTGATGGCGTTATATTCCTTTTAGGTAATTACAATAATAAAAAAGGGGTAGTTGTTTGAAACAACTACCCCTTTTTCGCGTGGCTTTGTTTAATCAGATTTAGATTGTTGGACAAGTAGAAATTAAGGATTTAACCTTCAATTGAAAGTGGTATTACTAAGAATTCCATCCTATTGTTAAACCAATTCTATTTATTTTCTTCTATTCTTTCGTAGGTCGGGTAGAGGAACGAAACCCGACGAATTCCATATGTGGATTCGGCGTTGATTTGGACGAATTCCATATGTGGATTCGGCGTTGATTTGGACGAATTCCATATGTGGATTCGGCGTTGATTTGGACGAATTCCATACGCGGATTCGGCGTTGATTTGGACGAATTCCATATGTGGATTCGGCGTTGATTTGGACGAATTCCATACGCGGATTCGGCGTTGATTTGGACGAATTCCATACACACATTCAAAACGTTGATTTGGAACTACGGAATAATGCTATATTATCATTTAGAAATGGTATTAGAAACTCTAATATCACTCTATGCGGTAGGAATTTAGTAGTTCAAAGTTTGGTTCAAAGCCGATTCCAGGCGTGCTCGGAACAGTTACATAACCGTCTTTATCTAATTCCATTTGTGGTAAGAACATCTCACCACGTAAAGGATCAACTGCTGGCGGGTAGTATTCTAACATCAAACAATTCTCACGACTTGCAGCGATATGTATCTGTAATTCTTG
>PYJD01000038.1 GCA_003635315.1 Candidatus Poribacteria bacterium
GGTTCGCACGCACAAAACACCTTATGAAACCTTTTATGGAATGTGGCATTGAGTTTGTAATACGGGTTTGTAAAAACAGTTGTTTCTACGACAATGGACAACGCATCAAGCTGGAAACGCTCCAACAAACCGGAACTTATCCGAATATACTTTATCACAGTACAGAGAAACTCAGGTTGAACCTTTATGTTTTCAAAGATCCACAACATAAAGAACCGCTTTACCTTGTTTCAAACTGTTTGGTGAATGCCCAACTCTATCTGACCTATAAAAGACGGATGCAGATAGAAGAGAGTTTCCGAGATGTAAAAACGCTTTTTGGATTTCGACATTTGCGTCTAAAACGCAATGAACAAGCACGCATTGCACTGTTATGGTTTATCGGATGTGTAAGTTATGGTATCTGTTTCCTCCATTTTGAGAAAGCTGCGGATAAATGGGCAAAAAGCTATAATACAAGTAAAACAAAATCGTATTCTATTATCTATGTGATAAAACGGGTGCTTGAAAATACTTGGGAACCCGGTATCTTTCTTGATCCGTTTTTTCAGATTTGTGATGGTATCTAATCAAATACATATTAGTTGAGTTATTCATTTCCTCTCATAACACAACAAAAATCTCATTTAATATTCATAGGCAAAAACTGGGGGTAAATCAGGAAATGGTACTATCTACACTGTAAATCTTCAATTTGTTATTAGTAGGTCATTGAATTTTATCATTTTCTCTTGTAATATACAATAGAAACTATATGATAGGGAGCAAGAAATGAATTCTGTGAATATTGCCTTAATCGGAGCTGGTGGGATGGCAAATAGTGTCCATTACCCATCTTTAGCTGAATTTGAAGATGTAAACTTAGTTGGGATATGTGATTTGGTTGAATCCAAACTAAATGCCACAGCAGAAAGATTTGGTATAGACCAAACATTTAACGACTATCGTGAAATGTTAGAAAAAACAGGTCCAGATGCAGTTTATGTCTTGATGCCACCACAACATCTCTTTCCACTCGTGATACATTGTCTTTCACAACAGCATCATGTTTTTATTGAGAAACCTCCTGGTATTACACTACATCAGACAAAAGAGATGGCAACCGCAGCTGAGAAATTTGGATGTAAAACTATGGTTGGATTTAATCGTCGTTTTATTCCTTTGCTTCAGAAAGTAAAAGGTATAGTTGAAGAACACGGTCCTATAATTCAATGTATGTCCACATTCCATAAGAATACTCCCACTGCCTTATACTATGATGGGGTAATTGATGTGTTAACCTGTGATGCAATACACGCTGTAGATGCATTACGTTGGTTAGGTGGAGGAGAAGTGCAGGCTGTTGCAAGCGATATAAATACTTTCAACTCAGAAAGAGAAAATAGCTTTAACGCCATTGTAAAGTTCTCAAGTGGTGCATCAGGATATTTATGTACAAATTGGGCAGTGGGAGGTCGTATACATATCTTTGAGATGCATGCATCCGGTATTTCTGCATATATTAATCCAGATGCTGGTGGAGGTGCTAAGATCTATACATCCAACGGAATTTCTGAGATAACAACTGAGGAGGCTGCAGGTTCAGATTTAAGCTATAAATCCTACGGATTTTATGGTGAAAACAGACATTTTGTGGATTCAATTAAGTCTGATACCCAACCAATGACTTGCTTTGATGATGCAATCAAAACAATGGAACTCGTTCAAGCCATATATAGGAATAGAATCTAACTGTTCAGATGTAGGAGCGCCCTCTTGGTCGCGATTCTGTTGTCCGAATACTCTCATCTGTAGGAGCGCCATCCTGGTAGCGATTCGGTTGTCCGAATACAACACTCTCTTCTGTAGTAGCGCCCTCCTGGTTGCGATTCTGTTGTCCTCTCATCTGTAGGAGCCCCTCCTGGTTGCGATTCTGTTGTCCTCTCATCTGTAGGAGCGCCCTCTTGGTTGCGATTCTGTTGTCCTCTCATCTGTAGGAGCGCCCTCCTGGTCGCGACTCCTACAAAGAAACTCAAGAATCGGAATGATACTTTGTCAATTAGAAATGGTATTAGTTAAATTTCATGGTATTTCACAGGTGATTGTGGTATCATTTATGGATGTATTTAGGTATGAAATTTACCCATTCCAATAACTGATACTGTTGATTTAATAGAGGATTACATTTCATGAATCGGACTAAAATCCCAGGTGTTGAAAAGGAAATATCACAACTGATACTCGGAACTATGATGTATTCACCAGGTGAGTATGAACATAGCACAAAAATGCTTGATACATTCTTTGATGCAGGGGGAAATGCCTTAGATACTGCTCATATTTATGGTGGTGGTAACAGTGAAAGACTTATTGGTCTTTGGATGGAAGAAAGAGAAAATAGAGATGATGTCTTTCTCATTGATAAAGGTGGACATCCACACGGTGGAGTTCCTGTAAGAGTATCACCTGAATTCGTCAGTCAAGATTTAAAGGAAAACTTAGAACGTCTACAGACAGATTATATTGATCTATACATGCTACATAGAGATGATCCTGATACACCTGTGAAGACTATTATTGATTACCTGAATGAAGAGATACAGGCAGGAAAGATTCGAGCAATCGCAGCCTCGAACTGGCATCCCCAACGAATTGATGAAGCAAATACATACGCAAATGAAAATGGGTTAAATGGATTTGTTGCACTCAGTAATAATATCAGTCTCGCTGTTCCAATGGAACCAATGTGGGGAGGATGTGTCTGTGTTGACGATGATGGGCGTCAGTGGCATGAGGAAAAGCAATTCCCTCTAATGCCCTGGTCCTCACAAGCACGCGGATTTTTTAGTGGGGCATTTACGCCTGAAAATAGAGATAATGGGGATATGGTTCGGGTATATTACAATGATGAGAACTTTGAAAGACTTGAACGCGCAAAAATACTCGGTACAAAATACGGCTTCTCTCCAATACAGGTATCTCTATCATACTGCGTTCACCTTCCATTTCCTATGTTTCCAGTAGTGGGTCCGGCAAACTTAGATGAAATGAGTTCTTCTATTAAGGCATTAGACCTACAACTTACAGATGAAGAGGTACGCTGGTTAAACCTTGAGTTAGAGTAATAACATTTCTGATATATTATGTCTCTTTTTGTAGCATAAACTTTCAGTTTGTGCTGTATTTCGCTTCATATCTAAATATAGATATTGGAAAAAAATAATGGAAATGGTATAAACACTACACTGCAAATAAAGAGTTGAGAATAATGAAAAATCACATTCTTAAAATAATCCTATTTACAATATTAATTTTACTATCAAAGACAGGTATCTACAACGGACATACACAGGAGAGTTGAGGTGCATGAAGTAATCCTGCAATCCCACGGGGCGGGATTAGGGGAGTCAGTATGACTTCAGAAAATAACAAATATCAATTGTCATTAAGTACAATGCGTTGGTTTGATGCAAAGGGAGGACATCTGGAAACTAAAGGCTTAAATGCTGATGGTGAAATCTTTGAAGTTCCCCTTCATCGACATAAAGTAAACCTAAACATATATCGTCTCGACATCGGTCTTAAATATAAGATCACTCCAAGTTTCCAAATTGAAACGAATATCCCTTATGAATCCAAAATCCAAGAAGCAAGTATAGAGGAAATTGATCCACTGACTGAAGAGCAGAAACAAGCAGTTATTCGAAATCAAGATATACACCACCGAAATGAAACCTATACAGGTCCTACTGATATAGATCTGTTAGTAAACTATAATATACAAGGTATATTGACTGAGAATGATTTTCTTATCGGTCGCATAGGTACTACAATACCTGTTGGAAAGACTGAAGAAAACCCATGGATACTTGGAGAAGCTGGACTGGAGCATTTACATATCCAATTTGGTACAGGTACATTTAATCCAATTGGTGCCATTTATTATAATATTCCAGTATATAAGGGTTTCGCAGCAACTACAAGTTTACGATCGAAATTCCCATTATATGCAAATAGTAAAACCTATAGAGGTTCCAGAGAACTAACATACACTGGGGGATTAAATTTTCGACCAAATAAATGGATTTCTGTATATACAGGTTACCTCGGCTTTTATCAATCCTATGCACATTGGGCAGGTGAAATCGACATCAACACTGGACTCCGTTTTAGTATGGCTTCCTTCGGGGCAGCTATTTCTACACCATTCAACTTCCCCATATCAATTTCATTCATGCTACCCATGCACCAAGAAACATTATACGACGATACCAATTCGTTTCTTGATGGAAGATACCAAGAGAGTGACGCATTCAAATTTGGACCGCTTATATCCATATCTGTTTTTTATTCTTTTTAGGAAATACGCTAATTCACATTGGACTTTCAGAAGGATGATACATAAATTATCATGATAGCATATAGTCGAGGAGTCCAAGTCTTTCAAGGTATAATCAGTCTAATCTTAGGGGGAGTCAGTGTATTAATAGCAATTTTGCTTAGACAATCGGGGTATTCTACCTTTACGCTATTGACATTTTTCATTGTTGGCTTGATATTAGTTTTCTCCGGTGACTATCTAATAAATCTCTTCAAATTACCAGTCAATCAGCAGAAACAACAACTATTTAGTGAAGTTTGCCTTATTGCCTACGGTGTTTTCTATGTGAATATAGGACTTTCACATCTCTTACAACCGATACTACTCTACAACTTATCACACCGAATTAGTCCTCTCTGGGTACGTAGAGGTATCACAAGCATTGGGATACTTCTAATTATTGGAGGGATTTACGATATAATTAGATTGTACTCCAACTCTAATTCAGATTCAGTATAATTACTACAATCAATTCTGTTTGATGTTTCTGATTTTATCGTGCAATTATAACCGCATATTTTAGTTTTGTTTCTCCAACATTCCGAATACCATGTAAAACCTTACAATCCACTTGTATTGCTTGATTATCAGATATAAGGTGTTTCTTATCTCCAAACAGTACTTCTCCCTCACCAGAGAAAACATAAAATATCTCTAAACCGTCATGTGTGTGAGGAGCATGTGCTCGTTGACCTGGATCAACTTCAGAAATGTGTAAATGTAGACGTTCAGGATCAGTACCCGCTTCAAATACGAATCGTTCTATTCCTTTTATATCAGTCCTAATTTGTTCACTCATCATTTCCTCCTTTATTTTATCCTATCAAATCCTAAGATACATGTCCATTTATATTGACGGTGTATTTTAGATATATGTTCTCAATATTATACCATTTCTGATATATAATGTCTCTCTTGTAGCATAAACTTTCCAGTTTGTGCCACATTCCACATCATTTCTAACAATTGGCAATGGGACAAAAATTAATAGAAATGGTATTATATATGCAACTTCAAGAATTCTGTGAAAACATAAATGGGTTAGAGGAACACATTGGAACGTAACATTCTCAAAGACAGATTTGTATACTACACTGTACGGTTATTTGGTGTATTATGTCGTATACTCAATAAGAATACTGCAATGTTCTTAGCCAAAGGAATTGGTCTTCTCCTATTTTATACACTCAAGAAACGTAGAGAAATCGCACTACAGAATTTAATGATAGCTTTTCAGGATAAAATTACAAAAATTGAACAAGTTAAAATCTGTAAAGACAGTTTTATTAATCTATCTAAAACCGTAGTCGAATTCATGCGATTTCCAAAATTAAACTATAAGAATATTTGGGAAGAGGTTACAATTATTGGAAGGGAACATCTCGACACTGCAATGAAATCAGGTAAAGGAACTATAGTTTTTCTTCCACACTTCGGTAACTGGGAACTTCTCTCACTCGTATATGGTGTACTCATACCAAATCAAGCTAAAGCAATCGCTCTTCCTCTCAAGAATAAACAACTGAATGATATGATATGGAGATTCCGCCAACTCTTTAGCTTAGAATTAATACCAAGAAAAAACGCTGTTAAAGAATCACTAAGGGCATTGAGAAACAACCAAGCAGTTGGGTTCTTTGCTGATCAGAATGCTGGGGAGCATGGGGTATTCATTGACTTTTTCGGTAAACCAGCATCTACCGTAAGGGGACCAGTGACCTTAGCATTAAAAACAGAATCCCCAATCCTCTTTTCACTGGATATCAGAAATCCAGACGGAAGTCATAAGGTTGAAATTCTACCTCCTATTTATACCAAGTCTTCTGGTGATCTGGAATCTGATGTGAAACATTATACATCACTGCTATTAAAGCATTTGGAACACTATATACATAAATACCCAGATCAGTGGTTATGGATTCATAACAGGTGGAAAACACAACCTGGAAACACAAATGATAATTCATAATCCATCAAGTTTATTAGCCAAAAACAAATCTCTTCGAATATCTTTCAAGTATCCATTCTATAAGTAGATTAAGAATACAATACAATACATACTAAGGCTTGAATACCATTGAAAATTCATTGAATAAATGTTATATACCTGCTAAAATATAATATCCAATAAATTTAAATAAAATTTCGATTATTTTCTAAGAAATCATCCATCTATTAATTTCAATGAGGCATCACTAATGAAAAGATTTATACTATCCTTCATAGTCTTAGTCATTGCAATCGGTATCCCGTTACTCTTAATTCATTCTTCTGAACGGGACGCTTCAAGTGAACAACGTATTACACTGGCAATGTTAAACAAAGCACTGGCAACTGCAATCAAGACTGCTGAAGATAATTATTATAAACCTATTGATCGAAATGAGATGTATCAAGGCGCAATTAAAGGGGCTCTCGCATCAATTGGTGATCCTTATACCTATTTACTATCTGAACGTGATCATAGACGTTCTGTAGAGAATCTATACAATGCTAAATTCGGAGGACTTGGTGTTCAAATATATCCTGATCATAGGGGGTATATTAAGATTTCCAAACCAATACCTGGTACTCCTGCTGAAGGGGCACATCTACAGGCTGGTGATTATATTACCAAAGTTGATGGTAAACAAATCTATTTAGGTGATACTACTGGGATGACATTAGATGATGTCATAGATCTATTACGAGGGGATGTTAACACAGATGTTACGCTAACTGTTCGACGACAATTCCTTGATCCCTTCGAAGTAAAACTGACTCGTGCCAAAATATCTATACCCAGTGTAAATACGACTATGTTGGATGGAGATATTGGGTATATTCAAATTACGAAATTCATTGGAAAAGATCGATTAGGTGGAACTGAAGAAGAATTTAACAAAGCTTTGGCATCACATAAAGCAAATGGTATGAAAGCACTTATTTTAGATTTGAGGAGTAATCAAGGTGGACTTCTTGATGCAGCATATCATATTGCTGATGCATTTATTAGCGAAGGTACGATTGTATCTACAAAGGGAAGAAAAAGAGAATTTGATAGCACCTATCCTGCTCATTCCGAAATCTTATGTGATCCTAAGATTCCTGTCGTCATCCTTGTTGATGAATATAGTGCCAGTGCATCAGAAATCGTCGCTGGTGCAATTAAGGATACTGGAAGAGGTATATTAATTGGTGCAAAAACATACGGGAAAGGTGTTGTACAAAAACGCTATCCACTCTCTGGTATTGGGGCAATTTCAATTACTATATCATCATATTTTACGCCAAACGGTACATCTATTGACAAATCTGGAATTACACCTCAAGTTCCTATTATTGATCCTGTACCTAATAGAATTGAACAGATGATGAGAAGATTAGTTGTTGAGAAAAATGCTATTGAGAACTATATCGCATTATGGATTGAAGAAGAATCTAAAAAAACTGGTGAATTACCTCAAGACTTCACCAAAATTGAACCTGAATTACCCATACTTAGACAGATTCTAATTGATGACGGATTAAGGGTCAGTATGGATTGGATTACACAACGGGCTGAACTACTGTTTAACCTTAATGTAGGTATTGATCGTATCGTAAATCTAAAATATGATTTACAGATGAAAGAAGCTATTCGAATCATAAATGCTGGTGAAGTACAGACTATCATTTCAACTTACAAGAATCTTGATAATTTATTTATAAATTTCGGTAAAGAATTACATACAGTGGTCTTATCATCTGTAAGATAGCGGTATAAATACTTGAGCAATTTTAGTCTTAGGTATTTAAAATCACTATGATAAAAACTGCTTATTCGTTGACTTAATAACTTACTTATATTCAATCGGATAGCATATCTCAATCATTTTCTGCTAAACACAATTCATAAGATTACTCTCTTCTATATACTAACCACAACACCTTGTTGACAGACTAATACAAACAACATTGATGAATCAGCAATCCTCAACCACTACTGAGGTAATTTCAAAAAAAGCAATAATTGTTGGTTTAGTCCTTGTTGTCGTAAACGCATATTGGGTCGGTATTGCCAGTGAACTTTGGTATGCAGTTTACACCCTTGTATCCCCTTTTTCAAATGCAGTCTTCACTTTAGTCGTATTGATTGTTTTGAATGTTGCATTAAAGAAATTCTCTCCACGTATTGCCTTTACACCAGCAGAATTATTACTAATATACATCATGGTTACGATGGTTTCTACCATTTCAGGACACGCCATGATGGCTATACTTATGGGAACTTTGGCACATCCTTTTTGGTTCGCAACCCCCGAAAATGAATGGGCACAACTATTCCTACATCATATACCCGAATGGCTAACAGTCCATGAATCTGAATGGTTAGCAGGATATTATGAAGGTGAATCCAGCATCTATTTTCAAGAACATCTAAGGATATGGGTCAAACCTATACTTGTCTGGTCAAGTTTCATCTTTCTTCTTTACGGTTCACTACTTTGTTTAGGACTACTACTAAGAAAACAGTGGATGGAACGAGAGAAATTAAGCTTCCCATTGACACAATTACCCCTTCAAATGGTAACAAACCGCAAGTTTTTCCTATCACGTGCCCTTTGGATCGGGTTTGGAATCGCAGCGCTACTCCGGGTGATGGGTGGGTTACACGATCTATTTCCAGTTATTCCAACTTTTCCCACAAGTTTTCGACTTGATAGATATATTACTGAAAGACCGTGGAACGCTGTTGGCTATGTGTCCATGTCTTTTAACTTAGCAATAGTTGGATTGACCTATTTCATGCCACTTGACCTTGCATTTTCAACATGGTTTTTCTTCTGGTTGACACGGGCAGAAAGGGTCATTGCAAGTTCTTTAGGTCTAACAAACATTGGCAAACTATATCTGAATGAACGCGCATCTGGGGCATGGGTTGGTATTGCAGTATTAACTATATGGATGGGACGCAGACATTTCATACGAATCTTTAAACATCTCGTAGGTATAGAACATGAGGATGATGTGAATGAACCATTCTCCTATAGAACAACTGCCATACTCACTGTACTGAGTATTGTTGGGGTCTTCGGTTTTTGTTATTTGGCTGGTATGTCTCTTTGGGTTATCGCTGTTTTCTACATTCTGTTTGTCGCATTCGCAGTAGCAATTGGACGGGTTCGTGCAGAATTAGGTCCACCCTACCATGAAGTAATCGGAATTAATCCACGAGGGATGATGGTTAATATGTTCGGTACAAGGAATTTAGGGGCAACAAACTTGACGATTATGACTTTCTTATATGCATTTAATCGATGCAACCGTTCACACCCAATGCCAAATCAAGTTGAATCTCTACGTATAGGAGATAGAGGGGGTATACCGGGAAAGACTTTAGTATACTGTATGGCTCTGGCAATCGGTATTGGTGCCGTTGCTACATTTTGGACATACCTTCAAGTAGGTTATCAGTATGGTGTATTAGCAAGATGTGAAGGACATGTAGGACACTTTGGATGGGAGAGTTTTAATCCTCTTCAAAGTTGGTTGCAATATCCAAAAGAGGTTAATTATCCAGCAATTACATTTATGAGTGGTGGTTTCCTCTTTGTTTTCCTATTACATTTCTTACGGACGCATCTTATGTGGTGGACATTACATCCATCTGGATATGTCCTCTCAGGAGCATCATGGGGTGGACTCATATATTTCTGGTTTCCTGTGATGGTCAGTTGGTTAATCAAATTCATGATTCTCAAATTCTCTGGTTGGCAAGCATATCGTAGAGCAATACCATTCTTCCTTGGATTAGTATTAGGAGATTTTGTACCAAGAAGTGTATTAAGTCTCATCAGTTTTGTGATGAACCTATATATGCCTTCTTCTGGTGCAGGTCATTCACTATAGTCATATCAAATCTATAAATGTGTATCCGATGAACAGATGTTAAGAATGTCTTGAAATGCTACAGAAACTCAACATTTATACTCCGAGTTCTTCAATTGTCGAATACAGATACATGCTAATACCATTTCTAAGAGATATTTTGACATAACAATACCATTCACCCAACCCGGTAGAAGCGATTTGATGAAGATTATAGTAAACCTTGAAATTAATAAGGAATTTTTTTTGTAGGAATGATAGCTGAACATGTTTACTAAATCGACGAAGAATTGTACCACATTCTGTTAGATTGTGCCGGTGTTTGTAGCACATTCTGTTAGATTGTGCGTGCAGAGATCCTTTAACAGATGTGTTCAATTGACTCTAAAGTTCACTATAAATAAGATTATCGTAGGGGTGGGGTTTCCCCACACGAATATTACCAATGAATAAATTAACCGTCATGAACCGCTCCGAATATAACATAACATGTGTATTTATGACACCTATTCATTTTGAAATGGTATAATGTTACTAAGAAATAAACCAAAGATATTGATTATCGAGACCATTGGACTGCCTGATACACTTCACCACCATTTAAAGGCAAGCACAAGGATCGGGCCAAAGCATATTATTCTGAAAATGATACGGGTCCAAATTCATCATATCCTCACACTTAAATTACTGCATCGGATTGTTATGCATCAGATTCAATAACCAATCATGCTTATGACATGAATTGGAATTGTGTTCTGGATGCATGGTCTAATCTCCCTTGCTAAGATAAAGGAGTTCCAATAATGATTAAACATAACATTCAATGCGATAGTCAACCCCGAAAGATGGAGGAAAAGGGGCAAACCGATAGTGTCCTGACGGAATTCGATTTTGGAGCGGGACACATCACATATATGATACGTGATCCCCAAGTTGTGCTTGATCAGCCTTCCTCCTCTAATTCTGCTGATGAGACTCATCCCTCCCCTGCAGAGGAGATCCTCACAGATAATCAGGAATCAGCACAGTTAATCAACGTTCCCACACGAAGGTATCCATTGGGTAAATGGCTATTTTATTTTGTTGTGGCGTTCCTGTTATTGATGCTGCTGCACTGATGTCCAAATTACCCGTAATGTGATACGTTCTGATAAACAGGATCTGTTTAGATCAGTAGGTGTACCAGTGTCACACAAAATCACACGGCAGGAATCCCATTCGCCTTGCTGTTATAGGAAACTTATAGTAAACATTGAAAATAATAACACAAAATCCCTGTAGGAGCGATCTCCGAATCGCGATCTTCTTTACAACGGTTAATGGCAAAACTATTATTTGAAATGGTATAATAACACAAAATCCCTGTAGGAGCGATCTCCGAATCGCGATTTAACTCAGTGATAGTCGGGAATCGGAGTTCCCTCCTACATCTCAAAATGTTCCAAAAATTCAATAGTTTACTATAAATAATAAATTTTTTTATACAGGTTGGTGTGTCCGGATTTTAGTAGTGAATCGGAGATTTTTATCAACTTCCAGGATCGGTTTGTTAAGAATTATGATAGAATATTAACAAACAATTTTCACAAGAGATTAATTATAGTGAACAATAAAATTAATACAACATTTTCTATTGGCTCAACATATGTTCGCATCCCACAACTCTTCTGTAGGAGCGACCTCCCGGTCGCGACCTTGAGGACACTCCTACAAGTAAAGTGTTTAATTAAATCTAATGTTTACTATAAATGGTGAAACCTGTCCAAGTGCAACTATCGTTCATATTTGGCAGACATAAAAGTTCATAGATATCGGATGGGAACACCGCATCCAAACATCGCAAGGCACACTCAAAAGTGTAACCATTTCGATGAACCTTATAGATTTTCTCATAGACCTCCGGCACACACCAGTAATAGCAGAAATCCTTGACCATGAAGGTGGCACACTGTTTGATCTCATCCAGCGCACCCTCCACGAAAATAAAAACGCATAACGATTGTAATGGACAAAATTACACCCAAACCATTTATCCTAAAAAACGAAAACCAGCAGAAAATCGGACATGGAATCTACTACCAGTATGGCAGCAACACCAAGGTCTTTCTAAAATCAAGTGAATATGCATCGTGGCAGGAAGCCACTTTAGGGCAGGTGCTACTCCTCAAAGAAGTAGCAAGTTTTGAGTGGGTAAAAGATAAAGACTATTAGTAGCTTTGTGATTTTACATTTTTACGATATTTTGCAAGTTGCAGTGTTAGCATAACAAAATTGTATTGATTTCATTTTGCAATAAGTAGTTTTGGATAAACTTTTATTTGAAGTTTTGTTCTGCCTTTATTAGAAGCAGCAAGGTTGTTGCTGTTATATTAAGCACATATTCCGCTTCATAATCATGAATTTTAATTTCATCATCTGTTCCTTTGCCATGAACAGCTTTTTTATTATTACATAAACCCGTTGTTGATTCTAAAACAGCTCTTAATCCACCAAAACCTGATTTATGTACCATAGAAATCAGTCCTTTATCTATAACAAGATTCAATAACTTTATAAATGTGTCTTTCTCTGTATTAAATGACCAATTTCTTTTTTCACAAATAATTTTAAGACAGCTTTCAATCGCTTTTCTACAATCTGCTAAAGCTTCTTCAGATTCACCTTTTTTATAATGTTTGTGTGCTTCTAAAAATTCATCATTTACAGATTTATAATCCGGATCCGAAATAAGTTGCAAAGCAGGCTCCGTAATTTTTGAATAAGAATACTCAGAATCTATTCGTATTATTTGATTAGATTCCAATCTATATCCTATATTATGTTCTTTAAATCTATCATTCAACTTTGTAATATGTTCATCTAATGATAGATTATCTATATCCCAATTATAAGAAATTTCATCAGGACGGTCTTCTCTTACGTGTTTCCAAGTTGTAGTATGTTTTTCCGTAAATATTTTAAAGTTAAAAACACATTCTATAAAATCAAGGATTTCATTTGTTGTTGCAAAATCATTTAAGTAGATAAATATTTTATCATATATATCAGAAATATCTGTATTGGAATAATGTATACGACTATCAAAATAAAAAAGCTTAAAGCGACCATATTCTTCACATATTTTTCTTTCTATTTTCTGAAGAATATGCTCCCAATAATCATCATCAGGATCTTGCCCATAACTTAACATAGTTCTTCTAACTTTCAAAGCAAAAACATCCTGAAATATAAAGATAATTTGTGCTTTTAATTCAGGTGAAAAATTGTCATATTCTAATGCTAATGATTTTTTATCTTTTTTTAGAGTTCTTTTTGAAAATATATTCATTAAATATAATCCTTCAGATCCTGCACCAACTGAAATTCTGACTCAGCATTTGTGGGATCAACTGTTAAATAGGTGCATAATACCAACGTTTTATACTTGACATACATGCATTCATATCATATACTTTTGCACAATAAGAAGGGCTGAGTGGGAATCGAACCCGCAAACATCTGTCTGGCGGACAGTGGAGTTCTCCAATTCTTTATCTGCCCTCTTTTAGGTAGGTATTCACCTGCCTTTTCTTATTGCAATATTATACTAAAAAAGATTGAATACTGACAACATTCATTTATAACTTGTGAACATAATGTTGAATGTTCCGGAGAAGTTTCTCCTACGCCCTTCTCAATTCCTCATCCAATGACTTAAACATATTTGGAGGAAATGACAAGATATGGATCATTTCCTTCCACATATTGTTTAACTTGCTTACATCACGCAAATAATAGGAGAATAGCATACAAATGAACCAAACAGGCACACTCCAGAATGAAACACTTGATCAGGTAATATTTCGGGTGTTCGGACGCGTTAATGCACAATTACTACAGTTAACTTATAATCTGAATCCCGGAATAACAGATTTTGGGTTGATAATTCCAGAAGGGATAATTGTGAACTTTTCAGATGTCCCAACAACAACTGAAATACCAACTCAGCATCTGTGGGATTAACAAAGTCTCACCTATGCATAAGGATCAAACACATAGGAACAATATACAAAATTACAAAATACCAGAAACAGAAAATCTTACATCGGACAAACAATAAGTAGAAACAACACAAACAGGTTCTACTCCCATATCATAGGTAGTGGTAATCGACTAATAAAGCAAGACGTTGAAAAATACGGTCGCGACGCATTTACTCTTGATATTCTTTATCAAGACATTACACCTGAATTGCTTGATAAATACGAAATACAAGCTATTAAGTCTTACAATACGCTTGCCCCCAATGGATATAATCTCACACATGTTGGTCTTGGCGGTAACCCTTCAGCAGAAACACGCAGAAAAAAGTCTGAGGCACAGTCTAAAGCACAGAAAATCAAAAAGAAAAAATCACCTGACAGCAAAGACCGGATCGCCACATCCTTAAAAGCACTATTAGAGCGCAACAGCATCACGCGCTACGAACTCGCAAAAAACTTGGACGTATCAGAGTACCAGATCGGACGTATCTGTAACGCCATCTACGTCCCAAGCCTTGACCTACTGGAAGACCTCGCAGACTACTTCAATGTCACCACCGATCACATCTTAGGTAGAAAATAACACTTACATTTAGAAAGGACATTAGTATATATGATAAAGACGTACTATGACAACTCACAGACACACATTACTACATTAGATAATTGTGCTAATTTATTTAATTCAGACTCCCTATGCCCAATCTGTCAATATCAACTAAAATATAATATATCAAATAGAATTATAAACAAAACAATATTATATTTAACAGAGATATATTATACTTGTAACTGCTTAAATAAACTCTGGATAATAGCCAACAATGTTGACAATAACAAATATATAAATAAGCCATCAATTTGGCATGAACTTGAACTTTTAGATGAATTCACCCCATTAAATATAGTCCAAATAGAATCCGATCAGATCACATATTTAAAAGAACTTACAGCACTAACACCAACGAACTTAGATCACAATAACCTAAACGTTATACTCATACCCGAAATCATAAATCTAAGCCAAAATATGCAATTACTTAATCTAATAAATCCTTCTGAAGATGCTGTTATCTACACCAAAAACGAAATACAACAAACAAAACTTAATTATGAACTCAACGAAATTGCTAAACAAACAAGCAAATCATTTTGGTATAGATACAGAAGTAATGCATATAGAGATTCCATCATTACAATATGTAAACTGTTAGAGAAGCCGAAACATCCTGATGATTATAATTTAGATACGATAAATCAAAAGATAAAAAGTAGAATTATAACTGAGGTCTTAGATAAATATGATACACAACAACCCCAATCTCTAACATATTTAAAAGATTTTCAAGAAATAAGAAACAAAAGCCTTGCACACATGACTACCAAAAATAATTTTTCAGGCTATATTTATGGACAAACAAAAATGACACAAATATATAAGGATATAATAAACTGCTTTAATTCAATTCTAAATCATTTGCATATAGGATGTAAACTCAAATACATAGAAAGATTGACCGAAAGTGATATTTACTATGAGGTAATTAATATATTAAAAAAGGTTGAAATAGAGAAATAATTGCAAGCCGAAACTACTTATTACATAAATATTCCCCTTACGATTTTATTTTCCGTATAATCTTCGCCGTCAACTCACACAAACCGCAAACAGAAACAAAAACAACACACCCCAAAACAATATTCGTCCACACATGCCTCCTCCTCTATACATTCTGGATGTAAGCATAAATCATGATCGTGAGGAACACGTTTATCCACTGGTGGAATAGGAATCCTTCCCTTTTTACCATTCAACAGGAACTTATATGATCCTCAATATTGTTATCGCGATGTTTGTAAAAACAACCATTACATACAGTAGCAAACCGCTCGATGAGCGTAAAGAACAATTACGTGGTCAAATCCGACAACCGATAATTAAAATTTTAACCGAATAGACCAATTATAAAAAGAACTTAATCTCACCATTTACATAATTCACCTTCATAATTTAGAAATAGTATCAGTTAATTTTGTGCTATAATAACACAACCCCAAATCATCGTGAAATAAAATATATCTTAGTCTAATTTGGTTGTATTAATCATTCATGAAACCACTTCTAATTGTCGATTCCATATCAAAACAATTTCAAACAACACCTGTGGTAAGGAATGTCAGTTTTGAAGTATTCCCAGGTGAGATATTCGCACTATTAGGGGCAAGCGGATGCGGAAAAACAACGACATTACGATTGATTGCTGGATTTGAAAAAGCGGATTCCGGTGTTGTTACAATGAACGAACGCATCCTTGAGGACAAGCAGATCTTAGTTCCACCAGAATCAAGAGAAATAGGGTTTGTTTTTCAGGATTATGCACTCTTTCCAGATAAATCTGTTATTGATAATGCCGCCTTCGGTCTTAGTAGAAAAATAAAAAAAAATAAAAGATATAAGATTGCTACAGATATTCTTGAACGGGTAGGAATTGAACATTTAAAATCACGTATGCCACATCATCTTTCTGGTGGGGAGCAACAACGAGTCGCATTAGCAAGATCATTAGTCACTCAACCCAAATTAATCCTATTAGATGAACCGTTTTCAAATCTTGATGCAGGACTCAGACAATCAACAAGGGAGGAAGTTAAAGAACTATTAAAAGCACTCAATATAAGTGTTGTATTGGTGACACATGACCAGGAAGAAGCATTAAGTTTCGCAGAACGGGTAGCAGTGATGCATGACGGTATTATCGAGCAAATTGGCACACCTGAAGAAGTATACAGAAAACCCAAAACCGTATATGTGGCGAATTTTTTAGGGAAGACGAACATTATTGAGACAAGGATTGAAAATGGTCTGGCTGAAACACCCATCGGTATAATTAAAGTGGATTATCAAGATACCCCACAAGCAATCCTTTCAATCCGTCCAGAACATATCAAAATCAATAAGGTGGATACAAAATTAGAAGATAAAATACTGGCAGAGAATAAGATACAAGGACATATATCAGCATGTGAATTTAAGGGACATGATTTCACTTATCAAGTTGAGATTGATGGAAAAACATTCTTTATCCAAACTGACTATCAACGTCATTTTCAGGTGGGAGATACTGTTACTTTACAACCTGTTGATGCGGTAGTAATTGAAAAGGATATGTAATACCATTTCTAAGCATTATTGTTAAATATAAGCCTAATCCCCCAAACCCGGTAGGACCGATGTTGTGAAGACAGAATTTTCTTAGCTCAAACTGATCTCATATACATTATTAATCTTCCTCTTCTCTATCTATCAAAGAAATTATCTCTTTCAATCCGTTATCCATCCTTTGAAATGCACCCGCTAAACGGTCAACGGCATCTCTTACCTGAGCATCATCCCCTTGTTCAATTGCATCTACGATACCTGGAAAAACTACAGCAGCATAACCTGTATTCAATCCTGGGGCGTATATTAAATGCTTAAACCATGGACGTAAAGGTAATCCTTCTGTATCTGTCAACAGACGTTCTAATTGAAATATACGTCGATTGACTTCTGCAATATCACCTTGTTCACCAATTTCAATATATTCTTTTAGTTTTCTATTCAGCACAGTAGCTGAATGTTCCCAATCAATAAGAAAATTACGAAGTTCTTGTATATCGAGTAATGAACCATTTTTCAGAATTTCTAACTCAGACAGTAATTCCTCAGCATATAACCTATAATCTAATGGCAAAATGTCAGCATTCGCAAGTCGTAATGCCATTATTCCCCATATATGTGCCATCGCTACTTGGTACTGATAGGTCGGATCCCCAAAATGTTCCATCCAATATAAGTTATCTTGCATCGCATGATATACACCATACGGACCATCGAACCCCATACTCACTGCCGGTATACCAACGTGACCTACAAACGGTGAATGATCTGATCCACTTCCGAGGTTTCCAACCTTCGGTTGTTTATTCTTGTGTCCATTATTCCAGACATTATATACCGACTTCAATGTTCTGGGATCTATCACTTCTTGAGCAACATCACGTACCAATTGCTTCAGTGTTGGGATAGCACTTGCATAGAATTTAGGTCCTGTTGCTGATATATCAACATTTAAATATGCAACTGCTTTTTCTTCTAATTCCTTCTTCAGATGTTCAACCCATTCAGTTGAACCAAGGATACCGAACTCCTCTGCATCCCAAGACGCAAAAACTATTGTCCGCTTGGGTCGAATATCCTGTTGAGCTAATTTACCAAAAGATCTTGCAATTTCAAGAAGGGATGTAGTTCCACTATTTGGATCGGCTGCCCCATAAACCCAAGCATCATGGTGATTACCTAATATCACCCATTCATCTGGATATACTGATCCTTCTAATATAGCAATGACATTGAATATCTTACGTATCTTGTGTTCACATTTTACCTTCATATGAACCGTTGCGGGTCCAGGTCCAATATGATATGCAAATGGTAAACCACCTTGCCAACTCGGTGGTACATTTGGACCACTTAATGCCTCCAATAAAGGTTTGGCATCCTTGTATGCAATCGGTATTACCGGTATTTTTGGTAGATCTGTCGCATTTTCTATTTCAATCCTATCAGCATCTTCTGTTGCTGCCCAGCCTGGTGTCAATGGATCACTTGCATGTTGAAATATATACTTAACAGTACCACGTTGTATTGCATCCGATGATCGCCACGGTCCACGTGGATAGACATCCCCACGCATATAACCATCATCTGCTGGATCAGAGTATAGGATCAGACCTGCTGCTCCATTATCACCTGCCAATTTTGCTTTTACGCCACGATAACTCCCACCATATCGGGCAATACAGATTTTACCTTCAACAGAAATACCAAAGTTTCGCAATGTCTGATAATCTTGAGGTAATCCTTTATTCACATAAACTAACTCCGCAGTGACATCTCCATCAGGAGAATAGGCATTGTATCCAGGAACGATATCTGATCGAAAAGAATCTTTATCCCATTGCCATCCAGTTTCTTTATTCGCTGCGATACTTTCTACAGGTGAAACAAGCTCTACGAGTATTTCAAGTGGATGGGGTAAATATACTTGATATTCATAAATCTTAACCTGCAACCCATAACTCTCATATTGTTCCTTGAGATAGTTTGCCACCTTCATACTATTCTCAGTTCCTGCAAGGTGTGGTTCTTCGGTCAATCTGCGTAAATTCTTACGACAAGATTCTATAGATACCAAGTCTATAAAGCTTATCTCTGTTTCCTTTTGAAGGGATGAGTTTTCTGACGTAAACCCTCGGATATCCGATTCAGAATATCCAGAAGGTAATGAAACCAACAGAATAAGAAATATGTTTATGAATATATAGGGAAGATTATTTATGATCTTGAATTTCATTTTGGATTTACTGTATTACCTTATTTTATTTCCAAAATCATACCATAGATATTGATTATTTACATTACAATTCACACCAGTATGTGGTAACATTATCACATAGAAAGTATACAAAATTGTGTATAGATTAATTGAATATCTTTCATGTAAAAGAGTAATCTATACGCTGACTTTGATTACACAATACGCAGAATGATCTACAATTTAGATTTGGAATTAGAGATAAATTTGGATAGGTAATATAATGGAAGCCAAAATACTTATCGTCGAAGATGAACGTGATATCGTTGATTTGTTAAGGTATAACCTAAAACAAGAGAATTTCAAAGTCGATGTTGTACGTAACGGAGCGGATGTTCTACCACGTGCTGTTGATAACCCACCAGATCTCATTCTGTTAGATCTAATGCTTCCAGAAGTTGATGGATTAATAGTATGTCGTCTCCTAAAAAACGACCCGCGTACTAAGAAAATACCAATCGTCATGCTAACAGCAAAGGCTGATGAACAAGACCGTGTTACAGGTCTTGAATTAGGAGCAGATGATTATATTACTAAACCTTTTAGTCCACGGGAAGTTATCCTACGCATCAATGCAGTTTTACGAAGACTCAATGCTGGAAACGATGATGAAGATGAAAATCAAATTGAAACCCACGGTGTCGTAATAGACCTTAATCGACATCAAGTCCTGACAGATACAGGAGCAATTGATCTGACTGCAACAGAATTTAAACTTATCACTCTCTTCGCTAAATCTCCCGGTCGTGTCTTTAATCGTGATATACTGATGGATGTGATCTGGGAACAGGAATACTACGGAATCGACAGAACTGTTGATACACACGTTAGTAGACTCCGAAGAAAATTGGGAAAATTAGGAAAACATATTGAGACTGTCTACGGTGTTGGATACCGACTCAAAGAAGAAAAATAATATATAGGTATGTATGGGATATAATGGTGATTGACACACTTCGTGTGTCATCCCAAATTAGAGCAGGTTATCTATAGATACGGAGTAATTTTATGATTTTAGGTCTTACAGATAAAGTTGTTGTGATTACAGGTGCAAGTCGCGGAATAGGTAGATCCATAGCATTTGCTTTTGCTGAAGAGGAAGCAAAACTCAGTATTTGTGGTAGAGATCCAGATACACTCCAAGCAGTTACAGATGAACTGAAACCTTTCAAGAGGGGTGTATTCTCAAAACCGACTGACGTAACAGATAATGAACAAGTTGAAGCATTTATATCAGAAACACTTGATCATTATGGACGAATCGATATCGTTGTAAACAATGTAGGTGGTAGTCGGTGGACTCCTTTAGAGGAGATTTCCGATGAAGAATGGCACGAAATACTTGATCTAAATTTAGTATCCGCTACCCGTGTAAACCGTTTGGTAATTCCTGTGATGAAGAAACAGGGAAGTGGTGCCATTATTATGATTACATCGATTTATGGTAGAGAGGGTGGAGGACACATTACATACAACGCTGCAAAAGCTGCAGAAATCAGTATGACGAAGTCATTGGCTAAAGAACTCGCACCTGATAATATCCGTGTTAATAGTATCGCTCCTGGATCCATTCTATTTCCTGGGGGTGGATGGGATCGTCGAATGAAGGCAGATCCTGAAGCCATGAAAGCATTCGTAGAAAGTGAAATGCCACTTGGACGGTTCGGTAAACCAGAAGAAATTGCCAATGTCGCTTTGTTCCTTGCTTCAGAAAAAGCAAGCCTTGTTACAGGCGCATGTATAAATGTGGATGGCTGCCAATCCCGTTCAAACATATAGCTTAATTCCAAAAGTGCTATCGTTCATTCTAAGCCAATTCACATATCTATGCCTTGGATTCACAGTTTTATGACGAATTCATGGGAATACTTGGTGATTACATTTATAGCATTCATACCGTTGATATTGATGTTTAACATTGCTTATACCATTTCTAATTCAAAAAATCACTTTTTTGTAGCACAAACTTTCAGTTTGTGTCTTCTCTGTTTCATTCCTAACAACAGGAACATTCATGGAGTAATTAACTGAGGGTGTTGCTTAGATCATTACTGAAATACAGTTTATATAAAGCGACATATTGAAACGTAGTCTTTAATGAAAATACCAATATTCTGTAGTGGGAACTTCCAACTGACGTCATTAAGAAGCACAAACTTGAAGTTAATTACACAAGACAGCAACTCAGGATATAGTTGTAAAAATAAATTGAAGAAAAATAAATAATCATACATCACATATTTGTAGCACATTCTGTTAGATTGTGCTCGTGTTTGTAGCACATTCTGTTAGATTGTGTCCGTGTTTGTAGCACATTCTGTTAGATTGTGCTCGTGTTTGTAGCATATTCTGTTAGATTGTGCTCGTGTTTGTAGCATATTCTGTTAGATTGTGCTCGTGTTTGTAGCATATTCTGTTAGATTGTGTCCGTGTTTGTAGCACATTCTGTTAGATTGTGAATGCAGAGTTCCTTTAACAGATGTGTTTCAATTAATTGTTAAGTTCGCTATAAGAACTAAGGCATCCATTAAGAGAACTAATTAAATATAAAATAAGAGAAATAAATGATGACTAACTACAAAAACGATCCTAAATACAAAAAAAACTTTATGTCGGAATTCCTACTTTATTATACTGGTTGGAATTGTCAAAATTCGCAAAGACTACAAAAACACAAAATCACACTTTTTGCAAATTCTTATAAAGTCAATTCAAAGGGGAGTGAAGTCAGTCTATGACAGAGGTTAGAGGGGTAATTTACACCAATTTCAATGACACACAATGTGTCAAAAAGTGTAACTTTTTACACTTTTCCGACGAATTGAAATAGTCAACATTTTCACGATTTATCATCAAGCTATTTAGGATTAAAGGTCTGTTTTTCCACCCTATTAAGTTGTCGTATATTAGGATTAAACGGTAAATTAACCACTAATAATTCTAATCCAATTTTTAAATGAAAATGTTTCTTTATATTGACATATCCTTTAGGTTGTGCAGTATGAGATGAAATCAAAATAAACCTGAATACTTATAGTTGGAATTACACTTTAAAAACATCCAACATTGTAAACGGGATTTCCTTGCAATACAGACCTATGTATGGTATTATGTTGAAATACAGAATGGAATACTAGAATAATAAAAGGTATATCATAAATTTCCTGAGTTCTGGAATCTATATAGGATTGTTGACCATTAACGGTTTAAGATATATCAGTTCAATAACATCTATCACCGATATCCACCCCGCAGATATCAAAAGGTTTTTTTAAGATAGGTTGTGCGGGTCATTTTAGGAGAAGCATTCTATTGGAATGTAAACATTGATTATGAGATCAGAAATATGGGTACCAGAATACGATACTCCTGAATTATGGCATAAAGAAATATCACGCAGAGGCTTCTTTAAATACGGAATAGGGAGTTTTTTGGGACTTGTTGCTATGCAACATTTTGGAAGTTCTGCATCACAACTTGATCAAGTTATTCCACGAGCAAAACATTGCATCGTCATGTTTATGAGTGGTGGACCAAGCCAATTAGACACCTTCGATCCAAAACAACCATCCGTTGAAAATAGTGGTCCCTTCCTACCAATTCCTACAAGTGTGAAAGGCATTGAAGTATCACAGCATTTACCACAAGTTGCTGAACAGGCACATCATCTATCCATTATACGTTCCATGGTTACCCGGGAAGGAAACCATGAACGGGCACGTTATCTACTTCATACCGGCTATGCGCCAGGTGGGGCTGTAAGACACCCAACTTTTGGTTCACTCACTTCATACTATCTTGAAGACAGTGAGACCAAGTTGCCAAGTTGTGTAAACATCAATTCTCCAACCTACTCTGGTGGATTTCTCGGTGCAACACACGATCCATTTCTCGTTAACAACCCAATGGAAAAAATTGATGATCTGGAATATCCTGAACTCATGGATACAAACCGTTTTCGACAACGGCTAAAAATGTTGAATAATCTTGAAAAGGATTTTATTACAAAACGGTCTGGTTTAGGAACAGAAGCACACGAAGCCATATATAAAAAGGCTGATGAACTCATTAATTCACCAAAGATAAAAGCTTTTGATCTGAACGAAGAACCAACTGAGATTAAAAAGGCTTACGGCATGAATAGATTTGGACAAGGATGTCTTATGGCAAGACGACTTGTTGAATCAGGTGTTAAATTCGTTGAAATTACTCTGGATGGATGGGATACACACGAAAATAACTTTGAGAGAACAAAAGAACTTCTTGAAGTAGTTGATCCAGCCTATGCTATGCTCATAAAAGAGTTAAGTGAAAGAGATCTACTGGATGAGACCGTCGTATTGTGGTTAGGTGAATTTGGACGCACACCTAAGATTAATCAGAATGATGGTAGAGACCATCATCCGAACGGATGGTCTGCTGTTATCGCTGGGGGCGGAACTCGAGGTGGTCAAGTAATTGGTAGTACAAACGAAGATGGAACAGAAGTCGTAGCCGGGGCAACTGGTGTACAAGACCTATTCGCTTCACTCTGTTTTGCACTTGGTATCAATTACAATGAAGAGAATATGTCTCGTTCTGGTCGACCCATTCGGGTTGTCGATGATGGATCTGTCATTGAAGAACTGTTTGTTTAGTGACTAAATTGAGAATATCTCTATAGGATAGTATCCATTACACATCCCATAAAACTACAATAGATGCGAATTATCGCTGGGAAATATAAAGGCAGACGACTAACTTCACCAAAAGGAATGAATGTCAGACCCACGTCAGACAGAGTTAAAGAATCCGTATTTAGTATTATACAAAAGCACATAGTTGATGCTAATTTTCTTGACCTCTGCTCAGGAACTGGCAATATTGGAATTGAAGCACTGAGTCGAGGAGCGAAACAAGTAACTTTTTTAGATCGTAATCCTGTTAGTCTAAAACTTCTTAGACAGAATCTGAAAATCTGTGGAATTGAATTATATGACACACAGGTTAAAGTGATTGCTAAAGATCTATACAAAGGTATTAAGACTTTACAGAATCAATTAGAGACATTTGAATTGATCTATTTTGATCCACCGTATGATGCTGACATATACAATCAATGTCTCACACAAATATCTGATACAAAACTTCTTAATGAAGCTGGAATACTCTTAATTGAACACCATAAGAAAACTATACTACCGACAGAAATTGGTTTACTTACCCACGAAGAGCAAAGGCAGTATGGAGACACATGTGTAAGTTTATTCCGCTCTATTGAATAAGTATGAAATTCTGAGTTCAATTCATAGATTAATTAGGTTAGTTCAAAATCTATAATACATCACATAAATTTTTGGTAATTCCTCTTTTAAATGAGTAAAAACACAGGGCTTCACTTATCCTATGTTGATGTAGATACAAAGACTACCTACTTGTTCCTATGGTTAGAGAATCTATCATAGCATATACATTTTAAGAACTCAGATTATCGATCGAAATTTAAAAGCATAAGTCAAAATAACATAAGATATTCTTCAAAGGGGAACAGTTTTACATTAAACTAAAAGGGTAGATTATCTACTTCTATTTCTGAGCTAACATAAGCTTCTTTTCTTCACATTCTATGTATGTATTGTTTTTAGTAGTGAATAATAACATGACATTATTCACTTCATATCCAATCTAACAATACATAGACTGTTGTTCAGATTTATATGTTCCATTAGCAAGATATACTGGATTGTATCTATTTTATACAGATATATTCATAGTGTGCTAATGTAATCATGAATATCCCTTCTCATGTACTCCACAGAAACATAATGTAGATAGTATACTCTTTGATGTTATACCATTTCCTATATATCACGACTCTCTTTTGTAGCATAAACTTTTAGTTTGTGCCACACAACACTTCATTTATAGCAATTGCTAATGGAACATAAATTAATAGAAATGGTATTACCAACATTGAAGATTATCGTCTTTAAGGGAACATAAGGAACGAGTGCATGAAAATAGAGGACCTCTCCGTTTCGCGGCGTGGAAAACTCGTCGTAATTGACCATCAAAAGTATCAAATTGAGTATAACTTATCAAAAGGCACATGGAATTATAATGACCATACAGGTAAGACCATTATCAAGAACGGTTTAACACAAGTAGGTCTTACTGACGGTACAACCCTTAAGACATCTGATGCAGGGTTCAGAGAATTTACTACAGAGGCTGTAGAAACTGATTCATATGGAACATATCAACTCTTACGCTTCTCGTATCAACCTGAGAAGAATACACCTTTGTCAACAGATGATGAAGACGAAGAATCTCAAAACTCAGAAAACACTGATGATTCCGAACCTACTTCTGAAACTATCGAAACAGATTCCAATGAGCAAATAATACAAGATGATGGTTCGAATCGACCAGATATCCGAATAAACACCTACCTAACTTGTTATACAGATCAACCCTATGTTTTACTCAAAATAGGTGTTGAAAATCTTAATTCATCATCACTCTTCTTAAAAGACATTTCCCTAATTGACATTTCAACAAAGAACGGTCTAATTCAATTAGGGGGACATCCATCACAATACCATCTTTACCTAAAATTACCTCCAATATCTCCAAGTTCAGGTACACATAAGAAAATTTATGATGGGTTCAATCTGACCAAAGACAATACATCCCAACCTTGTCAGGATGGGATACTTTATGACACAGAAACTAAGAACTCTCTCCTATTTGGTTTTCTAACCACAGACAAGTGGTGGCCAAGTGTTAAAGTCGGATATCAAGCTTCTAAACGTAAGTCTCAGCAAGGAATTACTACATGGGGTTTATATCATGAATGTGAAACCACAGAATGTGAAGCAGGAAATGAAATAACTACTGAAATTGGATACATAGATTTTGTTGAACAAGCAACTGCTTCTTACAAGCAATATACTGAAAGACTTAGTAAAGACAATAATGCTATTACTTCAATGGATCTAACTTCACAAAATAATAAGAATTCAGTTGATTATGAATTTGATAGCAAGACTATATCAGGATGGAGTATTACTTCTGAAAAGAACGACGGAAAACTATCTGCCAAGTATATTGATGAACATACACGTGCTATTGCCGAAAATCCTCTATTTAAACCGGTTTATTCTGGTGGGATTGATTATATACATTTAGAATCTGGTTGGCAGAACGTTCCAGGAGAGATTAATCTAAATACGGATGATTTTCCTGATGGTATGTCTTCTGTTGTTGATAAAATTCATGATCTCGGTTTCAAGGTAAGTATCTGTATTGATCCTTATGTAATAGATACTAATTCTAAAATAAATTCAAAGTTCCCGGATATCTGTCTGCGATCAACAGATAATAATAACCCATCCAAGGAAAATAACTCTAATCCTACAAATGAACCTGTTGAGGTATACCTACCTGGAAGAAAGAAAGCACTTGCCATATTAGATGTTTCGCATCCTGAAACCCGGAAACACGTTAAAAAGTGGATTAAAAAGATCAGTGATGAATGGGGTTTTGACTTAATCAAAACAGATATGTCGAGTTATACAAGCGGGATGATGTCTGTTATACAGAATGTATCTTGGTATGATAAATCTCTTACCTCCACAGAATTGTATCGTCTTGCTATTAATACAGTTAAGGAATCTGTTGATTCTACACAGAATAAGCCAATCCTATCTGGATATAACGTAATTGATTGTGCTTGTGTTGGAAGTATACCAATTAATTTCCCGCTTCTAAGGCATAAGTATGTACATAATACCGATTCTTGGCACCAGCAAAATGGGATAAAACATAAACTTAGCCGTTATACAAGATATTTATCAGTTCATAACCTTCTGTGGAGACAAGCGTATGGTGAACTATCTGTTGATTCACCACGACCTGCGAATGAGGTAATTGTTGAATTAACTGCTGCTGCATTAAGTGGTGGGGCAGTTTTTTGTGTGAATGATCCAACATCCTTCTCCCATCATCGTGCTGAATTAATAGCTAAAATACTACCTATTTCCCATCAGTCAGCATATTCAGCTGATCGTTTTGACAAACTTCTTCCTGAAATTTGGCACTTACCTGTATCTAATCCCCAAGAATCCTGGGATCTTATTGGAATATTTAATTGGAGCGATCATCAAGAAGATATACTCTTAGATTTAGCAGATACAACTATGGATGTTGACAAGGATTTCTTAGTCCACGATTTTTGGATGCGACAATACTTAGGTATAGTATCCAAAAAAGTTAGTTTGATGAATATTCCACCTCGATCGGCGAAATTGCTCTGTTTACGTGAACAACAACATGTACCTCAACTCCTATCCACAGACCTACACTATTCACAAGGGGCAGTCGAAATACTATCTGCTGGTTGGGATGAACACAGCCAAAGTTTTATGCTTGTTTGTAAACCACCAAGAGAATCGGAAGGTACATTCTATATTCATGTACCAGAAGAGTATATTCCAATCAGTGTTTCTACATTTGGAAGCAAATATCGATATAAATGGGAAAAACCTGTTTATGAGTTAACATTTAATCCTACAGATTCACTGATCCATAGTAGTATTCAGTTTTCTAAAACCACTGGAGGATTTGAAGAAAGTTAGGAAATTAATGGTTCCGGTTACCGAAGAACTATAGTGAACATTGAAAATTATAATACAAAATCCCTGTAGGAGCGATCTCCGAATCGCGAGTTAACTCAGTTAGCGTTTATTCATTTAGATATAGTATTAGATATATTCTGACACTTGATGAAATCTGTGCTACAAAGTAGATACTTGGGTTGTTTTTCTAAAATGTTAGACCAATCTTCAAATAACGAAAAACTATTACAAATAAAAAAACGGGCAGCTGAATGTATAGACTGTAATCTATCTAAGTCTCGTGAGAATGTAGTTTTTGGAAGTGGAGATCCGAATTCAAAATTGGCTGTTATCGCTGAAGGTCCATCTGCAGCTGATAATCACACATCATTTCCTTTCTCAGGTCCTGCAGGTAATATGTTGGATGAAGTACTCGCTGCCAATGAAATCACAAGGGCGGAAATATGGTTGACCAATATAATAAAATGTCGTGCAGCCGATCAACATCAAAATGGATTGAAAAACAGACCACCAAAGATTACAGAAATAAAAGCATGCTCAAAATGGTTGGACAATGAGTTGACTATCATACAACCTTTTGTCATCTTATGTCTCGGATCACCTGCTGCAAAAACACTCATTCAATCAGGTTTTAAAATTACTGAGGAACGTGGTATCTGGTACACGGATACACGGTATTCACCCTTTGCCATTGCAACATATAATCCTGCTTATGTTTTACGTCAAGAAGGTGATGACTTTATGAAATTAAGATCAACGATTATTGACGACATTGGAAAAGCAAAACGAAAATTATCTGAAGCAAATGAATATAAAAGAACAACACTCTTTTGACAGAAATTCAATATATATTTACCCAAACAGAGAAAATAATGATAACAAGAAAACAGATTGCAATCGATGCTGTAATTAAGGCTACAGAATTATGTCAAACAGTCCAATCGGAGATGGTATCTACAGATACAATACAAAAAAAGGATCGGAGTCCTGTGACTATAGCAGATTTTGGATCACAAGCAATAATTTGTAAAGTCATTGGGGATACTTTTCCTGAGGATATTGTAGTAGGTGAAGAAGATGCCAATTCACTTAGGTCCAATTCCGAACTACTGGATCGGGTCGTTGATAATGTAAAAACGACTATTACTGTAAATGCAAACATAACTGGTAGTCATCTCGGTGATGATTCTGATACAATCAAACATGAACAAGTCTGTGAATGGATTGATAGGGGTTCTGGTGATATCGGTGAAAGTTATTGGACCCTTGATCCAATTGATGGTACAAAAGGATTTCTTAGAAAAGACCAATACGCTATAGCATTAGCTTGGATAGACGAAGGTATAGTGAAGCTGGGAGTATTGAGTTGTCCAAATTTACCACATCAACTTAATGGTAGTTCATCAGACAAAGGTAGCCTATTTGTAGCAGTTAAAGGTGAAGGAACATCACTACATACATTAGAAGGTGATTTCGTAAAAAAAATAGATATTTCTGATAGTGTTCCATGTTTAGCGGAGAGTTTTGAATCCACTCATGGAGATACTGATACTCATGCCAAAATAGCCAATAAACTCGGTCTAAATGCACCGCCAGTTCAAATCGACAGTCAAGCGAAGTATGGGATTGTTGCACGAGGAGAAGCATCATTATACATTCGATTACCCAATCCTGCCTCCCCAGATTATCGCGAATGTATTTGGGATCATGCCGCTGGAATGCTCGTAGTCGAAGAAGCTGGGGGGATAGTTACTGATGCACATGGAATGGCATTAAGTTACTTGACTGGTAGACGTATGACCAATAATCATGGTATTATTGCCACTACTAAATCATTACATCCGATAGTATTGACTATTCTATCAGAAATCTCTTTGTAGATTGATTTTCAGGCTCAGTCTAAATGCTCTCTGTATATTTCTTGTACATTAACAACTTATGATATAGAATACAGATAATTATCGTAATATCCTTAAGGAGTGAATATGAAAGCGGGGCAAATCGTCGCACCACATCAAATTGAAATTATTGATATAGATAAACCCAATATAGATGACTATCCTGATGGAACTGTGATGATAAAGACTATTCATAGCGCTGTATGTGGGAGTGATATGCCAAGTTTTGTTCTTGAACATCCAGCAGATCGGTATCCATTTGGTCCGGGATTATCTATCCATGAGGCAATTGGTGTTGTGACTGATAGCAAATCAAAAAAGTATAAAATCGGTGATGAAGTCCTGGCATTGCCTCGACATGTTGGCGGTTGTGCCGAATATTTCTTATCGGATGAAAGTTCTACCGTTCCTTTAGTAGATTATCCGCATAAAGATTGTATCCTCATGTCACAACCCCTTGGGACTGTTATCTGGGCATGTAGAAAATTAGGTAATATTCTGGATCAGGATGTTGTTGTTATAGGTCAAGGTCCAATGGGATTACTCATAACCCATATGTTGAGTAATCTTGGAGCAAAACGAATTATAACATCTGATTTAGTTGATTTCAGGTTAAAAGTATCCAAACAGATGCGTGCAACACACACTGTTAACGCAGCAACTGATGATTTAATCGAGGCTGTCACTGATATAACTGATGGAAAGATGGCTGATCTTGTCGTAGAGGTGGTAGGACATCAAACTGAAACAATAAATACCTGTCTTAAGCTACTCAGACGTGAGGGAACGCTACTTGCGTTTGGTGTTCCAGATGATGAATTCTACGATTTTGGTTTCTCGGAATTTTTCAGGAAGAATTTGCAGTTTATTGGGTCTGTTGGTCCAGATATACAAAATGATTTTCCGTTAGCAATAGACATGATCGCACAAGGAAGAATAGATGTATCCCCAATCATTACACATCATCTTCCATTTACAGAAGCACAAAAAGGTTTTGAAATGGCACTACACAAGAAGAATGAAGCAATTAAAATTGTCTTTGATTATCCAGAGTAACAGATCGACTACAGCTGCTAACTATCTAAGATAAAGGTAATTCAACAATACGTCCTTCACGACTTGATTGATAAATAGCAAGGATAATCTCAACTGATTTTCGACCTTCACGTCCATCAACTAAATGTGTTGAATCAGATTCAATTCCATTAATTAAGTTCTCCATTTGTCGACGGTGATTCGCATGATTAATGGCTCTTGGGTCTGAAGCACCACCACCAGTATTGGTTTGTTGAGCAAATTCATCTCTGATTTTAGCATCATCTGGTAGTTCAGGATCGAATTCCCATTTGGTAATATCTTCTTCTTCGAGTATAGCAGTTCCTTGTGTACCACAAATTTCGGTTTTCTTGAACATACCAGGATATGCAGCGGTTGTTCCTTCAATTACACCTAATGCACCACTTTCAAAACGAAGAGCAGCAGCGGCAACATCTTCAACTTCGATTCTTTGATGCGCTAATGTATCGGTAAACGCTTGAACTGACTTCACTGGACCCATAAAATACTGGAGTAGATCGATAGCATGGATAGATTGGTTCATAAGGGCACCACCACCATCAAGATCCCATGTACCTCTCCAACCACCACTATCGTAGTATTCTTGGGATCGGAACCACTTGATGTAGGAACTGCCTAATGTTAATTTACCGAAACGACCACTATCAATCGTTTCTTTGACAAGTTGTGATCCCTTCGTGAATCGTGAATTAAATATAGCACATAATCGGACATCTGCATCATCACAAGCTTGAATTATTTCATCACACCGTTGCAATGTGATTTCTAACGGTTTTTCTACAATAACATGCTTACCAGCATTTGCTGCAGCAACAGCAGGATCTAAATGAGCACCACTTGGGGTACATATACATACAATGTCAACATCATCTCGTTTGAGCATCTCGTTGTAATCTGAATATGTATCAACATTGTATCTATCTGCAAGACGTTTTGAATTTTCAGTCTTACGAGAACTTACGGCAACTAACTGACCATGTTCTAACTCTGATATTGCAGCGGAGTGAAAATCCGATATGCTACCGCATCCGATTATTCCAAAACCGTACTTTTTCATAGGATGTTTATTCCTTTATAATCATTTCTAATCTGGTATAACTGATATATATATAATAAAATGAACAATGACAGTCAAAATCAAGAAGATAACTTAATCAATACATCAAAATCTGATGATACTTCTACTCAACAGCATGAATCCGACGAGAATACTATTGAAGAGCAATCCGGCTCCAATAAGACTTTTCGATTCTGTTGTATGACATTCTGTATCGTAATAACCATTGTGTTTATTTGGGTTTGGCATCATCAAACTCAGTTTAATGATAACTACCGTAAAGCATCATTTCTTATGCGGAATGGTGATCCTGAACAAGCAATATTAGCATATAAAAAAGCAATAAAGAATAAGAATCGGACTATTTTCTTTAAGTATGCTCCATCGGCATATAATAACCTTGGAGAAGCATACATGTTTGCTGATCAATATGACCAAGCAATTACAACATTCAAGAAGGTAATTGAAATTGAACCAGATATTCCTGAAGGATATGTAAATTTAGCTACGGTATATCTAAGACAGAATGAACCTATGAATGCACGTGAAATATGCAAACATGCCCTTCAATCCTTCCCAAATGCTGCCTTACTACATTATAACCTATCCTGTGCTTATTCACTCACCAATGAACCTATAGAATCAAAGAAATCTCTTATTCAAGCAATAGAACTCAATCCTGACCTACAAGAATTGGCTCATAAGGAAGATGCACTCAAAGGAATTGTGACCCAACTTTCTCAGTAATCCTTTTTCCTTATATTCTATTATTTACGGTATTGTAGCGACATAAACATGTGAATAACCTGAAACATCCGATGTATATACAACTGCTAATTCATCCGGACTAAATGAGGGATGTGGATGTGTCCACTGTGGTCCATATACAGTATCTACCTTCATTTCCATCCAACTCAAAGATTTCTCTCTATCCCCCTCTTGTTGTGCAGCTGCCCAATCCTCCGCAACTGCATATCGACTTTTCTTCCATTGACTACCACTTGATGAACTTTCAGGATAACATATCGGTTCATGTTCTCCAGACTTAACATCAACCAAACGTAATCCTATATCAGGATGTACTGTATCACATAACACTTTTGTTCCCTCACGGTTACTTGCAATATGCCATGCGTTGAAATCAGAGATCGTTTCCATCTTCAGTGTTTCTAACGAAATACGTCGTAGAGAATAGGGCCAATGTGTTACGATCAGATCATCTTGAGATCCAAGGAATGTTTCATGTACCAAGAATTCGCTATTTTCATGTTCATATAACATTCGGTTTTCTGTACCATCCCGTTTGATTGTCCACATACGTGGGGCAGGATCACCAGAATACGCAATGAGATCTGCATGTTTTGGGTGAAATTGTGGGTGGATAATTGTTTGATTCGGTGATGTATGAATAATCTCCCCACCACTTCCATCTGTGGCTGTAACGGTAATGTGTGATTTACCATCCAATTTCATTGCAGTAACAATATACTTTTCATCTGCACTCACACTACATTCACCGAGACTGCCTTCAGGAAATACTACGAGAATTCTCTCATCTAAAGAATTAAGATGAATTGCTTTAATTGAATTTCCTTCAGTATAAAAAAGTTCTTTTCCCTCTTTTGAGATAACACCTGAATAACCATGGACCTCATCACCATTTGTTAATTGGACAATGTCCCCGTTAGGATATTCAATCATATAGAAATTTGCTTTACCGGATCTATATGAAGTAAATACAAGATGTTTCTGATTTGGAGTAAAGGAGGGTGTTAAAAAATATAGGTTGTGATTAATAGTCTCGTCGCTTGTGATTTGATATATATGAGAACCAGTTTGTGAATCCGTGAATTCGCGAAGTTCGGAGGGATGGACAGATCCTTTTTCATATTTTGACATAGTTTGTCTCGAATAATCTCATCAAAATTGTATAGATTATCATACCAATTCTATTTATTATTCTGCCATTCTTCGTAGGTCGGGTAGAGGTACGAAACCACAAATGCCATACGCGCATTTGGCGTTGATTTGGACACATGTTGATTGGATCTATCCTATTGTGTTTCGTGCCTTTAATCAAACTACCGAATAATGTAATATTATCACTTAGAAATGGTATCAGTTAGTTTTAATTCCTAATATTAGCAAAGATTGTAAGCACTGACAAGTCTAAAATTAGATAATCCTAAAGATATTCACTGGGTGAACACAGATAAATTTTGATATAGGTTTTTTCTGAAGGAACGATTACTAAAACACGACCAAAAACCTTAAGTTAGAAAACTGAGTTCCTTCATATTAAGATCTGATGGATTCTTTCAATAGAATCATTTTATTCATTTAATCACATAGAAATGGTATAACCTATAATACCATTTTTATTAATAAATATTCCATTACCGACTTCAACCAATAATGTTGATTGGAAATCTTTCTTCTGTAGGAGCGACCTCCCGGTCGCGACCGGGAGGTCGCTCCTACAAGTATTTCTCATCAAATGGAACTATATTTATTAGAAATGGTATAAGTAGAAATTATGGAGAGATAACACCCATTATTCAATTATTAATAATATTGACAGGATTAAGCTAAAGAGGCAACAACAACTCTATCTTTACCAGCATAATCTTTGATAATCTGACTCTCCTCGTAGACAGGTTGTTCATTTATCAATTCTTGTACCGAGTTGCCTTGTGTATCACCTATTTCAAAGATTAGTTTACCACTGGGATTCAGGTAGGTAGGAGCTTCAGAAATTAGCCGTCGTATTATTGATAGTCCATCTTCACCAGCAAACAGAGCAATATGTGGTTCATACTCTCTTACATCAGGACTCAACCCATTATTATCACAAGACATAACATAGGGTGGATTACACACAATCCAATTAAAATTAGATGAATCGAGTTTTTGGATGGGTTCAAAGAGATCCCCATGCAAAAGTGAAATTCGATCAGTACACTCATGTGCATCTCTATTCTTTTCTGCGACATCTAAGGCATCCTGGCAAATATCGGTTGCAATTATTTCCCATTCCGGGTTATTTACTGCTAAAGTAGTCGCAATTACACCACTACCAGTACCAATTTCAAGAATACGTTGGGGTTGTTCAGGATTAGTTTTAAGGATAGTCTCTACGATAAATTCTGTCTCTGGACGTGGAATTAATACCCTCTCGTCAACATAAAAGTCTAAGGACATGAATTCTTTACGGTTAATCAGATAACTAATCGGTGTAAGAGCAATACGCCTCTTAATTAGTTCTCTGAAGATGTTCAGGTGTTCTTGATAAACAGGCATGTCAAAATGCAGATAGAGCTGTAACCGACTCTTTTCAAGGATATGACCAAGTAGTACTTCTGCATCTAAACGTGGATTTGGTATGTTGTGCTTTTCAAAATACGCTGTTGTCCATTCAAGCAGTTCAAGCACGTTCCAAATTTTGGTTGCCATACTATAATGATTTTGATGTGAAAGGATGATTGAAATGAATCAAACGGATAGAAAATTGTAGGTAGGAATGTCTGATACTGATATACCTTCTATTCAACCGATATTCAATAATTTAGCTTCTTGATTAAATACTCTCGTTTTTCAATTTTTCAGCTTGGTCTGCAGTTGTCAATCGTTCAATAAATTCCTCTAAATCTCCGTCCAATACAGATTCAAGTTGATAGCTACTAAATTGTATCCTATGATCAGTAACCCTTGATTGTGGAAAATTATAGGTTCGTATTTTTTCACTTCTATCACCACTACCAACCATAGATCTTCTCGTTTCTGAACGTTCACTGTCCAGTTCTGCTTGTTTTAATTCTTGTAGACGTGCTCGGAGTATTTTCATAGCTTTTGATCGGTTCTTATGTTGTGATTTTTCATCTTGGCAAGTTACAATCATACCTGTTGGCAGATGTGTGATACGAATTGCCGAATCTGTTGTATTAACACTTTGACCTCCTGGTCCTGATGACCGATATGTATCAATACGCAATTCAGTAGCTTCATCAATATCGAGATCAAGTTCTTCTGCTTCCGGTAGCACAGCGACTGTCACCGCAGAGGTATGGATACGTCCACTTGTTTCAGTCGTAGGAATTCGTTGAACCCGGTGAATACCACCTTCATATTTCAATAGACTAAATGCAGCATTCCCTTCAATGGAAAAAACAACCTCTTTGAATCCTTTTAACCCAGTGGCATTCGCACTGAGCATTTCGACTTTCCAATTTCTTCTTTCTGCGTAGCGAGTATACATACGGAAAATCTCTGCAGAAAATAAACTTGCTTCTTCTCCACCGGTACCCGCGCGAATCTCAATAATTACATTCTTTTCATCATTGGGATCTTTTGGAATTAACAGAAGTTTGATGGATTCATTAAGATCCGTCATCTGATTCTTTAGATCCTCCAATTCTTCTTGTGCTAATTCAATCATATCCTCATCACTTTCTTCAGACAATAGGAACTCTGTCTCTTCAATTGCAGATTCTAATTGTTGATAATCCTTATATGCAGATACAATTGGTGAAAGTTCAGCGTGTAACTTTGATAATTCCTGTAATCGCTGAGGATTCGAGATTTCATCAGCATCACTTAGAGATTTCTCTACATCCAAAAACCTATTTTGAATGTCTTGTAATTTTTCTAACATTAATATAGTCTTTATATTATGAAGTTATTGCTGAAGGTATAGCAATAGTAGTATAGGGTTGGTATAATTTACGGAGTTCGTAGTTAATTCACAGATGTAATATGATAATACTATAAAAGCGATTTGAATTATTCGGATTTCTCTTCTGTAATACCATAGCGACGACGGAAACTTTCAACACGTCCTGCTGTATCAATAAATCGTGTCTGTTGTCCTGTGTAAAATGGATGACATTTAGAACATACATCAACACGCATTTCAGATTGTATTGTTTTCGTCTCATAGGATGCACCACATACACAGTTGATAGTACATTCCGTTGTTTCTGGATGGATTTCAGGTTTCATTTCATTCTCCTTAGATTGATTGTTCATTCTTTCATTATTATATCATAAACATGGTTTTCAGTATTGACTATTTTCCATTTCTTGTTGGTTGTGGAGTTGCTTTACCACCATCATCAACCATACTTTCAAGAAATTCATCATTTGTCTTATTTTTACTAAACTGTTTAATCAACAATTCCATAGTTTCTGCTGGACTCATCTGGCTTGTAAACTTACGTAATGCCCACACCTTATTCAGAACTTCAGGTTTTAGTAATAATTCCTCACGTCGAGTTTTTGATTTTTCTATATTGATTGCTGGGAATACTCGCAATTCCAATAGAGAACGATCCATATGTAATTCCATGTTTGCTGTACCTTTAAACTCTTCATATATGTAGGTATCTGAACGACTCTCAGTATCAACGAGAACAGAAGCGATGATGGTTAAACTACCACCTTCCTCAAACTTTCTTGCAGCACCACAAAACTGACGAGGTTTGACAAATGCCATAGCATCTAATCCACCGGTAAGAGTTTTACCAGTTGATGGAGTTATCATATTATGTGCACGGGCAAGTCGTGTCATACTATCAAGTAATATCACAACATCCTTACCACATTCAACCATACGTTTCGCTTTTTCAATAGCCATCTCTGAAACTTGAATGTGTCGTTCTGGGTGTTCATCAAAAGTAGAACTAATCACTTCTCCTTTTACTGTACGGAGAACATCTGTTACCTCTTCAGGTCGTTCATCTATTAGTAAGAATATAAGCTCTACTTCCGGATGGTTCGCTTCAATTCCACAAGCGATGTTTTTTAACAGTGTTGTCTTTCCGCTATAAGGGGGAGCAACAATCAAGCCACGCTGTCCTTTACCAATTGGAGACATAAGATCAATGATGCGTGTGCCAAATTCAGAAGGATTATGTTCGAGTTGCAATTTTTCATAAGGAAAGATTGGTCTGAGATTGTCAAATTGAGTTCTTGATTTTACAGCTTGAGGAGGTTCACCATTGACCTTTTCTATTTGTAGTAATGCAAAATACCGTTCAGCTTTGTTTTCAGACTTTTTGGGTGGACGCACTAAGCCTTCAACCACATGTCCTGTCTGTAAACCGAACAGACGTATCTGTGAGGATGAAACATAAATATCCTCATTGCTCTGTAAATAGTTTGAACGTGGGGATCTGAGAAACCCGTAATTCTGGTCACGGTCATTTAGTATCTGTAACACCCCTTTACCTGAAAGCGGTACATTTTTTTCTGCGACCTCTTCGAGAATACGAGTTATAAGCTCTTCCTTTCGTAACCCGTTGCTTTCACCAATACCATAGGACTGTGCCATGGTATTTAAGGTCGAAATCTCCATCTCTTGGAGCTTGCCTATTTCCAAGCTCTCCATAGTTTATCGTACTCCTCAGTAAATCCTGTTACGAAATGTCATTTCTATATACATTATTGCATATAGGGTAAAATGAACTGGTAAGAACAGGTACATACTTATAATTTGACAGAAATCCGCAAATAATTGCGAAATTCTCTCTTATGAACATATGATACTCCGGTACTGAAACCAGAGTTAATATTGAAGTGAATTGAAAGGTAGTTATGGAATGTTTTACATAATAGGGTAAAATTAGATAACCCTTGAACTATACTTTGCCAATAACTGTTATTAGATAGATTGAATTATATCCAGAGTGGCAAACGAAAATTTTGGATTGAATATGGGGTCCGTATGAAATTGATTGGTAGGAGTTAAACATCCTTTTTATGTTGGAATCGAATGATTGATCCATTCTATAAACCATACCGCTACTAATTATACATTATGATCAAATTAATGTCAAGGAATTTTTTCAGTCTGATTTACCCCCAGTTTTTGCCTATGAATATTAAATGAGATTTTTGTTGTGTTATGAGAGGAAATGAATAACTCAACTAATATGTATTTGATTAGATACCATCACAAATCTGAAAAAACGGATCAAGAAAGATACCGGGTTCCCAAGTATTTTCAAGCACCCGTTTTATCACATAGATAATAGAATACGATTTTGTTTTACTTGTATTATAGCTTTTTGCCCATTTATCCGCAGCTTTCTCAAAATGGAGGAAACAGATACCATAACTTACACATCCGATAAACCATAACAGTGCAATGCGTGCTTGTTCTTTGCGTTTTAGACGCAAATGTCGAAATCCAAAAAGCGTTTTTACATCTCGGAAACTCTCTTCTATCTGCATCCGTCTTTTATAGGTCAGATAGAGTTGGGCATTCACCAAACAGTTTGAAACAAGGTAAAGCGGTTCTTTATGTTGTGGATCTTTGAAAACATAAAGGTTCAACCTGAGTTTCTCTGTACTGTGATAAAGTATATTCGGATAAGTTCCGGTTTGTTGGAGCGTTTCCAGCTTGATGCGTTGTCCATTGTCGTAGAAACAACTGTTTTTACAAACCCGTATTACAAACTCAATGCCACATTCCATAAAAGGTTTCATAAGGTGTTTTGTGCGTGCGAACC
>PYJD01000039.1 GCA_003635315.1 Candidatus Poribacteria bacterium
GCAGACTATTATCTTCTTCAGTCCCGGGACACATCAACCGGACTGCCAACGGAAAAAGACGCGTACCTTCTGGTGTATCGCAGAGCCACCCGATAGCACCGAACTGGTGTCCGTGATGGAACTTGGATTGATTTTTATTGCGTTTGTTATACCGAGTGTTTATGAAAAAATGCGCGCCGAATTGACGATAACCATCATTGGTAGACTTCGTTTCATCATAAACATAAACACCTTTGCTGTAAACTTTCTGAACTTGTTGTGTCAGAACGGATGTGACTTTGTCAAGACACCATTTGCTACGAGATAGAAACTTCGCTAAAGCCCAATATGTTGTTGTAGGTCTTGTTGATTGATAAATCTGTGTCATCGTTCCACGATGGGGTGTATTGATCAAACCCATTACGATTGTTGTAAAGTGTTTGAAGTTATTATACTTGAAGACCGACTGATATTCTGATAACATTGTTTCAAAGTGGGAAAGAGGTTGCATTGTAATCTCCTTTCAAAGATTATAAGTATTTTGAAAGGATAACCTATTTTCCACTTTTTGACTCTAAAAATCTTAAAACTGTCCAAACTATAGTATTTATTATAGAAGATTATAGAATTAATTCTACATACAACACCAGTGCTGTTTGTAACCGCACCATAAGTGTCAATTTAGTGATTACATGTCCTCGTAGGGAATCAACGCTGCATGTGCGTATGGCATGCTGCGGGTCGAATCGAAGGAAAAACAAACATTTCCTGTATATAAAAGCGTCTCATGTCCAAATCAACGCCGAATCCGCTTTTGGAATTCGTCCAAATCAACGCCGAATCCGCTTTTGGAATTCGTCCAAATCAACGCCGAATCCGCTTTTGGAATTCGTCCAAATCAACGCCGAATCCGCTATTGGAATTCGTCCAAATCAACGCCGAATCCGCTTTTGGAATTCGTCCAAATCAACGCCGAATCCGCTATTGGAATTCGTCGGGTTTCGTTCCTCTACCCGACCTACAAGAGGGTAGAAATCAATCAAATATGATTTGGTATCTGTACGTATTATAAATTAGGAATTTGTAGGAATTTCAATTGAAACATTACCAGTTCTTACTGATTCTTGATATTGTGTGAGTAAATCTTCTTCAGTTAAGTTGGGATTTTCATAGGATAGACGTAGATATTCAACAATTAGAGGATCAAATATCCTGATATGATCAAAATAATTCATCTCAAATGTTTCATCATTTAGCGTGTTGGTTAATTGCTTCTGTAATGTATCAAAGATTTCAACGACATTAGGATCAGTAGCATTCTCGTCGCGATATATCTCAACTAACTTAACCCAGAAACCTTTCTGAAAACCCAGTTCTTCATTAAGAATTGTCTCAGAAGCCAAAAACATGGGTGTATAATCCCCGGTTTCAACAGCTTTCATTAGTGCCTCTGTCCGTCTTTGATTTACTCGCTCCATGTCTTCCATTGCCAATTGTAAGTAATTCATGGGTGTGGGTTCTGGAGGATCAATAATATCTATTATTGGTTTTGTCATCTGTTGATCACCACACCCAAAAAACACAGATGCTATAAAAACCACCAACGTCATCAATAGTCTACTATACCGCATTTTTACTCCTTAATATCATGCGCAGAGATTATGCCATTTCAAAATGAATAGTTCTCTTAAATCCATATGTAATATTATGTTCGGAGCGGTTCCAAACCGCTCCTACCGGGTTTCTTGGTTGATGTTTATATGGCATAATATTTCTTAGAAATGGTATTAGATTAGAAGCTAAGAATCTAAGAAAGTTATTCACAGATACCATTATGATATAGATATTTATAATACCCAAACTGCCATTTGTCCAGCACCACGATTACTCCAAGCATAGTAAGGTATTGCGGTAATGTCGATTTTATTGGTATTAGGTTTGGATAGGTAAAGTTGATTATCCCAATCAGATACATCATATACTAAGCCTGTACCTTTTAGTATCGTAACACCATTAAGTAAATCACTATTATATACAGGGTTTATTGTAGCATTATCTGAAAGGGATAGCGTTTCAAACGCACCCTGGGAGTTATCAATATCTTCAAAACAGTAAAGCAAAGGTCCGCGTTGTAAGGCAGATCGTCCAAGATTATCTCTAACATGAGGATGTGCATAGATCCTATCAACAGGCATGTCCATTTTCAGATCAACTACATCACCCGACTTCCATTGTCTCTGTATATTTATATATCCCAATGAAGTTGCTGGATTACTAAGTTCTTCTCCATTAACACTAATTGTATATTCTTTACACCATCCGGGAATACGTAAATTGAGCGTGAAGGATGTTGGTTTATCAGGCATAACAGTTATTTCTACATCCCCTGACCATGGATAATCGGTCTTTTGCGTTAATTTCAAGGATATATCACTTGTAATTGTTGTTGATGCAGAACCACCGACATATAGGTTAACCCATATATCATCTTCTGATTGCGCGTAGATATATTCACCTAAAGAACCGAATAATCGTGCAATATTTGGAGGACAGCATGCACATCCAAACCAAGGACTGCGTTCTCTGCCACCACGACTTGCTAATGGATTCTGATAGAAGAAACCTGTTCCATCAAGAGATACTCCAGACAATGCGCCATTATATAGTGCAGTTTCTAAAACATCCATATATCGTGAGACACCATTTAATAGGAACATTCGGTGTGCCCAAAAGATTAATCCAATTGATGCACAAGTTTCAGCATATGCAGAAAAATTTGGCAATTCATAATCTTGTGTGAAACCTTCATTGTGTCCTGACGGACCCACACCGCCAGTGATATATAATCTTTTTTCGACATTTTGCCATAGTGTGTGAAGAGCACCTTTAATTTCATCATCTCCGGTCTCATTTGCAATATCTGCAGCACCAGCATATAGATACATTGCTCTTACAGCATGACCGACACATTCTTTCTGATCTTTTAGTGGTAAATGTGCCTGTGAATATGTGCCTTCGTATTTACCATCCCGCGTGTAATGATGTTGGTATGCGCCTAATCCCCCTGGTAAATCAGGATTTTGTAATTCTTTTTCAAACACATGTGGGGATTGACCGCGCGTCGTAACAAAGTATTCTGATAATGCCATATAACGTTTTTCAGATGTTACCCGCGCTAATTTTACTAAGGCAAGTTCTATACCTTGATGCCCCGGTAATCCATCTCTTTTTCCTGGGCCGAAAGTATTGTCAATGAGGTCTGCAAAACGACAAGCGACCTGAAGTAATTTATCCTTACCTGCAGCTTGGTAATGTGCAACACCTGCTTCAATGAGATGACCAGCACAATATAATTCATGCATCATGCCGAGATTTTGCCATCTTTTTTCGGGTTCAACCAGAGTAAAATAGGAGTTTAGATATCCATCCTCCTGCTGGCTATTTGCGATTGTATCAATCACCTCATTCAGTTTTTCTTCCCACTCCGGATTAGGATGTGTGTGTAGCGTATAAGAAGCAGCTTCAATTAATTTATGAACATCGGAATCATTAAAGAAGATCCCTTCAAAGTTGCCATCCATCAGACCTGCGGCTTTTGCAAAATTGCTTATTCTTCCTGTTATCCTGCATTGCTCAAGTTCATGTGGAATTGTTTTCTCAGAATTGGTCATTAACCGGGGTGACCAAAAACGGTCATTTATAGTAACATTTGTAAATGGGATTGCTTTCAAGGCTATTACCTCAGATTTTTATTATTATGTTGGGTGAATGATGTTGATATGTCATAATATTTCTTAGAAATGGTATTATATATAGTGGGTTGGTTAAACAATACATAGGAAGGGAAATGGATGGTGTGTTAAGGAGAAACTAACGACTTTTAATTGAAATCTGTGCGTAGGTTTCCCTTGGAAGATATTTGCTTAATACCTTATGTATATTTGCTTCAGACAGTTGTATACGAGAGATTAATACACATTGATTTCGTGAACTCCTTGCAAAAGAGGATTCAAAATCCTTGTAATCTATACGGCGTTTTGCATTTCCATTAACCTGTTGTAGTGATACCATATTGGTGTGGTCGCTGTATTCTGAAATCGGAATTATTTCCCATTTTCTCGCGTGATATTCATATTTTACAATTGGTGCCCAGCCTTGGGCGATAAATGCTTTGAGTATATCAAAGTTACAGTTTGATATAAGGACACTATACCTTACATTTCTGCGGTTTCTCACATGAAAATCTTCAAGCCCACTTTTGCTACTGACAGATGTAACGGGTATTTTCAAGGCATCTTTTAGGAAGACAATCTCCTTTAAATCCACAATTGCTGCTTTTGGTAATTTTCTGATATTTGCTGTTTGTGTTATTGTAGTAATTTCAGATGAGGATGTCTCAGGAATAGGTAATCGTTGTGATGGCATAGGTCCACAACTAAGGGTGAGGAGAATAGTTGTTAGAAGTACAAATAATGTAGGAAATGTTGAAGAGAGTTGTATTGTGTTATATTGATAAGATAACAATGTATTGAATGGACTCTTCATTGTATCATTCCTTCGATTCAGATAGTTTATTATAACTATCAATTAGTCGATTTTAACCTCAACCTCACGTTTTTCTTTCCATGATTGAACGATAGCTTCGGTTATCCGCATTGCTTGCAATCCATCTCTTCCTGTTGGTTCTGGTATTTGGTCATTCAGTAAATCATCAACTAAAGCAGCCATACGTAGAGCAAAAGTCCCATCAAATGCAAGTTGCTCCATCCGAAATATTGAGGGTCGGTATTCTTCAACAACTTGATTATCTCGTTTCATGAGTGTAGCTTTACTTAAGACATTGTCAACCACAATTTCTCCAGCAGCCCCACATATTTCTAATCGTTCAATTGGATGTATAAAATCACTATCCCAGCTTGCTAACAGAGTAGCCACTTTTTCAGAGTCATACCTTAAAGAGATAGCCATACTGGTATAGCATGCATCTTCTCCATCCCTCGCTTCATGTTTTCTGGGTTTAGCCATTTCAGCACATACAGCAACGATTTCACCGCCAAACCAACGTAATATATCAAGTGCATGTGTCTGCAGTTCATAGAGTAGATAATATTCACCTTTCCAAGTAGATGCGGGACCTCCTTGAGAAAGTTTCATATCTAAGTAATAAGTTTGTCCAATATCTCCTGCATCAAACCATTTTCTTGCATGAACATAACCGGGAGCAAATCTCCTGTTATAGTCAATTGCAAGATGAACACCCATTTCATCAGCCTTAGAGACCATCTGTTCAGCTTCATCGATTTTCAAAGATAATGGTTTTTCTGATATAACATGCTTTCCTGCATCCAGACATTCCATAACAGGTTCAAAATGTAAATGATCAGCAGTAACCACATCGACAAGATCACATTCTTCGTTTTCGAGCATTTCTTTAATTGAAGGATACCACTTATCAATACCGAGTTCATGTGCCCGAGCTTGTGCTTTATCTGTATCTATATCACAAACCGCAACCAATTCAGCCCCTTGATGTTGGAGATATCCGCGTTGATGTAATAATCCGACTCCTCCACAACCGACAGCTGCAACTTTCAATTTTCCTGCCATGATCATAGTCCTCTTGGTTTTGTTCTTCCCAAAATCTAACTAATCCTACATACATAATAAACAATACATAAGAAAATAGCAAGATATATTGGTAGAAGTGAGAAACTTGATCTGACACTGTTTAAATAAAAATCGCGATTCGATTATCATTGAAAGAGTGTCATGATGATGAACCGCGATTCGATTATAAATTATTCAAGATGAACATCATTGAATAGGTACAAGTTAGTCTTGTGGTGAGTAGAATAGAAAATTATCAATAATATAGTCAACACAAACTGCATCACCATCTTTGAATTTCCCTTCTAAGATATCAACAGCTAATGGATTGAGTATATCTCGTTGTATTGTTCGTCTGAGGGGTCGTGCTCCGTAGACAGTATCAAATCCTCTTTCAACCAATTCTGTAGTAGCATTATCCGTTAATGATAGTTCCATGTCTTTCTCAGCAAATCGACCACTCAGTTGAGAAAGTTCAAGCGTAACGATCTGTTTTAACTCCTCAATACCTAACCGATCAAAGATGATAAGGTCATCGATACGGTTTAGGAATTCAGGAGGGAAATGTGATTGTAATGCATCCATAACATTTTTACGAATATCCTGAGGAGCAAGATGTGAATCGCTGATCCATTGACTCCCAATGTTAGAAGTCATAATCACGACAGCGTTTTTAAAATCAACAGTCCGTCCCTGCCCATCGGTCATTCTTCCATCATCAAGCATTTGAAGAAGGACATTAAACACTTCTGGATGTGCCTTTTCCACTTCATCGAGTAGTATTACAGAATATGGTTTCCGTCTGAGTTCTTCAGTTAGTTGTCCTCCCTCATCATAACCTACATATCCCGGAGGAGCTCCGATGAGTCTTGAAACAGTATGTTTTTCCATATACTCGCTCATATCAATACGTACCATAGCATTTACATCGTCAAATAGGAATTCAGCGAGTGATTTTGCCAGATGAGTTTTTCCAACGCCAGTTGGTCCCATAAATAAGAATGAACCCAAAGGACGATCTGGATCACCCAGACCAACGCGAGAACGTCTTATAGCATTAGAGACAGCAGCCACAGCTTCATTTTGTCCAATGACATTTTCACATAGCCGTTCTTCCATGTTGAGCAATTTTTCAGTTTCACCTTCCATAAGACGGTAAACAGGAATACCAGTCCATTTTGCGACTATTTCCGCAATATCTTCGGCACCGACCCGTTCTCTTAACATATGTGTACTATTCAATTGGTTTTCAACACTTTCTCGAATGGCTTTTAGTTGTGTTTCGAGTTCTGGAATTTTCCCGTACTCCAGTTCAGATGCTTTTGTAAGATCACCCGTTCTTTTTGCTTGTTCTGCATCATTCCGTAAACCCTCAATCTGTTCCATCAAGTCACGGATTTCAGCAATTTTTGCTTTTTTATTCTTCCAATTTGCCTTGAGAACATCAGCATTCTCTTTTAATTCTGCAAGTTCAGCAATAAGTTTCTGCAATCGTTGTTTAGATACATCATCATCATCCTTTTCAAGTGCCTGTTGTTCGATCTGCAATTGGATAATTCTTCGTTCAACTTCGTCTATTTGTTCTGGCACACTATCTATTTCAATGCGTAATCTGGAAGAGGCTTCATCTACTAAATCAACGGCTTTATCAGGTAGAAAACGGTCAGCAATATATCTTTGGGATAAGGTTGCGGCAGCGACAATAGCATTGTCTTGTATTTGTACCCCGTGATGTGTTTCATACTTCTCTTTTAATCCCCTAAGTATTGCAATAGTATCTTCTACAGATGGTTCTTGAACCATGACAGGTTGGAATCTACGTTCAAGCGCAGCATCCTTTTCAATATGCTTACGGTATTCGTCAAGAGTGGTAGCACCAATACACTTTAGTTCTCCGCGTGCCAAAGCAGGTTTTAGCATATTTGATGCATCAACTGCCCCTTCTGCAGCGCCCGCGCCTACAATTGTATGAAGTTCGTCAATAAAAAGGATAATCTCTCCTTCTGCTTGTTCAATATCAGAAAGAACAGCCTTCAGACGATCTTCAAATTCTCCACGATATTTACTACCAGCAATTAATGCGCCTAAATCTAATGCAATAAGTTTTTTCTCTCGAAGACTTTCAGGAACATCCCCATCTGTAATTCGTTGTGCCAGACCTTCGACGATAGCAGTTTTTCCGACACCAGGTTCACCGATGAGGACAGGATTATTCTTTCGTCTGCGTGAAAGAACTTGCATTACCCGTCGAATTTCATCATCCCGTCCGATAACAGGATCAAGTTTTCCTGTCATAGCTTCATGGGTAAGTTCTCTACCAAAGCGTTCCAGTGCTTGATATTTCTCTTCAGGATTTTGATCAGTAATCCGTTGGTTTCCTCGTATATCGACAAGTGCTTTTAGGATTTTATCTTTTGTCGCACCTGCGTTACGGAGGATTTCTCCAACTTTACCCGTTTTATTTTCGGTACAAGCAATGAGAAGGTGTTCTGTACTGATATATTCATCTTTTAGTGTAGTAGCTTCTTTTTGAGCGGATTCAATAACACCTTGGAGTGACAGAGAAATACGTAAATCAGCGTCTATTCCCTGGACTTTAGGTGAATTTTGAATAATTTCTTTAAGTTTGTTAATAATGTCATCTGTATCGACACCTATTTTTTGACAAATTGGTACAACTATTCCATCAGTTTGTTGTATAAGAGCTAATACTAAGTGTTCAATACTTAATTCAGGATTTTTATTTTCGCTGGCAATGGTTTGGGCATTCTGTAATGCTTCTTGTGCTTTTATTGTAAATTTATCTAATCTCATTTTTAATCACCTCAATAATATTCTATCAATGAATACTGAGCAAGAACTGTGCCAATCTAATGGATGTTTAATTGTCATAGTTTAGATTATTATGTTTACACATTTGGCACACGTTATGTCAATTTGACAAGTTGGGTGTAAATTACTCCTAAATGCAAGAAGCACGATAGTATAAACTATCGTGCTTCTGATTTAGAATTCTATTTCGATTGTATGATACTTGAGTTACATTCGTTGGGATTTAAGTGCTCCCCAAGTAGTAGTGGATTTACCTTGTGCCTCTACATTTGTCGACTGAATTATGCTTGCATATTCGGCAAAATCATTGGAATCAAAAGGAGAGTTATATACAACGACTTCATCAATCATACCACCGAAGTAATGTATATTAGTTCCAGCCCCATCGTCATCATGGAATACGGCGTTTGCATTGGTATGTGCAATACCGCAATCATCCCCGTGAGCGAATATTTGTCCTCCGGGTTCGCTTGCGATTTTCTCACCATTTAACCACATTTCAAATTTGTCATCTTGTACTTCGTTTGTTGCGTTTCGAATAACTAATGCAACATGATACCATCTGTTAGATTCAACATCAGCGGATGGCCATGCGCCTTGCCATTGATATTCAGCCCGATTCCATGCTCCGACATAAATTTTGCCACCAATGACATTTAGTACTAAACCCCGAGTACGTCCACCCTCTTCAAAGATAGTCTGTTTGTGATCAGTGATACTCACATCAGAACAGTTAAAGAATGCAGCAATTGTTCTATTTGTAAAGGGTCCACCTGTATTTAGTCCATTGGAGTCGGGTAGTTTCACGCCATCATCTACACCATCAAATTTAAGAGCTTTCCCAACAATCCCATCAACAACTTCAGGATCACCGACAAATGTTCCGTTTACATCCTTTCCAGATGTATCGGCTGCATCCCCTTCATCAAAAGTCCAAATTCCTTGTGCTGTTTCTTCGTCTCTTTGTGCATAGACGGATAGGGATAGTAGCATAAGTAGAATACTAAAAACTGTGAAAATCTTGATCATTTTATTCTCCTATTATAGATACAGAATAGATAGAAATCTATCTCCTAAGAATATTCTATAGTGAATTAACATTATTAAACAACCCAAACTTACTACACAGGTTAATATTAGAATCTTTGTTTTTTAATTCTTGACCACATGGTAGTAAATTTGTCCTCAGGTTCAACACTTAAGGCACCAGCGAGATTGGCAAAATCATTATTGTTGAATGCGGATCCATATACAATGACTTCATCAATTGATCCATCAAACCAATCTATATTTGTGCCACCACCAGCATCATCATGATAGACAGTGTTTTGATTCACGAAACCAATTCCAGTATCATCCCCATGGGGATGTAGTTGTCCTCCATCAGCTTTATCGTGTAGTTTCCCATCTAACCACATTTCAAATTTATCTTTTTCAACTTTTCCAGTGGCGTCGCGTATTACTAAACCGACATGGTACCAATTGTTTGACTTAATATCTGCAGATAGCCATTCACCTTGCCAGTTATACTCAGCCCGATTCCATCCACCAATATAGACTTTTCCATCATGAACATATAGGACTAAGCCTCGTGTTCGACCACCTTCTTCAAATATTACCTGTTTTGATTTTTTATTAACGTCATTGCATTTGAATAATGCGCCGATCGTTCGATTCGTAAAAATATTTGTAATATTTATTCTCGGTGAATCAGGAATCTTAATGCCATCACTTTCACCGTTAAATTCCAATGCTTTCTTAGAAATACCAGTCACTGACTTTGGTTTACCAACAAGAATACCATTTAATGAATGTTTTGAAGAATCATTTGCTGTTCCATCATCAAAAGTCCATATTCCTGCAACTGTGGCTTCATCCTTTTGGGCATTTGCAGAAGTATTAAACATAAACGATAATAGCAATAAACTGATACAAGAAAGAATGATTGTTATTCTGGAATGTTTGAGAATTATTCTGTTTTTAATCATACAATTCCTCCATAAATTAACTTATTTAATTTTCAGAATAATATGTTACTACAAACTGACTATAGCAGTTTATTTTTACAGAGATTACATTTTATGTCAATGTTTTTGTGGTAATTGTACAGAGTTATTATGATTGGCGAATATAGCTATAATTGATACATTTTTTTCTGTCGGAGAGATCCCTGACTTGTTATGAATAACATTATTGGTTGGGTAACTGAATATATTCAAATAATAGAGGATCAGATCTGTTAATTGAATAAAATCTGTTAGTAGAAAATAAATTAACCTTGATATCTATTCAATATCGCTGTCTATATAGAACGATTTAACTAAGTCTCGTGCTTGCATAACCATTTCCTCGTCGCCATTCCTTATTTCTAATAACTTAATAGCTTCAGATGGTAAGTCAGAGAAAACTTCATCCCACTCCAAGTCTCCTGAACCGGGTGGATGATACATATCAAGATCTTGTAAATCATGTAGTGAAATCCCGATAAGAAATTCCTTATATGATTTAATCCATTCATAAGACCAAGTAAGTCCTAATTTTTCTTGATATAAAGCGTGTCCATGATTATGCCAATAACGCATAGGACTCCCATAGAATTCCTCAAAGAACAACCCGACCTCATCAAAATTGGGTATCTGGTAGTAGTGAGGAGGATTCTCTATTGCAAGGTATAGTTCCATTTTTAGGGCATTTTCATTAAGTTCATCAAGACTTCGTAGTACAGCATCTCTATGTTTTACTTCTTTTCGCTTTCTCCATTCTGTAGCTTCTGTTACTTTTTTATTAAAAGCTTCAAATTCCCTTTCCCCATATTCGTATAGATCGGTCATAAGGTAGGATCTATCGTATGTGTCGACCTGCCCAAGTCTAAGCACAACTGTAGAAACTTCTAAATCTAATGCATGTTGCATAGTCTGAAGCGTTCTTCGAATAGCTTCATTTCGTTCATCACTATTTAAACTTGATAAGGATATCTTGTCATTATCTGAATCGGTTTGTTTGATACCGGGAAGAATTGGGCAGAAATTCTGAATAGCACAGGGTGGTTTTTGTCCAATTTCACGAAGTATTGGTTTGATCTGTTCAATTTGATCCTGAGTGAGGTGTCGACTTAGCGCGATGATATCAAAGCCAAGATCCTTCAACTCATCGAACATTGCAGCCCCATCTGGTTGTCTAAAAGCGTTCCACATTGTTGAGATTGCTAACATAATTTATCCAGTATTATTGGAGGCGAATTGGTTTTCTGGGAATCAGTATCTTATGTAGTGGATAGGAGGTTTAGAGTTTTGAGTTAGGCAAACTTACTATTCGTCCTTCAACCATTATTTTTCCTTCTGCGAATAGTTTAATAATTTTTGGGTATAGATCGTGTTCTTCAATCTGAATTCGTTGATGTAGTTCTTCTTCAGAGTCTGTATCGTAGACAGGAACAACCCTTTGTGCAATGATAGGACCGGTATCTACATTTTCGTCAACGAAATGAACGGTAACACCGGTAAGTTTAACCCCATAGGATAGAGAATCCGATACAGGTGTAGCACCGGGAAATGCAGGTAATATACTGGGATGGATATTTATAATTCTATTTCTATATTTTCTGACGAACGGTGCTTGGAATAGTTTCATATAACCAGCAAGAACGATTAATTCAACGGCATATTCCTCAATTAGAAATGAGATAGCCTCGTCAAAAGCAATTCGACTTTCATAATCTTGCGCTTTTACAATCTTTGTTGGGATTCCAGCCTGTTTTGCCCGAGTTAATGCATAGGCATTTTTTCTATCACTAATCACAACAGCGATTTCTATATTTGATGATGTATCATTATGTAGTTTATTAATTAAGGTTTGTAGATTCGTACCACTTCCTGAGACAAGTACAGCAATTTTCACAATTTATCTCTTTCTTACAGAAGTTATACCATTTCTAATTGACAGTATAACATTATTCGGTAGTTTGAGAAGAAGTACGAAACCCGATAGGATAGACCCAATCAACACGTGTCGGGTTTCGTACCTCAACCCGACCTACAATATGTTATGACAATTTGTCAATTAGAAATAGAATTAGATAAAGTTATCCAGAAATCATTGTTATAATCTGTTGACGATATTTCTGTGTAAATTAGTATGAATATATCATAAATAATGGCGTTCAATTCTCGGCTGAGATAATTACCAGAAATTGTTGTTTGTAGAATGTCCATTAGGCATCGGCACCCAAATTCCCCCAGTTTTTCTTGTCACTTCTTGTTGAAAATCGTCATAAACTCCAATAACACTTACAACAACATGCATTTCCTCAAGGTATTGTATTGTGGCGGCAGCAGATGAATTTTTTGCAACGGGTTCATCCGTAATAAGTATGATATGTGTCTTTGCATCGGGACGTAGTTTAAATCGTTGCATACCTTCAGACACAGCCTGTAAAAGATTCTCATCTTGTTGGCATGGTAGTTCAATGATTTTATTAATTTGTTCAAATGATTGTGGTGGATTATAGACATTTACAATGTTTACCGACCCCCGAGCACGAAACCGCACCACCCCAATTTGATAGTCAATTAGTGAGTTATCCCAGTCCCGAATCCATTGACCGAGTTGCTGTGTAAGTTGTGATAATTTGTTCTCCATGCTTTCACTTCCATCAATAAATAGGACAATATCTATAGGTGTATTCCCTGTCTTATTGAGAATTGATTTACCAATTTTCTGAACATTATTCCAATTTGCTCTTCCTAAAGATTTGGCAATAGCTGCTGGTGTTTGTGGTCTATATGTTCGTTGTTGTGTAATATTCTGTCTTTGATTAACAGGTATTGCGTGCCATTTACCGTTTGTTTGTGAAGCGATTTTCTTGTGTTCTTCATTATTATTACCCAAAACATTCACATAGATTCCAAATTCTCTACAGAGTGCAATTGCGTCTTGAGTCTTAATCCCTTTTAAACTTGTAAAGGGTTCATCAGTGACGATGATAAGATGCTTTTTTGATGTAGGACGGAATCGTAGTTCTCTGACAGTCTGATCGATTGCATCCAAAGCATTTTCGTCTCCTTTAGGCACAATAGCATATAAATCATGTTTATATTGGTTAATATTTTTCGTCAATTGTAATACTTTAATTATATTATTCCTACTCGGTGCAGAAAATTCAGTTAATCCAAGTTGATAATCAATGTTTGATGATCTATATACATTTATCATATCTGTTAGATGTTTTGCGACAGCTTTTATATTGTCCCCCATACTGCCACTTGCATCAACGACAAAAACAACATCAATTGGTCCACCATCACTTGTTTCAGCAATCTCGGTTGCGAGATTCTTCATCACTGAACTAAATGGTATATATGGCAAGGAGGGTTTATTTCCAGGTTTATCACCAAAATCTGTTTCCACAACATCATCGTCACCTACGATTGGTCCAGCAACGTCGAGAGTAGATCGGAGTGATTTTCGGGGTACCCCTACTTCACCGGTTCGTTTTGTTCCAAATGTATCACCAACGGTGGGTTGTGCGGATTCAGTTTTTGACAGTCCACTTTCAACTTCACGAAGTTCTCTGACTGCAGTGCTGACATCAATAGTTTGATCAGGAGTCGTTTTGGTATGGTCAAGTCTTGGTTTAACAGTTACGATTGGAGCATTCTCAACAGTCTTAGGTTGAAAACTCAATTCAGGTAGGATTGCTTCAATTTTAGCGATAGAATTCTCAACAGGTTCATATACCGTAGGTTTCCGTTGTTGAATAGGATGTTTCTTGGGTAGTTTGGTAGGGGATGGTTTTGGTATAGTAGTAATTTCAGCATCAATCTGATCTTGGAAGAGAGGAATTGGTTGATTCATAACAGCAAAATAGAACATCGTCAGAGCAAGAGTTAGATGAAGCACCATTGAAAACACCAATGCTTTCCGAGTAATTGATCTTCTGAGATGTTTGGAAATATTAATCATCGTCTAATCCTCATCATCGTGTTTTAAGTGTACGTTTTGGTTCTTTTTGTGTAATTACCTCAAAAGAAATGAGTCTATCCTGCGAGTTATCTATAGATTGTGAATTAAAATTCGTAAATAGGTTTAATTTCTCTATCTGTGGGGAGTAGAGAGTCACACCGATCATAATAAATAAACCAAATATAAAACTGAACATAAACACAGGATTAGATACACTGATGTTGCTTCGGAGCCAAAGTTGTAAACCGTTGATTATGTTTAGAATACGGTTGGCGCCTTCTGCTTTTTCTTTATTATAAATATTTTGTGTATTAGCCTTTGACATTACAGCATCAATAAAGTTTTCAGATGCTTTTATGGGTTCAATAAAACATAATGTTCTATTTGTATTTTGCAGTATATTAACCTGAGAAGAACAAACAGAACATTGCTTTAAATGTCTCTGGATTCTGAGTTGTTTCCAAGGTGCTATTTCTTTATCTAAGTAGGCTGATAGATCATTCTGAATGGATTTACATTCATTATTATTAGATTTTAGCATTGACATTTTCCCCTATTCCTACTTTTATTAGGTGCAATTTCATGTTTTGTCGAGCGCGATGAATTAATGATTTAACAGCGCCAACTGTGCATTCAAGAATATCCGCTATTTCATCGTAGGATAGTTCTTGATATGTGACTAATGTTAATGCAATTCTTTGATTATCGGGCAACAGATTAAGAGCTCTTTTAATTAGCTGTTGCTGTTCTTTCTTTTCAATAAGAATGTCAGGTTGAAGTCGTGTATCGGTCATAATATCAGAATGGTAGATATCCTCACCATCGTCAACCAAATCATCCAATAGGTATGTATTTCGACGGATACGATTACGAATTTCGTTTCGAGACAAGTTTGTTGCGATGGTATATAACCAATTTTTAAAAGCTGCTTTCGGTTTGTATCGAGGTGCACTTTTCAAGACCCGTAAAAATGTCTCTTGAGCCAGATCTTCAGCACGATGATAGTCATTGATTGTTAAGTGAATGTAGTTAACGATAGCATCTTGATATCTTCTTACCAGAAGTTCAAAAGCACTCATATCGCCTTTACGACATTCCAACATCAAATCTTCATCAGAAACAAACATTGTAATCTCCCACCATCAAACTCACATTTTAATCTTCGATACTTTTATTCCTCTTCAGATAGATCTGATTTTTCAGGTCTATATGGTTTTGTATCTTTAAATTTGTTCAGCATTGCATTTTTAAACGCAGAAATCGCTTCTCGGCGTTTACCTTGTAGTGAATAAAGAGCACCCAGTTCAGAAAACAACTCAGGATTATCAGGTTTGATTTTTGTAGCCTGTTCATATATTCGAATAGCATCATCATAACGTTTTAATAATCGATAAATATTTGCGAGATTTGTATAAGATTCAATTTCATTCGGTTCACATTTAATAGCCTTCTTGTATGCATCAATTGCTTTGTCATAGTCATTAAGCATGAAATAAGCCAAACCAAGGTGGAAGTGCGCTTCTGCAGAATCATTGTTGTATTGGATAACTTGAAGAAATTCTTGTATAGCTTTTTCATAGTCTCGAGCATTTAATGCGTCAGCCCCTTGCTTCAAATGTTTTAAAACAGATTGATGTAGGTGGATGTCTAACCGTCCACGTTGGATAAATCTCTTTTGCAGTAATTCATTTGGTATCTTGATATTATCTGTTTTTATGGGAGTTGCCATGGTATCAGAATCACTTGTATCCTTCTTAACATCTGATGTTATATTTTCATCGTTCTTCTTATCATTACCCATATTTTTAACTCTAATTTGCTGAGATTCCTATTGTTATAACACCCCAAATTTAGGAAAGTGACGTATTAATCTTTTATCAAGTTAATTGCTTGCATATCTTATACAGCAATTCGAAAACCGAGAACAAATTCAGAATAATCTTTGCTGAAGAAATCGTAACTGGTACATGTACTGTAGTCGTGGTTGTAATACCAAGATCCTCCACAAGCGACACGGAATTTTCCTTCATCGTCATAGTCGGTTTCTGTCCATTCCCAAACGTTTCCAATCATATCATAACATCCAAAAGGACTAATCCCATCATAAAATGAACCAACAGGTGTTGTATCTTCTGCTCCGAGTTCTGCTGTATTACAACGAGGTTTATCAATCTCATTTCCCCATGGGAAGAGTCTATCGTCGAATCCCCGTGCACAATATTGCCATTCTTGGAAGGTAGGTAATCTACCATTGACATGATTGGCATATAGTTCAGCATCTTCACAACTAATCCAAATTACTGGGTGGTCTCCTTTTAGATTATAACATGTATAATCCAGATCAAGATTGTCATCTTGTGTATCTTTCAACCAATGTTTAGGTGGTTTGTGTCCTATTTCTTGAATAAACTGGTAGTATTGTGCGTTTGTAATAGGATATACACTTATCTCGAATTCATTCACTTGAATAGGTGTGCATTCTTCTCCTATTAGTACTGTTCCTTTTGGGATACGAATCCTTGCGTTAAGGATTTGTAGAGCTGTGTTTCGGATTTCTTCTTCTGGATGTGCCAGAGCGTGTCCAATAGGAGAAACCACTTCACCCACAGGAGGGGTCGTGATTTGAGGAACATTTTCCCATTCCAAGTCTGTATTTAGTAAGAGTTTTACAGCCTCATAGAATGCGTCCTCATAATACCATGACCAATAATTATCTAATAATTTTTTAAAAGCTTCTTGACTTCCATCTTGCAATAATGAAATTCTTGATGCTTTTGGTTTTGAAGGGTTAAGTAACATACACTATATGAAGGGTTACTATTTTTCACTTTTTGTGTGATGCTATGGTTGTTTTGATTATTATAGCATGATACCTGTTGTCCTTCAAGTAAGATCAAGATCACGGTTATCCTATTTCTAAGAAATGATGATGCATTTTCCTGTTTATCTGGTGTATCATCTAATACTGGACATCCTAAAGTTTATGCAATTCTAAAGAGACAGATTTATTTAGAAATTGTATTGGAATTAATAGAGATTAATTTCACTTTTAATCCTAATACAGACAATTTAATAAGGTGCAAAAACAGACCTTTAATCCTAAATTCCCTGATAGAAAATCGTGAAAATGTTGGATTTTTCCATGTTGTGAAAAAGTGAAAAAAGTTACACTTTTTCCTACATTCTGTAGGATTGAAATTGGTGTAAATTACCCCTCTAACCGCTGTCATAGACTGACTTTACTCCACTTTGAATTAGATATATAAGAATTTTCAAAAAGTGTGTTTTTGTGTTTTTGTTGTCCTTACTGATTTTGAAATTTTCAACCAGCATATTACTTGCAAAAATGGGTGATTTTTTGACATAAATACTTCTTTGTAATTGGCTTTGTATTTAGGATCGATTTTATAGATAGTCATCATTTATTCTCTAATTATATATTTCTCATAAAAGTTATGATTTTGAAGTAGTATCTCCAAATATCATCTCATAGCAATTCTATTTTAATTAATCACTTTACAAGTACACTCAACAATTCCTTGATTTGCATTATTATATCATTTGTAAAATAGTGTTCCCACCAACCGTTGTAAAGTATGCGGGAATCGTAGTTCCCTCCTTTAGAGGAGAGAGTAATATAATCAATAAAACTCGCACAAATTACTATAACGTTAAATTATTTTGTGTGCTAATCTCCATTCCAGTGTACCGATTCATAGATTCAGATGGTATCGAAAAACGGGAAAAAGTTACACTTTTTGTCACATCGTGTGTCATTAATTTTCGGTAAAATTATGGCAGTTATACCAGTACTGTACTGGGATTATCACACTTAAAATAGAAGAAAGAAAAATTATGAGTTTTCCCATTTTTGTGTTATTTCTCAGATTTCAGTTTTTGGGTTAAAATATCACATATGTTAATATTTTGTTGAAGTTTGTTAGTTGTGAGTATAGAGTTGTTAAATGTCAGTTGTTTGTTGTCAGTTAATGAAATCACTAAACAAGGAATTACTGGTTTAAATACATCTTCAAAAATTTCTGCCTTTAATTCTGTAATTTGTGTAGGATTCATTTTTAACATCCCCTCCAAGTTTTTGGATCAATTTGTTCTAAACCGAGTAGGGTAAACGGATTGTATAGAATTGTCCGATATTTATCATTTGGGATTTAGATTTAAAAAATATCATAACATAATAAACCTATATTCTATTTATACACTATTATATATAAAACTATTTTAACATTTGCATTATGTGTTTGCAACCTTATTTTTCACGGATGTGACTTTTGATGTTCTTGTGAATATTTTTCTTCATAATTTATATCTGAATACGCGGATTTCATGGAAGTGGGATTGTCTGAATCGCAGATTTGTGGCATTTATCGGGTATCATAATGGGTGTATACACCTTTTCTAATAATTGTTTTGCATTAACCATAAGAATAAAGTTCGGGAAACGTAGTTCCCTCCTACAGTTTTTCTACACCTATTTGCCAAGAACTTTACACACCGATGTGTATGATATGGGTTGATGCAAATTAAAAAAAAATGGTATCCTTTCTCATAATATTCTTTATTAGAAAGGATACCAATGATTAGTATGAATCTACAATCAGATAACCCCGAAGTCAATGAGATTATAGAAAAGATTGCTAAGCTTTCAGATAACCCCGAAGTTAATGAAATTATAGAAAAGATCGTTAGGTTCTATGAAGAACTTTCGTCATCTCCTTGCGTCTCATTAGAAGAAGATGAGATACGGATACGAGAGTTCATGCTCACAACAAAACAAGAGTTGCTAAAAGTTTATCTCTCAAAATCAGCATCTCAGCAATCAACAACACATGTGGAAAGTCCAGAAAGTGAACAAGTGTGTAGTCCGAAACTGAAAGGCGAATGAACATCACAACACTCTGAGACGAGATACGAGTATAGCATTGGGTGTATCAATCTGCATCGACTATTTTCATAGATCTTGGAAGGCAAGTCAATAGTTGAAATGTTAATGGACACATCGTGTCTCAGAACGGATGTGTCATAGGTTGCACATTCTGACTATAGAACAACTACAAGAATGGAATGTGGATTACTACCATAGAATTTTAACATTTTATCGGAATCCACTATTATATAATATTCTGAAAATTAACTTGGAATAAGTTGAACCTTTATAGAATCTTTACCATTTTTGACCATATCAAAGGCGGTCAAGTAATCTTTCAATTGTAACTGATGTGTTACAATATGACTTACATCAATTAGTCCTTTTTGAATGTAATCTATGGCAAGAGGATATGTGTATGGACCTAAATGAGAACCGTGAATATTCAACTCTTTTGTATCTCCAATGATTGTCCAATCAACAGTTACAGGTTCACGCATCACGCTAAATTCAACAAATGTTCCAGCTTTACGGATCATGTGTAGACCTTGTTCGACAGCTTTAGGATGACCTGTTGCTTCAATGTATACATCACAACCATATCCATCTGTCATGTCTAATATCTCTTGTACAACATCTGTGTTAGACGGATTTAAGGTGATATCCGCACCTAATTTCTTCGCTGCTTCTAATCGTTTTGGTAGTAGGTCAATTGAAATTAGTAATCCAGGATTCTTTAGTTTTGCTGCCCCTATCATACCTAAACCGAGTGTACCCGCTCCAGCGATGACAACGGTGTCTCCAAATTCAATTTCACCGCGTTGGACAGCATGAATAGAACATGCGAGAGGTTCGATCATGGCAGCATTTTCAATAGGCATATCAGATGGCACTTTGTGGACAAGGGCATCCGCAGGGAATTTCATGAATTCCGCCATCCCGCCATTGACCACAGTTTGGAATCCGAAGATATTGTGTACCTGACAAAGCCAATACTTCCCTGTTTTACAATAACGGCACTCCCAACAAGGAACTATTTGCTCAGCAATAGCCCGATCGCCAACCTTTAGATCATTGTTTTCCACAGCTCCATGTCCAATTTCTACTATTTCACCGATGAATTCATGACCAGCAATTACCGGGGTTTCCACATAGGGTTGACGGGTATCATCTCCCCAGAAGAGTGGTGCTCCAGTATAACATTTAATATCACTTGCACATACACCACAGGCATTAACCTTAATTACTATTTCACCGTGTTCAGCATGAGGTATAGGTACATCTTCATACCGATAGTCATGCGGTGCATGACACATAACGGCATTCATTGAATCGGACATTCTTTATAGTGTAGAAGATAATTATGCAGCTTTGCGTTGAATAAGTCTTCTGCGTGCGCTTGCACGTGCTATTCCAACATCAAGTGAGATATGTTGATAGGTAGTCATACCAAGATTAATAGCGTGTGCAGTATCAAGACTAAAGCCCCATTCAATCCATTCAGGTTTATCATCTTCGGGGATATCTCCTGCTGCGATAACCTTCATGATACTGATACCTTTGCCAAGATCATAAGCACGTTGCATATATTCGAGGTGTTGTTCCATGGTACCACCCTCTAACATTTTCCCTTCTTTGTTAGCAGTTGTTAGGATAACATCTAATTCTGGATGGTCAATAACCGCGTCCATAACGTCACCTGTATATACATGAGTGGAACATCCAATAAATCGTATTTTACCAGCGGCTTTTGCTTCACGAAATGCATCAAAAGCTCCATCACGTTCACGTGATTTTAGGTCATCCCGGGATGCGATAGCATGTAACAACATAACATCTATATAATCAGTCTGCAATTCCGTTAGTGCTTTGTCAATACTTTGTGCGGCGGTTTTATCTTTCTCGGCAGTTTTTGTCTGTATAACGACTTCTTCACGATTAATCTGACGAATTGCTTCTCCGAGATGTGGTTGTGTCCCATAACCTTCAGCAGTATCCCAGAAAGTTATCCCTTCATCAAAACCTTTCAACATCAGAGTAGCACCGGATTCAATAGTTTTACAGGTATCCAGGATTCGTCCTGCTCCGTAGCAGAGACGTGAGATTTCCAAACCGGTTTTTCCATAGGTTAAATATTCCATAATGCCTCCACCAATTTCATGATTGAATGTCTATGTATCCATGAGTACTTTCATGGTATTACATACATTAACTGAAATAGTGTAAAAATGCAACCCTTTTTTATTGCAACAAAAGTTCGTTTAGGATATTATCAACATATTATATTTCAAGAACCCAATCATTTTCAATCAAAGTTATACAATGAAGATAACCGGGAATTTCATAGTTGATCATATACCTTTAGAAATTACATTGATGGAGAGATCTGTTCAATCCGTTAAATCCAATAGAGAAACATCCGTCAAAAGGGACCACTTCATTTCTACTGCTTTGGTAGATATCCAAGTAAATGGGTTTGTTGGTAATGATTTATCTGATCCAACAGTGACAGGGACCGATGTATGTGAGATGGTAAGGGAACTTTGGCGAGTTGGTACAGGTTTGATATGTCCAACTATCGTAACGAATTCATTTGAAAATATCAGTAATTCACTTAAGGCAGTTGTGAAAGCATATGAGTCTGACCAGAGAGTTGCCGATTCAATACTTGGTATTCACCTTGAGGGACCGTATATCTCAGAAGTTGATGGGCCACGTGGGGCACATCCGTTGAAACATGTGAGAGATCCTGATTGGGAGGAGTTTCAACAACTACAAGATATTGCTCAAGGTAAGATTTGTCTTGTTACACTTGCTCCAGAGAAAATAGGAGCTATACATTTTATAGAAAAGCTTGTTGAAAATGGAATTGTAGTTGCCATAGGACATACCAATGCGACTGCAGAAGATATAAGTGCCGCAATCTCAGCTGGTGCCAGTTTGTCAACACATCTTGGAAATGGGGCACATGCTGAGATCCGTCGTCATCCAAATTATATATGGGATCAACTTGCTGCAGACGAACTCCGTGCAAGTCTTATCGTTGATGGTCATCATCTTCCGGCATCTGTTGTCAAATCGATGATAAGAGCAAAAACTCCAAAACGGTGTATTCTTATTAGCGATGCAGTCTCATTGGCTGGATTGGATTCAGGAAATTATGAGTTTGCTGGTAGTGCGGTGGAATTGACAGAAGATAGAGTAGTCCGTTTGGCAGGTACAGAATATCTTGCCGGTTCAGCAATTGAATTAGTGAAAGGCATTGAAAACACGATTAAGTTTACAGGATTGTCTTTACAGAAGGTAATACCAATGGCAACCTTGCATCCGCTAATAATACTAAACGAAAAGGAACGGATTGAAAAGATGAGAGATCTGTTCGTTTTTAAATACGCCTCTGAGAGTCAAGAGATTACGCCTGTTGCTACTATTGTAAATGGTGAGTTGGTGTACTATGACAATAATATTAATGTTAGAAATGAAGCGGAATGCGGCACAAACTGACAGTTTATGCTACAAAGAGAGATATAATACCATTTTATCCGATAGAACTATATTAAAGGATCATTTACCATGTTAACCAGTTCTGAAATTACATCTTATCTTGATAATGGTTATCTTATACGCAGAAAAGCACTTTCTGACGTGGATATTGAAACTTATAGAAATGCAATAGATAGGCTTTTACATAAGTGTCTTATAGATCGTGTTCACGATGGGTATCTACGTTATATAGATGGAGAACGGGATGATATTTGGGGAGTGAATAATGTCTTTCATCCAAGTATACGTGAAGAAGCACTTGTATATTCATTAGCTAACCCAGAGATATTGGATGTAATTGAATCCCTTATTGGGGACAATTTGCGATACCACCTTTGTACCCTACTTGTTAATTCGGTGAAGAAACCGTATCATATTAATTGGCATAGAGATGCTGCGCAAGATGGTGAAGTTCCACAGGAAGTTCTTAATAGTCGGTTAAGAAGTCATGTACAACTTAACGGAGCACTTTATGACGATGATTCTCTATATATTGTTCCTGGCAGTCATTGTCGTGAACTGACCGATGCTGAACGAACTGTTTTACAAGAAAGACCTAATGAAGATATGCCGAACCAACTTATGGTCGAACTTAAGGCAGGTGATATCGTATTCTATAATTCCAGTATTTTACATAAGGGAAAAAACTTGAGTGGGAAGATACGTCAGACCTTACACTATGCTGTTGTGGCGATTACTTCAGAGAGTCATCCGTTAAATCCAGATAATCCTACGGATCAAGAATGGTTGAATGATCCAGAATTTCTTGGTAATTTACCAGATCGGTTGAAGCCTTTATTTGATAATTGGTTAAAGTATCGGTAGGTTTAAAGTACTTATACCGTTTCAGATTGATTATTCTACCTTATTATAATTCCAATCGGATCAATAAATTTTCTATTTTTTGTGACATACCATTGCTGTGATCCAACAAAATCGTTTCAGAAATGGTAGTATCTTTAATATCAAGGAATCAAATACGCTCAGTAAATGGAAGGAAAATCGATATAATGGAGAGACTGGTATACATTTCTGCCAGAATAATGACTTCACAGTAGAAAAATGAAATTCTGAATGTTCCATCAGGTCAAATTGTGTACCGATTGATTCAATATCACGAATAGAGAAATAGTGTAGTTTAAGGGAGTATTTTATGAACAATCTCCTATATAACCATACAAATGGATGGTATCGCATATTTTCAATAAATATAGCTTTACCACCAGGTTTTAGGACACGGTAACACTCTTTTGCTGTACGTGCATGATCTGTAAAAACTAAAACAGATTTTGATATGATAAAATCAAAAGTATTATCTTTAAAGGCAAGCTGCATAGCATCCATCAAAGCAAATTCTATTGATGCGTCAACATTGTGTTGTGTTGCTCTGACTTTAGCTTCATCTAAACGGAAAGGCAATAGATCTATTCCGATGACAGAAGCACCTTGTTTTGCCAATAGCGTAGCTGTTCCACCAGTTCCAGTACCCAACTCCAGCACGTTTTTCCCTTCCAAGTTTCCCATTTTCGGTATAATGTATTCAAAAACAGGTAGGTAAAAATCTTCCCACCATAGGAGAAGATCGGATTCAACAGAGTTGGCATGTTGGTCTGATAGATGTGCATCCGATGTATCCAAATCTATATTTTCCCCATCTTACGTAAACCTTCAATACATCGTTCAGCACATTCTATTGGTGGATATGCATAACTTTCTTGTTCAACGATGTACCACTCCGTACCACCGACGGTCTCACATGCATTGAATACATCATCCCAAGGTATATCACCTTCACCAATGACAGCTTTATCATTCGTAGCAGAAAATTCTTTGATATGGACGAGTTTGGATCTTCCAGGATAGCGTTCAATGTATGTGACATTATCTGCCCCAGCACGAAGGACGTGTCCTGTATCTATCTGTGTTACGACACTGTCATTTGTATTACTACAGAATATATCCCAAGGCATTTCCCCATCCATGGGTTGGAATTCTCCAGTATGGTTATGATATCCTGTGTACATACCTTGGTCAGCAATTTTCTCTGAGATTTCATTAAATATCTTTGCAGTATTTAGCCATGTCTGTTTTGAGTTACTATATTCACCCGGTAAACCTGGAACAATTAGATATGGGTTACCGAGTGTTTGATTAAAAGCGACAGTTTCTTCAAGTGCATCACCGAGAAGCGTGTTGATGCCAGTGTGTGTACCCACAATTTTTAATTCAAGGTCATCACACATACCCCTTAATTCCTCTGCAGATCTGTCATAGTATCCAGCAAATTCAACACCTTCATAACCCATCTGTGCAACGGCTTGCAGGGTAAGTGATAGGTCTTTGGCACAATCATCTCTTACGGAATACAATTGTAATGCTATAGGTATTCTATTATTCAATTACATTCTCCTTCATTAATAAGTTGCGAATATACAAAAACATAGTGAAGGGCGTTATTTACGCGCTTCACTATTGTAAAAAATAGGATTACATTGGTAAGTTAACTACTTGTCCACTATCGGAAGAAACCAAACCGGCTTCTAAAATCTCCTGAGCATCCCGACTCACTTTAGGGCAACATAAACCATCAATTGGAACTTGATTTTCTATGCAGTGGATTAAATATTCGGGGGCGTTTCTTCTACCTTCAGGAATGGGATCAGGATCAATGACTTGGGTATCGTCACCAGCAGGATGGAGATTAACCTGGTTTCCAGTTACAGACAATGCACCTTCAGTTCCATATACAACAGGATTTGGTGTGATATAACCTGTTTTTTGAGTCCAAGACGCTTCAGTAATACCGAAGGCATTTCCATATTTCATGACAATGACAGCATTGTCATCTGGTAATGGATAATCTTTTACAAACGTCCCGCGGAAACCTGTTACCTGTTCTGGTAGACCGAGTAGATAAGCACACATATCGGCGCAATAACAACAATAATCCATAAGAGCGCCAGCTCCATTTTTCTCTTCATCGTATAGCCATTCGTAGAAGTACTTGGAACAACCAATTTCTTTTGGACCGTTATGTGCTGAACGCCATTTGAAGTAGAAAATGTCCCCAATAGCACCATCTTTGATCAGTTGAATAGTAGTGTTGAGGGCAGGACTCCATGCGGTGGGCCAGTTAATCATTAGGTATATACCAGCGTTTTTTGCGGTAGACAGCATTTCATCGGCTTGTGATAAGCGAGCAGCCATAGGTTTTTCAGATAGGACATGTATACCTTTTGCTGCTGCAGCACTAACGATTCCTGGACCAGCGTTGTTCTCTCCACATGCTTGAACGATATCTAATTCTTCGTTATCAATCATCTCCTGCCAGGAGTCGTAGACATTATCCACTCCAGATTCTTCTCTGAATTGATCTCTTAATTCCGCGTTGACATCTCCTGCGGCGACGATTTCAACATTTGGGTGTTTTTTCCATTGATTTAACTCACCCCATACGTGGTCATGTACTAATGAAGCGAAGCCAACGCGATAGGTTTTAGACATTATTTTGTCTCCTAAATGATAAATTATAGAGTTTATTTTTCTGCTCGAACGGCGATTTTTATCGCAGTTTCCCCATTAATACGGTAGCCACCATCCAGTGCTTTAAAACCGTCTTCAACTTGTGAAAGAGGTAGTTCGTGACTAACCATATCAGCAAACGGTAGTTCACTTTTTTCAAGAAGAGGCAGACCTCGAACAAAATGATCGTAATTACTGCCCCAGATTGCTTCAAGCCGAAGATTTTTTCTCATAAGGAGTTGATTTATGTTGAAGTCAATAGAACCCATGTCAACAAAATGACCCACTTCCACAAAAGTTCCACTTCGTCTTGTATATCCTAATCCTTCTGGAGTAGCGGGGAGAAAACCTGCGCATTCAAAAACAACATCAGCACCTTCACCTCTGGGTGTTTCTGACTTTACGAGTTCAGTTCGTTCTTCGACAGATGTGGCTTCTTCAATATCTATGGTAACATCTGCGCCTAATCTTTTTGCTAATTCAAGACGTCCTGCTGGTCCACCCACCATGATTAATTTTCCTGCCCCACTTATTTTTGCACATGCGAGTGTAACCAATCCGATTGCCCCTGAACCTTGTATTACCACAGTATCACCGAATTTTATATCTCCTCGCATTACAGCATGAACACCGACAGTGAAAGGTTCGGTAAGGACAGCAACTTCTGGAGATGCATCAGTCTTCATAAAACAGGTATTTGGGTATGTCAGATACATATAATCAGCAAAACCCCCGCGAAAATGTGGAGCTTCATCTGGATTCCACTGAAAACCGTACCCACCATAGTTTGTACCAGGAGCAAAGATAACTCTATCACCTTCTTTTATGGGTTTACCAACATAGTCTTCTTTAACCCCATCTCCAATGGCTTCGACGATCCCCACGTTTTCATGCCCTAATAGGATTTCAGTTTTGAATCCATTTTGCCAGTTATGGAGATCGGTTCCACAGATTCCAGCTAACTCTTGTCGCAAAAGAATTGTATCTGGTTCAGGGTCAGGAACAGGATATTCACGTATTTCAAAATCTTGTCCGTATGCGACTACAGCGCGTCCGGTTCGAGGCATAATTCCCCCCAAAATAGAATTTGATTATAGGTATGTTAAGGACCAATTCATTTCATTCCATTAATTAGACATACTTTTTCTTTTTTCGTGTACTTATTATGTATATTGCAATTAATCCAACAATAGTAATTATAATCCAATATTTTTGAAATAGTTCAAAGAAAATAGTAAAACCTATCCAAGCTGCGACCTCTATCCCAACTATCATCAATGCCTTTCCCCATGGAAAATCAGCATTATGTAGTTTTTTTAGCCTGTAGGCATAAATCCATGAGATAATTAACGTACCCAGTACAACGAATAGGAAAAGTAGATTGACCGCTGATTGAATGCTTTCAAGAAAGAAGTTCATAAGATACTCCTGTATTCTGTACCTACATATAATGTGTTGTAGGTTCTAAGGTTTGAATGTATAAATTAGAGACACTACAACTAAGAAAGATAGCACTATATTCTATATTCAATAGGATGGTGATGGTCGTTAGTTGGGTTATCTTTTCAGATTATTTATGATAAATAGCACAGGGAACTTATCTACTACTATTATTATCATTTTTATATCATTTTGAAACCATGGCTGTTTATGTTTTTCGCAAAATTCAGCAAGTCTATTATATTACACAAGCCTATTATATTACATTAATAGTCATTTATCAGAATAAATTCGTTCTGGATGGGTATAAACTACCATACTTTGGTCACGCATGAATCCAATTAATGTAATATTTCCTTCTTCTGCTAAATCAACTGCGAGTGAGGAAGCAGCAGAAACAGCAACAACGCCCGGTATTCGAGCGAATAATGCCTTCTGTATAATTTCGAAACTTGCCCGTCCGCTTACCATAAGAAGATGTTTATCAAGCGGAATCATATCTGATAGAACAGCTTGTCCAATGACTTTGTCAACAGCGTTATGTCTGCCAATATCCTCGCGTAGAATAAGCAGTTCTCCGTTTTCATCAAATAATCCTGCTGCATGTAATCCTCCTGTCTTTTCAAAAACTGTCTGTTCTTCACGGAGACAATCATTCAGCGTGTAAAACTCTTTTCGGTTAATTTTAAAATTTGTTTTAATTGGATCAACCTGAAGTTTTACGGAGTCAATCGTCATCTTACCACAAAGACCGCAGCTTGCATTAGCATGGAAATTGCGTTGCCAACCCTGATGTTCATCAAAGTTCAACGCCTCGGTTAGACGGACATTTATAATGTTTTGTAATGATGTTATAGGAGAATTTTCATCATCATCTGTTGGATTTTCGTTATCATCCTCACAATATGTGATAATTTGTATGTCATTTACGGATTTGATTAGATTTTCTGTGTAGAGAAACCCGGCAGCCAGTTCAAAATCATGTCCAGGAGTTCTCATAACAACAATTAGGCTCTGATCGCCTATGCGAATTTCAAGTGGTTCTTCAACCACCAATTCGTCATTAATAGAAACTGCATCTAACTGATTCCAGCGTATGATCTTTCTCTTAGAGGTTTGTTCCATCATTTCATGTTGGAGAATATGAGTATGCAAAATGTGCTATTCAATAGTTTCGGTGAATTTCTCCTTTTCTAAAGTTAACATACCCTTAGATGTTCCAATCCAAATCCGATCATTGTCAACAGCAATGCCCTGTATTGTAAGTCCCTCAACTAACACTTTTGGGTACCCAATTGCCCCATCCCATTCAGGGGTATTTGTATAGTCGTGATTAATAGCAACATAGTCGCTCATTGCAAGCCATAATGTGAGTTTGGTATTGTCTCTTTCTTGATTCACAAGTATTTCTTGAGGGATAGTATTCTCTGCGATCCCAGTAATGAATATATCATCTAAAAGAGTCATATCTTCAGTACTTGTAGATACGGGGGTAATAGATGCATTTGCACCACTATAATCAGATTCAAAATATCCGTTAGATTTTTCATCATCATTCACCCATGAGAAAAAGATCTTATTTCCAATAGTATCAAATCGAACGATTTTAATCTCAGGATTAAGATCAACAAATCCAATTGGGTTCCACTCATCCAGTTGACGATTGTATATTGCTATGTCTTCTCCTGATGTGCCTACCCATATTGTATCTGGGGACATAGTAATAGAATTTAGGTCGTTTGGTATATTATGGTTTTCCTGGTTATAGAGGTGTTGAATTCCAGTGGTTAGATGTCGACGAACTAACCCTGCGTCTGTAGCAAACCATATTTCTTTATCATCCATCTTAATATCACGAATCCACAAACTTGGTAACCCATCAGCCATTGTATAATTACTTACTTCATTTGTGTTCTTATTAAAGTGTATAATTCCTTGATTTCTGGTACCAATCCAAACTTCAAGTGAGTTAACAGAAATTGCGCGTATATCTGGAATAGAAGTTAGATTTTCATACTCATTAATCATCCAAGGAATGGCTTCATTAACATGCCATTTTCCAATACCTTCGGTTTCAATCTGTACGATGCCCTTTGGCGTTCCTATCCAAAGGGATGTACCATCGACAGCAATAGCCTGTATGTTTGTATCCGGTAGATCTTGTGTATATATGTTCCATGCACTTGCCTGTCTAACATCCTTTGCCTGGTCTATAATGTCTTGATCTTCAGTGATTCTTAGGATTCCCTGTGCAATGTTTACGGCATCATCTCTATTCCCTAATTGCAGATGTATAATAGCTTGTTTCAAGTATGCATCATCAACAAATTCGCTATTTGGATAGATTTCGACAAAGTGTTCCAATGTTCTCAATGCCATGTCCAAGTCTTGAGAATCAGCTTGTAAATTCCCAATAAGAAATACAGCTTTTTCATGTTGAGGTAAATTTCTAAAATTACTTACAGTATTCTGTAAGAGTTCAAGACCAGCAACGGTATCATTTAAATTTTCAACAAGGAGAAATCCTGTGGTATAACTTAGGTTTCCTATTGAATCATGTTCAGGAAAATAATTTAGAACAATTTTAAAGGCTTTTACTGCGTTAGCGAAATCTTCAGATTCAATTGCATTCGTACCAATTTCTTGAAGTATCTGTGGTAAGTCGTTATATTTTTCAGAATCAATAATTGCGACAGATTGAAATCTTTCCAGTGCTTTATCAATCTGTTGATTAGCGTTATATAGCAATCCAAGTTGGTTATGAGCATCGACGAATTTGGGTGATTCTTCCAAAGCTTTTTCGAATTGTCTGATAGCTAAATCAGGGAGTAGTAAATCTAACAGGTCACGTGCATTACGATAATGCTTAGTTGCCGTCTGATTCGGTAGGTTATCTAAATTTGTAGTGAAATTGAGTATATTTCCCTCTAAAGGTAATCTGAGTATTTGTCCGTTATATTCTATTTCAAAATGGGTGTCATCCCCATTTCGCCATAGTCCAGTGAATCTATCACCATTCTGCATTTCAACTATAACAAATGTCTGTGTGTATCCGTAAGATGTGAAAAGTAGAAAGATAAAAAGGAGGGATATATGAATATATTTTTGAAAAAATTGACGCATATTTAACCATAGATTTAATGTGTTTTAATATCGAGTAATGATACCAGAAATAAGTTAGTAATGTCAAGTTGGATTATGGTATGGTTAAAAGTTGTACCTATTCGTCAATAAGGTTGATTTTATGGGGAGAATTAATTTCATTTCCACTTATCAACTCAAGCTGTAATGAGCAACTTAGTATAGATATATTATATTTCATAGTAGGATAAAACTATATAAAATTATACCCATAATTAATTTGCTTAACATAGTATCTTAAGATAAATTAGTGTAACTTCAATCGTGTGCGGAATTCAACAACTGGAACAACTTTGTCAATCAATGCTACCCAAGATAACGGCATAGCTTGTGAACTATCCAACCTATTTCAACTCAAAAACTGGATACATTATCAACTTGCAACACCCGCTGATGCAAGAATCGAAATCACTACAGATACTTGATAGTTGATATGCACATAATACATAGTGCCCCAACATATTTGCAGGTGTCATCCTAACCAGTCGGTATTTTGGGATGGCAATATCAATTCTATGAAAAAGTGAAAACAGACGGGTATTTTTATAAGCTGAATAGGGAGACTTTGCCGCAACATGGGGATGTTTAGCTTGTAGTAGAAGGCTTTTTTATATTGTTGGATTGACTTACAGACTTGATAAAAAGTTGGAAACTTACAGACACGATATCAGAAAACAAACCATAGAATCGGATTTGGAAAATACGCCAATACTTACGAGGAATACTTAATTCATATATTTTCTAATAAGGGGAGATTCATTTATGCAATTTCATATTAAAACTGTGAAATTCAGTTTTTTATTTTACACGTTCACATTGTTTGTATGTCTCAATTCTTTCTTCTTACTAACCACCACTGCACAAGTCGGAGATGGACCCAGTGTCAGATCCGCCAGTGAGAACTATACTTTTGAAACGATTGATGTTCCCGGAGTAGATTTCTTATCACTGACAGCGAGTAGCGACTTTGAGGATTATGCCGGCTACACGAAGAGTACTGATGGAGAAAAAGAGGTTGCATTTACACTCATAGATGGTGTATTTATGACCTACGATTTCCCTGGTGCTCAAAACACCTATTTCTATGCGCTTGGTAATGATGGGCGTGCTGCAGGTTACTATGAAGATAGTGAGGGTTTGCACCACGGTGTTATCTTGGAAGATGGTGAGATGCGTCAATTCGATTTTCCAGGTGCTGTGCATACAGAGATATACGGTATTAGTGACGCGACAGGAGTAATGACAGGTAACTGGATAGATGCTGATGGTGTTCATCGAGGATTTACAGGTGACACAATCCTTGAGTTCCCTGGGGCAAAAGCAACATTCGCCGATTTTGTCAACTCGGATGGTAATTTGTTCGGTAGCTATATAGATGCTGATGGGTTATTTCAAGAATACGCATATTCCTCGGATGGCAGGTATGTGGCTTTCGAACTTACAAATGCAGAAAACCTTGAATTCTTTTATGTACATGGTGTTAACGATGCCTTAGTAAGGATCGCCCGAGGTAAAGTGTTCGGAGATGTCGTACGTACTTATATTGGTACATTTACTGACGGACTACGGGAATTGAAGGTACCGGACAGCGTCAGCACCCAAGGTTATAATATCAATCAGGATGGCTCTGTCGTCGGGTTCTATGAGACCCCCGATGGACATAGGCACGGGTTTATCGCCAAACCGATTAAAGCCGTTAATCAACCCGTTTTCCAAATCAGTGGTTTCAATTATACTTATGAGAGTATTGATGTACCGGGGGTAGATTTCTTAGCGTTGACGGCGAGTTCTGACTTTGAAGATTATGCTGGGTATACGAAAAATCCTGATGGTGAAAAAATGGTAGCCTTTACCCTCATTGATGGTGTTTTTAAGACGTATGATTATCCTGGTTCACAGAACACGTATTTCTATGCCCTTGGTAATGATGGTCGTGCAGGAGGATACTACGAGGATAATGAGGGACGCCACCGCGGTATCCTCCTACAAGATGGCGAGTTGCACCCATACGATTTTCCAGGTTCCGTTGAAACGGAGATATGGGGTATGAGTGATGCGACGGGGAATCTGACGGGTAATTGGACAGACGCTTCGGGTGTCCGACGCGGATTCACAGGAGACATCATCGTTGAGTATCCTGGTGCAGTGGAAACATTCGCTGATTTTATCAATGCATTAGGGGGTATGTTCGGCAGTTACGTAGATGAGACCGGTAAATATACGCCATATCTACGCGCACCGGATGGCAGGTATGTATCTTTCACTCCTCCAACCAAAGGAACTTATGAATTCTTTTTCGTGCACGGATTCACCGATACAAAGATTTCCGTTTCCCGAGGCAAAGTGGTAGGTGAGGTTACCCGTACTTATGTCGGTACATTCCTTGGGGGGCTTCATGAATTGAAAGTTCCAGGTAGCGTTAGAACGGAAGGTTACAATATCAATCAAGATGCTTCTGTTGTTGGACACTATGACTCGCCTGATGGACGTCGACACGGATTTATAGCAAGACTCGGTACGGAGGAAGAGAGCGATGCTTTCAGTAATGCCTACACCGTTAAGCTATCCAAAGGATTGAACATGCTATCTGTACCACTGATTCCTTGGACCCCCATGACTGCTAAGAGTCTTGTCGCGCTGACAGGTGCAACAACCATCATCACCCTTGATGCCGCAACTCAGCGGTTCATCGCTTGGACACCAAGTGCCCCCAACGATGGTTTCCCCATTGAAGGTGGACAAGGATATATCGTCAATGTTCCACAGAATCGCAATTTTGCGTTCGTCGGAGCACCTTGGTCCTATCAACCCGATACGGCAGCTGCAGCACCATCTGTCATATCCACAGAGATGCCGCAGGAGGTATGGGCATTCGTTGTAAGTGGATATTTGAAAGGCAAACCCGTATTTGACGGGTACAAGGTAATAGCTCGTAACTTAAGAACAAATCGCATGATGACCGCTTCAGTGCAAGGGGATTACTTTGCTGCCGCAACTGCCGATTTGTCAAGAAAAAGCGTTGTCCAAGTTGGAGATGTGATTGAATTACGTGTCATCGGTCCCGATGGTAATGTTGAATCACAAAACCTTACATTCAAAGTAACTCCTGAGAACTTGGCAAACGCGGTTTTATCTGTCAATCTTGATCGTATCGGTAAACCTCTGCAGAATCAGTTGTTGCAGAACTATCCGAATCCGTTTAATCCGGAAACGTGGATGCCATATCAACTATCGAAAGACAATGATGTATTGGTATCAATTTATGATACAACTGGTAAGTTAATACGCACACTATCACTCGGTAATCAAACCGCTGGCTTCTATAATAGTCGGGAACGTGCAGCGTATTGGGATGGTAAAAACACCCTCGGTGAATCTGTTGCGAGTGGCGTGTATTTCTACACGCTAACGGCAGGAGATTTTTCTGCAACACGCAGGATGTTAATATTGAAGTAGAAACCGAAACAAGAACGGTAGGTGTAGTTTCCTATCCGAAACTTTAAGGTTGGGAAACCACACCTACCATGTATTCCGTGTAAACCGACGAATTTCCTACGCGGAATTGGTGTTGATCTGGCGATTCAGAACGTAGACTTTATCCGGGAATCAGACATATAATCGGTGTAATTTGTTACTATAGTTTGGACAGTTTTAAGATTTTTAGAGTCAAAAAGTGGAAAATAGGTTATCCTTTCAAAATACTTATAATCTTTGAAAGGAGATTACAATGCAACCTCTTTCCCACTTTGAAACAATGTTATCAGAATATCAGTCGGTCTTCAAGTATAATAACTTCAAACACTTTACAACAATCGTAATGGGTTTGATCAATACACCGCATCGTGGAACGATGACACAGATTTATCAATCAACAAGACCTACAACAACATATTGGGCTTTAGCGAAGTTTCTATCTCGTAGCAAATGGTGTCTTGACAAAGTCACATCCGTTCTGACACAACAAGTTCAGAAAG
>PYJD01000040.1 GCA_003635315.1 Candidatus Poribacteria bacterium
GAAAATGAAGCATTCTTACGAGTTTAGGAATGATGTTTTTGTGTATTCTGTTTTCTTACCTATGCATGTTGATGAACCAGGAATTAAGATCGTAGGAATTACACCCGAAAACCAACAGATAAAAATGGCTTGGATTAAGAAATCAGATATAGACTGGTTAGATGAATGGTTAGATATATATCATTATCGGGAACCGGTTTTTCTACCAAAGGGAACTCGGTTGGAATATGTAATTGAAGATTCATTTAATAATAATATTGATAGTGTGAATACGAAGTTCTATTATGTATTAGCATCTGATTTTGTAGATAAATAGTGTCTATTGAAAGGGTATATAAGTAAAGAGGTTGGGAATCGGAGTTCCCTCCTACAGTATGAAATAATGGCATACAATCATTTTGAAATGAAAGAGATCGGAAATCGGAGTTCCCTCCTACAGTATGAAATAATGGCATACAATCATTTTGAAATGAAAGAGATCGGAAATCGGAGTTCCCTCCTACAGTATGAAATAATGGCATACAATCATTTTGAAATGAAAGAGATCGGAAATCGGAGTTCCCTCCTACAGTATGAAATAATGGCATACAATAAATTTAAAATGAAAGAGATCGGGAATCGGAGTTCCCTCCTACAATATGAAATAATGGCATACAATCATTTTGAAATGAAAGAGATCGGGAATCGGAGTTCCCTCCTACAGTATGAAATAATGGCATACAATCATTTTGAAATGAAAGAGATCGGGAATCGGAGTTCCCTCCTACAGTATGAAATAATGGCATACAATCAATTTAAAATGAAAGAGATCGGGAATCGGAGTTCCCTCCTACAGTATGAAATAATGGCATACAATCAATTTGAAATGGTATTACGATGTAAAAATAGTCAACCAGATTAGTCTTACTCTCGTTTTAATATAGAGACAAAGTGAGTTTATTATTTTACGAAAAACAAGGAGATTGCCACATGGCGAAAATCGGTGTGAATTTGTTGCTTTGGGCGGATAAGTTTGATAAAGAAACAGCGGACTTGATACCAAAAGTCGCGGAAATGGGATTCGATGGTGTTGAAATACCTATTTTCGATCCTGATACTGTTGATATACCGTACACACAATCATTGTTGAAGGATTCTGGCATAGAAACGATTGGATGTAATATCATGGCAGGGGATAGAAATCCAATTGATGAAGATTCGACAATCCGTGAGAACGGCAAGAGTTATCTTAAACAGACAATAGAAGTTATCGCGGAGTTAGGCGCGGATACACTCGTTGGACCTATGTATAGTGCTGTTGGGAAGCTTGTTGGTAGAGGTAGAAACGCTCAGGAATGGGAATGGTGTGTAGAAGGTCTTCAAGAGGTGGCGGAATTTGGTGGTAAACATGGAGTGACACTTGCGAGCGAACCACTCAATCGGTTTGAAACTTACTTTGTTAACATAGCTGAAGATGCAGTAAAACTCTGTGAAGCAGTAGATAGTCCTTATTTCAAAGTTCATTTGGATACATTTCATATGAATATTGAAGAGAAAAATCAAGCAGATGCAATTATAAATACTGGCGACTATTTACATCACATGCACTGTTGTGAAAATGATCGTGGAACACCCGGTACAGGACTTGTTGACTGGGAAGGTGTTTTTGGTGCACTCGCTGAGATTAATTATAATCGGTGGCTTGTTATAGAGTCATTCACACCAGCGGTTAAAGAGATTGCGGCAGCAACATGTATTTGGCGTGATATTGCCCCAAGTGCAGAGAGTCTTGCAACAGAAGGACTTGCATTTCTAAGAGAAATGGCTGACAAACATCTCTAAACAGATAATAAAGATCCCTTCTATTATTAGTCTTGTAAAATTTTGGAATACAATTAAGGAACAATAATCTTGAGGAATGTGAAATGCGTTTCATAAAATGCGTCGTGATTTTAGGTTTTTCTATTTCCTGTGTAATGTTATTTTTTCAAAATGCTATTGCGGAAGAATCCCAATTTCTCGAGAATATACGTCAACTGACTTATGATGGGAAACGAACGGGTGAAGGCTATTTTTCCGAAGATGGTAATTCACTCATATTTCAGAGTGAACGAGAACCGGAGAACCCGTTTTATCAGATTTATCTCCTGAACCTAATAACAGGTGACACGCATCGGGTTTCAACTGGTGTTGGAAAGACCACTTGTGCATTCTTTCGACCTGGTACCAATGAAGTACTATATGCTTCTACGCATCACGATGTATTTGCCGAAGGGAAGCAGAAGGAGGAAATAGCCTTTCGTGAAACTGGGAAAGAGCGACGTTATAGTTGGGATTATGATGAAACAATGGATATCTTCTCTGCTCATCGTGATGGAAGTAATTTGGTACAATTGACAGATTCGTATGGATACGATGCCGAGGGATCATATTCACCAGATGGTAAATACATTGTATTCTGTTCATTGCGAGATGCCTATCCAAAAAGCGAACTATCCGCTAAGGATTTAAAACAGTTAGAGGTGGATCCTGCTTACTTTGGTGAAATTTACATCATGAATGCGGACGGATCTAACCAGAGACGTTTGACGGATATGCCCGGATATGATGGTGGTCCATTCTTTACTCCGAACGGAGAAAGGATTGTATGGCGTCATTTTACACCTGATGGGAGTGTTGCAGATATTTTTACTATGAAACTCGATGGGACAGGAATTATACGTCTAACTGATTTTGATTCTATGTCTTGGGCACCCTATTTTCATCCAAGTGGTGAATATGTAATATTTGCATCTAATAAACTGGGATTTTCAAATTTTGAACTATATATTGTTGATAGCATGGGTAGACATGAACCTGTTCAGATTACTTCAACAGATGGGTTTGATGGACTACCCGTTTTTTCACCAGATGGTAATCGTTTATGTTGGACATCAAATAGAAATAACCAAGAGGTCTCACAATTATATCTTGCATCATGGAACCATAAAGCAGCTATTGATTCGTTATCTTCAGCCCCAAGGAGTGAACTATCTAATGACTTAGTTTCTTCCGATGAAACGTCTGATGTTGACACAGGAAACAGTGATTTTTTTATTGAAAGGAAAAGTAGCATTCAACACCATGTAGAATTCCTTGCAGATGATGCTTTAGAAGGAAGAATGACAGGATCTGATGGAGCAAAAAAGGCTGCTGAATACATCACTGAACAATTTACTAATTTCAATCTTCAACCCGCTGGTGAACAGGGTGATTATCTTCAATCATTTGAATTTACTGCTGGTAGGAAAGTGATATCAGAGGAAAATCAATTTATAATTACGAAGACCTCTGGAGATACCGGTGAATCATTTGCGTTTAATGTCAATGAAGACTTCTTGCCTTTATCCTTTTCTCGTAATGGTGTAATTGAAGGAGAAGTCGTCTTTGTTGGATATGGACTGACAGTACCAGGAGAGTTAGGTGTCGGGTACGACTCTTATGCAGGTATAGATGTAAAAGATAAGATTGTAGTGGCATTACGATATGTTCCAGAAGATATTACTTCAGAACGTCGACAAGAGTTAAATAGATATGCGGGTCTACGTTATAAAGCGATGCAAGCGCGTGAAAATGGTGCTTTAGCTTTTATTATCGTAGCTGGTCCAAATTCTCCTAATGCAGGTAAGTTGATTCCACTTGATTTTGATAGTAGTCTTGCAGATTCAGGTATTGTGTCTGCGTCAATATCAAGCAAGGTTGCTAATACGCTCTTTGCGAACTATGAAATGAAACTGGGTGAAGTTCAATCGGGTCTGGATACGGAAAACCCCCATTTCCTTGGACGCTTTCCCCTACCACATGTAAAGGCTAAGATTGTTGTCTCAATTGAAAAGGTAAAGAAGACAGATAACAATGTTCTTGCACAGTTCCCACCAAATGAAACAACAGAATCACCAGAGTATATAGTAGTTGGTGCCCATTATGACCACATTGGACACGGAGAAATTGGATCATTAGCGAGAAAAGGGGAAGAAGGTGAAATTCATAATGGGGCGGATGATAATGCATCTGGCACTGCAGTTGTTCTGAAATTAGCCGAGATGTTTAGTCATGAGTATAATCAAAATCCCGGTAAATTCACGAAAGGATTAATCTTTGCCCTATGGTCAGGAGAAGAACTCGGTCTAATTGGATCAACCCATTTTGTGAATGAACCTGTTGTACCTATACAGAATATTGCAGCCTATCTCAACTTTGATATGGTAGGACGGCTTCGCGATAATAAACTAATATTACAAGGAACAGGTTCATCTCCTATATGGACGAAACTTATAGAAAAACGGAACGTTCCTATAGGGTTTGATCTGACATTACAGGTAGATCCGTATTTACCTACTGATGTTACAGCATTTTATCCTAAAGAAATACCTGTATTGAGTTTCTTTACAGGAGGTCATGAAGATTACAACCGACCAACAGATGATTCTGAGACCTTAAACTACGCTGGTTTAGAACGGATTTCCAATTTGGCATACGGATTAATTTCAGAATTAGTCTATACGGATATACGTCCTGACTATGTTAAAGTGGAGCGGAACCCGTCAGATGGTGGAAACCGAGAGACCTTACGTGCCTATCTTGGAACAATCCCCGATTATACAACCGAAGGTGAAGGTGTAAAAATATCAGGTGTCCGTGCTGGCGGTCCAGCAGATAAAGCAGGATTAAAAGGTGGAGATATTATCGTTAAGTTTGGCGGAAAGAAGATTACGAATATCTATGATTATACTTATGCACTTGACGCAGTAAAAATCGGTGAACCCGTAGAGATTGTTGTGGTGCGGGATGGGAAACAGATAAAACTCAATGTGACACCTGAAGCACGAAATTGATTTTGAATATGTGTTCTATAATATTTGGAGTATATTTTACCAACATAAGTGTCAATTTAAGAAAACTACACATGTGGACCCAAGTCAGGTATGAGCGGTTTGGACCGCTCCATATGCGCCAATTTAGCACATTTCCCAAACATGGTAGGTTCGGCTTAGAACCGAATAGCACTCCGTATGGTGTATACACTTTTGCTATAAACATTCCGTCCCTACGGGACTCCCTATGGTGTATACACTTTTGCTATAAACATTCCGTCCCTACGGGACTCCCTATGGGTGTATACATTTTTACTATAAACATTCCGTCCCTACGGGACTTCCTATGGGTGTGTAGATTTTTACTATAAACATTCCGTCCCTACGGGACCCCTATGGTGTATACACTATTAGTCTGTCTACTCTAATATTGCGGGTATAGGCGTTTTAATTGGATGCGCGCATCCTCTTTTGTAAATTGCCAATCCACTTGTTTCGCTTCACTATTACGTCTTGCTTCCCATGCTTTTGTTTCTCTTCGTAGCGTTTCTATGTCAGGAATACGACGACACAAACACTGGCGTGTGAGCACACTCAGTTCTATCTCCGCAATATTCAACCAACTCCCATGCTTAGGGGTATACACTATTTCTAAACGAGAACACAACCTTTGTGCTTCTTCCTCACAAAACGCTTTATACATAGATGAAAGTCTATGTGTATTGAGGTTATCACAAACTAAAATCACTCGCTTCGCATTCGGATACACCTCGTCTAATAACAACTTTACCTCCTCTGCCCAATCCACAGCAGTCCGACGCTCCCGAACAGACACACGCCGCCAACCAGAAAGTGCCTCTGTGAACACGAAAAGTTGTGCCGTGCCATTGCGTTTGTATTCATTATCCACACGCTTGACTTGACCCGGTTTGCCAGGACACGGATCACGAATATCATCTCTCAGATTTACAGGTTGTTCATCCATGTTCACAACAGGAACGCTTGTATCCAAAGGTTTCTGATAGAGTTCAAGTACTTCCTCCATTGCCGCAACAAACGCAGCATCTTCCTCAGGCGGGATCACCCATTGTGCTACAAGATGCGGTTTCAATGCGTTTTTTTAGTGTCTGACGCACTGTTTCGGGGCTAATACTTTCAACGATTTCAAGCCGCACTAACTCCGAAGCAAGAAGACGCAACGACCATCTGCCAAAGCCTTCTGGCGGTTCACTACAACTCAGCGCAATCAAGCGTGCTTCCGCCTCGCCATCAAGTTTACGAGGCGTGGGAGGATGCTCGCGTTTGGAACGATCTAAAGCACCAGATAAACCCATTTCTACAAAACGCCTACGCACATTATACACCGTCTTGTGATGACACGAAAATGCTTCGGCTATCTGTTTATCTGTCCAACCGGCTCCCTTGGTATCTGCTTTCAATAAAATGTGGGCATGTTTGATCTTATACGCTTTATTTTCTCCTGTACTTATACACATATTCAGTTCTTCACGCTCTGCATCTGTCAATGCAACTGTATATTTCTTGTTCAAAATACTGTGCCTCGAAAAACGATTTGGGAACAGTCTAAAAGAAATGATATTGTCTGTCAAGTATTCAAAAAAAATAGAAAACTATAATATTAGATTGGACTGTCCACTATTGCTATAAACATTTCGTCCCTACCAAATCAACGCCAAATGCGCGCATGGCATTGTCGGGACTGAAGAGCATTTCTCATATTTTGTAAATAGATAGTATAAATATAAAAAGCCGTAATCAGTAAGTTGATTACGGCTTTTTGTCAATATAGGCAATGATTGATATTACTGTGTATCTTCTGGTGTACTATCCCCAGCAGCATCCGTATCTTCAGCAGCATCCGACACTTCGGGGACACTAACTTCAGTTATGTCTGGAACAACGAGAACTCCATCTTTGGCAATAAGTACAACTGGATTATACAAAGCCTCACCATTAGGGTCAAATGAGAAATTACCTAAGATAGTTTGGAAATCCTTGGTCTGTGCAAGTGCATCACGAATTGCACTGGAACTATTATCTGTTGCATTTGAGATAGCATTTGCAAGGATATATAAGGTTGCATACGACTGTGCTGCCCACGGTTCAGCTTCAATACCATATTCAGTCATATAGTTCTGAACAAACATTTTGTTTCCAGGTGCATCTGACTCGCTAAACCAATTTGTAAATGCGATAGCACCTTCTGCAGCATCCCCTGCAGCCTGAACTTCAGTATTTGTTAGATCGGGAACAATTAATTGAGTAGTTTCCGTAATACCTTTTTTTCCTGCTTGGATAATAAGCTCAGTCATCTCATCTGACAAGGCAGAGATAAAAAGTGCATCAGGTTGCATACTCATAATACTACCTAATTGCATATCGAAATCGGTATCACCAGTTTTAATGGTTTCTTGTGTTAGAATTTCAACACCGCTTGCTGTGAGTGCTTTGACCACTTCCTCATTACTGCTAATGGAATAGGTGTCCTCACTGTCATAAATCGTGGCAGCTTTTGTATACCCAAGCGCCCCCTTCGTAAGCATCACACCACTTGGTATCATGATGTTTGTAGCAAGTCCTGCACGAAAGACATAGTCCCCAATGCTACTCAAACCGGCAGCTGAAGAGACTGAACTAAAGGCAACAATTCCATTTTCTTGTGCAATAGGGAAGGCATCCTCCAGGTAATCTGAGATAGCAATACCCACTATAGCTGGAACATTTCTCTCAACCAAATTTTCTACTGCTTTAATTGCACCCTCTTCACTACTTTTATCGTCTTCAAGTATGAATGTTATATTCAGGTCAGTCATGGCGTTTATCTCATCTCGAGCTAATATAAATCCACGTTTCATGGGTAGTCCATAAGGGGCTGCATCTTTCCCAGTCAGAGAAACGATAACACCAATAGTAATATCATTGGGATCTGTGGGTTCAGGCATCAATTCGCTTAACCTACCACAACTTGAAAGGACTACTATGAGACCAACAATTAATATTAAAGATATTGAATAAGTGATTTTTCTTATATTCATTTATAATCTCCATTAGAAGTATATCAACATGAGTTCAGTATAAGCAAAATGTGTAATCAATGTTGCGAATCAACACCGTATCCCCGATTCAAGTAATCAAGAAACAAGGAATCAGGGAATCAACAGTATGAATGGGATTATGGCATTCATTTGGATGTCGTACCAGTCGTGTTTTGGTGTAGAATTCAGGGCAATTTTAGATTCAATTCTCTTAGATCGTACTCACGTTTTATTAAGTTAGTGGGAACAAAAAAATATATAACTAAATAAGATATTCCACTGAATAGCAAAATTTATTAGTAAAGTATCTTACGGAATTTAAGTAATTTTCATTCAATACACAATATGAATAAAGATGTAATTACTTCGGTTATTTATTATTTCAGATTGTTTTGTTGTTGTCAAGATAAACGTGTCAAGTTTTTATATAGTTTCCTATTGACTTTTAAATATCAGTTTGCAATAATGACTCTTGATTACTAACATCATTTTATTGTCTATCCATACTTTCTTTACCGTATGTTGTATTCCGAATCGGGTGAATGCATAAGTTGTTTTTTCTTTCAGACATACATTCAGGTTTTGATATGAACTTTTCAACCCATTTTGAAGGAGGAAATCATGGATTCCTTAAAAAAAGTTATTGGTGTGGTTCTCATATTAATTGCTGTAATAATTGCATTACACACCATTCTTGAACCTGTATATCACACATCTGATCCAGAAAGTGATAATCCGTATAGTTCATTATGGGGTTATATCAACCCATTATCAGCTATTTCAATAATCTTAGGGATACTATTCTCCTATAGTCGAAAGAGCCGAATTACTGATGATTCAAGTATACAAGAGTTTATTACTGCCAATACACTATTTTACGGATTTATGTTTTGTGCGATTATTTTCTTCTGGAATTGGTTTGGAATTCTTAAGGTAGGTGCAGACTTTACAGCAGTTTCAGCAGATACTCGTTCATTGGTATGGATCTTTTTTGATGCTTTGCAACCGTTGTTGAATGGCGCATTGGGAGCACACCTGCTACGTTCAGCTTCTAATGACTAATATTTTGTCTATTTATTCTCAAAACAATTGGGTTATATTTCTAACTAATATAGGTAGAAATATAACCTAATATATATACCTTGTCATTAAAATAAACTAACTACTGTGAAATTACAATACCTGCGCCATTTTTGAATGCTTCAGTTGAATGAGTATATAGTGTTGATCTACCATTTCTCTGTGATATTGTTTGATTCTATGAATAAAAATAACTTCAGGTTTCGTTGAAGTATTTTTAATTACCATATAACCTGTTTTGACAATAGGCACAATCTAACAGAATGTGCTACAACATGCACAATCTAACAGAATGTGCTACAACACACAATCTAACAGAATGTCTATTATTGGCGAAGGTATTGTACTGTGATATTAAGCATTTATTTAAAATCATTCATAAAGTTTTAAAAAATTATATTAGAAAATGAGGTAAGTATGTATTCAAGAATTTTTAAATTACAAATATGTCTACTTTTTGTATTTTCAATGTTCTGGATCACAGGATGTGAAAAAATAGAAAATGTAGTGACTGATACTATTGATAGTACAGTTGAACCAGAAACAATGTCAACACTCAAAGTTGGATTAATCCGACCACATCCACTTTACTTTAGCTTTGGTGAAGGAGCAGAACTTGCCCAAACTGAAATTAATCAAGCGGGTGGTGTACTTGGAATGCCGGTTGAATTTGTCTATAGAGAAGAACTTTCTGTAGATGTGGTTCAATCCGCTACTGAGTTAATAGAAGATGAGAACGTAGTTGCGATTTTAGGTCCGCTTTTTTCAAGTCATGCTGTGAAAGTAGGACCAATTGCCACTATTCCTGTTCTGCTTGGGGCAACTGGTGCGAACGTTACCGAAACGGGTGATTTTTTGTTTCTTGTAGCAAGCTCTAATGCCTTGCAGGCAAAACTCATGGCACAATTTGCATTTAAGGAACTCAATGCAACATCTGCAGCGATGATTTGGCAGAATCAAGATGTGTATTCTATCGGTTTTGTAAATGCCTTTGAAGAGAATTTTATGGAACTTGGTGGTAGTATTGTCGCCAAAGAAATGTATGAATCTGGTGATGTTGACTTTAATGTACAATTAACAAACATTAAAGATAAAGCGCCAGATGTGTTATTTCTTGCAAGTTTTCCCCCTGAAAATCCACTGATAATTAAACAAGCAAGGGACATGGAGATACAAGCTACATTTATTGGTAGTGACGGTTGGGATGATTCTTTGATGTTTGAAAATATGGATGCGATTCCACATCTTGAAAATTCCTATTATTGTACCAATTTTGATCCAGATGCTACTGATTTTATCACTGCTTATGAAGCAATGTTTGAAGGTAGTACTGCGAATGGTATTGCTGCATCAGGTTACGATGCTATGAGGATTTTAGCGATAGCCATTGAAAATGCTCAATCAACTGATCCTATGGAAATCCGAAGTGCTATATCTGAAATTACTAACTATACTGGGGCAACTTCGATCTCTAATTATGATGTAAATCGTCATCCTGTGAAAAGTGTTGGTGTATTCCAAATAACAGATGGTAAACCACAACCCTACAAGGTGGTGGGAAGTGACACAGTATATGAAATTGAGGGACCAGAGTAGAATATACTCATAGATGGAAAAAACAAAGACCCGGTTTCTGTAATATAGAAGAAATCGGGTCTTTGTTTTATATTTTAATGTTATTCAAAAGAGATCTGCGCGACAACACCGGCATGGTCGGAGGGCCATAGACCAGATAGTAATTTATCTGTCTGTTTATCACCAACTGTATATGTCATGACAGAAGAGGGTAGAGTTAAATTACGGACAAATATTTGATCAATTCTAACTGTAAGATCACTGATATCGTTCAGAATATCATCGTCTTGGCAGCATGTGTTACCATTTCCAGATGTATCCATTTGCCATAGATCAATATAATCTGCATCTAATAAAAGTTGGTAAGCCGTTCCATCGGTTGCGCGTGTATTGAAGTCTCCTAATAAGATAATTGGTAATGATTCATCGCTGAGAATTTCTATAAGTTCTCTTGCTTGTTGTACACGATTCTCTTCGGTATATGCTTCCAGATGTGTATTGACGACTCTGTAAGTAGTGTCAGCAACCGTGGCATCAACAGCAGCGTAACCTCTCTTAATTTCTAATCCAAGCAGTTCGATTTTCAGCGTATTCTCAAAGTTTTCATTCGTTTGTCGTGAAATACCAACATCGTTTCGAGTAAGTATAACATCATAATCGGTTAATCTAACATCATCTAAACCGGTATCAGAAAACATAGGCATTTCAACATCTATGTTTTCAACTTGCGCAGCAACTTGATAGTTTAGACCTTCTGCTTTAAGAGCATCCATCAATAGTTTGAGATAATCAAGAACGACCTCCTCAGCCAGTGAAGGGTTGTCAGGGAGAAAATCTCCTGGACTTTGTTTACGGATAAGAGAGATTTCTTGTAAACCGATTATGTGGGGATTATATTCCTTTATAGATTTAGCAATTGCTACAGCTCGTTCTGGGAAATTGGATGCCATAACATTATTATACATTATAGCAACTTCTGTAGGAGCTTGAAGTAGATTTTCTACACCTAAAAGGGGTTCAGCACTACTGCCAACATATACATTATATGTCATTACAGTGAGGGGTTGGGTATCTGGAATATCGGTTGGGATCATCACGGTATCCGTTATTTTTTCACATCCAGATACTGCTAAGCAAATTACAAGTAAAATAAGTAATTTATTTAATTTATTCAAAATTGTCCTCCAATAAGATAGGTTTTAGATGGGGATAAGTTATTATATTATCATTTATTAATTATGCGCACTTTCCAAGTAGATATTCTTTCGTAATTGAGGTTAATTTAATCGGTAGAACTTCATTGATTGCAGTATCAGGTGCATCAATTAGTACTCTGATGTAGTTATCCGTAAATCCGGCAAGACGATGATTCTCTCCCTCTCTACTTTCTTCAATTAGCACTTCTTTGCATTTACCGATCATCCTTTGTCGAAAGCTTCTACTCAGATTCTCTCCTAATGCAATCATCTCTTTACTGCGTTCAGCCGAAACAGATGGGGTAACTTGATCGGGATAGGTGGCAGCAGGTGTTCCTTTACGCGGAGAATAGCGGAATACATGTAACTGACTGAAACCAATTTCCTTCACATAACGAAGAGAATCGTCAAAATCCCTATCCGTTTCTCCAGGAAATCCAACCATTATATCTGTGGTAACCCCTAAGTCATCGGTGAAACGTTGACGTAGTGTATCAATAAGATGTGTGAATTGTCCTGTCGTATATCTTCGTCGCATTCTCCGTAAAACCGTATCCGAACCTGATTGTATTGGAATGTGGAAATGAGGCATACATTTCGGAAGTACTGACATCCGTTCAGAAAGAATATCTGGAAAATACATCGGTTCAATTGAACTGAATCTGATTCGCTCAATTCCATTTATTTCGTGTATATTTTCTAAAATATCAGCAATATCTTTGTCTCTACCCGTATCTTGTCCGTAAGCACCAAGATGAACTCCAGTGATAACGATCTCCTTGATACCGCTTTCTGCTATACGGTTTGCTTCTTCAACAATCTCAGATAGGGAGCGACTTGTCATTCTTCCTCTAACATAAGGAATGATACAGTAAGTACAAAAGGCACTACATCCATCTTGGACTTTTATGAATGCGCGTGTTCTGTTTCCAGCATTACTAACTCCACTACTAAATCGTGCATGTTCACGAATCGCATCATGTTGAATTGGTTTTATCTGTAGAGGTGTTTCAGTGTATAATCTATCAAGGTAGGATTGAAAGTCTGCCTTCTCTCGGTTGCCAAAAACAAATGTAACCCCAGGAATATCCTCAATTGCTTTACGGTCACTTTCTGCGTAACATCCAGTAACCAGTACATCGGCATTTGGATTATGTCGAATTGCTCTTCGTATAACTTGTCTTGCTTTCTGATCGGCTACATTTGTTACTGTGCAGGTATTAATCAGATATAGATCAGCATGTTGGTTATCATCAACTATGCTATATCCATTACGAACAAGTGTTTCTCGCATAGACTGGGTATCGTATTGATTAACTTTACATCCCATTGTGATTAGTTTTGCTGTTTTCATAGTCGTCATATACACTTAATTCCTGTATACATAATTTATGATAGCAGTAATTGCAATTGCGGCAGTTTCAGTTCTTAATATGTTTGTCCCTAACGATACGGGTTTACATCCGTATTCAACTGCGTATTTTACTTCTTCTTCCTCAAACCCACCTTCAGGACCAACTAACACAGCGATTGATCCAAGATTTTCAGTCTGTTGTAATATAGTTCTTATATGATTTTGTTCCTCATTTTCCCACAAAATTATCTTAAGATCATAGCGGTTTAACTGCTTAAGACATTCATTGAATTTATGTATTTCACTGAGATGAGTTAACCATGGAGTCTGACATTGTTTTGTGGCAGATATTATGATCTTTTTCCAGCGTTCAATTCGGTTTTCATTCGCTACTTGTAGGGATCGTTTTGTCATCACTGGAACGACTTTCGTTATGCCCAGTTCAGTTGTTTTTTGTAGAATCAACTCCATCTTATCGTTTTTCGGAATACCTTGATAAAGACTGATCTCAGGTTTCTTATTCGATTGAAACTGATGGTCAATTATGTTGACAACTGTAGAATGCTCTTGAATATTAGAAATTTCTGCAATTCGTATATTTCCGATACCATCAATAATACGGACATTATCTCCAATATTAAGTCGCAGAACATTTCGTAAATGATGGTGTTCTGAACCATTAATTTCCGTAAAGTCTCCACCTACTTGGTTAGGGGGTACATAAAATGTATGCATTTACAACTCAGAATTTTTCAATTGATCTACTCTACTGTCCGTAACTGTTCTATAATTTCCTGTGGATTAGAACTCTTAAAAATTGCTGTACCTGCAACAAGTATTGTCGCACCATTCTTTATTGCTATAGGACTAATTTCTGTTGTTACACCACCATCTACAGATATATCAGGAGAATTTTCTAAGTCATTTATGAGACTATGTAAATCTTTAATTTTTTCAAATGTATTCGGTAAAAAGCTCTGTCCACCGAACCCCGGTTCAACACTCATTGGTAAAATTAGGTCAATAGAGGATAGGTATGGTGCTACAGCATCAGTTTTGGTATTTGGAGAATATGCTATTCCTACAGAAACATTATGTTTCTTGATTGCATCGATAACGGCATGAGGATCATCTTGTGATTCAATATGAAAAGTAATTATGTCTGATCCAGCATCAACGAGTGCCTCAATATAAGAAAGTGGATGTGTAACCATTATATGAACATCAAAAACGAGATTGGACTTACAACGTACCGCAGCAATTAAAGGAGGACTAATACCAAAATTTGGTACAAAGATCCCATCCATGACATCGAAATGAAGTAAATCTGCCCCGGCTTGCGTTACGCGTTCAACCTCATCACCAAAACAACTGAAATCAGCTGCTAATAAGGATGGTGCAATTTTAGGGGTGTCCACATTATTAATATTCATTGTTATCTAATAAATGATAAACTATAATCATCTTCTCTAATATAAAAGAGAAATCCTATTGATATTGCCGTTCGGATACTCTCTTGCCATCTTCAAATACGATGACATGGGTTGGTCCAAAAACCCGAATTTTCATTTTCTCCATGTCAATTACTGTTCCTGGTGAAATGTAAACAGGTTCTAATTTACGTTCACTATATGCATCAATAATAACAAACTCGATTTTTTTAGCCATATTCCCTATATCAGTAACCGTGTGTTTGTGTTTCAACCATCTACGTGTATTTACAGTTAAATCTCGTTGACCACTTACGCTAAGAGTGACTTGACCACCAATTTGCAGTAAACGTTTATGTCCAATGATGTGTCCATCCGGAATAGTTGGGTGAGGACTATAACTTACATCAACATCCATTCCCAATTCTTGTAGTATGGATAATACTTCATTTAAGGGTTGATTTGTTAAATCTGGCAATTCTATGTTCTGTGCTTTTCTTCCCTTACTGACTAATAAATTAATCTCGGTATTCATTGCGTATTTACTATTTTCAGATGGAGACTGAGCTATCACAATATCTGTTGGGTAATTCGATGAGTGAACACGTGCTGAAGTATTCACCCGATATCCGGCAGATTGCAAAGTTTCGTAGGCTGCGTCAATAGTTTTTCCGATTACAGAAGGTACAGGGGATAGACCCGTTCCAATGCTGACTGTGAGTTTAACTTTGTGATGAGGCTTAATACTAAAGTTAGCTGGTGGATCCTGAGTAATGATCTGCCCTTTTGGTTGTTTACTATTCGCTTCCTCAATAATGTCATCTGGTTTCAGACCTATGTTACCAAGTGAATCTACAGCCTGCCAATAGTCCTTTCCAATTACATTAGGAACTAATATCTCGGTTGACTTAATCCATTGTGGGATAATGATCAACACAATTAAGAAACCGACAATTGTCATCACAATGAGTAAATATATCGCAACGTTAGTTAACCGCAACAATATCTGGTTAAGTTTATTCATAATCAATCAATTTTTTTTGAGTATTCTCTAATCTATAGAAACGATCTCCAGTCATTAAATGATAGCCATTGATGAAGTCCCCAACTTCCATAACACCTTTTGTAGCAGGTTGAACTTGTAGAATCTGAAGTTCACCTTCACCAGTGACGACATACAATTTACGTTCTGGCGTCACCTTTATTGTACCGGGTTGTTTCTGTAAGTTCGTATCAACAATAGTGTTGTTCTTTGGATGCGGAATTGTCTTTATTATTTTTACCTGTAATCCGTCACCATATATCGTAGCTGCCCCTGGCCATCCCACTGTTCCTCGTATTAGATTATGGATAGCAGTGGCATGATGATGCCAATTAATATGTCCTATCTCTTTAGTAAGACGTGGGGCATGAGTTGCATCATCATGATTTTGTGGTATTGCTGAAGGAGGTCTTTCTGTAGATAGGTTTGATAATAAATCTGCGAGTCGTTTTGCCCCTAAATCCGCTAATTTGTCATGAATAGTCTGTGCTGTATCTTCATCAGAAATACCTACTTTTTCAATAGATATTACATCTCCTGTATCTTCACCTTGGTCTAATAACATGAGAGACACCCCAGTCTCCTTTTCTCCATTTATTACTGCCCATTGTATTGGTGCTGCCCCTCTATATTTTGGAAGTATAGACGGATGTATATTAATGACGCCACAAGGAGGTATATCTAAGACTGTTTGTGGGAGAAGTTGTCCAAAAGCAGCAACGACTATGACATCAGGTTTGAGTTCTAATAATACCTCAACAGATTCCTTTATTCTAATTTTCTTTGGTTGGATTATCTGAAGATTGTGTTCTGTAGCAAGTGCTTTTACTGGGGAGGGACTTAGCTTTCTTCCTCTACCTTTAGGTCTGTCTGGTTGTGTTACAACCCCGACGATGTTGAATTTCTGGACAATTAATTCATTTAATGCAGGTACAGCAAATTCACTTGTGCCCATAAAGAGTATACGCATTTTCAAAGTTATCTCATTAGAATCTGGTTAGGATAATATCAGAATAATATTATCCTTAAAAGTGCATTTCAAGCAATGTAAGAGAAAAGAGTGGAGGTTGTTCGATCATCCAACTGTTCAATCCCATTGATAGTTGTTTCCTTGAGTATATCTCATCAAGTGATTGAATATCCCAATATATATTTGTCGAATAGGGTCCATACTGGGTTGCACCAGCAATGGTACCATCTTCAGGAATCTCATCTTGTTCTGGCGTTGGTGGTTTCAGCCCGGGGATACTCGGGGCAGATCTATCAACATTGCGAGTATGTAACCAATCCCATACCCCAATAAACAGTGTTAAAGAAACAGCACTTATTCCCATGATTCTATAATTCTTAGGTGTTAGGACAGGGGCAATCTTATTCTGTTGTATCATCTGTATACCTCGAACTCCTAAATAACTATGAACAGCAGTGAAAGGGAGAGCACTTAAGGTAACAATTTCGAATCTCCGTAAAGCACTTTCATGATAGTCAGTTTCCGGTGTTCCTGGTGTTTGTTGTGAAGGATATTGTGCATGTGATTGATTGGTAATCATGAATGGCACAAATAAGAGGAAAAAACTGTATAGTATTCTATATTTATTCATTGATTTAATATTTTCCAAATATATGTAGAACAGATTAATCAAGGGAATTTATGCTTATTATAATATACTGTAATACTCATTCTGTACTTTGAATACGAAAAAGATATACAATTAACATTCCCGCACCGATACAAACAGAAATGTCTGCGACATTAAAAGTTGGCCAGTATAGTCTCTTACTTTCAATTCCAAATTGAAGAAAGTCTACAACTTCACCTAAGACAATACGATCTAAGAAATTCCCAAGAGCACCCCCTAATAGAAACCCAAGTGATATCCGCATCCATCCACTGTGTTTAAATCGAAAATAGTAGAAGAAGATAAAAATTAGGGCTAAAATAGTTACTAAAATAAGAAATGTACGTTGATCCGCCAAGATTCCAAATGCAGCCCCACTATTTCTATCATGTCTTAAATTGAAAAAACCGTGTATTATCGGGTATCCCGTGCCTTCAGGAATATACATTTGAATCAGTACTTTTGTCACATAATCAAGTATAAAAATTGGTACTGCTACAAATACTAATGGTAATATTGTCTTTAGGTTTCTTATATTTTTAAACACGTTATATAACACACCATAGTCTTATTTTTTAGATTGGTTTTTTGATATGAGAGTCTTCCACTCCTTAGCCATATCATCATTCCAATTAGTTTGTGGTAAGATAACCCATTTTTCTTCAAAAATACTTTTTGATGAGGTAAATACTGCAGCGTTTAAATCCTCTGCTAAGAAAGGTGTGATTGGAGCGAGTCGTTGAATCACAACTTTTAAAATTGCTGTTATGGTATTTTGGGCAGACTGGAAGTCACTCTTTGTAAGACCATTTTGACATAATTGTATATACTTATCAAATTCTTTTAGACATAAATCGGATAGTAAATCAAAGATAATATCATACTCTTTTGTTTGGTATGCTTTGTCTATACTACTAATTGAATCGTTAATTTTTGATAACGCCAATACATCAGTCTCTTTAAGGTCTTGTATATTGAAAGTATTGGGATTGAATGATTTTCTTCTTCTCCGTTTTGTGTTTTCACTATCTTCATTCTTCATACAAAAATCAAATGTGTTTATTAGTACTTTCTTCAATTGCATGTACTTTCTATTACACTTTTTAATTTGTGATTCAAAATACGTGGTAATTTCCTCGTCTGAGTCAGCATTCAGAAGATGAGTTCCTATTGAAAAAATCCTAATAACATCTGCATGATATTTCTCAATAAAACTATCCAGAAACTCTGTATCACTTGATAACTCTGATAGTGGAATTAATCGTAGATTCTTATATGGTTGACTATCCTTTGTCGGTCTACTTTGTTGAAGCGAGGCAGCAATTATGCTCAATTGTCCTAACCACTCGATAAATTCAGCTTCAGGTACAAAGGCAATACTATTAGATGATTCATGTGCAGTTTTCTTAAAATCGGATGTATCAAGTGCCTGCAACAAATTTGCAAAGTAGCTTTCGATGAATGTGGATTCTTTCCTAAAGTCTCTGGAATTACAACTCACACATACAGTTTCAGCTGGTATGAGTTCCTCAACACTCAAACGAAACCATTGTTCAGCACCTCGACGAATGGAACTCCTCACGGATCTTAGTATTTTCTTATCTGTTAATAACTCATTACAGTTATCACATCTTAGGATAGGTAGTGGAATTCCCCACTGTCTTTCTGAAGATACAGCCAATTCATTAACATTTGTCACTTCACCATGAATTAGATTACGTAGGTTTTCATCATATTGTTCCCAATATTCAAGTGAATTGGTTAATTCCTCCTTTATCTCACTTGACCCGAATGAAAATACCCAATGTCGATATGGTCGAGATACAGAGATCCCTTCACAGATTACACATTGATGCTGTTTTGTTTTCTGTTTACGTGTTTTTATAAGTAAACCCTTTGCTTCAAATTCATCGCTTATAAATGGTGTAGCTTCAGATAAATATAGTCCACATAGTGTATCTGCATCTTCCGTGAACCTTCCATTTTCGTCAAATACTGGTGCAGTGGATGTAGAGTGTATAAGAGTTTTTAGGTCTGTCTCTTCGAAATCATCTAAAGAGTTTAAGATAGAATAACTCAGTGTATGATGTGACGGATTTATAGGTACGATCCCAGAGATTAATTCCTTACGATTATCATACTCAGCTATATTAGAGATTACTCCATCTGGAATAATAATAAAAGGCAGTTCATTTAATGAATACAGCGGATGGGTAACAGTACATTCTTTTAGTTTAGCAACATCTATTTTAGCAATCGGCTTAGGACCTTCTTTCGGTTTTGTACTTCTACCGACGAATTTCTTTAAATGAGATTCAGCTAATATTAAATACTCATCCTGATAGAGGGTTAGCCAATATGTCACATTATTTCTAATCCCTAATGCTATAGTTCCGGCTACCTCCCATAGTTGATTCTCTGTAAATTGGATGGTAAAGTAGACATTCTTTCCAAAATCTTCAAAACCTATATTCAATGGAAACTTAACATAAGTATATAATTCTGACGTAGATACGGTATTGACAGTTATTTCAGATTCCAAGGGTAAAATACAGTTAGGACACCAATGACTTAATCGTAATTCATCTCGCAAAAAACTATGTTCCCGCAACCTGTCAAAATGACTAAACAGCTTAGCTTCAGACCTTGTATCGAATGATTTTTCAGCATTTACCCAATCTGCAAATATTCCAAGATTAATAAAGTTCTCTTGTTGAGATTTTAGATTTTGTGTATAAACTTGACGACACTGCTTTCTAAAATTGGACATATTTGCAGTGGAATTATTTTCCCTTATAACAATAGATTCTATATTAAATGGGAATGTCTCCCATAATGGGGTATAATTGACAGTGTTCCCGTGCATCAATTCATACTTAAGGTATGCATCTTGATATAATTTCCTACGTAATGTATCAAAACTCAGGTGTGAAACAGGTGTAGGCATCTCTCGAATCACACAAGTTGGTGGGTTAGCGTTTTTCTCTATACCAGAATAGACATTTTGTGCTGTCCAAAATTTGACAATATCTGATTCAAGTCTATATTCAATTGGTGAATCTTGTGTATTTGTGGATGCTTGTTTTGTAGGTGGTTGACTCTTAGAAGGATTTGATTTAGAGTTCTGTGTAGGTGTGTTCGCCTTTTTCATAAGACTGGTTCTGGTTTCTTATAGAGTTTAAGTTGAATGATATCTATATGTTAGCGTAGAACAGAGGTTCTACAATTATAGCCAAGATTCGAGTATACCTAAGAGTACAATTAAAACAATTGGAGAAAAATCAATTCCAATGTTTCGAGTCATTGGATTCAGAATGGATCGTATCGGTTGTAATAAGGGGTCAACGAATTGTCCGGTAACCAGATAAATCCTACGAATAACTAAATTCTGTGTACCGAATACAACCCAAGATAGAATCACATTCAAGATTATCACAAGCATGTAAATGTTCAAGAGATTTTTGAGTAATCCTGCCAAAATATCCACTGTATTGTCCCTTCCTAATTACTCGTATCAAGTTCTTTAGCCCGTTCTGTTGCTGATAGAATTGCTTCAGCAATTGTCGCCCTTAATCCACCTTTTTCAAGTGCATGAAGTCCCGCGGCAGTTGTTCCACCCGGAGTCGTTACACGGTTTTTTAATATTGCTGGATGTTCATTAGATTCCGTCATAATAGTCGCTGCACCTAATACAGTGTGGATTGCAAGCGTCTGAGCATCTTTACGAAGAAGACCCACCTGTACTGCTGCATCAGCTAATGCCTCAATAAAAAGTGCGACATAAGCAGGTCCACTACCACTAACTCCTGTTACTGCATTAATATGACGTTCCTCCATAATTAAGGTAATACCACAAGTATCGAACACCTTTTGTGCTTGCGTTAGATGTTCCTCGTTCGCAGCAACACCAGCAGATAACACAGAAACCGCTGCACCAACTGAAGCGGCAATATTTGGCATTACCCGAACTATAGGCGGAGGAGAATCAAAATACGATTCCAAAGTCGATGTTGAAACGCCTGCTGCTATACTAATCAACCACTGTTTGTCTGAAATACTCTCGGAAATCTGAGGAAGGATATGGGGTATAGCAACAGGTGGTACAGCACATAAAATATAATCTGTCGTAGCTAACAATTCTGATATGTCGGATACCGCTATCACCCCGGTTTCATTACACAATTCAGATACCAGATTTTGGTCAAGATCAACAATTGAGATCTGGTGTGGAGAAAGAAGATCATTGACAATACTTCTAACTATAATGCCTCCCATTTTCCCTATACCAATTACACCTAATTTAAGGTTTTCTTCCACTTGTTTTCTCCACTAACGGTGATTATTCTCTCTTACTCAGAGTATTGGAATCCCATACCAATATCAACTTCAATAATTGATGATTCGTAAAATAATAATTAATTTGCCGTACCAAAAATTGCTGTTCCAATTCTTACTAAGTTTGCTCCCTCTTCAATTGCAATTTCAAAATCATTCGTCATTCCCATTGATAGGTATTGCATGTTAACACCAGAAAATTGTTGCTGTTCTATAGTTTCAGATAATTTCATGAGTAATTCAAAAGCTGAACGATTATCCTCAGGTGAAGCACTTAAAATTCCAATTGTCATTAATCCACATATCTCAACATTTGGATAGGTATGAACATTCTCTACAAAACCGAATAATTCATCTACCGCTATGCCAAACTTACTGACCTCCCCAGTTGTATTGACTTGTAACAATACTCTTGTCGGTTTTTCTTTATCTATTGACCGATTAGAAATCTCTTTATATAACCGAATGCTATCTACTGAATGAATAAGTGAGAACATCTCTAATGCTGACTTTACCTTATTTCTCTGGAGATGTCCTATTAGATGCCACTCGCAATTGTAGTTTATTTTTTTCTCTTGTGTTGCGTTCTCTTTGCATTGATTGATGATGTTATACTTTTCTTGCGCTTCTTGAATCCGGTTTTCTCCAATATCAGTAACTCCTTCAGCAATAATTCTCTGAATCTGTGAAACGTTAACCCCCTTCGTTACAGCAATAAGTCTTATCGATTCCGGTTGTCTACCACTCCGTTGGGCAGCATCTGCAATACGTTGTTTCACTCTATCAAGATTCTGTGTAATTTGATTCAAGATTCATCCTTCTCGTCTTGTGATTCATCTATTTCTGATGAAACTGATGTATTCTTTGTAATCTTATCTATTAGGAAAGCAATTTCCTTTCTTACCTTATCAGATGAAATCAAAAATCCAGTTATGGCTGTGAAGATACCAAATGAAGTAAAACCGATCCCCAGAACAACTCGATAAGTAGCCTCGGTATATACTTGGGTGACCCTAACTGCGGTTGTATTCTCTTTGGATAATTCCTTATTGTATAACGTTGGATGTATCCATCCTCGAAAAATAAAAAAGAGACCGATCAGGCTGGATAAAATAGATAGTGTGAGAAAAAATGAACGCATTCAAATCCTCACTTAGGATCAACCGAATATCAATAATCGGTATGTTAATGATACCATTTAATTTACGATAAAGCAAATTAGATTAGATGGGGTATGGATTCGTAAACCGATTATTCTCTCTTGTTATTGTAGGTGAATTATCTAAGGATAATTATGTTTTCTTAGACAATTTATATAAGAAGGATGTATAACCAAACCTTACTGTGGAAGTGTATTCTCTATAGAATCTACATCATATTAACTGAATATATGATAACATCCTCCCAGTTTTTTCACCTTCTACGCGATATGAGTAGAAACGATTGAGATTACATGCAGTACAAACAGGTGAAATTGAAATGGAGGTATCAGGAACTGAGTAATCAATCAACTGGTTAACATTTGCTGTTTGCAAACATAGATGATTACCATTGACAACAGAATCACCGAATTTATTGCTAAACTGAGTTAGTAAGTCTGAACCTACTTCATAGCAACACTTCTGGATGGATGGTCCAAAATTGATAAGACAGTTAACGGGATTCGTTCCATAATCGTCCTTCATTTTATCAAGGGTCTTAATAACAATTTGTGAAAATGTTCCGCGCCAACCTGCATGAACAATTCCAATTGATGGTGTGTTGACATCTAAAATGGATATTGGGACACAATCTGCGGTAAAGACACCTAAAGTGGTGTTATGGATTTTGGATATTAAGGCATCACCAGTAGGAGAGGAATCTTCACTTCCAATACCATTCCAGAATGAGTGAGTAATTTGATCGGCATCAATAACTTTATCACTATGGATTTGACGGCAATACTTTAATGTCTTAATTCCAATCTGTTCAGATAATTTCTGTTGATTACTGGTAACATTCTCCCGCCTATCACTAACATGGGTTGCGAGGTTTAATGATTCGTATGGTGGTGGACTCACTCCTCCAATTCGTTGACTTATGCCTGCCTTGACTAATCCAGTAGATTCAAATGATTCAATTGGAATATATAACTGTTCTGTCAATTGATATAGTCTTCCCTTGGTGGACTAAATATATCAAGTGCAATAGCAGGATCATCAAATGCTTTGGCACTATGTATGCAATTAGATGGTATGAGGTATGTATCACCCTTATTAAGTGTTCTGGATTCTCCTTCAATAGTCAATTCGAATGTACCTTCTATTACCATACCCATTTGTTCATGGGGATGGCTATGTTCTGCTACTATACTATGTGGTTGTAAGTGTACATAGGAGAGCATTAATTTCTCACCATGTACAGTTCGAATTGTCACTCCTTCAAAAACACTTATTTCTGGTTGTGATTTTATATCAAGGAATGGCATGAATGTCCTATTCGATAAAGATGAGATTGCTGTAATATAAGAGAAGTCTTAATTTCTTTAAACCTATTTTACTCCCATACGTGGAAACAAATCCTTATATGTGGAAATATGGGATCAGAATCTTGTCCTACCAAAAACTGAATGCATAATTCACAACCCAATGTATCTATTACTGAACGTACACTTACTTAATTGTATACTATGGGTATGGTTCATCAGTAGTGAGTGGTTCTACATATAAAACCCGTTTACAGTTAGAACAATAGACCAATTTTTCATACTTCTGTGCTTCCTTGAGACTTTGGGGTTGGATAGTAAGGCGACAGCTACCGCAAGTTCCATTTTTGCCTAAAGCGACAAAATCTCCTTTATTTTTTTCAATCCATCTTTGATATTGAGTGCCGAGTGTTTTATCAATCTTAGGTAGAAATTGGGATCGTTGTTTAATTCTCTTATCAATATCTGCTTTTAGCACTTTCTGTTCTTCACGAAATTCTGCAGTCTTCTTGGATTTAATTTTATCTTCGCTTGCTACTTCATCATTGAGTTTATCCAATTCTTCTTTCATCAGATCAACTTTTTCCATCAGTTCCAATATTTGTACTTCAGTTTCAGCATCTTTCTGATCAAGGAATTCAATTTGATTTTCGAGAGCGGCATAAGCTTCATTTGATGTTACTTCTCGTTGCTCATTTCTAAATTTCTCTCTTTGTTCTCCGTTTGTTTCTAACTCAACATTCATTGTCTGTAGACTTTTTTCAATTTCAGCAAGTTCATCAGTTTTTGTAGAGATATCAGTCTTGAATTTTGTTACACTTAGTTCTAACTTCTCTATGTGTCTTGGAATTTCTATAAGACGTTGGTGGAATGACAACAACTCTCTATCATGCTCTTGTAGCCTATATAGGTTAGCGAGTTGCTGTCTCAAATGTTCGTTTGCCATTATATTTCAGCCTCCTTTTCCATGAGGAACGCGAAGAAAATACCGAGTTGATAAAGAAGGAATAAAGGTATTGCCATGAGTAACATTGACCAGGGATCTGCGGGGGTTAATACTGCGGATAATACAGCAATTCCTAATAATGCATGCCGTTGTTTACTGCTAAAACCCCGCCAATCAATGACACCAATACGAGCAAGAAATGCCATAACTATTGGAAGTTCAAATGCAATACCGAATCCTAAGATTATTTTTGTAATAAAACTGATGTATTTGTCAAGATCCCATCTATTGGCGAGATCTGGAAATAGTTTTGCTGAGAATTCTAATACGACAGGGGTGACAATGAAATATGCAAAGGTTGCACCAATAATAAAGAATATTACAATAATTATAAAGAGAGGTAGAGCATATTTCTTTTCTTTAATTGTAAGTGCAGGAAAGATGAATGCCCATAATTGATAAATTACAAAAGGGGATGCCAGTAGAAAACCAGCTGTAATACCTAATTTTAAATAAGCCATGATCCCTTCAATAGGACCTACCTTAAAGAGTTCAGCTTGGATTTTTGATGCACCTGCTCTGAGGGATAGGGCAAAATACCCTATTAAGGTTCCTTCAGGTTCAAAGAATGAATCCAATGTATCAGCTAATAGTATCTTAAAGGATGTTTCTAAAGGAAACTTAATGACCCTTTCAATCGGTCGACTAAAAGATAGACAAACAATTGTAAAAAAGCCAAGAGCAATAGCAATTAATATTATACGTCGTCTGAGTTCTTCAAGATGTTCCCAAAAGGTCATACCAACATCATTGGATTCCATATATTACCTGATTTAAGGGTTGGGTTGTTCTGGCGGTTTTTTGGGTTTCTCAGGTTCAATATTTATATCGTCAGTAACTTTATTTATTTCTTCTTTGATCTCATCACCGGCACTTTTGAATTCTCTAATAGCTTTTCCTAAAGTCTTACCCATTTCTGGTAACTTTTGAGGACCGAAGATAACGAGAGCAAGAACCAGAAGTATAAATACTTCCATTGAACCTATTCCGCCAATCATTATCTTAATTCCTCCTTTATACGAATAATACACAATAACCGATTAAAGTATATCATATAGTAATCGTATTTACAACTATTTTAGCATGTGTTTGAAGTAAGGGAAATCCGCGTTTTAATTCCTTGACTTGCCCTTCTTCTACTTCGTTTGGTACCTCCAAAGACGTATTCCATCCACAGATTCGAGGATGATTCACAACGGAAATTACCATAATCAGACTATAATGTTTGCACGAATTATGTGTCAGAATTACAAACACACGCCTTACCTCCTCTTAAGGCCTGACCGATATCAAAGTTTTCTATGACGAATATAGATAGATAATGATATCGGTTTTTATAGGTGCAATCTCCAGTCTCGACTAAGAACCCTAAGGGATAGGATTCGATATTCCCTCCTACAGAAGAGAATCTGATATGTCTTAGGAATTATATCAGTTAAATCGTTTGATAAACTGGACAGTCGAATGCTTCTGTAAGAGATAGAGATTCACTTGACCATGTGTACCTCACGTGGTAATATATCACCTACGAGGAAAGAATGTGTCAATACCGGCTTCAATATCTTCTATTGGATGTCCATACTGTTTCTCATAATTTTCATGTGTACCTTTTTCAGTTTCGGTTAGATCAGTAATTGGAAACACGATTGTCTCCTTACTTCTTTTCCCTGACTCATTCATAGCAATATTCATTTCTTGGTCTTGTCTTGCAAGTGTACTTCCATATTCTGGTTCAGTATCCTCAAGGATAGCCTTAGCAATACTAAGAAGTTCATCTGCGACTGCAATTTGCCCTTCAGAGAGTGGATAGTTCTTCAGAGGATTCTCCCAGGTTACAGTTTGGTCAGGGAGTTCAAGCTGAATATTGTCTATTACATCAACACCGTCCACATCAATCGTTGTTCGTTTAGCGCGATGTGGGATTCCTTTAGCACCTGATTGGAGATCATCCACTGGTGTGACATAAATTTCATCCCCGACGATTGTACCTTTACTACCATCAATTTGTGATATTCCCGTTTGTCCTCGACCTAAAGAACGTGCGTGTATGACATTTGAGTAAACCATAAGTGCTGAAGCATTGTTGCTAAATTCAATAAAACCTAAACTCCAATTTTCACTTGTATGATTACGATTCATCCTGTCAATGATTGGAATTACTGGGGAAGATTGTGTAATACCAAGTGCAGATTTTGGTTCACCACCAGCTCGTAAACGAAGCATACTCATACCATGATATCCACCTTCATAGAAGATCCGATATATACGTGCGACATCTCCAATGATATCGGCGGCAATTACCTTTGATAAGAATCTCTCCCTTGGTGCCCTATAGTAATTTTCTGCCACTTCAAGTTTAATATTATTTTTCTTGGCTCTTTCAATCATCATATCAGATGTTGGTAAGGTTACTGCAATAGGTGTTTCACAGAGTATATGTATCCCAGCATCAGCAACAAAACAGGCAATAGAATGATGTGCAACTCCAGGAACTGTTATATCCACAACATCAATTTCCTCCTGTTCAACGAGATCTCGGACATGAGTATATGGATTAGCATTATACTGTTTCGCATACTGTGTTGCGGTTTCTTCATCAATATCACAGATTGCCACAAGATTGTATATATCCTTTAATTTCGCTATTACAGGTAGGTGGGAACCTCCACCTCTACGTCCAGCACCGATTAAAGCAATATTGAGTTTTGACATAGATTACTCCTAAAAATGTTTATGGGTTCGAGATTGATTATTATGTTAGAATAACATCATTATTTAATTCAGTCAATCAACTGTCATGTCTAAGGTATGTAAAGGACTACTCTTCTTGGTATAGAAAAATGCTGTCTATATTATATAAAGACTTATCTATATTTTCGAATTCCCGTAGATATAGAATAATTCAGTTTATGATATTAGTGTTACTAATAACTGTCTTTTTTATTAGTCTGACAGAGTTTTATTCGTCAGGAATTGAAAACCAGAACACATACACTGTTAACCCCGGTAGTCAGACCTATTCATTGTTTATTAATAGCATGCTACTTATAACATTTCTTGTTCCAAGACATGCTGTTGAAACAATAAGAATGGAACAATCTGAGAATAATATTCAAAATGTTGGTATAGGGAATTTCGCATACCTAAAACTGTCCAAACTGACGGATTTTGAGATCTTAATTGGAAAAATTGCAGCTGTAGTTATTTGGACACTATGGAGTGTATTGCTTCTAATTCCGATTTTCTCACTATCAAGTTATATGGGTGGATATAACATATTGCAATTGGCTAAATGTGGGATAATCCTTACAATCAATGGTATCCTATTTAGTATTATTGGTTGTATGTGCGGATTATGTTTTCCTACAATAACTGCAAAAGGCGTTAGTTATGGTATTATTCTTTTCATCACTCTCATACCAATATTACCGTTTTTCCCGTTTAATATAGATACGCTTGATATTCTAAGTTCATTATCGAGTATATCATCGATCCTTTATTCTGGTGAATCTCATTTGTGGTTATACAATTCCTGTTTGTATCTAATTCTATCCATACTACTCTTTCCAATTCTAATAATTCTTTTCAGAAAAACTATTCCTATAGAGTTGCAAAAGTAATGTAACCCAAGTTGCTACCTATTAGTTTTATACATGGGAATGTGTATATAAAGAATTATGCTAATGTTAGCCAATATTGTGTAGGGTAAACTCCCAGTTTTGTGGGTCACAGATGCCCAAACTGCAAGTTTGTACTACAAGATAGCAACTTGGGTATATCCCATGGGTATATAAAGTCTATGTCAAGTTTATCTGATAAACATATAAATCAAACAGACACAGAATACCCTAAGAAGCTATACGGTGTAACTTTTCGATCCGTCCTTATAGCTATCATTCTCATCCCACCAAATACCTACTTCATTATGGCAAACCATCTTCGATTTTGGAGTACTTTGCCGACAACAATGTCTTTGATCTACAATGTAGTGATAACACTTACATTATTGACAGGTCTTAATCTCCTACTTCGAACATTAACCCCTCGGTATGCTTTACGTCAAGGTGAATTGCTAACCATTTATGTGATTCTTTCACTCTCATCAGCAATTGCGGGTCATGACATGATGCAGACTGTTGTACCGGTAATTCCGAATGCTTTTTGGTTTGCTACACCCGAAAATGAATGGCAACAACTATTTTGGAGACATTTACCCAGTTGGATGACGCTTAACGACCTGTCTGTATTACAGGATTTTTATGACGGGGATACAACATTCTATAGAAATAAATATCTATTAACATGGTGGAAACCTATTTTCTGGTGGACAATATTATTATCTGTATTAATTTGGATAATGATTTGTATTGACCTGATATTAAGAAAACAGTGGATAGAACGTGAACGGTTAACTTATCCTATTGTTCGTCTACCAATAGAAATGACCTATCAAGATGGTAGACTCTTTAAAAATAAAATGTTATGGATTGGATTTGCTATTGCAGGAGGTATCGATCTGATTAATGGTATACATGCGTTCTTTCCAGTGTTCCCAGAAATACCTGTACGCAAGGCAGATCTGGGTAGATATTTCACTGAAAAGCCGTGGGATGCTATCGGATGGACACCGATTTACATTTTATCATTTGGAGTCGGATTGGCATTTTTGATGCCATTAGAGATGTCTTTTTCGCTATGGTTTTTTTATCTATTTTGGAAAGGAGAACGAATTCTTGGAAGGGCAATGGGACTTCAAGTGTTGCCTGGATTTCCTTATGATGGACCGCAGGGAGTAGGAGCATATCTTGCAATTGCCTGTTTTGGACTATATGGTGGAAGAAAACACTTCTATAATATTGGTAGTAAATTAGTAGGTACATTTAGATCAAATAGTGATATTACAGCAAAAGTATCGTCTGACATGCATGATACGAATAACTACTGGTTCCCATTAATTGGATTAATTGCGGGTATCTTATTCATTTTTATCTTTTCTGGTTATGGAGGTATGGCATTTTGGATGATTGCAATATATTTTCTAATCTATTATCTACTTGCCCTTGGCATTACAAGGGTTAGGGCAGAGGTAGGGCCACCTACACATGAGATGTTTGTTGCGAATCCGCGCCAGTTTATTATGGATTCATTTGGATCCAGAATCATTCCTCCACGAAGTTTAACAATGATGTCCCTATACTATGCTTTCAATCGAGGTTATCGTGCCCATCCTATGCCACATACATTGGAAGGATTCAAACTTGCGGAAGTAGGAAACATGAAGACCAATAGAATCGTTATAGCAATGATGTGTGGTGTGTTTTTTGGGATTCTCGCCTCCTTTTGGTCTTATTTGGTAGTTTCTTATGAAATTGGTGCAAACCCAGGATTAGGTAATGGTGGTTACAACAGGCTTAGAACTTGGTTGTATTATCCAAGTGAAACGAACTTACCTGCGGTTGGGTTTATGGGTGTAGGCTTCTTATTTACCGGTTTACTGTGGTGGCTGAGAACACGTTTCCCGATGTTTCCTTTCCATCCAACAGGATATGCTGTAGCGAGTAGTATATGGACATTTGGATGGCTATGGTTTTCAGTATTTGTTAGTTGGGCTGTGAAGAATCTAATCCTTAGGTTCGGAGGTATACGACTCTATCAGAAAGTATTGCCGTTGTTTCTGGGGTTAATATTAGGGGAGTTTATCGTTGGTGGAGCTTGGGTAATCATAAGGTTAATCTGGGGTGTAGCAGTATACTCATTTTATAGATAGTTTAGGTTGAAAAGGAAGTTTCATAATTGATGGTGGAACAAATATTGAGAATCTTCCCAGACTGAATTCAAGTCTAAATAGAAGGAAATACCACATTATTAAATGATTGACAAAGGCTAATATTAGATGTAATAATTACCACATATTGTGGATAGGAAGTTCATAGTAGATAGTAATAATCCACGTGAAACCTTAAGGAGTTTTTATGTCAACAGAAACAAGAATAGATTTTGTTGCAGGTGGTGCAAGTCATGGAAGTGGATCACATGAACATCCAGCTGGTTGTTCTTTCTTAGCTGATCAATTTAATGATCATGTAGATGGTGTTGAAGCTGTTGTTCATCAAGGATGGCCTACTGATTCAGATGTATTGAACAATACAGATGCAATCATTGTATATTCAGATGGGGGTGGAGGACACCTAAGTATTCCTCATATTAATCAAATCTCTACTCTGACTGGTAAAGGTATAGGTTTAGCAATGCTACACTATGCCGTAGAAGTGCCAAAGGGTGAAGTTGGAAATTGTTTTTTGGAATGGATTGGTGGATATTTTGAAACACATTTATCAGTCAACCCACATTGGACTGCGGAATTTACATCTTTTCCAGTTCATCCAGTCACAAACGGTTTAGACCCGTTCTCGCTTGAGGATGAATGGTATTACCATATGCGTTTTCGGGAGAATATGGAAGGTGTAACACCGGTATTGAGCGCAATAGCCCCTGAGTCAACCCTTACAAGACCAGATGGTCCACATAGTGGTAATCCACATGTCAGAAAGTCTGTTGCAAACGGTGAACCACAACACTTAGGTTGGTGTAGAGAACGGCCTGATGGGGGTCGTGGATTTGGATTTACAGGTGGACATTACCACAAAAACTGGGGAGAAGATCATCTCAGAAAATTCATTCTGAATGCAATTGCATGGACGGCAAAAGTAGAGATACCTGAAGATGGTATAACTACGCCTTCACCATCAGAGGAAGATTTGAATTCATACTTATAGATAAAGAAGTCGGTATTGAACATCCTATAAAGTATTTAGGTATATTGATATAGGAGCACATGTCAGTTGGATGTCTTAGGAGAAGTAGAATGGAACAAGAACAACTTGATTATCTATTCGATTTACAAGGGTATTTAATCTTAGAAAATGCAATCTCTGATGAAGACCTTACGAAAATAAATGGGTGGATTGATAGACATTGGGAATATGTTGAAACCCCTTGGGAGTCTGATTCTGGTGATAAACGTATCCCACGTTGGATCGGTAATATTGAAACACATACATATAATATTGAAAATGGCGTAAATTTCCAGAATATCATTGAAGGTGGACAGGTATTTGAGAAGCTTATTGACCACCCTTCATGGATAAATCTCGTTAGGAAGTACATTCATGAAGTTAACGGTGTTTCGATCCATGAGAATTTTCTAAATGTCCGAGGTGAAGGTGGTTTCATACATATACATTGTGGAGGACATGTCCCTCTAAGTTATCTAACTTTTCGTCAGATAAATACGGGTGAATGGTTGGTAGGACAGATAAATGTATTGATGGCTCTTAATGATATAGGTCCTGGAGATGGTGCACCTGTATTAATTCCCGGTAGTCATAAGAGTGCTGAGATTCATCCACGCCTTAAGCACGATGGAAAAGGAATTGTCTATGACGGAATAACCGGTAAACCGGCTGGGACAGCATTTGCTACCGAAGAAGTTCATCTGAAGGCAGGAGATGTTGTGATGTTCACAGATGCAATTACACATGGTTCAGCAGAACGCACAAATCCAGGTTATCGTAGATCAATTGTCTATAGATATTCTCCCAGATATGTTCGTGAACGTTTTGATTATCCACATTCAGATGAGTTGTTATCACGTTTGACACCTGATCAACGAAAGATAATCCAACCGATGTCTCCAAGACGACCACCCCAAGTTGCATAGGGTAGTGTCAATAACCAATCTTTATTGAAATAGTTTTTGCTCTTATGAAGTTGACAGCAGTTTCATCCACCGTTTTTCATCGAATATTAGAAATCCTAATTTAATAAAGATTAATATTATTGACAATGTGTAAAAAAGGCTTAGTTTGGGTTGAAGTGAGAATAAGAAAGATTCAATTTAAAGTATGAAGACTCCTGATAAAAAACTATGGAGTGGGCGATTTAGTTCTAATCCTACCACACAAACCATATCATTTTCGCATTCAATCGAAGCCGATACACGACTCATTAAATACGATATTTGGGGTAGCCAAGTTCATGCCATTATGCTTGAACGGCAAGGTATCATCTCTGAACATGATTTAAGAGAGATATTACATTGGTTAGGAAAAGTAGAGGATGATTATCAATCTGGCAACTTTATCCTTGATATAAATAAAGAAGACGTCCACATGAATGTGGAGTCGTATCTAATTGAGAATGCCGGACGCGAATTTGGTGGAAAACTCCACACTGCACGGTCACGAAACGATCAAGTCCTTGTGGATGCACACCTATATATCCGTGAAGAGATACTAAATGTTCAACGTGGTATTTCCTCATTATGTGATGCATTCTTAAATATAGCCAAATTACATGTTAGTACGGTAATGCCTGGGTACACCCATACGCAACATGCTCAACCGATTAGTCTCGCTTTCTGGGCAACTGCCTATGTTAGTATGTTCCTTAGAGACCAGAAACGATTATTGGCAGCATACAAACTTACCAATACAAATCCACTTGGAGCATGTGCTTTAGCTGGAACATCCTTCCCTATTGATCGACAATTAACAACAGAACTCCTCGGATTTGACAGTCCCCACGAACATGCTCTTGATGTGATTAGTAGTCGAGATTTTATTGCCGAAACACTTTTTGCATTGTCAATGGTAATGGCAAATCTATCCCGTCTCAGTGAAGAGATTGTCTATTGGACAACTTTCGAATTTAGCATGGCAGTACTTGATGATGCCTATAGTTCCGGGAGTTCGATCATGCCACAGAAGAAGAATCCTGACATTGCCGAACTCACACGCGGTCGTACTGGTCGTGTATATGGGGCTTTAATGGATCTGTTAACGAATCTTAAAGGATTACCTTTGGGATATAACCGTGATTTTCAAGAAGACAAACCCCCTTTATGGGAAGCATTTGATATTGTAAATGATTGTCTTGAGATATTACCACATCTAATAGAATCTACCGAATTCAAAACAGAACGGATGGCTGAATTGGTTAATGCGAATTTTGCAACCGCAACAGAATTAGCCAACTATCTGGTAAAGGAACATCAGATTAGTTTCCGAGAGAGTCATGAAATCGTCGGTTGGCTTGTGGGTGAACTCGTAAAACAGAATTTGACATTCTCTGATTGGGATCATACCCACACATTACTAAAACAAAAGGAAGTAGATATATCAATCTCAAAATTACAGAATATTTTGGATCCTGCATTTGCACTTGAAAACAACCAAAGTCTTGGGGGAACATCACCTAAAGAGGTATGTCGGATGATAGATCGTTTTCAGATACAATTGGATGATTTTAACAAAATTATCTATACAAATCAGATAAAAATAGAAGATGCACATAAAATGACTGTACATGAAATTGATAAGATATTTAATAAGTAGATTGAGAATAAAATAAGGAAGATAAATTGGATAAGAAATTAATTGTTGCTTTAGACACTGATGACGGTGAGGAAATTGATTGGATAACGGATATTCTTAGCAAGACGGTATCCTGGGTAAAGATAGGTTTTCAAGCTTTTTCTACCGTGGGAACAGATGTTTTTTCATGGCAAAATGGGAGAGGATTCAATACTTTCTTGGATCTGAAATTCCATGATATACCCAATACAGTTGCACGGGATGTTGGAAGTATGACTATCCATGGTGCTAATATGATTAATATGCATGCATCCGGTGGAATGGAGATGATGCAGACGGCGCGACTTAAATCAGAAAGTGTTGCAAAAGAAAGGAATATACCAAAACCAATTCTACTCGGTGTGACTATCCTGACAAGTATTGATGAAGAGGGATTTCAATCCCAATTCGGTTCAAAAAGACAAATATCGGAACAGGTGCTATATCTTGCCAACCAGGCTAAAGAAGCAGGTTTAGATGGGGTTGTCGCATCGCCATTGGAGATTGAACTTATCCGTAAATCTTGTGGGGATGACTTTGTAATTCTAACTCCTGGAATACGTCCAAATTGGGCAGAATCTGGAGATCAAAAACGAATTACCACACCTGCTGAAGCAATTAAGCGTGGCGCGGATTATATTGTCGTGGGTAGACCCATTATTGAGCATGATGATCCACTTGAAGCAGTAGAAGAAATATTAGACGAGATGAAAGGAATGTAAATTATGAATATAATCTGTATCTGTTTAGACACTTTTCGGGCAGATATAATTGGTGAAGGAAAGAAGTTTAGCCACGTTCAGACGCCTAACCTTGATGCATTTGCTTCTGAGAGTGTGCGGTTTACAAACGCCTTTGGGGAGGGACAACCGACACTACAGATCCGCAGGGGTAATTTCACAGGAATGAGGAGTTTTCCATGGAAATATAATTTTGATCGGCGCGGACATTGGCATCATGCACCGGGTTGGCATAAAATACCACCTGAACAGGATACTATCTCTGAAGTGTTGTTAGATCGTGGTTATTTAACTGCTCTCATAGCGGATACATATCACATGTTTAAACCTACGATGAATTTTTCGAGGGGTTTTGCACATTTTGATTTCATTCGTGGACAAGAATCTGACAATTGGCATAGTGGTGATCCAAGATTAATTGAGGATGTTCTTCGGAACCATGTCCGTGAGCCTATTGATTGGAAACGGCATTTAGGATTGGTGAACTACTTACTATCCCAACGTCATAGAAAAACAGAAGATGATTATAGTTGTGCCCGCGTATTTCGCGCGGCGGCAGATTGGCTACAGGATAATCATACCGTTGGTCCATTTTTCCTTTGGGTGGATAGTTTCGATCCACATGAACCGTGGGATCCTCCAAAATCTTATGCTGACATCTATATACCAGACTATACAGGTAAAGATTTTATCATGGGTGGTGCAAATGAGGGTGGTGGTCCATCTGAGGAGGAACGGGATAGAATTGAGGCACTCTATCTGGGTGAAGTGACTTTTGTTGATAAGTGGGTGGGTGTACTATTAGATAAGATTGAGTCTCTTAACATCCGAGATGAAACACTTGTTCTTGTGATGTCTGACCACGGGACACAACTTAGGGATCACGGCAGTTTTGGCAAAGGTGCAAATAAACTACATCCCTTCAATACACAACTGAACTTAATGATACGACATCCTGAAGGACCTCATGACAAAGATATATCTGCTTTTGTACAGAACCATGATCTTATGCCTACTTTACTAAATATGGTTGATATCCCGTGTGGTTGGACCGATGGTGAAGATATGTGGCAACTTGTTAGAGCAGAAAAGGAATATCTACGTGAACGTATTATTACGGGGTGGGCAGGTTTTACAACAGGAAACGCAGTTGGCAGAGTGAGTGTTCGTGATCACCGCTGGAATTTCTGTACTTCCGTGGGATATACAGATGAAAAGGGTGATCAACTTTTTGATGTCCGAAACGACCCGGAAGAGAAGGAGAATATTGCCGATGATCACCCAGATATTGTATCGGAACGACGTAGGGATGTTGAAGCATTAATTGGGCAGCCATTACCAGGACATTTCATAGAGGTGTGTGATCCAGGACACGCACCAATGCGAAAATGGCTACAGAAGAAATTGTCAGAGATGTAAGTATTAATAGAAGATTTAGATGCCAGATTCACTACTATCTATTACTAATTCCCAGATTTTCTAAATCCCAGAAAAGAAGTGTACCGTTATTACTACCACTTACAAGTATGGAGCCATCAGAGGAAAAGGTGAATTGAGTCGGAGCCGTACTTTCTCCTGTATTGAATTGATGAAATAATGATCTTGTCTCCATATCATATAATCGGATTAACCCACCGTGCAAACCAGTGACCATTATCTTTCCATCAGGAGAGATTTCTAATCCATCAAGAGTTCCCCTTGCATCAAAAAAGTCAGCAATGTGTTCTTTAGTATCCGTATCCCACAATTTTATTTCACCATTCCAAAGTGCTGTAATAAGGTCACTATCATGTGTGAAGGCAACTCTTTCTATACCATTCTCTGCATTTAGTGGAAGAGTTGTTTTTGTCATATTATCAAGATCCCACAGATTTACTAAACCATCTTTACTTCCACTTGCAAACCACTTCCCATCAGGAGAGAATGCAACAGATCTCACATCTTCAGTATGACCATCAAGGGTTTCATATAACTTACGATTCGGCACATCCCACAAGAATACTCTCCCACGCCAATGACCGCTACCAAGGAGTTTCTCGTCTGGGGAGAATGCTAATGATAAAACAAACTCACTATATTTTCCAAGTGGAGCATAGAATTTTTGTGTCTCAGCATTCCATAACCGCACCTCACCCCAACAACCAGAAGCGACTGTCTTTCCGTCTTTTGAAAAGGTCATGTCAAAAGCATACCATGGCGGTTTAGTCTGGATAACTTCTTCCGTAATCCCTAATTCATCCATATTTGTTTGCATTATAATACCATCTGAACCACCACTGAGAAGCGTGGTACCGTTATTAATAAACCGTATATCTTTGACTGATCCTGTATGTCCATGAATCGTTAACAGTTCTTTCCCAGTATCCACCTCCCACACCTTCGCTGTTCCATCATCACTTCCACTCACCAGTTTTTCTCCATCAGAAGAAAAGTGTAAAGCCTTGATTGGAAGCGTATGTCCCAAAAGAGTACGTTTAATTAATTGTTTTGTGTTGTTCTCTTTCTTATTACCTGTAACGGAACGTAACACCTTGGCTAATGAAGGTGTATTATCTTCCTCTATAGGTAATGGAGGCGGAGGTTCGATATACCATAGATTAATTTTTCCTCCCGTGTCGCCACTGGCAAATGTATTTCCATCTGGTGAAAATATAATTTTCTCTACATTCCGTGTATGGTTATCGTAGGTGAGTAATTCCTTTGCAGATTGAGTATCCCAGCTCTTAAGTGTTGTCGAACCACCAACAAGTATTCTGCTATCTGGGGAAATTGCTAAAGACCAACCATTGTAGGGAATAGTATGAAGCTTTTCCTTATTAAATGGATCCCATAAATAGAGTTCATTTCTATCTGCACTTGCAATGTAAGTTGAATCCGGTGATAATGCTATACCGTTAAACAGTCCAGCTTGTTCACCAATAAACGATAACACTTCTCTACCTGATTCTATCTCCCACATATGGTATTCAACATTACGATTCCAACTTAAGCAAGCAAGTAATCTGCCATCCGGAGAAAATACTAAAGAATTTACACTCCCTACTCTTTCTTTCATAACCGTAAGGAGTTCACCTTTATCCACATCCCATAGTTGTACTGCCCCTCCAATAACCCAGTTTCCAATTGCCAGTGTTTTACCATCTGGTGCAAAGGCAATACAATTTACGTTCCGGACACCTCGCGATTCTACCTTAAGGAGAGAGATTTCAGTTCCTGTATGTGCGTCATAGATCCAAACACCTATATCCGAAGCCACTGCTAAGAGCGACCCATCAGGAGACAACTTCATATCGTTGATGCCTCCTTTTCCAATACGTAATATCGCTCCTTCAGGTAGTTGCCACTGATTGTATTCCTGCGGAAAACTGGTAGTGTGAAAAACAATAGAGAAGATGAATGATGCGGTGAGAATAAGCATTGCTTTTTTCATGATATGTTCCTTATATTTATTAAAATCTGTTTTGTTAGGAAACCTACCAAACATAAATTTTTGATACAATTCTTGATGTGATATTTTTATGTAATTTTTGAGAAGTACAATTCATAGTATAACATTATTAATGGAAATTGACACTATTTCGATCAGACAATATACAGAGGATTAATTCCTGTTCCTATCGTTTCCTAAGTAATTCTGAGTGATTGTATCAAAATTTCATTCCATTGAAAACGGTATATTAAGAGATGTGAGTAATAGATAGGTCTATAAACTAAGACACTATTTAAAATTAAAACACAAATTTCGATAAGATGGGTGCATTCAAGCCAAAACTTACATGAACCAATCAGTTTCTCGGTATTTATTACGAATCTTCTTACGAAAAATTATTGATTATGGTATTTGTTTTTAGTATAATATCACGCAGGAAGATAAACTCCAATATTCTCATAATTTTAAGGAAAAGAATATGCAACGTAAAAGCTCCCGATCAAAATACTGTATGGGTGAACTGATTGAACGAGAAGATTTTTCTGAAGATTTAGCAGCTTTTAAATTCAAGACAGACCAAAAACTCCCGTTTATTCCTGGACAATATGCCACCATCGGTTTTGAAGTAAACGAAAAGATTGTTCAACGTCCCTATTCTATTGTCTCATCACCTCACGAAGATTTTATGGAGGTGTTTGTGGAATTAGTTCCTGAGGGTGCAACGACTCCCCTGTTTTGGGAATTGAAACTCGGTGATAGTGTTTTTATCAGGGATCGTCTTGTTGGAAAGTTTGTGATGGATGTTGAAAGTGGTATGACTCGTCATGTTATGGCGGGAACTGTTACAGGTGCTGCACCTTATATCAGTATTGCTCGGACGCTAAAAATAGAACAGGAACAGGGTAAATCTAATCAACATGAGATTCTTACTATTGTGGGTGCAAGTCGTTCTTGGGAACTTGGGTATTATATGGATGAACTGAATGAACTTGCTGCTCAGGAAGAATGGTTTAGTTTTGTGCCGACTGTGAGTCGTCCCTGGGAAGATGAAAAGTGGGAAGGTGAGAGTGGACGTGCTGAAGACGTCATCCGTAAATATGGGGATGAAATGGGATATGACCATACGAATTCAGTTGTATATGCGTGTGGACATCCGCAGATGATTGAGAATTCGAAGGCAATTTGGGCGCGTGCGCGTTTTCCTGAGGAACGGATTAAAGAGGAGAAGTTTTTTGTAATTAAGGAGTAAATTGTAGAGAAAAATACATACAAACAGTTCAAATAAAACTAATAGCAGTAACTGAAAAATTCTTCTTCAGTTACTGCTATTTTATTTTCTATGAATTTATCTTGTCAGAATCTCTTCAAGATCAAACTTCAAAATCGTACCGTCATCACTTCCACTTGTAAGAGTCTTGTTGTCATCTGAGAAAACTAAGGCTGTGATTTTACGTGTATGTTGTGTGAGGATTGGGATTCTACGTCTATTCTTGTAATCATATAATTGTATAGTTCCGTTCTCATCACCTATACCAATATATGCAATGTCCCTTGATAATGCCAACGCAGTAATAGCACTAAATGCACCTTGAAACTTGGTAATTTCTTCTCCTGTCTCAGTATTAAGATGACGAACAAATCCGTTTTTTTCCCCACTGAATAGGTGGACACCATCAGAAACGAAAGTTAAAGCAGTAATGGTACTTTTTGCTCCTGGGATATCTCCTAATTCTCCTCCGGTCTCTATATCTGACAGGTATATCATACCGTCATTCCCTCCACTTGCGATGATTGTAGCTTTTGGTGACATCGCAAGTGCTGTGATGCCGTGAGGGTTTCCTTCTAATTCAGAAATTTGATCTGGATTAGAAATGGATACAACTATCCTCCCAATTTTGTTTCCTGCACTGGCAAGTAATTTACCGTCTAACGAAAATGCAGCAACGTTAGTTAAATCACTATGTTTATTAAGTATTGATAATTGACGACCAGTAGCAGCATCCCATAAACGTAGTTTACCATCATAAGCTGTGCCACAAGCACGTATTCGATTGTCTGCTGTGTATATTAATGCTCTTACTCCACCTGTATGTGCATCAAGTTTATCTCGTTCACGAAACAAAATAGCATCCCATATTCTTACTGTTCCATCTAAACTACCACTTGCAATATAACTTCCATCTGGAGAGACATCCACACTACGGACAACATCTTTGTGCCCCGTAAGAGTTTTCTCTTGTTTTAAAATACCATTATTAGTACTCCATTTCTGTACCTCAGTAGTAGCTCCACCAGTAATAAATGATTTCCCATCCTGGGAAAAAGCCAATGAATAAACAGCCTTTTCTTGCATCAAAGGTTCAGATATCCTTCCGGCGGGGGACACTAATGAAAATAAAATTACAGCACCATCTGAACTTGCACTAATGAATCTTGTACCATCAGGAGAGAAATCAATTTGTTCAATTTTTGCCAAATGATCATAAAAAGTGTCTACCTCTCGACCCGTACCGGTATCCCAAACACGGATGGATCCATCAACACACCCACCGGCAATTACTCGACTATCAGGGGAAAAACAAATTGTAGTTATCTCATTTCTATATGGTAAAATATGTACTAATTGATTATCTATTTGTACTGCATGAGGATTCCATATCCTAATAGTTCCATCCGAGCTGCCGCTTGCTATCATAGTACCATCTGGAGAATATACTACGGAATTAATGGTCCCCTCATGTCCTCTGAAAGTCGCGATAGGACGTCTATTATTTCCTTCAACATCCCAAAGTCTAACAGATTGATCTTGATGGGCAGCAGCTATAATTAATCCGCCAGGAGAATATGAAATTGATTTAGCATCTTTCATTAAACCAAAAAACAGTTGAAGTTCTTTACCTGTCCGAACATCGTAGATCCAAACTCCAATAGTTGTGGCAACAGCGAGTTTATCTCCTAAAGGAGAAAACTCTATATCTTGTACCCAACCCTTACCAAATCTGGCAGTTGCTCCAGTTGGTAATTGCCATTGTGTATATTCTTGACCGTATACATAGGATTGAAACATTATTATAAATATAATTATTAGTTTCAAAAATACATTTCTTCTCTTCATAAACTCCCCTTCTATCTTGCAATATTACTTACTATATTTGTTTTCTTATTCAGGTTATCTTCTAATGAGTGGTATTTCAATAAATCAAGATTATATACTACGATTTTTATGATTCAGATATATTGATTCTTTACTGAGATTGACTTGGACGTATCTCTATCGTCTGCTTAAGCATTTTTGCCTTTTCATAATTAGGATCTATACTTAACGCATGGTCAAGTTCATCAAGTGCCTTTGAATATTTATCTAACTTATAATATGCAAATCCTAAATAAAGGTATGCTTGTTTAAATTCTTGATAATGGTAAGTCGCTTTTTTTAAACTGTCTATAGCATCCTCAAATTTATCCAAACGAATATATGTAATACCTAAATTACAATGAGCCTTTGCGAATGCTTGATTATAATTTAGGATTTTTTGGAATTGATCAATTGCTTTCTGATACTCCTGATTATCGAAGTATTTTATTCCATCCATAAGATACTTATTTAGTATTGAGTTCTTTAAATCTATTGCAGGTTTATAGTCATTTTTTTGTTCTAAAGATTCTTCTGCCTTTTTATATGCTTCTACAAGTCTATTATTTGTAAAAAGCTTCTGTCCTTCTTCATATAAGCGGACCTCTATTGGGTCTATCTGTGGAGGGAAAATTCCATTATTTTCTTCTTTACCACCATCATCATCATCATTATTCTCAGCATATTTCTTCCAAGAGTCCAAGACACCTTCTATAGTTTCATTCTTTATCTGAGAATAATGCGAAAATACACTTTTTATAGTTTGCATCACAGAATCGGAGTTGGATTCTCTTTGATAAATTTTTATGATATGTTGAAATGCATATATAGAAAATGGTCTATCTTTATACTCATCACCTAATTTCCACAACCTATCGATTGATTCCTGAAAATGCAATATATCTTCTAAATACGCTCTATAATAACAATCACAGGTTATACGTAAATAAAGACTAATATAATATGAATCCTCAGTAACTTTTAATATCTCTTCAAGTATTTCGGCTGCCTTTAAGTATTCTTCATTCTCCTTATGCGCTATGGCATTTTGATACTTTTCTATTACTGGATCAACGGGATCTGGTTGGATAGGTTTGGGAGCGGGAAAGACTGATTGGTATTTATTAAATAATATAGCTCTTCGTTCATGATCCTCAGTAGAATAAATAGCTTCTTCATAATTTGCAAGTGATTGTATATCATTACCCTCATCGTTATATATTTCACCCTTTCCCTCATAAGCAAAAGTTATGAATCTACTTTCTGGGTATAACTCTATGAGTTTGTCATAATGCTTCATTGCAGTAATGAAATTCCTGTTTTTTCTACAACTATCGGCTTGCTCAAGAATCTTCTTAGCATGTTCCTCCTCTATAGGGAGAGGAGGATCTGGTTCATCTTTTTTAGACCATATCTCATTAATCTTATTGATACCATTTTCAGCCTGTTTAAAATAATCAGATTTAGGGTAATTATGCACGACTTTTTGAAAATAATTTTTCGCTTCTTCACATTTTTTTCTTTTTACTTCGTCAGGTAAATTCTCTGCCTGTTGAAGATGTATATCCCCAATTACAAAGATTACCTCAGATAACCATTGAGTATCTGGAACATATATGGTAGAATAATTCTCTAATTCTTCTAATTTAACTAATGCTATATCGTATTTACCTGTCCTATACAGTATCATAGCCTGCAGATATTTTAAGTTCCAACGGAGTTTGTTGTTCGATGTAGTGTTTATAATTTTATCAATATAAGTTCTTGCTTCTGAATATTGGGCAATATTATCATTTAGTGCTTTGCCATTTTCATAATAACATAAAGCGATTCTATAGTTAATAAGTGTAGAAATAGGAAGAATAGAGAATTCAGAATCAATATCTGGCGTTTTACCAAGTTTCTTTGATTCTTTTGATGCAGCATTATAATTTTCCACTGCCTTCATATATTCGTTATCTTGACGAAATTTTTCTCCCGCGTTATATAATTCCATAACCTTATCCGTATTCTCTATAAAGAAAGGGGATATCAACGCAAGAAATAGTGCAACTCCCCCAATAATTCCTAATGTCCTATTATCCATTTTATATTCCTTACTTTAGTCTTCTGGTCTAATATCAAAAATACGTAATGTACAAAATGTTGTTGCAAGATTTACTTTATCTTCATCAACTAATTGAATTGTTAGATCTGTTGTTTGTGATTTTAAATCATTTGTAGCATGAATCTTAATTTCAACTGTCTCTGGATAATTCTTTCTTATATCTATTGGTAGAGTAGGATCAGAAAATTTCAACCCTCTAATATACTTAGGATCTATATTAACTTTTGTATTTTTCGCAGTACCACCTTTATTCTCTATCTCTAATATAATATGAACCGTTTCTTCAGGTGTTATCAACCCATCACTATTTTTCGGTTCCTCTACTATTGATGCTGAAATTGTTATATCCGGTTCTTGAAAAATCCACTTCCACACTTCATACTCATATCCTACAAACCCAAGAACTAAGAATAAGAGTATTACACTTGCATAAATTAGACCCTTACTTTTCTTCTTATTTACAATTTTAACTGAGTATTTTATTAGTTTCAACAATTTTTTAGATTGTTCATGTTTGGGATTGATTCTTAATGCTTGTTGCACTGAGGATTGTGCTTGTGTAAATTCCCCCATTTCTAAGTAGGTTTTACCTAAACCACAGTATGCCTCTACTGAATTTGGATCTGCTGTTAGTACTATTTTAAATGCAGAAGCAGCTTTCTGATATTGTCGATTACTAAGATATACAAGTCCACGTTCAAATTCCTTATCTATATCAATATCTTCTTGAGGATCACTTTCACCATCAGAATCCCCATTCTGTAGACGCTCTATCTCATCCAACAGTTGTTTTCCGTCTTGTAAATTTGGATCAATCCGTAAGACCTGATGAACAGAACTTTCTGCCTCATCCAATTGCTGGTTCTGATAGTATGCGTTTGCCAAACCAAGATGAGCATCCACATAGTCAGGTTCCATATCTAATGCATTCTGAAATTCACCAATTGCTTCATCTATCTTACCAGCATCAAGGTATGCTTTTCCAGTTGCATAATGTGCTTCATGTCTTGGTTGACCAGTAGGTTTAGATTCAGTTTTTCCATTTGTGTCTTTTGGCGTCGTTTCTTGAGAGTCTATTATTGTATCGTCAGGATCGGCTTTGAATGTAGGATCTATTGCCTCTAAAAGGGTTTTAGCAGGTTGATAAGTAGTATCAATTGATAATGCTTCTTTTGCAGCATTTCTTGCATTATCGAGTTGAGCCAATCCGAGGAATGTGAGTGCCAGACTATGTTGTGCTTCCTTGTTCCTCGGGTCAAGTGAAATAGTCTTTTGTAAATTATCTAAAGCTCGGGGATAATTCTCCATCTTTAAATATGCAATCCCAAGATTATATTGTGCTGCAGTATAGTCTGGATCAAGGGTAATAACATTCTGTAAAGATGCTATTGCATCACTAAAACGTTCATCTTTAAGGAAAGAGATTCCTCTGTTGTAGTGTGTTTGTTTTATCGATTCTACAAGATTATTAACGGGTTGGTAATTAGGATCAAGCCGTTGAGTTTCTATCGCAGCATTCGTTGCTGCTTCTAAATTTCCAAACTCTCTATGGGCACGAGCAAGGTAATAGTGTGCTTCAATCTGATTAGGATTTCTTAAGATTGCCTCATCAAGGTATTGAATCGCATCTTGAAATTGTTTTAACTCAACAAAAGCGTTTCCTATGAGATAATGGATATCGTCATAGATGATATTAGATGAGATGGAACTTTGTAATGAGTCTACTGCTTTGGCATAATCCCGTAGACCCAGAAAAGAACGACCAAGGTAATAATTCGTATCTTTAAAATTGGAATCAAGTTTTATGACTTTTTGAAATGTCGTGGCTGCTTCCTGATAGTTCTTACCTTCCAATAATGTAATACCATTTTCGTAGTGTGTGGTTGTGATGGAATCACTTAGGTCTTTAACTGAAGGATAATCGGGGTTTAGTTTTAGGGCAGTAAGGGTGGAGAGTTCAGCTTTATCCAGATCATTTAATTCCAAATAAGCGCGACTAAGTCCACAGTGAGCATCAATATAATCAGGATCTAATTGAATCACTGCTTCGAATTCGGGTATAGCCTCTTGATACTGTTCATCATTCAGATATGCGATGCCGAGATTATAGCGCGCTTCTTTTATGGCATTCATTTTATTGGTGAATAAAGAATGATCAGACGTAGTTATATCTTGACATTATATTACAATGTATATCTATAATCAACTAAAATCACTAAAATCACCAATATGACAGCGTGAATATGTTTAGACTGAATGTCAATTATACGTCCTATGCTGACGAAATTAATTATGTAATAAGTTTTTTAATTTTATGCAACTGATTATCAATAATAAAAATACATTAAATGGCAATTATCTTGAAATGAATGGGTGTTTTTGATAAACTTCCAATTTAGTAGAAAAAATTTCTCATATACGAGGTAGGAAAATGGCAGAAAAAACGTATCGTGTTGGAATTATCGGTTGTGGTGGTATGGGTAGATCACATACCGGAAATTGGAGAGGAACAGGTCGCGCTGAAGTTGTAACTGCATCCGACATCAATGAAGAATCCGCAAAGAAATTCGCTGAAGATCAATCTCTATCCTCCTACTACACAGATTTCGAGGAAATGTGTGAAAAAGAGGATCTTGATATCGTAAGTATAACTACTTGGCAAAGTGTCCGCGCAGAACCAACTATCGCTGCAGCAGAGAACGGTGTCCTCGGTGTTATTACTGAGAAGCCGATGGCTGCATCTGTTGGTGATGCACAAGATATGATGGATGCTTGTGAAAAGAATGGAACAAAACTCGTGGTTGGTCACCAACGGCGTTTCAGTTCACAGAATTGTGAAGCTCGAAGATTAATCCAAGAAGGTGCTATTGGTCAACCGCAAGCAATGTTACGCCGGGATGGTCACGGTTTGCTAAACCGGGGTACACATGAAATCGACGAGATGCGTTATATTCTGGGTGATCCTGAACCACAATGGCTGATCGCTCAAGTTGCACGCAAAACAGACCGATGGGAACGTCGCGTGAGAACTGAAGACCTATGTATGGCTGAAATCTGTTTTGAAGGTGGCATACGCGGTGTTTATGAAAGTGATTTACCCGGTCCAGGACTCCGTGGGGACGCTGTTTATGGAGACGATGGACAGCTCCGTCGTGGAGAGGATGGAACGATAGAACTCCTGAATAGTAAAGCTGCAGGTTGGCAGACAATCAAACCCCGTCAAAGTGAACCGAATCAATTTACCGAGATGTTAGCATGGATTGAAGGGGATGTTGATGAACATAGGAATGCTGGAAGACATGGATTTTGTACAATCGAAATCCTGATGGCGTTTTATGAATCTTTACGACTCCAGGATGTTGTTACATTTCCAATGGAAACACGTCCAAATCCACTTGATCTGTTAGTTGAAGGCGGAAAATTACCTGTCCATGTTGAAGGACGTTACGATATTCGGGCACCGTTTCCAGAAGAGAACAAGTAATAGATCGGAACGTGATTTACAAACACCACAATATAGCAAAGAAAGGACGGTTAACGCCGTCCTTTCTTTTATTAACAGTCTACATCTTTTCCATCACTACCGTAGACATCCATCCTATCCTGTGTTGAAATCTCTTCAGATCCGGCAGGTTTATAGTGTAATTGAAGGGCTCTCCGACGTTTTGTTGTTTGATTTGCTGGACTACCATGATGTAATAATCCATGCCAAAAAAGACATCCCCCTGGTTGTAACGGGACAACTGTATCGCGGGCTACGGGAACATCTGTATCACAAATTTGCCAATCCCTTCTGTTGAAATGGATCATTGGACCTTCAATATGAGAACCGGGTATGATGTGCATACAACCGTTTTCTGCAGTAGCTTCATCCAAGGCAATCCAAACCCCAACAACTGTTGTGCCTTTCTGAAGATTGAAGTACGCCAAATCTTGATGCCACGGTTTTTCTGATCCAAAACGAGGTGGTTTAACTAATGCCATATCTTGAAAGAGTATTGGTGTATCTTCCATGATTCTTTGGAGAACACTCAGTAATCCAGCATGTTCAGCAATAGCATTCAACCGAGGTTCATGGTCGACATATTTGAATATCTTTCTGATAGCATCACGGCGTTCCTGAGGATCCATCTCATTCTTTGCCTTCGCAAGTTTAGGTTCAAATTGGATTGCCTTAAAGTCAGGATTGTTCCCGTCCATCAGATATACCATTCCCTCTAAAGCGGAACTTATTTCATCCTGTGAAAAGCCATCTTCAATTACGAGATATCCGTGTTGATGAAAATAGTTAATATCATCATCTGTTACAGAGGAAAATCCTCCCTTAATACTATTCGCAACATGATCAAATCGGTATAAGTCCTTAGGATACGGAATCGGTGATAATGAAGGATCAGGGTTATGTAAATTAGTTGATGAAGGTTGATTCATTGGAATACTCCTTAGATTTCACCACGACTTTCTTGATCAAGTAAAGTCAAGAAGTGTTTTACTCGATTAACAGAATCTTGTGCACGTTCACGGGATGAAGAATCTCTCTCCTCGTCTTCTACCGATTTTTGACGTTCTGGCAACCACTCCTCCTGTAGATATTGGAGTTGATTTTGAAAATGTGGATCTTCTGTCACACTAACAAAATATTCAATTATCCCCAATAAGCCGTATTTACGATTTATTTCTATATCATCTAATTCATCCACCATCTGTGTGAATAAATGCTGATTACGATCTTGCCTTGCTTGAGCAACTTCCCGTGCTGATTCGGTCAGTAGATTATCAACAAATTCCTGTTTGGAATTAATCCATCTGGGTAAATTTCTGACATATTCTTCTAAATTCCAGCTTCCACGTTGGAGTGCAAAGTACGCATGAATATGTATGTTTCTGAAGAAACCAGTATAACCAACATTTGGATCCATTGTATCTGCATCATAAAGAATTTGGTTTTCAATATTACCGTAGAGGAGTTTGAAGTTCTCCGCTGTCAGATTCATCGGTTTCAGATGTGCCAATACAACAGCTGTTGCGGCTTCGACAAATTCCTTGTCAAAGTCATACATTTGTAGAATGTGTTCTGTGATGACAGCACCCGATTCGTGATGTACTTTACCATGAAGATTGTGCTTTTTGTAAAGATCCGTAACGACATTCTGTCCTGTGGGTGTAAGCGTTTCATTAAGCCAGAATCCGTTATGGTCGAGAATCCTTTTACCGTTGTCATCTGTTAATATGACACCATCATAACGTTTTGTAATATCGTGTAATGTTCCTGCGATTTCCAACAGTTTAACATTACCATTTTCACGTCTTCCAAGTTCCATACTCATGGCTCGGACACGCATAGTGTGGTTCCAAGTATAATGTCGCCATTGAAACCCTACTCGGTTGTGTTCCCATAGATTAAAGGTATCATTGACCAGTGTTTCCAATTCACTCAAGACTTGGTCGTAATTCATAAAAACCTCGTTTTATTTATTCACTATACTTAACTTTGACAAGTGATAAACCATTTGCTGGAACTGATGGTCCTGCTAATGATCTATCTCTGGCATCTACAATACTTAGGAATTGTGTGGTTGCATCTGAGATATTACAGTTTGAATCTTTTATACACTTTAAGATTGTACCAACTATGGCTCGTACCATACCTCTTAAGAACGATTCCGCTTCAAATTCAAAAAGGATAAAATCATCCCTTGTATGGCAAAAGGCTTTGTAAAAAACACATACTGGATTGGTTCTATCACTTCCTGTTTTTTGAAAAGAGGAGAAATCGTGTTTACCTATTAGACATTTACAAATTTGATTGGCAATTTCAACGTTTATTTTCGACGAAACATGATGGCACGTTCTGTGTAAGAGAGCAGAAGGATATGATCTATTCAGTATTGTATACCTATAATATCTACTAATTGCACTGAACCTTGCATGAAAATCTGTATCCACTTCAGATGCTTCAAGCACAACAACGTCAGAAGGAAGAAAGGTGTTCGTACCTGATTGAAAAGCTGCAATAGGTATTAACGAATTAGTCTGAAAATTAGCAACTTGTCCCTCAGCATGTACACCCGAATCTGTTCTTCCTGCACCAATTAGCTGGATTGACGAATGTGTTAATTGTCCAATCGCATCTTCAACCACACCTTGTATTGTTGGCAGATTGGGTTGGATCTGCCATCCGTGATAGTGTGTTCCATCATATTCAAGGACAAGCTTAATATTTCGCATCTTCTTACATAAAGGACTAAACCTACAATATATACAAAATATCATACCGTTTTATAGGTGTCAATTGAATTATAGTTTTGAAATATGGTGCATGGATTCATGGTATATGATACGATACTATTAGATTTTAATTGAGAGGTAATATTAATGAGCCGTGTTCGAATAGGTGTCATCGGTAGTGGTGCAATAGCACAGGTACACCATTTACCAAATCTTGCACTGCTACATAGAGAATTTGTCGTACCCATAATTTGTGATTTATCTAAAAAGACTGCTGAAGCTGCTGCGAAGAGATTTAAGATTCCTGAATATGTTACAGATTATCGTGAACTCTTAGATACAAACGTTGATGCTGTTTTACTCTGTCATGGAGATCCAAAAACAAACATAGCACTTGCTGCATTTGAAGCAGGGAAGCATGTCTTCATTGAAAAACCTGTCTGTTTTTCATTACAAGAAATAGATGCCATGATAGCTGCTCAGAAAAAGGCTAACAAAGTAGGACAAGCGGGTTATATGAAGGTACACGATCCCGCTTTTCAATATGCAAAAAATGAAGTTGATTCAATGGATAGTTACCGGTTTGTCCAGATTAACCATCTGCATCCTAACAACAGATTACATCTGAGTCAATTTGACGTGGAACGATATGATGACATTCCAGATGGTGCATTGGAACCATCCATTTCTGCCCGAAGACAGGCTGTAGCAGATGCTATCGGGGATGTATCACCTGAAGCAGAACGCGCTTTCTTTTTGCTTTCAGGAAGTATGATTCACGACCTATATAGTCTGCGAGTCATGCTGGGTCCGCCAAGTGAGGTGGTCAGCGCGGAGGTATGGTCAAATGGACAAGGGGTTAGCATTGTTTTCGGTTTTCCAAACGGTGCGCGTTGTATTGCTACCTGGGTTGATTTACCTGATCTCTGGGATTTCAAAGAAACATTAGAAATCTATGGTGATAATAAAAGGGTGGTTGTTTCCTACCCTACAGGATTTTCAAGAGGAATACTTTCTGAAGTCACTATTCAAGGAATTGATGCTGCAGGTACAACATATAGTAAAACTCCAGCTATAGAATGGGAAAGTGCTTTTGTACGCGAACTACGCCATTTTCACGATTGTATTACCAATGGGGTAGATTGCTATACTTCTATTGAATCTGCACGAATGGATATTGAATTGATTATCAGTATTGTTAGGTGTTATGTTGAGAAATCTCCTGTAACATGTAATTAAAGAAGGAAAGGTGGACAATTCTATTGAATTGTCCACCTTTCTTTTTAGACGAAAAATTACTCAACAACACCATCTTCTATTATTGGTTCAATGGGTTGAACTTCGACTTTAATTTCTGTATTACCAGTAACAATAAACCTATTAACAATGAAAGGAAGACCAGTAATTGGTACAGGTGGTGGTCCCTTAGGTTCTACCTGTGGTTCACTATCTTCTGGCATTTCACCATCTTCTGGTAGTTCACCGTCTTCTGGTAATTCGCCATCTTCTGGCATTTCACCATCTTCTGGTAGTTCACCGTCTTCTGGTAATTCACCATTCTCAGGTTGTTCACCATCTTCACCTATCTCTGGATCTGGAAGGTTCTCGAATAATGTGGCAAAGAATTGTTCAAAGAAACTTGCAAAGAGATCTTCAATTTCTGGATCGAGTACTTCTGGTTCCTCCTCTAATGCAGCAAGCGTTACAAGGACTAAGCCTTTATCATACTGACCATCTTTGAGTTGATATATCAATTCGTCTAAACTCTCTGGAGATGGAGCAAACGGTATACCAAAAGGATTGAAACCGAAGGTAGTCGCAGATGTAACTGCTAAACGAGCAGGACCAGGTATGAAGTTTTCAGGTATACGGAGTTTTACTTCTCTATACATCTTCCGACTTCTGCCAGCAGCACTCCAGTGTGGCAACATCTCTACTACAAAAGTCGCTTCTTCACCCTGTTTAATCTCACTGACAACATGAATATCAGTTATCTCTGTATGTAGAATATTAGGTATATCTATGAGAGATACCTTAATTTCATCAATTGTTGCTCTTCCGGCACCATTATACAGAATATGGGAAAATGACTTAACTATGATATCCACATTTGCCAATACTGATTCAAACGGATCAGGGGTAATTGTTCTGAATGATTCTGTATAGACTGTATCTGTTTCTTTAAAACTCACAGCAACATTGGCTTCAATTGTACTTGGATTAACTTCCATTCGGATTGAATCTAATGTTGCAGCCACTACAATCGGAATCGCCCATTCTTGACCGTATGCAACCTCATGGTTTTTCTGAATAGGTCCTGGACTGTTGACAGGTTGATAATACACTGTAACTGGAATCATATCAGGCAATTTACCAAGTTCACCAACAATACCAGGTCTAAGGTCTTTGGTCATTGTTCCAATTGGATTCCCGTAAGCTGAGGCAGATTTATAGGCAATTCGAGTATTTGGAACGATACCATCAACTACAGCTCTGTATACTGGTAATGATGCCTTCCCATCAAGAAACATGTCATGACCAAAGGCAACAAATGTACCATCATATACCTGTGTGACAGTTCCAAAACCCATACTGTTTACAACATCCCCGGTTGCGATTGCAACACCTATCATATCCCCTGCAGAAAGTTGTAATGTCGCATTGGCTGGTGGGGCAGCAGGAGCACCACCTATTCTTGAGAAGAATTCAACAGCATCAAATTGCGTACCACTAAGATGGGACGAAAGTTGGTTCAATCTGTTATTGTCAACACCAGAAATTGTAACGGGCGTCTTAACTTTGGTAAAGGTCGCATTTACTCCAGCACCAGGGGCTGCGGGTGGATTCAAAAATTCACCAAAGGTTGTATGGTTTATAGTTGCTTCCATTGCTTCAATGGGTGTAACCCAAAATCTATAGGGTGCTTTTGCCCATGCATCCCCATAAGCAAGTGCACCAAAGACTCTTCCAGGAGGACCAACTGGACTCCCCGACATACCTTGGGCAAGACCACCCATTGCTGTCACTGATTCATCGGTAATTATACATTCATAGAGTGGAAATCCAAACCCAATAGGTTGAATCCTACGAAATTCAGCTTCAAAAGCTACTTTACTTGTTCCTTCTATGACAGTAATTACTTCTACTCGTGTCTTGGTTGCAAGTCTGCTAACTTCAGCTTCATACATCGGTTCAAGCACGACTTCTCCAACCAAAGGTGCTTTGTTAAATACATTTGATACATCAGCGATTGTTGGATTTTCAACTTCATGTTGTTCTGTATCCTGAGAACAACCGAATTGTAATAAAATTGCCAATGCAATAAAAACTATAACAAAATGTCTTTTCATTACTTTCTCCTACTTCAAATATATGAATATCTGAAATGAGTTAATCAATTCCAATATTTTCTAAATTAAGTATTGTATTCAATTGTTGTAATTAAATTTGACAGATATAATTCATCTACAAAATATACAATCTAATTAATGAACCATAAACCCATTTATAAACTAAGGACAGATTTTAAAACTACATTATATTTTTGAGATATCTTATTTTGACAAATTATTGTATTGTTAAAAAATCAACTTGTAGATTATTGAAGATATAATCTACAATAACTCATCCAAAATGATGGATTTGAAACATCCATCTGTAATAAAACTTGATAAAATCAATGCTTGAATCTCAATATACTACCAAGCAACCCAACCACCATCAACTGCTATTGTCTGTCCTGTGACCCAATTGGCGGCATCTGATGCTAAGAACAAAACTGCACCGACAACCTCGTCTACTTCTCCAACCCTCCCCATTGGAATACGACGGACAACATCTTCGTAAAACTCTTTTCTTTGTAATAAGACATTTGCAAGGGGAGTACGTGTAAATGCAGGAGCTACTGCATTGACTGTTACATTATGGGGTGCCCATTCCACAGCAAGACCTTTAGTTAATAATACAACACCACCTTTACTACCAGAATAAGCTGTCCGTAAAGGTCCTCCAACTAAACCCATTGTGGATGAGATATTTATTATTTTTCCACTCTCACGTTCAATCATTGGCTTAACAAGAGTTTGTGTCAGGAAAAATAGACCTTTCATATTCAGATCATATATCGCATCCCAATCTTCTTCTGTTAATTCTAATGCTGGTTTTGGACGGTTGGTTCCAGCATTATTCACAAGTACATCAACTCTACCCCAGATATCAATCGAAGCTTGCGCACCATCAGATATAGATTTTAAATCACTTACATCAAACACTACGGATTCTGCTTCTCCACCATTCTCTTTTATCTCTGCTGCAACTTCATCAAGATCTGACTGTGTCCTACTGTTTAAGATCACTTTCGCACCCATTTGGGAGGCTGCTAATGCTATTCCTTTACCTATTCCTTTACCAGATCCGGTAATCAAGATGACTTTATCTGTTAATTCAAATCCTGGAAATGCCATACATTAAATCTCCTATAAAATGTATATCCAATTTATTAAACCATTGCCAATTTTAAAGTGTTTTCTAATAACATTGCCCTGGTTAAAGGTCCTACTCCACCAGGTACAGGCGTTATAAACCCTGCAACCTGTTTTACTTCATCAAATTTTACATCACCTATAAGACGATCATTAATACTGTTAATACCTACATCAATGACAATTGCCTTAGGTTTTACCATATCTGCAGTGATGAATTCTGGATTACCCACAGCGGCTATAAGTATATCGGCTTGTTTGGTTATCTCTGCTAAGTCCATTGTACGTGAATGGCAATATGTCACCGTCGCATTCCTGTTGAGTAGCATAATGCCTATCGGTTTACCAACGAGATGACTTCTTCCTACACAAACTGCCTGTTGACCTTCAATCGGAAGACCTGTTGAATCAATTAATCTGATTATACCGGTTGGTGTACAAGGGGTCACTCCTTCACGATTAATAAAAAGATTACCTAAATTTAGCGGGTTTAAGCCATCTGCATCTTTTTCAGGTGGGATAGAATCTATTACTGTTTGCTCATCAATTTGTGCAGGTAGTGGCATTTGCACTAATATACCGTGTATATTCTTACGAGTACTTAAATCGGCTATTATATTGATGAGTTCTTGCTGGGTAGTATTGGCTGGGAGTTTGTGGACTTCAGAATGGAAATTGACCTTAAAACAATCACGTTGTTTGTGTTTTATATAGATCGTTGAAGCTGGATCATCTCCAACTTGAATAACTGCAAGACCGGGTGTGAGGTTCAGTTTTTTTAGTTTCTTACGTATTTGGCTACGGATACTTTGAGCAAGACGAGTGCCATTTAATATTTCGGCTGACAATACCATCCCTCCGATGCACCTGTGGATAAGAAAATCCCATTAAAATGTGACTTATATATAAAACACATTTTAGTATAGTATATTATATCAAATCAGTTCTGATTTGTCTATAAATTACTATGGATTTAACTATCGTCTACTTTGAAGTCTTTCAATAGATCTTATAGTGTGTATTAATCAGATTTAGACATTCTTAAGACTAATCAGAAGTGAGTCGTTGGATTCGGTCTTGTAAAAACTGAGTGATTTGTTGAGAACTATGTAAACCAAATGTACCTGCTTCGTCTAAGACCATCTGTATTTGAACCTGATTATCTACCAACACTTTCTCAGCTTCTCGGTAATACGTTATAGCTTTCTCTATATCATTGCTCTCCTGACACATAACACCTAAGTATATGTGTGCAGCAGCGAATCGGGGTGAGTTGGGACGATTCTTTATGAACCCTTCAAAGGCATATCGCGCATCCGCATAACGTTGGTCCTCATAATGTACTCTACCTATACGAAATTGGGCTCTATCAGCAAAACTATCATTATATCCACCAGGAAGATACAGTTCTCGTTCCGGATAACCAATTGTTGTTTGATAGGCACGTAATGCTTCTTCATAACGTTGTAATCTTCTATATATCTCTCCTACTTGATAGGTTGACATCATTGCCTGAAGGGTATTCTTATGTTGCTCTATCACTGTATTAAAAGTCTGAAGGGCAGTATTTGGTTTTTCAAGTATATCCGAGTAGATAATTCCAATCCTGTAATGTGCCTCTGCTGCATAAGTTGATTTTGGATCGTATTCAATCACCTTACTATACCAATCTAAAGCCTTTGAATAATCTAAGAGTTCACGTTCAAAAATGGTCGCAATTTGAAGCTGAGTTCGATTTTTTTCAGATATATTCAAATTACTACCTGTAATATGTTCTTTAAGCTTTTGAATAGTTGCTAAATGTTCATATGAGCGGAGCAACGAAGCAGCCTGTCTCGCATATTGACTACCCGGTTCATTCACTATTAAATCTCGAATAAGCGGTAATGCTTGATCATACCTTCCTTCATCCACATATTTCACGAGTCTATCGTATTTTTGGGAAGGGATGAGTTCTGTCAATGTATTTATTTTCTGTCGTAATAATTCATCCACTTCTGAAACTGTTTTATCGTACATGGCTACCTGTCCCAGATACATAGGATCAAGTGTGGGCAAGTAAACGTGCTGAAATATCTTATATGATGATAATGCTTTAGAATACTCTTGTATTTCCTCAAAACAAATTCCTAATGAGTAAAAGACTGCATGCATATTCCAAAAATTTGGGTATTCATCTACGATTGAACTGTAGACAGTTAATGCTTGTTCAAATCGTTTAGCTTCCTTATGTAGATTCCCAATATGAAAAAGACCTTCAGCAGCAAAATTACTTGTAGGATATTTCTTTGCAACTTTTTCATATTCAGAAATTGCCTGAGAGAATTGATGTAATGTTGTATGTCTGATATGTGCAATACGCCATTGTGCCTCAGCAGCTAATTTATCGTTTGGATGTTTTTCAAGTAATTCTTGATAGGTTTCAATAGCTTTCTCTGGTTGATTGAGTTGGGATTGAGTCCGATAAAGTTCAGCAATTTGAAAGAGTGCTACAACATGTATGGGTGTACCCTTATATGTACGTAGTATCTCTCGTTGTAACATAAGATCTTTTAATGCCATACGTATATCTCGGATTCGTTGTTGACCGAGTTGATGAACAAACTGTGTACTCGGAGCCATATCTATCAGTGTACGAAAACTTGAAATTGCAAAATCATACTTACCCATTCGACTATACACATCACCTAACTTTATATAAGCAAGCAGAATCTCAGCTGTCGGTAATCCATCTGATTCCATTTCAAGAATTGCTTTATATACATTTAATGCCTTAGGATATTGTTGTGTATAGTTATAGTACAACTCTCCAAGTTGATTGTAGTATTGACTCCGTAATTCAAGATCATTTGTTTTCCCAACCAGGGTTTCTAACACTTCGATAGCATCTGGATACCTTTGTTGCTGAATTAGATCCTTAACTTCCTCATTTTGACCATATGTGGAAGTTAACATTGAAATTTGCAGCACGAGAATACTGATTACACAGAAAAAATAGTTAAATATACTATTTATCTTAATCACAATAATACCTTGATTCAGATGATTATGCAGGATGGTATCAATTAAAGTTCTGAATGAACACTCTTAAGATGTTGATGGGCAACATTCGCCCAATCAGTACCATGTGCTTGATCTTTGACCCGATTAAGTTGACTAACCCTATCCCATTTATCAGAATTACGTAGGTGTTGATTGCGGAGGGCATCCTCCATATTGCGTTGTATCTCCTGATGTCGGTATTCTTGTATCTTCACATGTGCAGAATCGGTCCCATTCTCTTTATAGGTTGGTACATATTGAAAGGGATCCGTCAGGAGAAATGTGACGCCAATTACAGCCACAATAAACAGAGAGAATACTGCTGCTTTTTGTTTATTAACAAGAGATAGTAGATGTGAGAATTGCGAAAAAAAGTTTGAATGTATAGCAGGTTCAACTGCTCTTTCCGCTGCCACACGTCTATAGAGTCTGGTCTTAAGATTTCTTGGCATACTAAGATTATGAGCGTAAACCCCTTCTGCGTCATCAACAAGGTGAAGCACACGTTTATATGAATTGACCATTCGGATGCATTTATTACAAGACATTAAATGTACTTTATAATCATCCATTTTAGATGGTTCAAGTTCACCAAATACATAGTCAATAGCATGTGCCTCAGAAATATTACATTTGGGCATATAATTACCTCCTATATTTCATTGTTTTCCATTAATGGTCTTAACAAAGTTTGTAATTTCTTCATTGCACGGTGTAAATGAATCTTTACCGTTCCTTCCGCCATACCTAAAGTTTCCGCTACTTCTCTAATCGGTAAACCTTCATACCGTGTTAACATAAAAACTTCCTTCTGCTTTGATGAGAGTTCGTCCACTGCTTCTCGAATAATTCGCCCGCGTTCCATATCTTCAACTTGCTTTTCTGGATTACTTGATAAGTCTTTTGCTACAAGTTTAGTTTCTAATACCTCTTCATCTTCCAATACATAAACCGGTTGTCTATTTTTTGACCTATGAAAATCTATGGATAGATTTGAAGCAATGGTATATAACCATGTTGAGAACTTTGCTTTCGGTTCCCATGAAGATAGAGCACGATAAGCTTTGAAAAAAACTTCAAGGGTTAGTTCTTCTGCATCTTCATAATTTCTTACTGACCGTAGGAGATAACCAAAGATCTTACGTTCATAACGTTTCATCAATTCATCAAATGCTCTTTGGCTTCCTGATTGGAATTGTTTAACGAGTATTTCATCATCTATTAATTTGTCCATAATATTTGCCAAACTTTCGTTTTGATTCCATCATCATATTTGTTTAACGGATAACAGTTTCATTAAGTTTACAGAATTAACTTATCAAATAAAAATAATAAATAACCAATATGTAATTCGATTTCAATTATTAGTAATACCATTTCTGATATATCACGACTCTCTTTTGTAGCATAAACTTTTAGTTTGTGCCACACAACACTTCATTTATAGCAATTGCTAATGGAACAAAAATTAATAGAAATAGAATAACCATACATTAATATCTGATTAGATAATGTATCAGGATAATTTAGTTGTATATTTCTGAAGAACCGTGTTAATGAATTCTGTGGAATTATATTAGCACTTTGGATACAATAAAATTAGATGATTTTATTCGGAGGTATAAAGGTGACAACTACACATTCTAATACTCAAGGAACTCCGTTAGTTATTCCGGCATCAGAAACCGCAGAAAATATGGTGAAAGTTGCAGTGGATTTTCTCGATGGATTATCTGCTGAATTACGAGAGAAAGCTACTGAACCATTTGACGGTAATGAAAGGTTTCGTTGGCATTACATTCCTATAGAAATGTGGGAACGCCAAGGTGTATCATTACAGGAGTTGAATAGTAAACAAAGAGAGTTAGCTTTTGCACTGATGGAAAGCGGCTTGAGTGCAAAAGGATACGAAAAAGCTAAGGCAATAATTAATTTAGAAACAACTCTTGGGGAAATAGAAAAAGCATCCGGTGATGGTAGACTCGAACGAAATCCTGAATACTATTTTTTCACTGTCTTTGGTGATCCAACTGGTAATGGAGCATGGGGTTGGCGTACAGAAGGACACCATATCTCATTAAACTTTACGATTGTCAATCGAGAACTTATTTCACCCAATCCTTTTTTCTTTGGGTCCAATCCTGCAGAAGTTCTACAAGGTGATAAGAAAGGACTAAGAGTTCTCTTAGCTGAAGAAGATCTTGCACGTCAACTGCTTACAAGTTTTACACCGTACCAAAAGACAAATGCTGTGATAGATTCCGAGGCACCATCAGATATTCTCACAAGAAATGCTCCAAAAGTAGAATTTGATGCTGTCGAAGGATTAGCTGTGGAAACAATGCAAACACATCAACGGGAACTATTGATGCAGCTTGTTAATGAGTATATTAATAGACTGCCTGATGAAATGGCAAAGATTGAACAACAAAAACTTCGCGAAGGAAGTTTTAACGATATACACTTTGCGTGGGCAGGTGGTGAGGAAAGAAGAATGCCACACTATTATCGAATACATAGTCCATACTTCTTCGTTGAATATGATAACACTCAGAATGATGCCAACCACATCCATTCAGTATGGCGACATATTGAAGATGATTTTGGGGGTGATCTACTGAGATTACACTACAATAAATCTAACCACCATGACCATTGACTCAACTATTAGCACAAACAGAAAAGCCACCAATAAGGTGGCTTTTTTGTTGAACATTTATATTGCTACAATGACTATTTCACAGATTTGAGTGTTCCCCAGGTAGTGGCTAACTTATCTGCTGGTTCAACGGGTGTCGGTGTGTTTGAGCTTAGTACAACGAGTCCAGTCTTTTCAGGATTCTTACCATAGACAACAGCATGAGGATACCAACCATCCCATCCCTTTTGTCCAGTTTGGCCTCCACCTTGATCGCCATCATTTACACAGATACCAAGACCAATTTCATCACCCGCACTAAATGAGCTATCTAAACCTAAATTCGCTGCACCTACTCGAAATTCATAGTAGGTCTTCTTTGCACCTTCATCTCGAGTCACCGCAAAATCATCAGGGGCTTCAAGTCCAGGGGCACCATTCGTTCTTTCATTCTGTAGAAGCACATCTCCATTGTCATGTAAACCTGCATTATACAGAAAGAAAGTTTGACCACCAGCACGATTACCACTCGGGACAAACGAAAGTTGTGCACCATCACCGTTCCAAGGAGCACCCGCAGCATGTTCATGCTCATCATCAGTGACACTTAAAGCTAAATAGATTGAATCGGCATCCCAAGCAATCATGAAGCAGGTTGTGTGATCATCAGCGTTATTCCATACACCTGTTTGGTAGGTCTCGAAGACCTTAATCACACCACCATTGGCTTCAAATTCAAGTCCACAAAAAGGTGTACCATCGGTACCGGTGACAGCATCCATGATACCATCCCATTCGTCAAGTTTTCCATCTATAGTAACATCTAATCCTGTTACCGCATTGTAGACATCGTGAGTATCACTACGCCATTGTGCATCCGCTATGTTAAGTGTAAAAAGAACTACAAAAATTGTAGTCATAATTAAAAAATATTTTTTCATTAAAGAATTCCTCAATACATAATTGACCTAAGGTCGTTAGAATAGTTAGTTGCTATGAAATTACAGTATTAATATTCATCTATGATATTTCTTCTTTGGAAGGAATATCGTGGTTTATTAAAATATAAGTATTAGTTAGTCTGATACTTATTTCAGGGATTTTATATTACCCCATGTGGTTGTTATTTTATTTAAAGGATCAATGGAAAGAGTTTCGTCAGTTAACACTACCAATCCAGTTTTTTCTGAATTCTTTCCAAATACAATCGAGTGCGTATACCAACCACTCCATCCTTTTTGTCCACCTTGTCCTGCTGCCTTATCACCATCATTTACACAGATACCGAGGCCAAATTTAAAACCTTCTGTGAAAGGTTGATTTTGATTTATCTCTTTGGCAGTGAATCGTAGTTCGTAATAGGTCTGCTTTTCATTTTCATTACGTACAACGGCGATATCTTCACCAGCAACAATACCGCCACCAAGTGGTCTTTCGTTTAATGCTCCAGGAAGTATGTTTTTACCATCATCATCTAAACCGATATTATATAAACCCATCGGTATTCCAGCAGAACGTTTTCCTGTCATTTCAAAAGCAAGCTGAGCACCATCACCGTTCCAAGCTGCGGCTGCTGCATGTTCATGTTCATCATCCGTCACACTCAAGGCAATATAAATTGCATCCGGTTCCCAGACGATGGCAAAACAGGTCTCGTGGTCGTCTGGTCCCTTCCAATTGCCTCCTCCATGGGGTTGAAAAACGTTTCCTTCATATTCAACACCACAGAATATTTTTCCATCTGTTCCTTTAACTGTTTCAAACACCCCTTCCCAACCTTCTTTATCCTCAAGATCGCCATCAATCTTTATATCTGCTGGTTTCTGTAACGCATTATACATATCGTGAGTCTTACTTCGCCATTGTGCCTGTGCCGCCACTGTCATGAGAAATAGCAAAATCAAGCAAGAAATCATTGTCCTTCTCATTTCTAATCTCCTTATAATACTTCAATATTTCAATTTATATATAGTATAACCACATCAATAGAAAATATAAAATTAAACGTATACTCGTTGAAATTGTTTACTGTATGTAGTACTGTTAACGGTCCTCAAATCTTCCAGCAGCCTTGTTTCCACCTAAACAAAAGACATACCGTCCACTTGAACCAATGTAAAGATTACCATTTACAATTGCAGGTGAAGATATAAACTTCAACCCATTTGTAACGGAATTCGAATCATATACCCACTCCAAGTCCCCATCAGATCTATCAAGTGAGAATATTCTCCCTTCATAGGTTGCAGCATAAACAGATTCTTCTGTTACCGCAGGGGATGAAGCTACAACGGCGTTTAAATTAGTTCTCCAATTTAATTCTCCATCTGAAGCATTGAGATTGTAGACATGTTCATCTCGTGAACCAAATATCACCTGTTCGTCTCTAACGCAAATTGCTGACATCACGGCATCCCCAACTTCATATTCCCATACGGTATCCCCTGTTTCCATATTTAAGGCAATTACACTACCTTTTGGTATCGGTGCACTTTCAGAGAAATTACCTCTACCCAGTCCAAAATAGATAATGTCATTATAAGAACTTGGACTACCCCAAACGGGGTATGGTGCCGGTTTAGACCAGATTTCCTTTCCTGTCATAGCATCTACCGCATAGGTACGGTATTCACCATAACCGGTACCAAAATAGACCTTGCCATCTTTTACTAACGGTGCCATGTCTGCATGAACAGCAGGATAATGCCAAATCTCTTCACCTGCCAAAGCATCCAAACAATAAACACCATCTCCTCCAGCAGTAAAATAGAGTCTACCTTGAACTATAGTTGGCGTAGATTCTACGTGACTCGCTGTCTTAAAACTCCAAATCGGATCACCTGTATTAGCATCAAGACAACGGAGCCTACAACCTGTATCATAGTGATAGCCTTCACCAATATACACACGTCCTGCAACTACTGCTGGTGATGATATAATAGGGATTTCAGAATCATGACGCCAAATCAACTTATTCGTTTCTATATCAATACAGTAAGTTGCACCACTAACAGAAAATATAGATCCATGGGTAGCACCTATATATAGACGATTCCCGATTATTGCTGGGGATGAGGACAGCTCTACTGCCTGTGCTTCTTTGGATTTAAATATCCAATTGATGTCATTTGTTAACGGTCCAGGTTGATCGTCTAAGTGTCCTGTACGATTATCATTAAATCGAAATGTGGACCAGGATTGTGTGTTTGTTACTAATTCTGTCCTTGATTTCTCTGGTTCAACAGTTATTGGTGGGGTTGGCTTGACGTTCCTACCTACAAGTTGAAATGTTAGCACTGCTAAGATGATTAGAACTAAAATACTAACTATTGAACCTATTCTGTTAGCAAGAACAAAATTACGTATTCTATAGAAGTACATTTTTGTCGTATCACGGGCAAATACTAAACTCGTTACTACTGCAATTCCTACAAACGCAAGAATTTGCGGGATAATACTAAGAAGAGCAGAGAGAGGTCCAAGTAACTGAGGGATGACCGCATAAGCAGAACTCGTAAAACAGAATAAAACTGAAACTAATATCAAAGGTACAAGTATTCTGATTCTGTTCATAATTGATTCTCTGGTTTAATGTTATTTTAATGTTGCCACAGCATAATGTATAAGGTTTTCAAGCATCGGACGATTCTTGGCAGCTTGTTGATTATTATTGTTATGTAGGTTCGTAATTAGATACATTCCTTTCCCGTGCCGCAATTTAGCAACAACGATCTCCTTACCGTTGTTTGTTGTTGCAAGAATCTCAAATTTATCATTCCATCCACTCCATGAATCATCAAGCGAAAGTTGTCCAGAACGAATACGGTGGGGTGTCTTAAATAATGAACCTGCTAAAGAGGTGGACTTAAAATCATTTCTGTGATTGCTTTCAACACCATTCAATTTATACGGCAACCAACCAGCTTCACATGGATTGTCATCATCGCTGTCTTGACCAGAAACAATCACTATGCCACCTTTATTGACAAATTCTTTAATTTTACTCTCTTGAGAACTATTGAGTCTGTATTTTCCATCGCGTCCAATCGAACGGCATCCAATCCATAGTATTTGAGCATTTCCAAGTCTTGGTAAATTACGATCGGTTGTTTGATGATAAGAAATCCATTGCTTATCTACTTTATTTATCTCAGAGATAATTGGTATTTCTGCCTTATATCTATCACTATGAAAAAGATGTAACTGTATAGCATCTTCACCAAGCATGGCATCGAGTTCTTTTTGGAATTCTTCGGTTGAATCTCTTCGAGAAACTTTATCATTATTCAGATATTTTTCAAAGTGTGTGAATCCCCACCAACCCCATTTTCCACTTTGTCTTGTGACTTGGGTTTGAAACCATTTTCCTCTTGTATGAGCAAGACTATCTATCCGTCTATCATCTTTTAAATAACAGATAATAATAGGTTCATCCACCTTCAAAAATTGACTTATCCGCTCCCTGTGGTCTTCCTCTCCTTTATAGACATCAAACCTAATTTTTATCTCATTGAATTCATTTTCGCCTTTCAAGTACTTCTCTACATGTACTGTAGCAGTCTTTCGTTTTGTATTAACCTCTTTGATCATACCAAAAAGAACATTACTGCTTTCACCAATGATTTGCGGAACAGTATAACGTTTTGCAATATAAGCGTTAGCATTGATCGCTGAAAACATTAATACCATTAGACATACTGGCAATATATAGAAAAGAGATCTATAATATGCCTGTTTTGTATTCTTATTTAATATATGCACCGCACGACTCCTAACAAAGAATTATATAGAGCAAATTAGTGTTCTAACTTATTGCGATTAATTTCAAATAAGATATAGACCCTAACTTCCAAAGGATGTATTAATTATTCTAACTTTACTGCAGTTCCGGTTGCTGTTACCATTAACATGCCGTTACTACTTCCGAGTACCTGATAATCAATGTCAATCCCAACAATTGCATCCGCGTTCTGCCGTGATGCGATTTGTTCCATTTCCCGAATGGCAGTTTCACGTGCCTCGGTTAACTTACTCTCGTACGCTTCTGATCTACCACCGATCATATCAGTGATGCCGGCAAGAAAATCACGGACGATGTTCGCACCCATAATCGTCTCACCTGTTACCAAACCTATATATTCTGAGATTTGTCTGCCTTCAATCGAATTTGTTGTCGTCGTAATCATTATTGTGCTTTCCCTCTTGCAGAGATATCCCAACAACATTCAACAATGTCATCTCGGATTCCATAAGACCTATCATGTAAATTTACAGTTGTGCAACAGTGAGTAGGTAATATTTCAAGCTTATCTCCAGGCTTTAAGTTATTATCACCATTGGATACCTGTATTTTCCCATGTTCCTCGGATAATCCTACCAATTCAAGATGCGGGAAACCAATTGGTTGGGGATTACCAAACTCTGTTGTTAATACTTTCATTCCTGAATCAACAATAATACGGTCCTGCTGTGGTCGACTTACAACTGTCGTAAGAAGGGATAATGCGTAATCGAAATTCTCACCGATTCCTTCCACTCCATTGTAGGTTGAATCCATAAACACATAGGAACCTGCCTGTATTTCTGTCATTTCAGGGATGCGACTTGTTATATCAAATGTACCAGTTCCACCCCCACTCATTATTTTTACAGGTATACCGTTTTTCTCAAGTAATTCCATAGAATCAACAAGATGTTGCATATCCTGTTTTACTGCTTTTTCTCTATCAGCACGGTTGGTTCTGGCTACTATATGACCTTCATACCCCATCAACCCTTCAAATTCTAAGTTTGGACGTTTACATATTTTTTGTGCTAATTCCAGAGTAGCTTGTCCGGGTTCAACGCCACATCGGTTCATACCAATGTTTACTTCGATAAGTATCCTTACAACCACGCCAGCAGCTTGAGCTGCATCTGAAATATTCTGCACATTATCAAAGTTATCAACGGCAACCATTATTTCAGAATTTTTCGCAACATTTATTAGTCTCGAGATTTTCTGAGTACCAATTATTTGGTTTGCTATCAATACATCTCGTATTCCTGAGTGGACTACCTCTTCTGCTTCACCTAACTTGGCACATGTGATACCAATTGCCCCCGCATCCATCTGTTTTTGCGCTATAATTGGGGTTTTATGGGTTTTTAAATGTGGTCTCAGATCCGTTGAAATAGAAGAAAAATAGTCTGCCATATTCTGGATATTTCTTTCCAATATATCCAGATCAATTAATAGGGCAGGTGTATCCAATTCAGTTTTGTGTTTTCCAACAAAATATTCAGTATCTGACATCTTAGTTCTATTAAAGTTGTTTTACAGGATTTGATAATATGCCGAATCCATCGATTTCTATTTTTACAATATCTCCCTGAGCAAGTGGAAGGTCGTTAGGTACGATAATTCCTGTACCAGTTGTAACCACTGTACCAAAAGGAATAGGGTTATCACGCATAAGGAACTCAGAAAGTTGTTCAAATTTCCAATTAATTTGGGAAGTGTTTACCTTTCCTACAAATATCTCTTTCTCCTCACGAACTATACTACATTTCATATCAAGATTGTACGGGTCATCTACCTCAGAGGGTGTAATGAACATCGGACCAAGAGCACAACATCCAGCATATACTTTCGATTGCGGTAGATATAGCGGGTTGTCGCGTTCTATATCCCAAGCAGAAACATCGTTGCAGAGAGTATAACCTAAAATCTCGCCATCCATCCCAAGTATATATGCAAGTTCTGGTTCCGCTGCTGTCAGATTCGAATCACTCCGTATACCAATATATCCATTGGGACCAACACATCGAGGCGGGGTTGCTTTGAAGAATATCTCAGGTCTATCAGCATGATAAACGCGACTGTATATATCCTGTTCGCTATCGTCATCACGCATATCTGCACTTCGTTTATATGTAACACCACAACCCCATACTTCCGGGGAATCAATTGGTGACAATAAGTGGGGCAAGTCATCTGTAGGAGGTATATCCAGTTTATCTAAAGTTAATCCACCATCTTCTATCGATTCTGCGTCTGCTCTCGGGTTCGTTGGAAATCTGATGGGTGTAGGTGTAGAAGTCTGTTCCTGTATATCTGCAAGCAACACACCTAAACTAACTCGTTCTTTATTAGCAAGTTCAAGAATCTCTAATACGCCGGGGGATTCATCGCTTGTAACATCTATTACTTCATTTTCGCGGGTTACAATTCCTACCCGTTTTCCTGAATTAGGCAGATGAAATTGGATCAGTTTCATATTACTCCGAACAAACCGCTAAATTCATGAGTTATTATCAATCCATTTAACAGTTTTTTATATGTCAGTAAATTTAATCCTGTTTATTCATTGTACCTTATGATGAAGGAACAAGTGATGATTTCTCAAGATACGAAATGACTTTTTGGGCTGATGCAAGGATATCCAGTTGTGATGTGTCTATCACAACCTCTGGGTCTTCAGGTGCTTCATAAGGGGCACTGATACCGGTAAATTCCTTGATCTCCCCTGATCGGGCTTTCTTATATAATCCTTTCGGATCACGTTCTTCGCACACATCAAGTGGACAATCCACATATACTTCAACAAATCTATTATCCGATAGTAAGTCCCTTGCTTGATCACGATCTGCACGGTATGGTGAAATAAAGGCTGTCATAACAATAGTTCCTGCATCTACAAATAATTTTGCCACCTCACCTACTCGACGTATGTTTTCTTCTCTATCCTCTGGAGAAAAACCTAAATTCTTGTTCAGTCCATGTCGTACATTATCACCATCTAATACATAGGTATGATGGTCGCGTTTGTGTAATAGATGTGCTACTACGTTTGCCAATGTTGATTTTCCTGAGCCTGATAATCCTGTAAACCAAATTACACAACCCCTTTGGTTGAGTAGTTGTTCTCTATCTTTCATAGAGACGGTCGTTTCATGCCAAGTAATGTTAGTTGCTTTCAGTTCTGCCAATCGACTTTTCCTCGTAAAATAATGATAGATTATTGTAGGCAATATACATTATATAATTCTCTTTGATAATCACATCCTGTATAAGTACATTTGATGTATAAGTATACCAGATTGAATTGGGATGTGCAAACTATATTTGAGAGTATTCAATAGTAATTATCAGAGCGACTTAAGGAGTTCTCGTAATGTGAACTGATCATATAGAACTTAGTGCTAAAAACCCTCTATTTTATTAGTTTTTCGGTCTTTACATATGTGATAATTATACTTCATATCGTTAAAAATGTTACACTTTTTGACACATTGTGTGTCATTAGTAAAACGGTTGTCCGCCCTGTCACAGTCTGCGTTCATCGGTGTTTTTTTAGAAGAATTGAAATTCTTATATTGAGTGATTTTGTGTCCTTCTTCTTTTTTATTTCTTTAATTTTTGTGACTATCTGATACAGACATTTTAATACATTTTCTAAATGATAATATCTCATCATTGGAACATAACCTTTTAGGGTGTATCCTATTAGATGACATCCGCAAAAACCATCTATGCAGCTGTTTTTCTCAGAAATAGTATAGGTGATGCTGTTTTTGTTTTTAAGATTAATTTGAAAGTATTGGATAGTCATAATATAGATTCTCTATTTATGTAAAAAGTTACGAAATCGTAACTTTTTTCTGTCACCTCAATTTTAGTATAGTCGCTGTTAGGTCTGTCCCCATCTATGTTTACAGCCAATTTACGAATTTCTGTAAAAAAAATAAAAAAGTTCTCATGATAGTTTTCTTAACACTTTATTTCCTTATAATGATGTGTGAGATTAACATTTGTATATCTGTGTATATTTTTTAATCATATTGGTTTGTATTCTATTTAGTATTAGTATTCGTATAATATTTATTCTCTATATGTTATTGTAACGTATATTTACTCTTGTGTCAATCTCTTTTCGTATATGTGATGTCTGTATTTTAAAATTCTTCAATTTATTTTTTAAAACTACGAAGAAATTATAACGTCAATCTTTAGAAGGATTATTTTCGTAGAATCTGCATGAGTATTCTATAATCCTAACGCATCACTGCCAACACACTCTTCTCAGCGTCAGAATAGGGCGGTGGTGCGTCTCAGATCTTACCATAGGCGTCAATTCACGGATTCTTCAATCATATTTGTGTGATTTATACTCCTCTTGTAGGGAATCAACGCAGCATGCACCTATGGCATGCTGCGGGTAGAGGAACGGAACCCGCCACCCCAAAAATCAACACTAAACAAAACCACTCACCAAACACCACCCCCTCTTTTCCGCGTTGTCTACAAAATCCGCAATTCAGAAAACAAACAAAAAACCTGATACATAAATAAAAAATAAATTGAACAAAACCCAACCACAAACAACTAAATAACATAAGACGAATAAATTCAGCAAATTTACTTGTCAAAATCATATTATATACGTACAATATATATTAACGATTGTTTATTTTAAGTTGATCAGGTTCGTAGGGTGAGGGTCCCTCGCCCGTTGTTTCAATATATAGCAATGGGCAAGATAAAAGCATCACCAAATATCTGATTTATGAGATATGTTAAACTTAAAAATCATAACCTTAAATAAGAAAGAAATAATAAGAGAATTAATGATGACTACCTATAAAAACGATCCTAAATACCACAACTATCTTTATGTCAAAAAATCAACTATAATACGTAGGTTGAAATTGTCAAAATTCACAAGGACAACAAAAACACAAAATCACACTTTTTGCAAATTCTTAAAAATCTATTTCAAAGTGGAGTAAAGTCAGTCTATGACAGAGGTTAGAGGGGTAATTAACACCAATTTCAATGACACAGAATGTGTCAAAAAGTGTAACTTTTTTCACTTTTTCAGCACTTTTTCACCACATGGAAAAATCCAACAATTTCACAATTTTTCATTGGGGAATTTAGGATTAAAAGTCTGTTTTTGCACCTTATTAGGTTGACCGTATATTAGGATTAAAAGTTATATTTACGACTATTAGTTCTAATACAATTTTTTAACATAAAGACTTGTATTTTAATTTGGTTTTATGAGTATAACATGTTATTATTTTAACTATAAAAACAAGATTTTATTATAACATTTTTGGAGGTATTTTATGGCAGACAAAGGAAGCGCAGCTCCAGATTTTACTTTATCAGGATCAACAAATCAGGATGATACAGAGGTCTCTTTGGGGGACTATAAAGGGAAGAAATTAGTTGTCCTATTTTATCCACTCGATTTCTCTCCAGTATGTTCGGAACAGGTTCCCGATTTCAATGAAAATTTAGAAGCAATTAAGGCAAAAGGGGCTGACGTAGTTGCAATTAGTCGAGATTCAACTTTTGCACATAAAGCATGGAGTGAAGCCCTTGGTGGTGTAAATTTTCCACTCCTCTCAGATATGAATCTTGAAGTATCAAAGAAATTTGGAATGGCACTTGAAGATGCAGGGATAACGACTCGAGGTGTGTTTATTATTGATCAATCTGGGAATATAGTATTCAAGCATGTTGAAGATGCACCACCCGATAACACATTGACTGCCGAACAGGTTGTTGAAGAACTTGATAATTTATAAGTATTTACGACACCATAGTAGACATGGATAGGTAAATTTAATTATCCGTCCTTCCATTATAACTATGTATGATTTTGTCTAAGACAAAATAGGGGTAGAACTTCAGTTATATACTGACTTTAAACCCCTATTTCGTCATCATTTCTATACTATCTTATTCTTGACAAACCACCCATCATATAGTATAATTTTTTTGATGGGTGCGGGTGTAGCTCAGCGGTAGAGCGTCAGCTTCCCAAGCTGAGGGTCGCGGGTTCAATTCCCGTCACCCGCTTGTAAGCCATTAAATCATTGAGGATATCATGTCGCAAAAAAGACGTATAATGAATGAAGAAATTAAACAAGAGGATAAGTTCATTGATCTTGTTCTCGGGTGTTATTCATTCATAAAAGACAATGCTAAAATTATTACAATTGTTACTGCAGTCGTAATTGTTGCAGTTGTCGGATATATGGTTTATGATCAGAATCAGAAAACCACCTATGCTAAAGCATCTGCCCACTATTCTGAAGCTATCACTACATATAAAGATGCTGAGAAGGATTTCTTAGATACATCCGAACCAACTAATGAGACAGAAAATGAAGATGAAACTGAAAAAACTACATTTCTTGAAGCAGAAGAAAAACTAAAAGCGTTTATTCAGAAATATCCAAATACCATATTTGCTGACAAAGCACAGTACCAATATGCAAAGTGTCTATACTATCAAGAGAAATATCCTGAAGCACGGAATGAATTTCAGGTCGTTGTAGACAATCATAAATCAGAAAATGAACTAATTGCATTGTATGCACAAAAGGCTATCGGAAACTGTTACGAACAAGAAGGAGATTACACTAAAGCCATCTCCGCATATGAAGCAAATTCATTTCCAACAACTTCGAATCTCCCACCACAAATTAGACAGTATGTCCTAACTGGCGCAAAATTTAATCAAGCCCTATGCTATGAAAAACTCAATCAAATTGAAGATGCTAAAGTCGCATATCAAGATGTTATCGATGAATTTGAAAAAACCATTCAGACTGGATTAGACCAGAAAAGTCATGATTTACTCAATCATGCTAAAGAAGTAATTACAATAATCGAAGATGATTTAGACCTAACTGAAGCCACGCAATTAGAGACCCAAGACCTCTCCTTTGATGCCCTTATAGCCTATACAGATACAATACGGAATTATAAGGTATCAAAGGATATTCAAGATGGTTTGCCAAAAGAAATACGTAAACGTATTAAAATTTACGAAGACTTAGCAACTTCTTTCATTAAAAATGTACAATTAGCAATAGAAGCAGATAAAATGGGTAGTCGTAGTTCCGCATTAAATAGTTACAATCGTATTACAAATCTTACTGATTTAGGATTAAATAGGAATTTCTATGAACGTGCCCTTCTAAATTATGACCGACTAAATCTTTCAGCACAAGTGGTGTCAAATGAATAATTCAAGATATCATATTATACAAACGAAACTTATAAACGCACTTATTTTTACTATAGTCTGTTTACTACTGATTCTTCCAGTTAATGTTGACGCACAGCCACAAGGGAGAATCGCCTATGCCGTTTCTGGATTCAATGACAAAGTAGGTAGATTAGATTTTAATCTCCATATGACAACTTTCACTCCAGATGGTGATTTTAAAACCCTACCCTTAAACCAATCAGGTATGTATCCTGCTTGGGGACCTAAAGGGGATACTCTATATTTTATACAACGGGCTGCAACGCAGTCACATGTATATTCTATTAATATCAATAACCCCAGAAATAAAACCAAACACACCCCTGTTAGTGGAACATATCGTTTTTTAGCTGTATCACCCAATGGTAAAAAGTTGGCTTTTAATGGGTGGACGAATGAACAAAGACAACAGGATAACCAGATTTGGATTCTTGATATTGCTTCCGGGGAAATGGAAGTTATGACGCAAATCCCTCATTTTGGTAGATCCTTCTTTTTTTGGGGTATTACATGGTCACCAAATAGTAAACAACTCGCTTTCTCCTTGGAAAGATCTGGTGGGTTAGAACAGTTATACATATTAGATACTGAAACAAAGGAAATTGATATTCTAACTGAACTAAATATCGATTTCTATCCTGTATGGTCCCCAGATGGAAAGAATATTCTGTTCCGCAGATGGAATAGGGAATTTGATACCCTAACTACTATTGATGTTGAGACACGTGCAATCAAACCTTTATTTGATGTTGATAAACAGACCGGTATGTGGACAGATTGGTCATTTGATGGTCAACAAATTATCTATTCTCGATGGGGTGTTTTTTATCTACACAATATTGAGGATGGTAAAACCGAACAACTGTTTGAAATTGATGGTAGTATCTTCGTAATTTCATGGTGGAAACATGAGGTATTACCTGTTGAACCCAGACAGAAATTAGCTACAACTTGGGGAGATGTTAAGCAAAGCAATTGAGTGTTCCCATATAAAGAGAATGGAAACTACCCCAGATATAATTCGTTAGTTTAGTATCATGCCAAATTGTCTCCAAATTTTATTCACTTAGGAGTTTCCTTAATACTATTAGGATAATGAAGGGTTACACCGATGATTCCTATCGTAGAACAAGCCTTAGAATACGATAAAGTCAAAGTACTCCTAAAAAAACATACTGTCTCAGAGATGGGAAATATTCGGGTTGAGAACCTTTCCCCCTCTAAGTCTCTGGACTTAATTCGTCACGATTTGACACTATGTTCAGAGGTTAAGAAATTTCAACAACGTTGTGGAGACATTCCTTTAACAGGATTATCAGATATCAGCAAGACGCTAATCCATGCTTCTAAAACGGGTACGATTTTAGATCCAGAAGAACTTCTAAATATTGCTAAAGTTGCTCAACTCCCCTCTCAAATAAAGAAAAAGACTTATAATCAAAACCAAGATGAATTCCCATACTTTTTTGATATTGTTAGAACTCTCCCATCGTTCGACGAACTTGTTGACACCATCAACAATTGTATTAGTATGGAAGGTATTTTACTTGACCGTGCAAGTAAAGAACTCCGCTCTATCCGTCAAAGACTCAGAAAAATACGTACAAATATACATGATAAGTTAGAGACAATTCTCCGTTCACCAGATCATCAAAAATCAATTCAAGAATCTGTCATCACATCCCGAAATAATCGATTCGTTATTCCAATCAAGCAAGATGCAAGGGCATTTTTCAACGGGGTTGTCCAAGGGCAATCCACCAGTGGCGCAACTTGCTTTATTGAACCATTATCCGTCGTTGAAATGAATAACTCATTACATGATGCAACCGAAGCAGAACAACGTGAGATACGACGGATATTACTTGAACTAACTGACCAACTACGCGAACAATTACCAGAGCTTGAGCAAGCACTTAATCTACTTGGCGATCTTGATTTCCTTAGTGCAAAAGCACGTTTCAGTCAAGAACTCAATGCCATTGAACCAAAAATAAATAAAGAAGGAAATGTTAATCTAATAAAAGCAAGGCATCCGCTACTGGAATTTCAAACGCGCCAAAACAGAGAATCTATACAGAAATCTGATGATCACATTACATCTGATGAAAAACAAAAATCAAAATTACCCGAAAGGGTGATACCAACTAACGTTCATATAGGGAGAGATTTTAATACACTCGTAATTACGGGTCCGAATACTGGTGGAAAAACTGTTGTATTAAAAACTATCGGCTTACTTTGTATGATGCTACAATCTGGCCTTCACATCCCTGCTGCTCCAAATAGTGAACTACCTATTTTTGACCATATATTTGCAGATATTGGTGATGACCAAGGGATCGAACATAATCTCAGTACTTTCTCATCACATATATCCAAAATAGCAGATATGCTGAAATCCATTGAAGAATCGGAATCAACCAGTTCCTTAGTTCTGTTAGATGAAATCGGAGCAGGAACTGACCCAACTGAGGGTACTGCTCTTGGCATGGCAATTCTCTCTTGGCTATCTGAACGAAATGTTAGCACAATTGTTACTACACATTATGGTGCTCTAAAAGCATTTACGCATACTCATCATAAGATGGAGAATGCATCTATGGAGTTTGATTCAACTACACTCCGACCTACATATCATCTGAAGATCGGAGTTCCCGGTAGTAGCAACGCAATTAAGATTGCTGAACAACTCGGTATACCTAATAGTATTCTATCATCCGCTGAATCATTTTTTGGAAATAATAATATTGCTGTTGAAGATCTACTAATGGAATTACAGGGAACACAACAGGATTTAGAGACAGAACGCGAAGAGTTACATGAAAAGATTAAAGCCTGTGAATCAGAACATCAGAAATATAGAGAACTAATTAATGCTTTTGATTCGGATCAAAAGACTATCCAAGAAGAAGCTGAAAAGGAAGCGTTCGAAATAATCTCATCTGCTCGGAAAACTGTTGATAACGTCGTTTCTGACATTCGACGTGAGCAAGCCTCCAAAGCAAGTATTCGGGAGGCGTTTAACAAAATTGAAAATGCAAAAAAACAGCTTAAACCTGATCCTCCTGAAATACCAAAAACAAGAAAAATACCCATTTTAAACATTGGAGACAAGGTACGAATCATAAGGCTAAACCGATTCGGTGAGGTAACTGCTATTGCTAAACAAGGACAAACCCCTATACGCATCAGTGTCGGTAAAATGCAGATGAATCTTTCATATAACGACATAGATAACGTTATATCTAAAAAAGAATCACGACATCTTACCCCTTCTGTTCTTGAGTTACAACATAACAAGGCTAATGAAATAAAAGAAGAGCTTTATATCCATGGTATGCTTGTTAAAGAAGGTTTAGATTTAACTGATAAATATCTGGATGATGCTTATCTTGCCGGATTATTAAAGGTCAGAATTCTTCATGGAAAAGGCACTGGGGCATTAAGGAGTGCAATCCATCAAGCATTAAATGAAAACCCTCATGTGGGTGATTATGAATATGCCCCACCAAGTGAAGGTGGCGAAGGTGTGACAGTCGTAAAGTTCAAAGAATAATATAGGATAACTGGGTAAAACGATAAATGGCAACTAACCACTATATTCCACCAGAAACTATTGATGAAATTCGTACCAGCAACAATATTGTGGATGTTATATCCGATTGTGGTGTACAATTAAAACAGGCTGGAAGGAATTATCAAGCACTATGTCCATTTCACGATGAAAAAACACCCTCCTTTTCTGTTTCTCCTGAAAAGCAAATATTCTACTGTTTTGGTTGTCAAACTGGTGGTAATGTCATAAGTTTTGTGCAGAAACATGAAGGAAAAAACTTCATCGAAACAATAAAATGGCTTGCAGATCGTGCCAACATATCATTACCTGAACGTGATTCAAAATCAAATGATAGACAGAAACTGATAAATCGTCTCAGTGAATTAAATGCATTTGCAATTAAATATTATCATGAACTGCTCCGCACCGGTCAACATAGTCAACAAGCACGTGAATATCTAAAAAACCGTGGTGTTATTTCACAGACAATTAACCATTTCCAAATCGGGTATGCGAAGCAACAGAGACAAGATATTGTTAAAGCTGCAAAACACGAAGGATATTCAATACAACAATTGTTAGATGTTGGATTAATTAAAAACGAAGACTTAGGTCCACAGGATAGGTTTTGGAATCGGATTCTATTTCCAATACATAATGCACAAGGCACACCAGTTGGATTCGGGGGAAGATCTTTATCTGAAGAACACCAACCAAAGTATCTTAATTCACCCGCTACTATCTTATATGACAAGAGTAAAATCCTATACAACCTGGATAAGGCAAGACAATCTATATCAAGGAAACAGTCTGCTCTTCTCGTTGAGGGGTATATGGATGTAATTATGCTACATCAACATGGGATTGAGAATGTGATTGCATCATCAGGTACATCTCTGAGTCAAGAGCACGCATTTCTCTTGAGACGTTTTACCCCAGATGTAGTCATTGTTTTTGATGGTGACAGTTCAGGTCTAAAGGCAGCTCAACGTGGACTACACTGTTTAGTCGGTAAAGGTATCCGTGTTCGCATTGCCTTAATACCTGATGGTGGTGATCCAGATTCTTTTGTCAAAGAACACGGTGCTGATGAATTTGATAAACTCATTGATAAAGCTATAAACCTAATTGAATTCCAAATTCAATCTGCTATACAGGGGAATAATATTCGTAATCCAGAAGTTAAATCACAAGTCATGAAAGATACATGTGAAATACTTGTTAATATTCAGAACCCAGTTGAACGCGCAGAATATGTGAAATATGCCGTAAAAGAACTTGATATAGACGAAGGATTAATTTGGCGAGAATTGCGTAAATCAGGATTAAAAGATACACCCATCCCTCGAAAATTTAACCAACAGAAGATAAAAGATAAAAAGTTATCACCCCGCGAACAAATCGAACTTCAATTCGTCCAATCCTTAATCCATGCTCCTGAACATATTCGGACTGTTAGACAAGAATTTGATATCAACGATATACAAGATCCTCTACTCGCAAGAATCATGCAAATACTATGGGATGCAGCAGAGACAAATGAAGATGTTGATATACAACAACTCATAAATACTATTGAAGATGAGAAATTAAGTGGTTTTATAACCAACACACTTCTTAACAAGAAGGATATTCCAAACTACTATACACGGATTCAAGGTTGTATTGTTAAGTTGAAAACCTACCTTATTCAAGATATTGAGCGACAAGTACGAAGTTCATCACAGTCAGGTGATAATGATCTTGATACACTCAAGGAATTAGTTGACATTTCAAATAGAAGACGAAATTATGTTCAAGAGAAACAATCTGAACAAAAAGAAAATATGAATAAGTCTGAGATAGCAACGGATACACCCGTAAATTCTAAGTAAAATAAAGGAGAACTAAGCTGTGGACTTAGAAACAACCCACCCACTTGATATAACAGAATCGGATAACAGCGATCAAATTGAAATAGATGAGTTAATCGATTTACCCCCAGGGGAAGTAAGTGAACGAGAGGATCTAATTAAGGTGTATTTACGAGATATGGGTAAAATACCGTTGCTTGATAAGGATATGGAAATCGAATTATCTCAACAAATTGAGACCGGTCACCAACAAGTACAAGAAGCAACATTTACTACTCGATTAGCAATCTCAGAAGTAAGAAAATTATTATATAAAATCATAATTGCAAAAAAACGTGCTTCTGATCTCATTGATATGAGGGTCACAAGCAATTCCACACGTGATAAAGAACGAAAACTTCGGAATAAGGTTGAAAAGACTATGCGTGTGATTGAAGAACTGGAATTGGAGTATCTGAATGCTGCAAAGAATTCTATTAAAGATAACTCTAACGTAGAACTTCAAGCAATTGACAATCACTCTACTTTTATCGAGCACATTGAACAATTGAAGATTGACCGTGAAGAAATAAGTAAAATTTCTGGTCAAGTAAAAGATGTTGAACGAAACATTAGTGACCGCGAACAAGCTATTTTACGCCTTCAAAGAGAACATGAGATCTCACCTGAATGGTCTAATGGAAGGATTGATGTCAATAATCAGAAATTTAATTCTGATTCTGCAAAACAAGCATATGTACAAATAGTACGATATGAACGTGAAATACAACAATATCTCAACACAATCGGTATATCACGGGATTCTCTCCAAAGTATTACAAAACAGATTTGTGTTGGGGAAGCAAATGCACAAGATGCAAAAATGGCTATTGTTGAAGCAAATCTTCGATTGGTTGTTAGTATTGCGAAGAAATATAGACATCAAGCTCCCGGTCTTGAATTTCTTGATTTAATTCAAGAAGGTAACATTGGATTAATGCGCGCTGTGGATAAATTTGACTATCAGAGAGGATTTAAATTCAGTACGTATGCAACATGGTGGATTCGTCAGAGTATTACTCGCGCCATAGCTGACCAAGGACGAACAATACGGATTCCTGTACATATGCACGAAAGAATCAATAAGATGCGACGCGCAGAACGGTCCTTACTCCAAGAAATTGGGCGACGACCTACACCCGAAGAAATTGCTGATGATATGGGTATACCACCAGAAAAAGTTCGCGAAGTATTAAGAATCGTGCCGGAAACGGTTTCACTCGAAACACCTATTGGTGATGACGACGATGATAGTCAATTAGCGGATTTCATTGAGGATGCAAGTGTATTATCCCCTTCAACTGAAGCTGAACTCAGCATCTTAAAAGAACGTATACAAGAAGCACTCACTGATCTGTCTGAAAGAGAACGGGAAGTAATTGTGCTTAGGTTTGGAATTGAAGATGATTCCGTGAATCCGCTGTTATCTGAGCAAACTCGTCAACGAATAGCAGAATTATGTATCACTACTGGATACCCTAAAACACTCGAAGAAGTTGGTGTCGTTTTTGATGTGACGAGAGAACGTATACGGCAAATTGAGGCAAAGGCTCTTCGAAAATTACGTCATCCTGTCCGGAGCCATCGACTTCGTGGATTCATTGAGTAGTAATGAATCATATACTTAGCCTTGTTTAACACATTACTCTATAAAAATTCTTGAATTTTAATTATATGGAAGGTATAATTAAGATAGTGAGGGTCCATAGCTCAGTGGTCAGAGCCGTCGGCTCATAACCGACTGGTCCTAGGTTCGAGTCCTAGTGGGCCCACTTTCTTTTTTGGGGCGTTAGCTCAGGGGTACGAGCGCTACCTTCACACGGTAGAAGTCACTGGTTCAAATCCAGTACGCCCCATTGTCAAGGAAATACCCCGATTACCCCCTTACTATATCTTCCCAGGGTTACAACCAATGAAAAAGCGAATTAATCCAATCTTTAATGTTCAATGGGGTCAAGTGATTGGATTTTTCGTAATATACATACTTTTATCTATATTTGATATTCATTCTATAATTGGTATTAATGAAATCATTCTTGTTATCTCTATGGGAATCTTACATAATATAGTTAGATTTATATGGAATAGTAAAATATCTGGTACTATATATGGTAAGGTTACCTATGAAAAAAAAGATATCCTATCTGATGTCAAGAGTGATATCAAAATTACATGTGGCATATTAGATAAAAAGGAACATTATAGTCAAGCTATAACTAATTCAAAGGGTGAATTCCGATTTGATCAAAATGTTCCTTTAGGATCTAAGCTGAGAATCACAGCAAATATGGGTGATCAAGAAATAACCCATACTGTTGATGAGATAGAGGGTGTAAGGTGGTTATTTGGGATAAAGTATTTTGGTTTACCTATATCCACAGGTAATTCCAAACGTGTTGATTTTACAATTCAACCTGAATAGAATATTTTATTCAGTAGATTGGATAGTTGAAAATTTGTATACTATTGATACGAACTTCACATTCATGTTCCACCACAAGATTGCAATTTCGTATTCAGTTGGTATACTTTACCATTTAAATTGAACTTGTAAATTACCCAACAATATAAATTTGCATGAGCTTGTATCCTGGGTAAAATCTGGCTGGATATGGTTGAAAAGAGAATCTTTACTTCCTACAACTATGATGAGGAGACAGTTAAACAAGTGGTCTCAACTATATGTCAAACCTATTTTAATGAATTTGACATTGTATGCTGAGATAGGACTAAAACACACAGTTATTTCTCAATTTGCCATTTTAAAGGTTCAGGATTATTTTACATAAGATAGTATGTAAAGGTCTTAGATGCAAGAATTCAAAATTGGAAATCAGGTATATAAATCCAGGCTACTAATTGGAACAGCAGGATATCCGAACTTCCATATTATGACAGAAGCAATATCGGCAAGTGGGGCAGAAATAGCTACTGTTTCAATGCGTAGAGTCAAATTTACTGATTCATCTGGTGAGAATTTATTTGCACTTCTAAGTGATCGGGGAATTACAATACTCCCAAATACAGCTGGTTGTTTTACAGCAAAGGATGCAATCTTAACAGCACAGCTTGCACGAGAAGCTCTTGAAACCCCTTTGATTAAATTGGAAGTTATTGGTGATGATCAGACTCTATTTCCAGATGTGGAACAGTTGCTATCTGCTGCAGACACTCTCGTAAAGGATGGATTTACTGTTCTCCCCTATTGCAATGATGATCCTATCACATGTAAGAAATTAGAAGATCTTGGCTGTGTCGCTGTTATGCCGTTAGGGGCACCAATTGGGTCTGGAATGGGGATACGTAATCCATATAACATACAAATAATACGGGATAGTGTTAAGGTTCCGCTTATTGTTGACGCAGGTGTAGGGACAGCATCAGATGCAGCAATTGCAATGGAATTAGGATGTGATGGTGTATTACTCAACACTGCAGTTGCAAAAGCACACCGACCTGTTCTTATGGCAGAAGCCATGAAAAAAGCTGTTGAAGCTGGTCGGGCAGCATTCTTAGCAGGTCGAATTCCTCGGAAACTATATGCAACTGCTTCAAGTCCACAAGATGGACTAATAGAGTAAATACTATATATCAAAGTATGAGATAAGATGAAGAAAACTAACAATCCTATTTTGATAGGAATAGCTCTATACACACTACTGTTTTCACTTTATTGCCAACCTATTGATGCACAATTACAAGATCAATTTGGACAAGATCTTCTTCAACTTGTACCTCCACCACCCCCAAAGACTGATACAGCTAAACTTTCCATTGATCCATATATAACAAATACCTTTAATAATCACATTGAACTTGGTTTGAGTGTTGATCCATACACAAGCAGCCTTGCTGGACAAGAAAATCCACAGCTAATAGGACTAATAAATCGGTTCGGCGTGAATTTTCAAGGGGATTTACCGATTATAGATAAGAAACTGAAAATTAAATTATCTTATTCTCCACAATATGAAAACTATAATGGAACTGATGGAAAACTTGATGAATTTGATGCCTTTACTGACAGTTCTATTACAGAATTTAGTTATAGTCCATTTTCAAATTCTCCTGAAATTACTCTTTCTCACAACCTAAATCGTATGAAAAGAATATTACCTGTCTATAACAATACAGACCGTCTGATTGCTCTTAGATTCGGTCGGTTTTTAGAATACAATCTACGTATTCACAGATTTGATGATGAATCTGAACTCAAAGAGGATTTTCTACTTATTGGTTCTACCAGCCATAGAGCAATAACCCGTCTTCAATTTGGCTTACTTAGGCAGATGATTGGTAAATTGGACTATTCTATTGAAAATGCCAATTATAAAACAAATCTGAATAATCTTATCTTGGGAATTTCGGGACTTGAAGAAGGGGAAATAAGGGAGGATTGGCGACATGCTGTTAGTATGAAATTATTACATACATTCACCAAACGAATTGTATTTCAAGAGGAATTCAACCTTTTTATGAATCGCTCGAATGTAGATTTTTTTAACTTTCAAAGTACAGAAGCCGCATTCAGCACATTCTATAAGTTAGATACAGGAGATTGGTTTCGACTACGCCTTTCTCAGCTTTGGGTCGTGTTTAAGGGTAGAGGAATACGGGATGCAGAGGGTGCTATTATGGAAAATGCTGGAAATCGTAGTGATAGACAATTCACTATTAATACACAGACAAATTGGCGATTCGACGATAATATCTCACTCAATTTAGACTACAAATATACCTATAATGATTCAAATCAGATTGATCCATTATACAGTTTCTTAGACTATCAACATAGTATATTGAGCGTAACATTACGCGGTAGCTATTAGTATCATCTCTTTCAAAACACCTATTATTAGACTGAGTCTCTATTGACTCATAAATTCATCTCTCCCGACGTCCTTTGTAAAGTTTTAATCTTCCTTTGGCTTCTATCAGACTATAGCATGCTTCAATTTCCTTAGAGACCTTGTCGCTATCAGGATCTCCCCATAATAATAGATAATCAACATTGTCTGCATAATCACATAAATCAATTTGCTCAGAACGCCAATGGACAGTTTGTACCCATTCCTTTTCATTTGTCGGTGTTTCAAATGTTGGTTTGAAATGAACGGGAAAATAGTCGAACTGCACCTCATAGTTTCCAAGATTAATACAACCGTTATCAAGACAATAATAATTAGCACCATTAACAAATATACCTACCTTAAGAGACTCTCCACCTGAGTCGAACTGTAGAGGAAGTATGACACTATTATCTTCAACCTTCTCAACGAATGCATTGAATTCATCTAATTCCGTGTTTAGTCTCTTACAAAGTATACCAATATAGATGATATTCACAACTGCTAACAAGGTTACTACGCCTGTAAATACTCTCCTCCATCGTGGATTCTCACTTAATCTGAAACATGCCAAGACTAACAACATGGATAGAATCAACAATCTATCGTTCACCCATCCACCTGGACCAACGTTATTCGGTAGAATTAGATATAGACAAAACAGAACACAAAATAATACCAGGAAAAGGGTCTGTCCTGTATTCTCCTTGAGTAATTTCATTCTGCTTTTCCAAAGAGTATAAATTGTCAGAAATAGTATTAATGTAAACACACAATAGGCTATCCAAGATTGATTTTGATTATATGCTACTAACACCTTCATACCGATCAGGTTTTGTAGTAAACCTCCTATTCGTCCGAAACCAATTTCTGGAAGTCTACCAGATAATAGATCGGATGATGGCAAATATACCAGTAATAGTAACGCACCAGGTAAGACTGAACATCCAGTTAGTACGATCTTTTTTAAGTCCCGTCTATAGTGGATTACTGTGAGGAATGCAATAGAGAATAGTACAAAGGCATACGATATTAAATGTGAAAAGTATGTAATTATTATTAATAAATTAATACAGACAATCCTTCTGGTATCCAGATTATCCTTGTATTTCCACCAGAATCCTAATGTTAAGAAGAACAGTGGAACACTCACAGCAAAGTTGTAGAACCCCATTAATAGAAGATAGTTATAAATGAATGTAAAACTCAGAATTACCAGAGAATCCTGGTTTGGTCTCACAACATTCAGAAAATAATGTATAGATACTGGGAATAGGACAACATAGAGACTCAAAAAGACCTTCTCAGCAAATAATGGCGAGAAAATATACATTAATAATGTCAACGATATATGTGATAACCAGTTAGGAAATGGGAACCAATGAATGTCGTAGTAATCACTAAACTCAAAATCAGGGTTGTTATAATCTGTTATGATGTGGGAGTTGTAGACATGGCTTATTCCATCTTGTGTAGGGAAATATGAGAATAGCCAAATTGGTAATAGATAGAGAAATATCAATACACCAATTAACAGATTTGATAACGTGTAATATTTTGAAAGATCTTTCATAGTTTATCCCTCCAGTTTGGGAAATCATCTAATTATACTTATTCTACTCTAATCTTATCATATTTCAACATTATTATATTTCACCATTTGACTTTATTAGAATTCCTTCCTAATAGAATCTGTTCTGCAGGCGGCTTTTCTCGTTATACATGATTGTTAGAGATAGTTGAAGATAGGGATTTACCCCGATTACATGTTACTCTAAATCTTGCTATTATCATCAAACTGTGCTAACATTGCTCTATAGATACTAACTCATTTACCCGTGGGTTCGATTAAGGAGATTGTCAATGACAATAGATCAGGTAAAAAAGTTAATTGAAGAAAAAGACATAGAGTTCTTCCTATGCTCTTTCGTAGAGATGAGCGGTGCCCCAAAAGCAAAAGTCATTCCAACAACCCATCTTGAGGATATGGCGAATGAAGGTGCAGGGTTTGGCGGGTTCGCTGCTGGTGAGATTGGACAGTCTCCACATGATCCAGAGATGGCAAGTATTCCTGATTTTAACTCACTAACTGTTGTTCCGTGGAGAGATAATTTAGCTTGGGTCGCAGGCGATATGTACGTAGAAGGGAACTCTTGGCACTATTGTCCGCGGACTATTCTAAAGAAGCAATTGGATAAAGCAAAGGTAAATGGCTATACATTCAATGTTGGAATAGAAGCAGAATTCATGCTATTAAAACTGGATGAGAATGAGGAATATGTTCCATGGGATACATTAGATACTATGGATAAACCTTGTTACGATCTTAAAGCCTTGTATCGAAATCTTGATATGATGACAACTCTGATAAAATATATGCAAGAACTCGGATGGGAACCTTACGCTAACGATCATGAAGATGGCACATGTCAATATGAACTAAATTGGACATATTCAGATGCACTAACAACCGCAGATAGACATACTTTTTTCAAATGGATGGTGAAAACTGTAGCAGAGGAAAGTGGACTTTTGGCAACCTTTATGCCAAAACCATTTTCTAACCTTACCGGTAACGGTGCTCATTTTCATATGAGTCTATGGGACGAGAACAATCAGAAAAATCTGTTCTTAGATGAAGATGATCCTTATGGTCTTTCTCAAATTGGATACTGGTTCACTGGAGGTATTCTAAAACATGCAAATGCACTAACGGCTATCACAAATCCTCTTGTAAATAGTTACAAACGCTTAGTCCGTAGAAAACCTCGATCTGGATCAACATGGGCACCGGTTTATGTTACCTATGGTTCGAATAACCGAACACAAATGATCCGTATTCCTGCCGAAGGTCGCATTGAAAATCGATTAGGAGATGGAGCAGCAAATCCATATCTTGCAGCAACTGTCCTTCTCGCTGCAGGATTAGATGGAATCGAGAACAAGATTGACCCGGGTATCGCAAATGAAGATAACCTTTATGAAATATCCGATGATGAATTGGAAAGTAGAGGCATCCATTCACTCCCTTCCACACTGAATGAAGCAATTGATGCTCTGCAAAAAGACGATATTATAAAAGAATCCCTTGGACAGGAATATGCTGACTATTTCATTGATGTAAAACGGGAAGAATGGCGTAACTACCATCTAAGTATCAGTCAATGGGAATCCGACAATTATCTTACTGTATATTGAAGATTCCACATTAATACAGACTAATCATTTCATATTTAATATATATCAAACAAGAATCTGTATTCATCAATTTTGTAAAATTTATGATAGTATCAATGTAACTACAAGAGTTCTTAATCTGTTAATATCGTTAGTGCATTAACTGATTCTATATCTTGACAAGTACAATTCTGAGTGTTAAAATCACTTTATCCAAGAACAATCCTTCCAAACTATCCTAATGTCATAATAGGAATAAAAATGCTGTTGAATCTTAAACAAGCAAGCCAGTGGGCGTCAGACTATCTAAATAAGAAAGTTACCACAGCTAACATTACATATCTAATACAATACGGACATATTGATACCGTTCTTAATAACGGATCAAAACTGATACCATTAGATAGTCTTACACAATATTATACTCAATATTGTCGGGAGATGCGATGGAAAGACGAACTCGGTGATGACCTTAATTGGACACTATCTTTCGATAAATATAAGGAAGCAGAAACTACCAAACATGTCCATCGATTACATCCTTATAAGGGGAAATTTATTCCACAACTGGTTGAATATTTCTTAGATCTACATACAGATAATTTTAAGCATGATATATATTTCCAACCAGGGGATATTGTGCTTGATCCTTTTTGTGGTAGTGGTACAACTTTAGTCCAAGCAAATGAATTAGGTATACACGCAATTGGTATCGACATATCTACTTTTAATTCTTTCATTAGTAATGCAAAAGTCGAGGATTTCGACCTAATGAAAATGTATGACGAATCAAAAAATATAACATCCGCACTCAAAGGTAATGTTTCCTTATCAAATATAGTTGAATTTGAAACAAAACTATCCGATTCCTTAACCCAATTTAATAATGAATATTTTCCAATATCATTCAAAAAACGAGTCAGAAATGGTGAAATCAATGAGAAGAAATATGGGTCAGAAAAGGAAATTGATTTTTTAGATACATATCAAAGGCTTATTAAAGAGTATGAGATTGATATTCTTATGCCAACTGATTCAGCACGCTTTATGAAACAATGGTATCTCCCTCGGGTAAAAGCAGAGATTGATCTGGTCTATAATAAAATATGTAATGTAGAAAATTTATCTATAAGAAAAGCTTTAATGCTTATTTTAAGTCGGACTATTCGTTCCTGTAGAGCAACTACTCACGCAGATTTAGGTACATTACGAAAGCCTGTCACGACAACTTATTTTTGTAGGAAACATGGTAAAATTTGTAAACCTCTGTTTACGATACTGAGTTGGTGGCAACGATACTGCAAAGATAGTATAGAACGTTGGATCGAATTTAAAAAGTTAAAAACAGAAACTTTCCAATACTGTATTACAGGTGATTCTCGAACTATTGATATCCAAACAATGCTAAAACAGCAAGAAACACAATTAGCTGAAATATACAATAAGCATAAGATCACTGGTATATTCACAAGTCCTCCTTATGTTGGTCTAATTAATTACCATGAACAACACGCATATGCCTACGATCTTTTTGGATTCAAAAGGTTAGACGAATTAGAAATTGGACCTCTTTTTAAAGGAAAGGGTCGAGAAGCCAGAGAATCGTATGTCCACGGAGTATCCGAAGTTTTTAAGAACTGTAAAAGGTTCTTAGCTGAGGATTATAATGTCTTTATTGTAGCAAATGATAAGTTTGACTTGTACCCAACAATAGCAGAAATAGCAGGAATGAAGATTATAAATCAATACAAACGACCAGTCATAAATCGTACTGAGAAAAATAGAGAGGCTGCATATTCTGAAACAATATTTCATTTAAAAGATAATGGGTAGCGATGAATGAATTCACAACGACAGTCAATGATTAAAGAGAAGATAAAGGAATGTCTACGTGAAAAATTCCGAGTACATGAACCCGAAACAAATTATATGCCTTTTCATTATCGCTTGCTTGGAAAAGATAGGATGGCATTATACTCGTTTATCCATTCAATAAATACTAAATTTGGAATTTCATTTTATGAACCAGTTGCAATTGCTTTGGCAAAAGATAGATTTAAAATAGTGGACACACAAGTCAAACCGGGGAACAAGATCAGTTTTGACGCACATCTACAAATTCAGTCAATAATGAATGGGTTAAGTACAGCAGAAAGAGAACCGAATAAGTCATTAGAGATTCAAGAAATTAAAGAAGTCTGTACTTCAGGAAAATTAGAACACATTAAACTCACCAATGTTGATGTTTGGTTAGAAACTAACGAAGATGAACTGTTTCTAATTGACTTTAAAACTGTAAAACCTAATAAAAGTGATTTCCAGAAATTTAAGAGAACATTACTCGAATGGAGTGCTGCTGAATTAGCAAGAAATCCAAATGGTGTTGTTAATGCAATAATAGGCATTCCTTACAATCCTTATGAACCGGAGCCATATCAACGATGGACGCTTAAGGGTATGTTTGATCTTGAACATGATATATTGATAGCAGAAGAACTATGGGATTTTATTGGAGGAGAAGGAACTTACGCAAATCTTTTAGATGCTTTTGAACAAGCAGGAATTGAGTTAAGAGACGAAATTGACGAATATTTTAGACAATTCAGTTAATCAGACTAAAAAATTTGGAGGAAAAACCATGTCTCAAATCAAATCAGTGTTCTTATGGGAAAACCAAAGACGGTATATACGTGAAGCAATTGATGAAGGCACTCTCATAGGAGCAATTATTCCTACCGGTAGTACTGAACAGCACAATGAACATTTAGCTATGTATCATGATACACAAAGTGCAGTCTATGTATCAAAATTGGCTGCTGAGAAATTATTTCCAAAAGTGGTTGTAACTACTCCTTTAGCAATTGGTGTTTCAGAACACTGGATGGACCATAAAGGTACACTTACACTTCGCGCTGAAGTCTTTGGGGAAGTTCTATACGATGTCGCAGACAGTATGCGTCGACACGGAATAGAAAACATATTGATAGTTAATGGGCATGCAGGGAATGCCGGTCCTGTAAACCAACGACTGGATGGATTTAGAGAAAAACTTGGAATCAACATAGAGTTTCATTCCTATTGGGAAGCATACTCCAGCGAGTTAGTACAAGAACAGATGGAATCTGGCGTGTGTCCCGGTCATGCCGCTGAATTCGAAACCGCTTTTGCTCTTGCAGCATTTGCCGAAAATGTTGATTGGGATGGTGTTGATTATGACAGTGCCAAACTAACTATTTCAAATGAAGGACAAGCTAATTCTGATAGAGAATACCACCATCAAGCAAAACTTGCTACGATTGAAAAAGGTCAGGTTATGATTGATGTGGCTGTTGATTGGGTTGCAGAAAAAATGCAGGATTTGATGTCATAAAATATATTCTTCGTGTAATTGTATAAGGCGCGCATACTATGCGCGCCCTGCACTTTTTAATGTCCCTCAAGCGCTTTTCTGAGTCCATCACCGTGTTCCCGCCACCATCCATATAATATAGAAATATCTGTACCAATACAGAAATGTCTTACTCCCATATCAAGGAATCGTTTCGCACCATCTGCACTTCCAATTTCCGCACGAGGAGGAACACCCATCTCTATTGCTGTTTTAAATACTCTCATTTCTGTATCTTGAATTTCTTGTGATCCCCGCTGACCTACCTTCCCAATACTCATAGAATAGTCAGATCCACCCCACTGAATCATATCCACTCCGTCAACTGATAATACCTCTTCAAGATCTTCTACTGTCCCTTTCTTCTCAATCATAATCACAACCACAACATCACGTAAGGCTTGTACATATTCAGGTCCACCACCATATCCCATATATGAAAAACGTCTTGTGGCAACACCATAGCTACCCCCGTCTTCAGGGGTATCTGCCCGCGTTATCTTAACACATTCTTTTACATCATCAACATTTTGACAATCCGCATACAAAACACTTTGGAATCCGGATCCAATAGCACGTTGGGCTATGAATCCTCGCGGCTCTTGGTCAACCTTAATCATTGTTGAGATGTCATGTAGTTCAGCTGCCCTACACAGATTATCCAAATCGTGGAGATCAAATGGTCCATATTCTCCTACAAATTCCACATAGTCATACATTCCTGTATGACCTATCGCTTCAACTATTGAGGGCCATGTCGTATGAATATGTGTTCCGACTGTAGGTTTGTCAGCGTCTAATAATTTTCGAAAGGTATTTTCTCTCATCAATCTTCCTTTTCTATGAATGAACGATTCTACAAGTTGTGATGGTAATATATAATGGCATCTATACTAACAGTAATTGATATATTTTTCAACGGCAAAATAGGATTGCTTAGGTGATGTATATCTGTTAAACTGATAGCCAAACCTACGCATACAGGAATCTTGTAAGACGATGAAAAACACAATAAGCCTACCATCAAATTTCTCCGATTATCTTCAAATAGACAATGCTGACATCCGTTTCCAGGAAGCCATTGATGTTGCAATGAAAATCAAGGACGCAGGTGTGGAAATCTATCCAAATATGGATCATGCGGCTATTTTCTGCGACCCACCCCACTTAGTGGCAGATGGACTGAAACAACTGGGTTATGTAAACGGGTGGGATGCACGATGTTATCCATCCCCAGTTGACGGTTGTGATTATATTAATGTCTCAGCACAATTATCTGCTGACAGTCCAGCGAAAAAAGAAGGATGGTTTGATTATGTGGCGGTCGTTCATCCTGTTGATAAAATTGCATTAGAACATATGCTTGGACAAGGACATGGTAATCCATTTATTCATCATCTTACATGGGGTATAGTTGCTCCAGAAAATCGTAACAATGATTTTGAATATGCAAGTAGAGTTGTACCGTTTATGGTTAATCAACGAGAAATTATAGGTAAGGCTATAGGGGATGAACCTGGAACACTCATAATTGCCCTACCAGAAAATGTAGTTTCAAATCCTAAATTGCAAGATGAATTACCAAATTGGTTAGGTGATTTAAATGAGGAAGACTATCAGGTAGAATCCATGCAGGGTGGTGGTTTTCTCATACAGTTTTTTGTTTTAACAGGTGGTAGAATAGAAGTCGCATTACGTGTGAATACCACCCAAACCTTCAATCCAAAGAGTGTCCACAAAATCTCCGAAGATGAGATAAGTGCTATACAGGGAGAATAGTGAAACTTTTATTTATGTGAATTCTGATACAAATATTGGCATATTGGGCAATTCGCTTGTTCAACGTACGAAATCCCAAGGTGAGAATTAGGCAATGAAGGAACCGATGAATAACACAAAAATTCCGCAAACCGAATCTATTCAAGAAATGGCTGAGTTTTGGGATACACACGATTTAACCGACTTTGAAGACGAACTTGATGAGGTACGTGAACTCGTATTTGATACTTTAGTTTCAATTAGAGAAGTTTGAATCTCCAACCATGTTATACCCACTGTCTTGCTGTTTTAATGATAATTTTCACATGTATTTCGGGGATATTAGAGGAATATATGACCTACTTTAAGATTGAATATTCTGATTATCCAACTCTTGAAGACCTTTGGAAAAATTACCAGAAACTTTTAAACGGATAAATTGATTTTCAGAATTAAACAGCATCGCTTAAACGTGAATATCAATAATGGTGTTAACCCACAATCAAACAGAAATGTATATTATGAAACGGATTTATTTTCTCATTTTAACCCTAATGCGTGTTAATACCCTCTTTCTACGGTGGACAAGTGCTTAACAAAATAGGTGTCCTACTCTCCAGCATGGTCGAGTAACAGGTATAAAGTATTCTGGGAGATTGAAAAATGGCTTATAGCAATTTCACCTTAGAAACAGTATGCACGGAGTTTCAAGTTGAATTCATTGAATCCACTGGTATCTTCTCTAATATAGAACCAGTGAAACCAAGTTTGGAACTAATAACAGATTTAGAAAAAAAAGTACCAGTTGCTGCCGCCATAAATACAGAGAAAGCACGGTCGGAACTAATTGTCGCAAATGTGTTGTTTGAACTCCGAGAGCAATTCGACCGTGCTATCAGTTTCTTTTCTGGTATTGATTTCACCGTTGATCCTGATAACGGTCTTACTGGGGTGTGCGATTTTTTAGTTAGCCTGTCCCCAATACAATCTATTTTGCATGCCCCCGTTATTGTCCTTGTTGAAGCAAAGAAGGAAGATCCTGCACCTGGTCTCGGACAGTGTATCGCCGAGATGCTCGCTGCACAACGTTTTAATGCTGAAAAAGGAAATGACATTCCCATCATTTATGGTGCTGCCACTACTGGAACAGAGTGGAAATTTCTAAAATTGCAGAAAAAACGCTTGCATCTTGATATGACAATCTACCAAATCTCACAGTGCGATAGAATCCTCGGCATTCTCTCAAGCATGGTCAACCAAGAGGCATAAATTGTTTGAAAAGACAGATTTTTTAGGTATTAATAATTTGCAATTATTACATTATCATGATATAATTCAGACCAGATATTTAGATGTCAGATATTTAGATGTCTATGTTCAAGATACCTTTTTAATCCCATCCCGAGAGGTGGAAAAAGGATGTTAGGTTACAAAATGGGAACGCTTGTTCCCACCTATAAAAAAATAAGTATACATAAAATCAAAATTGGAGTTCAAATTCCAAACTACTCCATTAAATCAAGTATATTAACATTACATACCTGTTGTAAAAAAAAACACTAAATCTGCCCCTTCTCACTCAAGAGTGAGAAGGTTTTTTTATGTCAAATGCAGTAAAATAAAAACTACGAAAAACATCAACTTTATTTGGTCAGAACTATGAATATGCGTGTAAAAGCACAAGTCATGAACGATGAAGAAATTCGTCGAGCCTTAATCAGAATATCTCATGAGATATTAGAGAAAAATCACCAACATATTGACAACCTTGTTTTAGTTGGCATTAAAAGTAGGGGTGATACCCTTGCATATCGGATCGCTGAGAATTTAGACCGATTTGAAAGGGTTAGTGTTCCTGTTGGGGCAATAGATGTCACACTCTATCGAGATGACATAAATCTTCATGAATCAAAAATACAGGTGAATACTACAGAAATTCCTTTTGAGGTAACTGGAAAATGGGTTATTCTTGTGGACGAAGTGTTATATACAGGAAGAACTATTCGTGCTGCCATGGATGCTATTATGGACTTTGGACGTCCAGCTGCTATTCAATTAGCAGCACTTGTTGACAGAGGACACAGAGAACTCCCCATTTCTGCAGATTTTATTGGTAAAAACGTACCTACATCTCGAAAAGAATTCGTTAAAGTAGAATTAGAAGAACATCACGGTGTTGATTCAGCAATGATTTGTGAACCTGATTCTGATTGATGTAAATTCGCGTTCTAATTATGAGGATAGCATAGACAAAATGCAGACAACACTCATACGTAATGGACACATCGTTGACCCCGCTAACGATATTGACGAGGTAGGTGATATTCTAATCGCTGATGGAAAAATCGCTCAAGTTGGTGGCAATATACAAGTAGAAATTGACGATATTTTTGATGCCTCTAATTTGACGGTCACACCAGGTCTGATTGATATTCATGTGCATCTAAGAGAACCCGGGTTTGAGCATAAAGAAACAATATCTACTGGTACAGCAGCCGCGGCTGCTGGGGGTTTTACATCTGTCGTATGTATGGCAAATACATCACCCGTGACTGATACGCCAGATAGAGTTAAGCACATTTACAAAGTTGCAAAAGATATCACCAGACAACAAAATTCTTCTAATGCAAATGTATTCACAGTAGGGAGTATAACTAAAGATCTTGCAGGAGAGGAACTAACTGATATAAATGGAATGCTATCAGCAGGCGCTGTCGGATTTAGTGATGATGGTGTTACAGTTATGAACTCTGCACTTATGCAGGAAGCATTGACATTGAGTGCTGAACTAAACTTCCCAGTGATGGTGCATTGTGAAGAACACAATCTAAATACAGGGGCTGTGATGAATCTTGGTGAAACATCACGGAAATTGAACCTAATCGGTAGTCCGAATGCTGCAGAAGATATAATTGTCGCTCGCGACATTCTACTGGCGGAATTAACTGGTGGGCACATTCATATATTACATGTAAGTACTTCAGGAGCAGTTGATTTAATTAGATGGGGAAAACAAAGAGGCGTGAATGTCACCGCAGAAGCATGTCCTCACCACTGGATTCTCACTGATGAAGAAATTGAAAAACAGGGAACAAATGCCAAGATGCATCCTCCATTACGTTCAAAAACAGATATCGAAGCCGTTCTTAATGGATTACAGGATGGAACTATAGATGCAATCACTACCGACCATGCACCACATACACCTGAAGAAAAGGCATTGGGTATGGTGGATGCTCCCAATGGAATAATAGGACTGGAAACAAGCCTGCCGCTTGTTATGACAACTCTTGTTGAAACAGAACATCTTCCTTTGAAGGATGCAATTGCCAAAATGACATACATTCCAGCAAATATCGTAGGAATTGATAGAGGTACACTATCCATCGGTGCAATTGCAGATATAACGTTAATTGACACAAAAGAGATTGCCAAAGTAAACGTTGAAAATTCATTCTCAAAAAGTAGAAATACACCTTTCAATGGTTCGGAATTAAAAGGATGGTCTGTAAAGACTATCAAAAATGGTATCTTTTGAAAATACCAGACCTAATGAGGAATAATATGAAAGCAATACTCGCATTAGCTGACGGAACAATTTTTGAAGGTGAACAATTCGGAGCAACTGGAGAAACTGTAGGTGAAGTCGTATTTAATACCAGTATGACAGGCTATCAGGAAGTTCTTACCGATCCGTCATATAAAGCACAGATTGTTACAATGACATATCCTCTGATTGGGAATTACGGATGTAATGAAGCTGACATTGAATCAATCTGTGCACAGGTTGAAGGTTTTGTTGTCCGTGAGTATAGTACTTACCATAGCAATTGGCGTTCACAATGGAGTTTAGAGGAATACTTAAAAAAATATAACATTATTGGTATACAGAACATCGACACCCGCGCCCTTACACGACGTTTACGTGTAGAAGGTGTGATGAATGGATGTCTCGCAACAGAACATACCGATGAAAAACTCAACACAGAATCCTTAATTGAAAAAGCACGGGCATGGCACGGTCTAATTGGTCAAGATCTCGTCAAACGCGTCACTTGTCCAAATACATATGATTGGTCAGATCAGTCTCCTGCCACAGGTTTCGAAAATGGTGATCCTTTACACAATAACAAAAAGTTTCATGTGATTGCTCTTGATTACGGTATAAAATACAATATTTTAAGACAGTTGACTGAACATGGGTGTGATGTTCAAGTCGTACCTGCAAATACAACTGCCGATCAAATTCTTGATTCAAACCCAGACGGTGTATTCCTCTCAAATGGTCCAGGGGATCCAATGCCATTGGACTATGCAACAAATACAATACGTGAACTGATTGGTAAGAAACCGTTATTTGGAATCTGTTTGGGACATCAACTATTAAGTCTCGCACTTGGTGGAAAAACATATAAGCTTAAGTTCGGACATAGGGGAGCAAATCAACCTGTAAAATTTATGGAAACCGAACAGGTAGAAATAACTTCCCAAAATCACGGTTTCTGTGTAGATATAGATTCATTACCAAATACTGTGGATATCACACATATCAATTTGAATGATAATACACTTGAAGGAATTCAACATAGAGAACATCCTGCATTTTCGGTTCAGTATCATCCTGAAGCATCTCCGGGACCTCATGATGCAAGTTATCTCTTTTCACGGTTTACTGAAATGATGAAGAATCAATCAATATAATATGTACATCTAATCGGTCAGATGAACATATTAAAAGTATAAGAAAATAGAAATGAAAATCAAAACAAGATTATAATAAGATGCCAAAACGAACAGATATTAAAAAAATCTTAATTATTGGTTCAGGTGCGATCATTATCGGACAAGCATGCGAATTCGATTATTCTGGCACACAAGCATGTAAAGCACTCAAAGAGGAAGGCTATGAAATTATTTTAGTTAATAGCAATCCAGCTACTATTATGACAGATCCAGATTTTGCTGATCGTACCTATGTTGAACCAATTACACCGGACACTGTTGAACTCATCATAGATAAAGAACGTCCGGATGCATTGTTGCCAACTCTCGGTGGACAAACTGCATTAAATGTTTCTGTTCAACTTGCTGAGTCTGGTATACTTGATAAGTTTAATGTTGAACTTATTGGTGCCAAATTACCAGCAATTCAAAAGGCTGAAGATAGGGCTCTTTTTAAAGATGCCATGAAAAAAATCGGTCTGGATGTGCCTAAGAGTGGGATTGCACATACAAATGAACAAGCCAATGACTTGATTGATGAAATTGGATTCCCCGCGATAATTCGTCCCGCTTTTACGCTTGGTGGTACTGGAGGTGGTATCGCCTATAACATTGAAGAATATCATAAAATGGTGACTACCGGACTTGCTCTAAGTCCAATTAGTGAACTACTTATTGAGGAATCTATTATAGGATGGAAGGAGTTTGAATTAGAGGTGATGCGAGATGGAGCTGATAACGTCGTTATAATATGTTCCATTGAAAACTTTGATCCGATGGGAGTACATACTGGTGATAGTATAACGGTTGCCCCCATACAAACATTGACTGATAAAGAGTATCAATTGATGCGGGATTCTGCCATAAAAATCATACGGGAAATTGGGGTCGATACTGGGGGATCGAATATACAATTTGCTGTTGATCCAAAATCAGGAAAACAGGTGGTAATTGAAATGAATCCTCGGGTTTCTCGAAGTTCAGCTCTTGCATCAAAAGCTACCGGTTTTCCTATCGCTAAAATTGCTGCAAAGTTGGCGGTTGGATACAATCTTGATGAGATTCCAAACGACATTACTGCTGAAACTCCTGCTTGTTTTGAACCTACTATTGATTATGTTGTCGTAAAAATACCAAGATGGGCATTTGAGAAATTTCAAGGTACAGATGAAACCCTTACCACACAAATGAAGTCCGTTGGGGAAGCTATGTCTATTGGTAGGACTTTTAAGGAAGCATTACAGAAAGGCTTACGTTCCTTAGAAACAGGATGGTGTGGATTTGACAATCATCCTATTGAAGATTTGCCACTTTCAGAACTTTCCAGTAAATTGACAATACCAAATGTAGAACGTATCTTTTATATCAAATCCGCTCTAAAACGAGGTATGTCAATTGACGAAATCTATTCCTATACACATATAGATCCCTTTTTCTTATATAACCTTCAAGAGATTGTAATCTTTGAGGATCTTCTTTCTACGCCTCATACACAAGAGAAAATTGAGAATGGAGATTCTGACAGTGACGTAGAACCCCTACTTCGACAAGCAAAACAATATGGATTTTCTGACAGACAACTCGCAGATATTTGTAATCAAACTGAAGCTGAAATACGAGCAACACGTAAATCTCTTGGTATTGAAGCAACATATAAAACTGTAGATACTTGCGCTGCGGAATTTGAAGCTGAAACACCATATTACTATTCTACCTGCTCAAGTGAAGATGAAGTGCGACCGACTGATAAAGATAAAATCATGATATTGGGCGGTGGTCCAAACCGTATTGGACAAGGTATCGAATTCGACTATTGCTGCGTCCACGCTGCAATGGCTCTAAAAGACGACGGTTATGAAACCATTATGGTGAATAGTAATCCTGAAACTGTAAGTACGGATTATGATACATCCGACCGTCTGTATTTTGAACCATTAACATGTGAAGATGTACTGAATATATATGATAAGGAAAAACCTATAGGTGTCATTGTTCAATTTGGTGGACAGACTCCGTTAAATCTCGCTGATTCACTTGAACAAGCAGGTGTTCCAATTATTGGCACAAGTCCGCAAGATATTGCTCGTTCTGAAAACCGCCAACTTTTTAAAGAAGTATTAGATGATATAGGTCTAATGCAACCACCTAACGGAACAGCAACCTCAATTAAGGAAGCTGTCCCAATCGCAGCAGCACTGGGTTATCCCGTTATTGTAAGACCTTCTTTTGTTTTAGGTGGTCGTGCAATGCAGATCGTGTATGATGAAACTCTTCTTCAAGAATATATGGATTCCGCTGTACAAGCATCACCTGAACATCCAGTTCTCATTGATAAATATCTTGAGGAAGCAATTGAAGTGGATGTGGATGCTATCTCTGATGGAAACACAACTGTAATTGGGGGGATCATGGAGCATATTGAAGAAGCAGGTGTTCATTCAGGCGATAGTGATTGTGTGCTTCCTCCATATACCCTGGTTGATGATCAGATTGACCAACTTAAGGAATATACATACGCCCTCGCAAAAGCTTTGAACGTGTGCGGATTAATGAATGTTCAATACGCTATAAAGAGTGATGAGATCTATGTTCTTGAAGTAAATCCGCGAGCATCTCGAACAATTCCTTTTGTTAGTAAAGCAATCGGTGTTCCCCTCGCTAAACTCGCCGCACGCGTTATGGCTGGAAAAACTCTTACAGAATTGGGTTTTACTTCGGAAATTGAACCCCTATATTTTAGTGTAAAAGCTCCTGTATTTCCTTTTAATCGATTCCCAGGTGCAAATTCAAGACTCGGACCCGAAATGAAATCAACCGGTGAGGTTATGGGGATTGATTATGATGTATCACGTGCTTTCGCCAAAGCTCAGAAAGCATGTGGTTATTCTCTTCCTTTGAAAGGGAACGTCTTTATTAGTGTCAGGAATAAAGACAAAAGATCGGTCATATTTTTAGCAAAAAAACTGACTGATTTGGGGTTTGAACTTATAGCAACACATGGAACTGCGAAAGTGCTATTACGAAATGGGATGGACGTTGATCTTGTCTATAGTATAGGAAAAGGGAGACCTACTATTCACGATTATATAAAAAATCATGCCGTTGACCTAATTATAAATACTCCTACTGGCGATTTGCACAGGACTAATGAACTCCTAATCAGACAGATGGCAATAGAGCATGATATTCCAATATATTCAACAATTCCAGGTGCTGCTGCGGCTGTCAATGCAATTGATGTACTACAACGTGGTGAAATAACTGTAACACCATTACAAGATTATCATAAGTAAGGAAAATTATGTCAAACGAATCTACTCGAAGAAATACGCGTTGGGTACAAGCTCTTGATAGATTGTTACAAGTCCTTAATCTTGACGAAGACCATCCCATTAGAATTATGACCATTGATGATGGACGCGAAGTAATTGTCGTAAAACCGAATGCGTTTACTGTTTCAAGATTCTATGCTTCTGGACGACCAGACGGAACACGACCACATGGTTTGGAATCATATTATGAATACTACATTACTCAATTAAAACAATATGAAGAGGATAATGGATCAACAGACGGTTTCGAATTAACTGATGAGGAATGGCAAACATTATTTGACGAATCCTTTCATAGATATACACGCTATCTATTGTTCGCAGGAATTAAACGGTGGAAAGATGTCGAACGTGATACTGAGACGAATATTGCCGTTACAAATTTAGCTAAGAAATTTGCACCATCGGATATTGCATGGCTAAGTTATCAATATAAAGGTTATATGATAATGATGAATAGTATTTCAAAAGCCGAATTAAGCCTGCAACAAAATGATACTACTAACGCATTACAGCATATAGATGAAGGTATTGAACAACTTGGTGAATTCTGTGGAGAATGTCTACGAGAAGAACATGGGGATGCAGAGAATATAACTCGTGAACGATATCTAAGTAATCTAATTGAATTTCGTTCGGATTTAGAAGCTATCGGGACAGATGATAGTAACGATGAAATGACAAATACTGAAAGAGAGGATACAGATCTATTGACCGAATTAGAAAGACTTTTAAATGATGCCGATCCCATAGAATGAGAATAAGTGTTTGGACATTGTACCAATTTACCCCCAATTAACCTATTTCCACAATCAATTTTACACAATTCTCTAAAATGTATCCTCTATAATTGCCATCCATATCTATAATTGGTTTAATCTTCCCATTCAGTTAAATTGGTTTCCCTACTGGCTTGCATCAATACACCACTAAGAAACAAAAAAGCAAGACCACGGATCAATATGTGTATATTGAAATTCACTCCTGGTATAAACGGAATTGCAAATGAAATTGCTGAGATAATTAGCAAAAATGCTGAACCGGTGTTACCCCATATTCCAATTGAGAATCCAAAACATAAAGCCATAATAGCATAGGTAAAACCTGCTGTAAGGGTTAATGACTCATTTAAATCTAACCATATTTTTGTGAATACACTACCAAATTCATGTTGTGATACCGCTTGTCCCAGGACAATCTTCAATGGCGACGTTTGGGTGAGGTGTGCAATTAATTCTAATATGACCCAAAGGGTAGCAAAAGCTATTCCTATGAGCGTACCTGTTCTGGCTTCGTTTAGTACTAAAACTGTGGTGGCAACCAAAGTGGGCACGATCAATAACATCATTACCACACTCACTCCGTGCATTATATCTGGACGATCACTATTGTGAAACATAAACATAAATCCTGTAAATATCATCAAAAGTGCTGCCAGAATTCCTGTTATACCGCCAGTTAAAAACAAACTCTTTGAACTATTTTCTGTCATTAATAGACCTCCAAGATACCATTGTAGATTGAAAGAAATTACTAATTAAAATATTAGTAGGGTAAATAAACATCATAGAGAATATACGAAAATAAAAAATATAAAGACATTGAATATAGACATTAATATTAAACTATGTATAGTATATTCCCTCTAATAAGTATACAAAACTAAATGTTCTAAGTCAACAATCATAGGAAAGTCATACGAATTCACTGGACAATTGAACCCTTCTTTCGGAAAATTATTGCTGTTGACGTATACTAATACATCAGATATAATTTAATTAGCATGTATTTTATGCATTATGTGCATAATTTGAAATGTCTACTTTCACAATATACTTCATGTCTTACATGCATTCAATATTACAAAATTCATACCGGTGGGTCGAAAATGAATCTTCAGAAAAACGTTCTAATTGTTGATGCTGATATACGTCAACGAGAAGTAATCTGCCAAACATTAGACGGTGAAGGACTAAACCTGATCGTCACTGGTAATATGTACCAAGCTTTCCATCAAATTGAACACATGAAGATGGATATCTTGATCGCGCCATTAAAGGCAGAACGTATTGACGGATTTGCTCTATTGGAGGCTGGAACTCGACACCATCCTGATGCAGGTATTATTTTTATTACAGCACCAAACGTGTTAGAAACAGATACTGGAATTCGAGCCATGCTTTCCCATGAAGGTACATACTTTATTCCAAAACCTATAAATCCCACACATTTAAGAGTACTTCTAAATAAAACTCTTCAAAATCAAAGACTTACCTTTGAAAACCGGCAGTTACGATCGCAGATAGATGAAAAGGAAGGTCTATGCAGACTCACGGGAAATTCTCCACAACTGATACAGATTCGGGAATTAATTACACAGATTGCCCCTACGAAGGCAACCGTCATGATTTATGGTGCTCGTGGTACAGGTAAAGAATTAGTGGCGCGGGCAATACATCATAGAAGTTTACGACAAGGAGCATTAATTGCGTTTAATTGTGCCACTTTAAATGAGAATTTGGCTGAATCAGAACTCTTCGGACATGAACGAGGAGCTTTTAGTGGGGCATATAACCAACGAAAAGGTAGGTTCGAACTCGCACACGGTGGAACTCTTTTCCTTGATGAAGTTTCACAACTAAGTCTCTCTAATCAATCCCGATTATTACGGGTGTTAGAAGAACGCGAATTTGAACGGGTTGGTGGTAGTAAAACTATACAGGTGAATGTACGTATTATTTGTGCTACCAATCATGATTTAGAAGCCGCTTGTTCAAAAAGAGAATTCTTACCTGATCTATATGATCGACTGAATGTTGTTTCTGTTAATCTACCAGAACTCCAACAACGAATTGAAGACATTCCATTATTGGTTAAAGATTTCCTTGAGGAATTTAGTCGGGAAAATAATAAAACTTTGAGAACTCTTACACCAGAAGCAGTTCGATCCCTAATGAAATACGACTGGCCAGGAAATGTACGGGAATTAAAGAATTGTATTGAAGGACTGGTTGTTATGTCTACACAAGAAACATTACAATTGACCGATTTGCCGGAACGGATATTAAAGGCTTCAGGAGGAATAGATTCAACTATTTCCTATGCCCCTACTTTACACCAGAACCAATCAATAGAGAATGAATCACAACAATTTGATGTTTCTATCGGGATGACTTTGGAAGAAATAAATAAAGAAGTATTACGGGCTACATTAGAATATACTGATAACAATAAAGCAAAAGCTGCAAAAATACTCGATATTAGTAGACGGACTATACAACGAAAATCAAAGGAATACGGTCTATGTGATGATTAAATAGGATTTCTCTATGTTATTCTTACCTTAGATCAACTATATTTTATTTTATTTTCATAAGACCGTTTATAATATTCCCTCTCTTTTAAACTTGAAGCAGCCGCTTCATCAATCAAAAACACAACATCCGGATGCATTTGTAAGGCTGTTGCCGGTACCATAGCACTAATCGGTCCCTCAATTGTCTTGGCAATGGCATCTTTTTTATTTAAGCCACTCGCTAATAACAGACATTGCTTTGCATCTGTTATTGTACCAATTCCCATCGTAATCGCCATCTCCGGAACTGCATTGATATCATCCCCAAAATGGACTGCATTGGCTTCGAGTGTACTTTTCGATAAAGTTGCTATACGAGTACGAGAAGCAAATGATGACCCCGGTTCATTAAACCCTATATGTCCGTCTTTCCCAATTCCGAGAACCTGTATATCAATACCACCACATCTTCTAATAGAATCTTCATACTCTTGGCAAAATGACACATGGTTTTCAACTATATTCTGTGGTAAATACTGATTTTTCTTTGGTATGTTTACATGATTAAAAAAATGCTTATTCATGAAGGTATGATAACTTTGGGGATGATCCTTCGGTATCCCAATGTATTCATCCAGGTTAAATGTAATAACCTTTGAAAAATCTACACCTTCTTCCTTATGCATTTGCACAAGTAATTTGTAAAGTCCAATTGGGGTACTTCCCGTAGCTAAACCTAATACGAGATTTGGTTTTCTAATTACTGCCTTACGAATAACATTCGCAGCAATTACAGATAATTTCTGAGAATTGGGTTGAATAATTACTTCCATCGGAATTGAAAGAGTTATACCTCCCCGGCAATAATTTTACTCATATCACTGCTAATTTTATTCAATGTACCTTCAGGATCATCCTGATCTACAGGTAATTCTGCAGTCATATAGTCATCATAACCTACATCATTCAATGCTGACATTACTTCATTCCAATCAATTGTGCATTCATCAATTAAATATGTAAACCGATGTTCGTTGGAATTAAAGCCTTTCACATGCACCTTAGAGATGCGACTATTGAGAGAACGTATCCAGTGTTGTGGAAATCCGTAGGCAACAATATTTCCAACATCAAAATATGCCGAGACAGATTCACTCTCAAATTCATCAAGATACTTGGCAAACTCCATTGGACTTAATAGGAATTTGTTCCAGACATTTTCTATTGCTATGGTAAGTCCTTTTTCCTGAGCGATCGGAATTAACTTTCTAATTTCTTCTTGTGAACGTTCGTATGCTTCTTCATAAGTTGTATTTGGGTTAACTACTGCTGCAACAAGCAACACTGTATCCGCACCAATAGTTTCTGCTGTTTCCAGAGATGTAACGACAGCATTCCGAGATTCTTCACGTACAGTAGCATCAGCGTCTGAGAGCGGATGAGACCAATGTTTCCCATTCATAACGCTACACAATTCTATATCATTTTCGTCAGCAAGTTGTTTAATTTCAAGTCGTTGTTCCTGAGTTCCCAAAGGACCTATTTCTACTCCATCAAACCCAGCATCTTTGGCATTTTTAAATCTTGCTTCAGTATTACCCCCTGGTACGGAACCAATACATATTCCTTTTTTCATTTATCCCCTCTTTAAATAATATCTGAGATCAAAATTAATTTATGATTTCAATATTAAGTTTGCTAAAAACGAAACGCAATTTTAATAAAACATTAGAATCATTAAATCTCAATAACGTGAGACTCTTAAAACTAAATAACCATGTTTATTGTAATACTCTATGGAATTGATTTCAACATTATATTATATCAAAATTATTGAATATCAGACGATAATAATAAGAACACATCATTTGGTAAATACATTATTTTTTGTAAATTTATGTCTTTTTAATCAATCACAACAGTAATACATATACTATCGTTATGTTTAAAATGTTACACTTTTTGACACATTGTGTGTCATTTGAAATTGTGCTATCCCGCCAGTCCTACACTGGTTTTACAGCCACTTTTTTCAGGTAAGTAGAATTTACCAAAATGATGAATATTGTGTCTTTTACTCTTTTACATGTTCTCTGACTTTTGTTCTTTTGGATGGGCGATATTATACGCATCCATACTATCATAATCCATTTGATCTGTCTGAATTTTATTTTCAATACACATTTATTCCTTAACATAATTTTTACGAGACTAAAGTATAGATATAACCACACTTGACTACAGAAATCTCTCCTTTTTGTTTAGCAAAAGTATAGTAGAACTACACAATATAATATTATATCTATTTATTTCTATTATGGCAACTCTTTTTAAATATTTTGATTAATCCTTTAGTTGTAAGCTGTTTTGGTCTTCTTCATTTTATTTTGAGTATTTTATAGTACATCTCACTAATCATATATTTGATTAGTATACCATTTTAATAATCGTATTTCCATTAACCGTTGTAAAGAAAGGCGGGAATCGGAATTCCTGCTACACAGGAGAGTGTGATAATGACATACCATTTAATGAGACGCAGCCAGATTGGATAGAGGGACCGTTGTCCGTTTCTCCGCATGGGAAATTGCCATCGTTGTGGGAGAGAAAAAACAGAACTTTTCACAGTAGATTTTATGCAAAATCAACAGAAAATCCTACAGACAATAAGTTCTTTGGGTAATAACATATCTAAGAAATGGTATAAGACTCTTATATAAAAACAAAAAAGGGCAACTTCAGAGTTGCCCCTTCTATGTTATTTAGTACTTAGTCTCTATTGGACTTTATCTGCCCCCAAGATGTTGCCAGTTTATCCGTAGGTTCTACAGGAAGAAGATCTCCGTCCATAACACTTTGTACTTCATCAGCATCAAGTGCTCTGTCATATACATATAGATCGTCAATATAGAATGTAGCTGCTCTATAGCCTGTTTTACCAATGTATAGTTTTTCAGCTCCTTGTGCATGCTTGGCAGGAACACCTATCTTCAATTGTTCTTCACCATTAATATAAAAGTGTAAAGTACCATCTTTCTTAATACCTGCAACATGGTACCACTGTTTCAATTCAAATAAACTACCTTCACCGGTTGGACCAGCACAACCTGTTCCTTGGTTTCCAGGATTGAAACGCCAATGTATATTTAATGAATTTGGACAGATCCAGATCCCAGGTGATCTATCTGAACCAGGAGCTTTTTTCGCAATTATTTGACTCCAGGCACCGTTGTGCGCAGAAATGAAGTTTAACCAAAATAGGTAACTATTATCTTGATAATCTTCCAATTCTTTGAATGAATTTACCTGGACATCCGCATTGGCATCTCGAATTTCAAGTGAGCCTTTACCATATTTTTTCTCACCAGTTGATATATCAGCATTCCCAACTATATTCGCATGGTTTCCACCGCCAGTTTCATCTTCGATTTTTCCTCCATCCTCTCTATCAAAACCGAAGTATAAGATCAAACCCTGATCTTTAACCGCAGCAGGTGATGTCTGAATTGCCACAAATAGTAACAGTATTAATAGTGTATATATTGTATATTTCATTTCATTCCTCCGTAGTCAGATTAAACCATTTCAGTATTGATTAAATATCCTATATTAGGTATAAAGTAAGTAAAAATGATAATAAATATAGGGACAGTACATAATCTGTCCCTATATTATAGATTGTAATTAATCTCTACTTGTCTTGACCTGTCCCCAAGTTGTTGTAAGTTTAGCTTGAGGTTGGACAGGAAGTAGATCACCATCCATCACACTTGCCACTTCACCCTCATCAAGGGCACGGTCATATACATAAAGATCATCGAGAATAAACTTTGCTGAGTTATATCCCGTTCTTCCAATGTATAACCGCTCATTGCCTTGGGCATGGTCGGCGGGAACATTGTTTTGCTGCGTCCGTTTACCATTTACATAGAATGATATCTGACTACCTTTTTTCGAACCAGCGATATGATACCATTCACCTATCTCAAAAACAGAATCCTCACCAGTAGGACCTGCACAATGGGGACCTTGGTTACCCGGGTTAAATCGCCAATGGATATGAAGAGGTATACGGCTACATGTCCATATACCTGGTGATCGATCTGAACCTGGAGCCTTCTTTGCAATGATCTGATCCCAACCCCCAGAGTTTGCTTTTGTGAAATTAACCCAAAAAAGGAATGTATTATCCTGATAGTCTTCTAATTCATTAAATGAATCTACCGTTACGCTTGAGGTATTTGAATCGCATAATAACGCACCTTTGCCGTGCACAACATCATCAGTGACAATTTTCGCATCAGCAACAATTGTCGCATCATTTCCACTACCAGTTTCATCAATGATCTTACCACCACTCTCTTTGTCAAAACTGAAGTAGAGGATTAAACCGTCGTCTTTAACAGCCGCACTTGCAGTGTGTAGCCCACCTATAAATAGGAATAGGACTGACAAATATACCAGTAATTTCATTTTTACCTCCGTGATTGAGTTATGCTCCAATTTATTATCACTATAAAGAACAATTTTATAGTATCATTATACTATATTAGAGTAGTTTAAATGTCAAGAAAAAACAGGTTTATTTAGTTTTCTAAATTTCCAATACATTTTATCTATTCCGTTATTGTTTATATTGGTATCTTATATAGGTCTTTAGTTCCATCGGGACGGAATGTTTATAGAATAAATGCAAACCACCTCTCTTGAGATCCGACAAATGCCATATGGAGAATCTCGATTGCAGATTATAGTAGAGTGAATAAATAATGAGACATTTCAACTTTTTGCGAAGAACGTCCAGCGTAGGGGCGAGGTGACCTCGCCTATTCTAAAATGTTCCATTAATTCAAAAAATTACTATAAATAAATATTTCGCTAATCCAGACCATAAAAACATCGTAGGGGCGAGGTTTCCCAACCCGTATATTACCGAAAATCTAAATAACCGATGAATTTTAAAACTAAATAACCTTCAAGAAAAACCGTTGATTGGAATTTTTATGTATGTATTACTTATTTTATTTTGTGGAGGATTACATGGTTATCTATTGGGAGAAATTGAATCTGAAAACGGTTGCATGAATTAGTTATTTTATTTATGATTTTAACTTGACAGATTTAATCCTATCTTGTAAAATTGTTTTAATTATATGAAAAGTGTGTTTTCTTTAATCCTGAAGAAAATATACAGAATCCTAATAAATGCAACTGGTTCTCAGGATCGTATAAACAAGCTTTTCTCACCAAACAAAATAGTAGTTATTGTATATCATGAGGAGGAATTAACTCATGCGTTTTTTCATTTATCTTTTTGTTGCTACACTCTTCTGTGTTGGCACTGTTCTCTCCACAGAAGCTGCATTGGATGATAATCTCGCACTTTACTTCAGTTTTGATAAGGACATTGATGGTACAGTTTATGATGGAACTGGAAACGGAAATCACGGTACGCTGAATCTGGCAACTATTAATGCTGATGATAAAAAAGTCGGATTAGCATCATTAGAAATAAAAGATGCAAATGCCGTTGTCGAAGTTGAATCGTTTTTTGACTTAGAAGTATACCAAGACAACAGTTTTGTTTTTTGGCTTAACTTTATCGCTGCTCATAATGGTGCTTGGAGTCAGATTTTTGCTAAAAAAGCTCCAGGGTCTGACCGTTCTCCAGGGGTCTGGATCTGTCCCAACTCTCTAAATATCCATTATAGATTTAATCCAGGTAACCGAGGTACAGGTTGTGTTGGTCCAGGAGGCGAGGGTCAATTATTTGAAACAAATAAATGGTATCATATTGCTGGTGTCAAAGAGAGTGGTAAATTTAGATTCTACATAGATGGTGCTCAAATTGAAGAACACGATGTACCGTCTCCACATGCTCAAGGTCCTGAAAAACTTTATATCGGGAAAACAGGCTATCGATCCGCTACTTTCCTCATGGATGACTTTTTCCTTTTCACAAGAGCAATTTCTGCCGATGAAGTCAATGCCATTAAGAATGGGCAACTCATTGCTGTTGAACCTGAGGATAAATTAACCACTACATGGGGTATCATCAAAGACAAACAGTAGTAATTCCAAAACGTCATTATTATTAAAGTTATTCATTAGAGGGGAAAATCTATGTTTATTTTCCCCTCTAATCTTTAGTTATCTAACATTGGACTTAAGCACATGAAACAAACAATTCAGATGTGCTTATATTTATTCATTCTTTTTCAATTAGTTCTACGTTCTGTTTGGTGTGAAGATAATTTACTACCGAATGACCCTATTGATCTGGGTATACACTATTTAGAAATGGAACAATATGATAAGGCTTATGATGCTTTTGATGCAGTTAGAAAAAAAGAACCCAGTAGCGGCATCTATTGTTATATTGGAATCGTCTTACAAGAACAAAATAGACTCAGTGATGCCGTAGATGCATATCAAAAAGCCTTAACCTATTCCGCACCACAACAAATCCATTCCTCTGCCCACCTTCATTTGGGAATTGTTTACAAAGCACAAGGTAATTTAGAACTCGCTGAATCACATCTTCAGGAAGCCCTTATACGCGCGCCCAATACTGTTGAGGCATATATACACCTCGGTGAAACATATCTTCGGCAACACAAATTGGACAAGGCTGAAAAAGCATATCGCCATAGTATAAAATTGAACCCTATTTATACTGAATCCTACTATGGTTTAGGGAGAGTGGAAGAATTGCAGAACCATTTTGACTCTGCAATTCAACAATATCGTCTTGCAATAGAAAAAAATCCATACGCTCCTGACGCATATTATCGTCTTTCATTGGTTCTCCGACGTATAGATAAGTCTGGAGATGCTGAAGCAGCAATGCATCAGTTTAAAAAAATGAAGGATTATTCAGATAATGTACATAGATTTCGAGAGACGATTTATAAAAATCCGAATAATCCTATCTTGTATCTGAAATTAGGACAATTACACGAACAACATGATAATCAATCGGATGCCCAAAGAGTTTACCAGATGGCTATCTCTCTGTATCCAACTTATCTACCGGTATATCATAGCCTTGGTGAAGTCTTAATCGGTAAAAGAGAGTTAGAAAAAGCAACGGCTGTATATCATAAAATCACGGAAATTGACCCCAATGATGTTCAAGCTTATCTAAAATTAGGTGTCATATATATAAATCGTAGTAAATATGACCCTGCAATAACTTCATTTAAGCAAGCAATTAATGTTGATAACACATCTGCTGAAGCCTATAATAACCTCGCTCGCGTCTATGCAGGACTTGGTGATAAAACAAGTGAAGCAATACATCTGGCGAAACGTGCAATTGAGATATCACCGATTTCAAAACATTATGACACGCTTGCTTACTCTTACTATCGCAATAAACAATATACGGAAGCCTTAAAAGCTATTGAGCATGCACTCACATTGACTCCAGGGGTTAAGGCTTTTGAAAATCTTCGATCCGAAATCCAAGAAAAAATCAAACAGTAATTAAGTGAATTAATTAGGAAAATCCTACAATTTTAAGGCATAAATCCAGCAGATTTCTGAATATATTTCAGTCTCATTGAAAGATAATAACATTTCTAATTGATAAACTCTCTTTTTTGTATCACAAACTTTCAGTTTTTTTCTTCCCTGTTTCATTCCTAACAGCCGGTAATGAAATAATCATAAATAGAAATGGTATAAGAATATGGTGGATTATGAATACTTAATAATGAATGTTGAACAGATAAAAGTAGTTGGTATATGTGGGAGTTTACGTAAAAATAGCACCACACATGCAGCCTTAAAAATAGCTCTTTCGGGAGCAAAAAATGAAGGTGCTACGGTAGAACTATTAGATTTAAATGACTATAAATTAATCTTTCATGGTTCCGTAAATGACGAATCAGAATATCCACCTGATGTACTTAGATTAAAAGAAAATGTGAAAAGTGCACACGGAATTCTACTTGGTACCCCAGAATACCATGGTAGTTTTAGTGGGGTATTAAAAAATGCATTGGACTTTATGTGGTATGAGGAATTTGAAAATAAAGTAGTTGGATTGATTGGTGTTTCTGGTGGAAGGATGGGGGCAGGTAATGCACTCACTATGTTGAGGACAGTCGGTGCTACACTCCGAGCATTTGTCATACCAAGAGAAGTATCCATCTCAACAGCATCCGAGGCGTTTGATGCGAATGGAAATACATACGACCCAGAATTGTCCACGCGATTGAAATCTATTGGCGTTCAAGTCACACAATTTGCACAGATGTTCTTGTCAACTTAGGATATATCAAAATATGGATAAATTACATAACTGGGAAAAATGGATTGGTACGGATGAATCCGGAAAAGGGGATTACTTCGGTCCGTTAGTGGTCGTCGGGGTATATGTAGATACTGACAGCAGTGAAAAAATAAAAGAACATGGAATTGTTGACGGTAAGAGAATATACATAAACCAAATTCAGGATATGGCTGAATGGTTATTGGATCATTATGACAAAAATATATCTGTTATTAAGTATATGACAAGTGAATATAATTCAATTTACAAGAAGTTGGTAAAACAGAAAAAGAATCTAAATAACATGCTCGCAGAAATGCATATTAAGGTGATCACAGAACTTTCTACTCGTACCGATATAAAAAACGCCATCATTGATAAATTCTCTTACCACGATTTAATATCCCCAAAATTGCCCGGAAATAATTACAACTTAAAATTGGTGACAGGAGGAGAAAGAGACATAGCTGTAGCCGCTGCCTCCGTGATTGCACGCTATACATTCAGAAAAGAACTTACTGCTTTATCAGATAAATACAAATTTGATCTACCACCTGGGGCAAATGATGTTATTAATGCAGGAAAACTTTTTGTAGAGACACATGGTATCGAGGAATTAAAGAATGTAGCAAAACTACATTTTCGAACTACCGAACAAATTCTCAATCAGTAATCTGGTTGATTTGAGACTTGTTATAATGTGTCTTGCTCTGAATTGAAAATAAATTGAAGAATTATAAACAATCAAACATCACATATATGAAAAAGAGTTGACAGAATGGTAAACATACGTTACAATAACATATAGAAAATAAATAAAATACTCATGCTAATATATGTTGTAAGACAAAACAAGAAATTAAAGAATATATAGACAGTTATACAAATGACAAGAATACAATACATACTAATTAGACAATTAAGTATACAAATGACAAGAATACAATACATACTAATTAGACAATTAAGTACTAAGGTATCCATTAAGAGAACTTTTTAAATAAAAACAAGAGAAATAAATGATGACTATCTACAAAAACGATCCTAAATACAAAAAAATATTTATGTCAAAAAAACGACATTATTTGCAGGTTGGAATTATCAAAATCCGTAACGACACAAAAAACACAAAATCACACTTTTTGGAAATTCCTATAAAGTCAATTCAAAGTGGCGTAAAGTCAGTCTCTGACAGAGGTTAGAAGGGGTATTTACACCAATTTCAATACTACAGAATGTAGGAAAAAGTGTAACTTTTTTCCTTTTTCGACGAATTGAAGAATTCAACATTATCACAATTATTCATCAAGGAATTTAGGATTAAAAGTCTGTTTTTGCACCTTATTAAGTTGTCGTATATTAGGATTAATAGTTATATTTACGACTACGAGTTCCATTACAATTTTTAAATGAAAATGTCTCTTTATTTTAGACTAAACTTTAGATTGTGAAGTATGAGATGACATCCAAATAAACCTGTAATGCAACTTCATTCTTAGAATTGGTATAATACCATTTCTAATATTTCACGAATCTCTTTGTAGCATAAACTTTTAGTTTGTGCCACTCGTTCACTCTAATATGATCTCCTTTTCGGGCGGAGAACTCCATCACCCGTTATTCAAAATATTGGTCTGGTTAAAACAAAGAACGCTAAAAATATCTGAGTTATGAGATTGGAATAAGATTGATGGATAATACCCATAGATTCTATTGTATACATTATGCCGAAGTAGGTCTTAAGGGCAAAAATAGAGCATATTTTGAAAAAAAACTCGTAAAAAATATAAAATTATCCTTACAAGGCACTAAATACACAGAAGTGAAAAGACTTCACGATAGGATATTAGTACTGTTGGATCAGAGTACAGACATCTCTGCAATAGAACAACGTTTACGAGGGGTCATGGGAATTGCTCATTTTGAACTTGTTAATCTATCAGACAAGAACATGGCTGCAATTAAAGAGATGTCCCTAAAGTCAATCGAAGGTAAAGATTTTCAGTCCTTGAAAGTCGAAACAAAAAGGTCTGATAAGAATTTTCCATTAACATCACCTGAAATCAGCAAAGAAATTGGTGGACACCTCATACAAAAAACTGGATGTCAGGCAGATATGCACAATCCTGATGTGACAGTACGTATTGATGTCTCACGTCATGATGTATATATATATTCTGATAAACAGACTGGGATTGGGGGGTTACCGGTTGGTGTTAGCGGTAAAGTTCTTGTAATGCTTTCTGGCGGTATTGATTCACCTGTTGCAGCATGGCGAATGATTAAACGTGGAGCAAAGGCAGTATTTATTCATTTTTTTAGTTATCCTTATACAGATAAGGCTTCATTGGAAAAAGTAATGGAATTAGCACGTATCCTTTCAGAATCTAATTATCGAAGTACCGTCTACCTAATTCCATTTGCAGATCTTCAACAAATTATAGTATCAGAGACACCTGCTCCTTTTCGGGTATTACTGTATAGAAGGTTAATGACTCGGATTGCAGAACGTGTGGCAATACTTGCTGATGCCGAAGCACTTGTAACAGGTGAAAGTTTAGCACAAGTTGCTTCCCAAACACTTACAAACCTTAGATCAATCGAGTCAATTGCAGAAATTCCAATACTGCGACCCTTAATTGGTGATGATAAAGCAGATATAATTGAAAAGGCACAACAGATAGGAACTTTTGATGTATCTACGCTTCCGCATCAGGATTGCTGTTCGTTATTTGTTCCAAAACACCCCGCAACCCGTGCTTCAGTAGAAGATTTAGATAATGCTGAAAAGGCGTTAGATATTTCCTTTCTTGTTGAAAAAGCAATACAGGGAATGGAAAAGAGGATTGTCTGTTTTGATTATGAGTATTAGAGATTGGATAAAAGATCATACTTCCTTAGAAATAGAAGAATCTAAAATGTAATATTCGGTTAAGATCCATGGAAAAGATACTACTGATCCGTCTCAGTTCCCTCGGTGACATAGTATTAACAACACCGGCTATTCGTGCAATACGATCACATCATCCCAATGCATACATTGCAATGTTGGTAGCAAAACAATCTGCTGATATATTGCTACATAATCCCAACCTTAATGAGATTATACATTTTGACAGATTATCTAAGCATAAAGATACAGCTGAGATGTACCGGATCCTCCGTATATTACGTCAACGAAATTTCTCTCTATCCATTGATTTTCAACGCAAATTCCGTACTGAACTACTTATGTACTTATCTGGTGCAACCGACCGGGTTGGTAAGGGAATCCTCTCTACTGTACGTGTTCCTGAATCTGGCAACAAACACGCAACAGAACACTATTTTGACCTGTTACATGCTGTGGGAATACCTGCTGAAGATAGACATTTGGAAATCTACCTTCATGAGTCAGAACGGACTAAGGCTTGCCAATTATTCAAACATGAAGGAATAAATGATGGGGACTTAACAATTGGATTATTCCCAGGGGCAGGTTGGAAGTTGCGTGAATGGATGCCGGAACGTTTTGCAAAAATAGCGGATAGACTTGTTACCAATTTCAAAGCACAAGTGGTATTGTTCGGTGGTCCAAATGATGTAACCCTTGTAAATCATATAGCCAATACTATGGATGAATTGGCAATTAATTTTGCTGGGAAACTTAACTTACGAGAATTATCGTCATGTATTGAAAAGTGTGACCTTTTTATATCTAATGATACAGGACCGATGCACATTGCAACAGCTGTAGGAACACAAACTGTTGCTCTTTTTGGACCAGGAAATCACATAAGATTTCAACCTATTGGTGACAACCACACACTTATAAGATACGATGTTCCTTGCAGCCCATGTAAACAATTCACGGATAAATGTAAAGATAATATCTGTATGAAGGGAATAACAGTTGATGATGTATGGGATTCTATATGCAGGATACTCAATTAACTCCTTATCTCATGAATTCTATTAGTTCTTGTACATGTAAACGCCATGTTTTATGAAATATGCCGATAGTTATCCAAATTTCTGTAAGGTAAACTTCCAGTTGACGTCATAATGATGCACAAACTGATGAAGATTAACTTTGTAATTGAGTAAAATATGTAGTTTGATTTATAGATTAATTCAGAGTATAACATTCTAAATTTACTAAATGTATCAATGTAGGGTCATCCCTATCCGCAAACTGCTTCAAATACACGAAGATGATTACCACCCATCACCTTCTGTATTTCCTCATCAGAATAACCACGATCAATTAAACCTTCTGTGATTTTTGGATATTCCGTAGCATCCTTAAGTAGATCCCCACCACCATCAAAATCCGATCCGATCCCAACATGATCTATTCCAGCTACATCAATAGCATATTCAACATGATTCAACAGTTTAGCAAAAGGTGGAGGATTACGCCATCCATCCTCAGTTATGAAACCAGAGACAAAGGTAATCCCGACTACACCGTCATTCGCTGTAATTGCTTTTAGTTGTTCATTTGTTAAATTTCGAGGATGGTTGCACAACGTTTTACAATTGCTATGCGAAGCGATAATCGGCTTAGAGGAAATATCCAGTACATCCCAAAATCCACGTTCACTTATATGTGAAACATCCACAAGTATACCCAGAGAGTTCATCTCATTAACTAACGCAATTCCAAATTTCGTTAATCCACCACCAGTTTCTCCTTCATCAATACCGGTTGACACCCAAGTATTAGGATTATGGGTCAAGCCAATTGACCGAACACCCAGACAATAAAGTGAACGTAATATGTTCAAACTACGTTCTACTCCCTCACTATTCTCAATAGCTAAGATACATGCTAACTTGCCTGCTGATTTAGCAGCACGTATATCTGTACCAGTTCTTGCAATACAGATATCGGATGGGTTGTTTTCTACCTGCATATCAAACCATCCAAAAGCGTCCAATGCATATGAAAGATGGTTTTTCCAGGCACGGGTCACATCAACTGCAAAGAAGGCAGCATCAATTCCACCTTGACGCATTTTGGGAATATTCAGCTGAATCCCAATTGCATCTTCTTCTGGTGGAACTTTTCCTCGTAAATATGCAATTGTCCCATTATATGCTTTATCGCTCTTTGTATATTCGTCATTAAGGCTGATATTACCGCGTCGAATATGCGCCACAATGGAGTCATTATGTGAATCTATAACAAGAGATTGACTATGAAGATCGTTATTTGATGTTGTATCTGCCATTCGTCTATTCCTTTTGGATAAAACTGGTGGTTGAGAGGTATATCTGATTCTACAGTCTAAATTACGTATCCAATTCTTGATTTGTTCTTTCTATATCTATAAATGAAGGTAATGACTTATCTATATTTTTTTGAATCATTCTAATGATAATACTTATATAACGGATTTGTGTGATTATGTATTACCACCTATAGTGATTAAAAAAGAAACATCTTATCTACAAATCAATGCAATATATCTGCCGTGTGTTTTCATGAATGGAGTCAAATGTAATTGTTTTTCCATCTGTTGACCATCTTGGATGTAAATCACACCGAATATCTCCTGTAAATTGCTTATCTTGTTGGAATTTCCCAAGAAAGACTTTCCGATTTTCAGTTATGTTGTATAACATTAATTCGGTATACCTTTCTGTTCCTCTCGGATAGGTGTGAAAATCAGTTTCTAAAGCAAGATGGTATTCTCCATTACTATCCCAAGGGTTGATACCGTAATAACCAAAGAAATGATGGTTAGGTGGGTTAGTCAATCTACTAATATTTGAACTGATTATGGTATCTTCATTCATTGATGTTTATCACAAAAAATGTTAAAAGAAGCATATAACAAAATGATTAAAATGAAACAGATATACTGTATTATCGTTAATAGTATACAATGATTGGGATAAGGATAAAAAGATGGATTTTGTTGCTAAAACGGACATCGGTACTCTTCGTGAGAGAAACGAAGATTCCTATTATTATGATAATAAGAATCGTCTATTTGCAATTGCAGACGGCATGAGTGGACATGCTCGTGGTGATATTGCAAGTAAACTTGCCCTTCAAGTTTTTGAGGAATGGGCAGAATCAAATACATATCTCGCAAGTGATCTCGGTCCTATTAAAAGACTTAAAATATTAGAAGAAATCGCTATAGAAGCAAATCAAAGAGTTTATACTATGGCACAAAATTCTCCACAATATCACGGAATGGGGACAACTCTTACTGCAGGTTTTGTTACGCCAAGCTATCTCACCTATGTTCATGTAGGGGATAGTAGAATTTATGTATTACATGACGATATTCTAACACAAATTACTACCGATGATTCCTTAGTTCAAGAGATGATTGAGAAAGGTGAGATAACTCCTGAAGAGGGACGGGTACATGCAAAACGCAATATAATTACACAAGCCATTGGATTAGCTGAAAAAATTGATTTCAATACGGATGTCTATCCACTCGCTGCTGGAGATACTATCCTTGCATGTACTGATGGTTTACACGATTTAATTATTGACGATACTGAAACTAAGAACATCATCTCTTCTTCATCCTCCCTTGAAGCCGCAAGTGAAAACCTAATCGAAAGAGCACTTACCCTCGGTGGAACTGATAATGTTACTGTTCTTCTAACTTCAATAGAGTAGAATCTTCTTTCAACCATCCATAGGAAACAATATCCTTCTTCCGCATAAACCGAGAATCCAGACATTCTCGTATGTACCACATGCTTTTCATTATGGGTACACTCTTTACCTTCCAATTCTATAAAATCTGATTCAGACTCCCATTATATAAGATAAAACATACACATTACTGATTACGCTCATCAGAAACAAGTCCTAATACCATCTCATCTTCATCAAATTCTTCTAATTGATCCATGATAGGAATTCCATCTATGTCTGGTATTTCAACATGGGGTGCTTCTGCCCAGAGTCTTTCCAAACTATAGTAGGAACGTTTCTCCTCCAAGAATACGTGTATTACAAAATCGACATAGTCTAACAAAATCCAGTCAGCTTTCTGTGCCCCTTCTCGGTGCCAAGGTCGTTGATCCCAATTTACCTCAAGTTCTTCTAATACCGCTTCAGAAATACCTTCAACCTGTATATCTGAAATACCACTAAAAATTCCAAAGAAATCTGTGAAGCAATCCAACTCCCGAAGGTCAAGAATTACAGGATTTTGTGCACGATGACTTACCGCAGCAGATGCTGCAGCCTTTATTATTTCTAAGGTTTGATTGCTGTCCATATAATTGTTCTCCTAATGAATGTGTCAGGACTTACGCAAAATTTAGAGAAATTCACAATCCCATGAATGACATGATGTAATTTACTGGGAATTCACTGTGGTTCCAAACCCCACCTACCAGACCTTGATTCATGACGGTTGTTTTGAATTGAATTCACACCTATGAATCAAGATAAGGATTGATACCAATACATTCTGGTTTGGATAGTGTCTATCTCTATTGTCAAGGTAATGAATTTACCAAAGTATGATTATATGTACGAAGCGTATTTGGATGAATAATCCAACCCTTCTTTAAGAGATATTCAATCTTATAACGAGCTACCTGATGTACTGCCTGATCTAAGTCTTTTTGTGCTATTTCTCTAACATAATCCGCTTCTGAATATTCACGGGTTGGTTCCGAGAAGTCAGCCACATACAACAGTTTTGCGATAATTCCCATTGAGGAATTTCCTGTTGTGTGGTTACGAATTGCTTCAAGTACATCTAAATCGGTAACATTGAATAAAGTAATAGCATACTTCACGCCAATAATTGCATGTAATAAGGCTGGCATGATCTTCTCAATTGGATCAAGTTCTATTTTATACTCTGTAGCAGCAGCATACAATTCACGATCATCCATCCACTTTACTACATCATGAAGTAAGGCAGCTAAATTGACTTTCCAAACATCTACATTATGGAAACGGGCTAAATCAATTGCTGTCTCCTGTACTGAAAGCACATGGGTGAGTCGTTCAGAAGATAATTTTTCTGAAAGATAATTCTGGATTTCTATTGACTTAGGATGTTGACGAACTTCTATCAGGGTCGGATGTAGAACGTGGGGAATTTTAGTGGCTGAATCAAGTATATTCAATGCTATCTCTCATTTGGAACAATTGATGAAATAGAATAATATAAACTTAACGGGTATATTCTATTGATCATCAGTCTGATTTTCAAGGAGTTTAGCCAAGCTATCATCTTCAATATCACTATGTACCTTCTGTTCAATATTAGTGAAATCCTCATCGTCAGTTATCGGGGTAGATATTCGGTATTCTTCATTAAGCCATTTACCTAAATCAATTGATTTACACCTTTTACTACAGAATGGAAAATTTGGAGGAAGTGGAATACCTTTCTGATAAATAAATTTATATTCAGTTCCACATTGACTACATTTTATTTTCATTATAAACACTCCATCTCAATTCAACCTTTTGAATTCAAGATATCAGAGATAATATAGGATCTAATTTATATGCCTTATTATTAGTGATCCTGAAAAAGATGATGTTCATTAATATAATTAACGACAACTTCGGGGATAAGATATCTTACAGAGAGTTTTTTTCTTATTCGATTACGAATCTCTGTTGCAGAAATGTCTGATCCAGTGATTCTAAATATCGTAATTTGATTACGGATTTCTAATGGAACTTGCTCCAAATCGTAATTGGGACGGGTCGTTACAACCAAAGTACACAGTTTTAACACATCGTCAAAGTCTTTCCAGATTTTGTATTCAATTAATGAATCTGCCCCGATGATCCAAGCAAGGTCAGTTATCTCTTTTAAAGTTTGACGTAACACCTTAATTGTCTGAATTGTGTAAGATGGACCGTTTCGATCAAGTTCGATTCGGGATACATCAAAATAAGGATTCTGAGCAGTTGCTAACTTAACCATCTGATACCTATGTTCCGCTGACACCATATCGGGTTGTGATTTATGCGGAGGACGGGCAGCTGGAACAAAAAGTATTTTGTCGTAATTTAAACCTTCCCTTACCTGTTCGGCACTTATCAAGTGTGCATAATGAATTGGATTAAAAGTGCCTCCCATAACTGCAATTTTCATTTATTCTGTTCACAATAATTCCGGTAGACATATAGACTTCGTAGGTCTTGGTCGTCTGTTGAACCGTTTAAATATTATAAAATAGACACTATCTTTCTTGATCAAGAGTATACCAATTAATTGTATATATTTCAATATAATTAGGTCTCTCATTGATCTCAATTTAATTAGAGATATTTTAGATCTTATACCATTTAGAAATGAAAAGTTTTCAAAATTTCACATGTTATATTTTATATGGTTTTACTTATATATTGACTTTAGGAAAGGCAATTCGGTTGCACAAATAAATTCATAAGTTAAGCTAAATAACTGCGAAAAAATACAATTGTAATAACGCAACATTTTATGGCACAATTATTGCATAAATATTATAGAGGAAGCATAGAAATGTCACTGGACCATGTACCTGTTTTGTCAAATGAAATCCTTAATTATCTAAATCCTAAACATGTAGGGATTATTGTTGATACAACGGTTGGGTTAGGTGGACACAGCCAAAATATTCTTAAACATTTTGATTCCATTAATCGTTTAATTGGAATAGACATAGATAAATCAGCCATTGCTATCGCCAAAGAAAAGTTATATGAGTATAAAGATAAAATATACTTAGTTCATGATAACTTTGCAAATCTTATTAATATATTAGAAAAAATTGGCATATATAAGGTGGATAGCGTCTTGATGGATTTAGGTGTATCCTCATTACAGCTGGATACCCCATATAGAGGATTTAGTTTTCAAGCATCTGGTGATTTGGATATGCGTATGGATGCTGGCATAGGTAATTCTGCTGCGGATATAATTAATGACTTTCCACCTGAAGAACTTCTAAGTATTTTTGAGGAATTTGGTGAAGAAAGGCATTCGAAACGGATTGTTAGAGAAATCATCTCAACACGGAAACAAGAAAGAATAACAAACACATTACAACTTGCGAGCATTGTTGAAAAAGCATATCCCAACAAAAAAAGTCCAAGGAGTAGGTCTAATAATCGACGTATTCATCCTGCAACCCGCATCTTTCAAGCATTACGAATTGTAGTAAATAAAGAACTTGATAACCTAAAAGAGGGATTGGACGCTGCAGTCTCTCTAATCAATCCCGGTGGGTGTCTATGTATAATTAGCTTTCATTCACTGGAAGATAGAATTGTTAAAAGAAGGTTTCAAACACTAAGTAAAAATTGCATTTGTCCTCCAAAGACACCTATATGTATCTGTAATCATAAAAAAGAACTGAATATTATAACAAAACGTCCTGTTATTCCTTCTGTCTATGAAATAGAAAATAACCCACGGGCAAGAAGTGCCAAACTACGGGTTGCAACTAAGGTATGACTATCTTTGTATAACGGTGTTAAATGGACGTTAAAGTGTATCAAAATTGACAATACTACGTATAATTTATTATATATATGCGTGATTCAAAATTATTCTCAAAACTATTGACAGAAGAAGAAAATTCTCAGCCGAAAGTTGCAATGTTTTTTGTATACTTAGTGTTAGGTTTATCCCTATGTGTATTCGGGGCAAGTATATGGTTTTCGTCATATCAGAAGAGAGTTTATCTTAGAATTAGTCCAGCTTTTGATACGCAACAGAGTAAGATTCAGCATGAAATACATAAGCTTCTTCTGGATGAAAACAAATTAACTGATGTTGAGAGAATTCGAAAAATCTCAATTGAACTTGGACTTGTGGAATATACAGGATCAATCGTTGAATTACAAGACAGGAAAATCACTAACAGACAATGAATCATATTACTAAACTCTCAATACGCAGGCTTGTTTTAATCCTAATTTGTCTACAATTAGGTTTTATCGCCCTTCTTACGAAATTATATATACTACAAAATACTGATTCAGAAGGAAGAACAGCCTCTCGAATTGATTGGCGTACAAGAAGAAACCGTGTCATAAAACGAGGTAAAATCCTTGATCGACATGGTACTGTATTAGGGATCAGTCAAGATAGGTTATCTGTTGCTGCCGATCCAAAGACTCTCAATAGAAAATCGAATGCATATACTGTAGCAACGCAATTATCCCCAATCTTAGATACTCCTAAAACAGAACTTCTATCCTTGTTAAAAAAGAAAAAGAATGATAAGTATGTTGAATTTGTCTGGTTGAAAAAAGGGATAGACTTTGAGAAATTAGACGAAATTCGGGCAATTACCAAAAGACATAGAGGTCTTAAGATAGAAGTTGATCCAAAAAGGGTTTACCCGAAAAAGCAACTGGCATCCCAAGTAATAGGTTATCTTAATGATTTAGATATTGGTGAGGGAGTCGAATTCCAATATCATAAATACCTTGCGAAGCTTGAACCCAATATTCAAAGAAGTCATAATCAGAATGACTCTACCCCTTCAAACCAAACCGCAAACATAAGTCTTGGAAACACTGGAAGTAATGTTGTGCTTACAATAGACGAATTTATCCAGAGTGTCACAGAAAAAGAACTTGCTCAAGGTTGTAAGGAGTGGAATGCATCAAAAGGTACAGCTATTGTATTGTCTGTTCCTACTTCAGAGATCTTAGCTATGGCAAGTTACCCTTCTTATGATCTAAATGATCAGAGCAATGCTGATGAAGAAGCCAAACGAAATCTCGGTATATGGTATATGTTCGAACCAGGTTCAATCTTTAAAATCGTTGCTTCTTCTGCCGTGTTAAATGAAGGAATAATGACTCATGAATCAACAGTTTTCTGTGAGTATGGTCGTTACCGTCTGCCTAACCGAAGAGCCATAAAGGATGTATCAGGAAAAGGACACTTGTCTCTTACGGAAGTCTTACATAAGTCAAGTAACATTGGAATGATAAAAATTGTTGAAAGGTTAGGTCCTGAATTATTTAGAGATTATACGGAAGACTTTGGATTTGGTAAAAAAACAGGTGTTGATCTCCCCTATGAAAAGAACGGTAATCTGTATTCACTACGTAAATGGGATGTGAATTCTTTAGCATCTGTCCCCTTTGGTCAAGGTATTTCAGTTACACCTTTACAGATGGTTAATGCCCTTACGGTCATTGCAAATGGTGGTATCTTACGAAGACCTTATATTACCAAGGAGATTCGAGATGATCATGGTAAACTTGTGAAGATGAACTATCCCACAGAAATACGTAGAGTTTTACGACCTGAAATTGCTAAGTTAATGACAAATATCCTTGTAGGAGTCGTAGAGAATGGAAGTGGAAGACGCGCAAGAATTGAAGGTGTAAATGTTGCTGGTAAAACCGGAACTGCTCAGAAAGCTGAAAGGGGTAAAGGGTATTCTGCTGGTAAAGAGGTTATGTCATTTATGGGTTTTCTACCCGCAGAAGATCCTAAAATTGCAATCATCGTCACACTTGATGAACCTTCTGGGGCAAGATTTAGCGGTACGATTGCTGCACCAATATTCAAAAATATTGCAGCCGAAACTATAAAATATATTCAACAGACCGCATTCTTCGATTCAATTCCAAATACAAGGTATGTTAAGAATAATCTTAATGCAAAACAAACAACGCAAGCTTCTACTACACCATCAACCAATTTAGATAGATCTCAATCATTTAATACAACAATATCACCATCTAATAAACCCGTACAGTCTTTATCACAAAAACAAGACGCCTCCGACTATAGTCTACGTAAGAATGGAGAAGGTTTATGAAGCTGCAGAATCTCCTTGATGGTGTTGAAGTTAGTGAATTGATTGGTGATTCTAATTCGGAAATAGTTGGCATCGTCAGTGATCACCGTGAAGTAAAAGAAAATTATGCATTCCTCTGTTATCAAGGATTGAATGTTGATGGACATGACTTTATACCAGGAGCGATAAAGAATGGTGCTAAAGTCATTATATCTGAAAGACCTATTCAATCACTCCCCGCTGGTGTTACCAATGTAATTACCCCAAATGGACGGAGAGCACAAGCCATTTGTGCCGGAAATTGGTATAGAAACCCCACAAACAATTTAAAACTGATAGGTATCACCGGTACGAACGGGAAAACCTCCACAGCACATCTATCCTACAGTATTCTTAGATCACAAGGATATAAGGTCGCTGTTCTCGGCACTGTTGGACATTCTTACGAAACACAAACATCCCCCGATAAGAAAAAACACAAAGAAAAAATTCAAATACCCGCACTCCTGACTACACCAGATGCTTTTAAACTCAATGCAATTTTTAGGGAATTAGTTGATTCTGGTGTGGAATATGTTGTTATGGAGACTTCATCTCAAGGTCTTGCTCAACATAGATTAGCTGGATTAAGTTTCCACACCGCAGTTTTCACTAATTTCACTCAAGACCACCTTGATTACCATAATACAATGGAAGAATATCTTGATGCAAAATTGATGTTATTTGACCAATTAGAATCAGATGGAATAGCCATCCTAAATAGTGATTCTTCTGTCAAAAATCAGATTGTAGAACGGATTTCCAACCAACACATTCTTACATACGGAATTAAGACCAAGGCAGACCTAACACCTCATGCGATAGATATTTCATTAAAAGAATTAACTTTTACTACCTTTATAACGGAAAATATTAAAAATTTACTAAATACCTCATGTAATCATATTCATACCAGATTACAATTACTTGGTTCTTATAATATATATAATGCTCTTGCTGCCATTGGCGTTGGACTACGTTACAACTGCAGCGAACAGGCAATTTCTGATGGACTTGCATCCACTGTTGTCCCGGGACGGTTTGAACGTGTATCAACTGCAAATGGGAATAATGAGTTTGCAGTAATTGTTGATTACGCACACACACCTGACGGATTGGAGAATGTGTTAACTGCTGCACGTGATATATCAGATGGTCGATTAATTTCTGTTTTTGGTTGTGGTGGGGATCGAGATAAAAGTAAACGTGCAAAAATGGGTAAAATTTCTACTGATATAGCCGATTTTAGCGTTATCACTTCTGACAATCCACGCACTGAAAATCCTGATGAAATCATCTCTGACATTGTGTCAAATTTACCACATGATGCAGCATTTATCTGTATTTCTGATAGACGAAAAGCTATCCAACAAGCTATTTTAAAAGCTGAAAAGAATGATGTTGTTGTAATTGCTGGAAAGGGACATGAAGATTACCAAGAAATTAATGGACAAAGATTTCCATTTGACGATAGAAGGGTTGCATCTGACATACTGCAACATATTCATACCGATGATATGAATTCTTGAAGCAATATAATTTCACTTAACAAGATGAAATGTCTTCTATGTAATTATAACTTGAAACATTCAAACCTAAGTCATGCATTCGGTTAAGTTTATTGAGATTGACAATCTCAAAGTCGCCTACCGTGTTGGTGGATTTGGCTCACCTGTCGTACTCTTACATGGATGGGGAGCAGAATCAGGAACATTTAAAAGTGTCTTTGATCATCTATCAAGTTCACACCAAGTATATGCTCTTGATTTACCCGGCTTTGGACTTAGTGAAATACCACCTGAACCATGGAATGCAACAGATTATGCAAAATTACTTTCCAGTTTTCTTGATAAACTTAATATTGGAAAGGCTTCACTGATAGGACATTCATACGGCGGTAGGATTTCAATTGTAATCGCCGCTAACGAACCAGAAAAAATTGAGAAGGTTATCTTAGTAAATAGTGCTGGTTTAAAACCGAAAAGAAATCTGAAATATTATTGTAAATATCTACTATCAAGATTCGGACGTGTTTTTCGAAGATTAGGGAGTTTTGGAAATAGTTTTGCTGACAGAATTGCAGATATAGTTGGATCAAGAGACTACAAAGAGGCAGGTCCAATGAGGGGAACAATGGTAAAATCAGTAAATCAGGATTTGCATCCATGCTTGTCAAAAATTAGGAATCAGACGCTGTTGATATGGGGTGAACATGATAAGGATACACCACTATCTTCTGGAAGAATAATGGAAAAAGAGATACCAAATTCTAAACTTGTTGTATTAAAGGATGCCGGACATTTCTCCTACTTAGATCAAACTGAACAATTTGTTCAGATGGTAAGTAATTTCTTAGATTGAGATATTAATACTTTTAGCAAGTCTTGCTTTTTTGAAGTCATAAATAGAATAACTGCATCACTAAATGCAGAATTAAATCAATTCATAGTAGCGCGATGAATTCTCTTGCAGTAACTATTTTGTTACAGCACTTTCATTGCGCTTTTCTAACTTAGGATATTATGGTTAACGAAATACTCTTTCTTGGTGTTTTAATTATCTGCTTTGTAAGAGCTATTATTAGAGCAATTCAGGGATTACATATTTTACAACTTGATGGATACAAACCTGGCAGATATGCAAAATGGGTTACAAACCACATCAGCCAATGCATTGAAATCAAGGATTTAACAATTATTGTTATATTCTCAATACCTGTAATTATATACCCTCCATTTCTTGAGGGTAATTGGATTTTTCCTGTGCTGGCAATAGTTTGGATGGTTTTCCAACTATATGCTATAACAACCCGTAAGAAGGTTGATGTTAAAAAACCTTTGGTCTATACATTCCGGGCGAAACGGTTGTTGAGTTTTGCATTATTCTTACTGTTAGGACTTAGTGTAATTTTTGCATTATTTATACAGGAAAATAGATGGCGTCTTATTGCTTTTCTATTTAGTGAGATAACAATACCAATTATGATCTTAAGTAGTTTTCTCATCTGGCCTGTTGAACAGTTCATTAACAGTTTGTATTTACGGGATGCAAGAAGACGCATTAAATCTCTGGAACCTACTGTCATAGGCATAACTGGAAGCTATGGCAAAACAAGCACAAAATATATACTCCATCAGATTCTATCACAAAAATATAATACTTTGATGACACCTGATAGTTATAACACGCCAATGGGAATCTGCAAAGTAATTAGAGGGGATTTATTACCTGAACATGAATATTTCATCGTTGAAATGGGGGCATATAAACGTGGAGATATTAAGGTGTTGTGTGAGCTTGTGTTTCCTGAGATTGGAATTCTTACCGCCGTCGGCCCTCAGCATTTAGAAAGATTCAAGAGTATTGAAAATACCACAAAAGCAAAATATGAACTAATTCAGTCTTTACCAATGAATGGATTAGCTGTCATCAACAATGATAATAGTATTTGCGAAGATTTAGCCGAGAAAACGGACACCGTCCCTGTTATCCGATATGGGGTTAATTCAAAGGATACAAATAGATTAACTGCAGATGATATCAAACAATCTGAAAATGGTTTGTCATTTACACTTCAAGACAATACTTCAGGAACTATAGAGATTTCAACTAAGCTTCTTGGAAAACATAACGTGTCCAATATACTTGCAGCTGTGGCAGTTGCCCAACACTGTGGTATGACATTAAATGAGATAAGTGATGCTCTTAAGGCGTTGGAACCTGTTCCTCATCGTTTGCAATTAATGGATTCAGGTACTGGTATCACTGTGATCGACGATTCCTTTAATGCCAACCCTGAAGGTGCAAGGGCTGCCCTTGAAGTATTGCGAGATTTTCTGAGTAAAGGAACTTCACAAAAAGTATTAGTTACCCCAGGGTTAGTTGAGTTAGGTGAGTTAGAATACGATGCAAATAAGAAATTTGGATCAGATGCAGCTAAGGTTTGTGATCTCGTTATCCTTGTAGGACCTGCGAGAACATTGCCTATATTAGACGGGTTAAAAACTCAAGATTATCCTGAAGATAAAATATATGTCGCTAAGAATCTAAACGATGCACAACAACAACTTGCTTTACGCCTTTCACCTGGGGATGTCGTCCTTTTTGAAAATGACTTACCCGATAATTATAACGAATCAGTCTAATCAAGAAACTGTGTACGGTCCTTTAATGAATAGAAATAATAGACTATATCTGTTGAATATCACAATATATTGTAAATTTAGAGTTTGAATCTATAAGGAATTTTAACTATGAATGTTGCAGTCATATTCGGTGGCAGATCTCCTGAACATGAAGTCTCCATTGTTACTGCCCATCAGCTAAAAGCTGCATTAAATGATAAGTATGAAGTAACCCTTATATATATTACAAAAGATGGTGAATGGTTGACAGGTGACAAACTTCATGAATTAAATACTTTTACCAATGGAAATTTACCTAACATATCAGATTATGATAGAGTTAGTGTTGAATTTGAAAAAAAACCAACCTTTTATAATATTCCAAAACGTTCCGGTCTATTCAATAAAAAGAGTGTCTTAAACATTGACGTTATATTCCCCGCTATTCATGGTGTAAATGGTGAAGATGGAACACTGCAAGGTTTATTTGAATTAATGAATATCCCTTATGTTGGTGCAGGGGTCGTAGGTTCATGTATTGGAATGGATAAAATCATTATGAAGTCAATACTGAGCGATAGTAATCTTCCTATCCTACCATATATCTGGTTCACAAAACATCAGTGGAATACCACCTCTGAAGATATTATTGATAGAATTGAAGAGAAATTAGGTTATCCAATTTTTGTAAAACCTGCTATCAGTGGATCAAGTATTGGAGTAAGTCCGGCAAGAGATCAAGAAGAACTAAGAAACGCGATTGAACTGGCTTGTCGATATTGTCAACGAATAGTGGTTGAGGAAGGTATAGAACAAGGTTATGAAATTAACTGTTCTGTTATGGGAACACACAACCCTATCGCTTCTGTTTGTGAACAACCAATCAGTAATAGTGATTTTCTTAGTTTTGATGATAAATATATACATAATACATCCGATGATTCAGATGATGTTTCCAGGGAAGGAATGGCAGGAGCACAAAGAAATATTCCTGCACCAATTAGCGATGACCTAACGTTACATATTCAAAACCTAGCTACTGATACATTTCAAATTCTCGACTGTTCTGGAATAGCACGAATTGATTTCATAATTACATCTGAGGACATAGTTTATGTAAATGAAATTAACACTATCCCCGGATCATTCAGTTTCTATTTATGGGAACCATCAGAAATTACATTCCCGCAATTGTCATCGGAATTGGTTACACTGGCATTAGAAACACATAAAGAAAAAAATAAATTAATATATTCTAATACAACTAATCTATTAAGCCACGCAGGAGCAAGTTTAGGTAAGTTAAAGGATTAATGTAAAACAATCATATATATAAATATAAATGTATCCTATCAGTCAAATCATTATTGCCCGTTAGTTGTACCTCTCCAATACTATGCTTTATCATCTATTTATACAGACACTTGCAGATAGTTTTCCACTGTTAGATTTCTTCGGATCTATTAGTATTCGAACAGTATATGCAACTGTTACAGCATTAGGGATTTCTCTGGTTTTAGGTCCTTTTATGGTCTCAAAGTTAAAACAGTTAAATATTGGAGAACATATACAAGAAGAGGTAAAACAAGCACAAGACAACGATAATCAAAGTAAAACCGGTACGCCTACAATGGGTGGAATACTTATCATAGTAGCCGTTCTGATTTCTGTCCTATTTTGGGCTAAGTTAAATCAGCCATACATCCTGTTGATGTTATTAACAATGCTCTGGTTTGGTGGACTCGGTTTTCTTGATGATATGCGTAAAATCAGTAAAAGGCAATCCCTTGGTCTAAGAGCATGGCAGAAAATTTTACTCCAAACTTTAGGGGCATTAGCAATTGCATTCTATCTTTTTTATTGGGGACCTGCTGAAGCAAACGATCTATCCACTCGCACAACACTGAATCTACCCTTCTTCAAAAATATACAGTTGAATTTAGGATATTTTTATATTCCGTTTGCTACCATTGTCATTGTAGGCGCCTCTAATGCTGTTAATCTAACTGATGGAATGGATGGATTAGCAATCGGTTGCACTCTGTTTGTCGCTGGTACATTCGCAGCATTAGGATATATGGCAAGTCATACTATTGTTGCTACTCACCTTAATATATACCATCTACCTATTGGGGGTGAAGTAACAACGATCTTTTGTGCAACATTGGTAGGGGCTGGATTAGGATTTCTTTGGTACAATGGACATCCTGCTCAGCTCTTTATGGGCGATACTGGTTCACTTCCTTTAGGTGCAACTCTCGGAACAGCAGCGTTATTAATCAAGCAAGAATTTCTTCTCATCATCGTTGGTGGTATCTTCGTTGCAGAGACTTTATCTGTCATCATACAAGTACTATCATATAGACTCTTTGGGAAGAGAGTCATTAAGATGTCCCCACTACATTTCCATTTTCTATTATCTGGATGGAAAGAATCCAAAGTTGTTATCCGTTTTTGGATTGTGGCATTTATCCTAATGCTTATTGCATTAAGCACATTAAAATTAAGGTAAACCATTGGATGGAACATCTCCAATCTAATATTATTGAGGGGAAATTGCTTAATCCAGGAATGGGAACATATAACAATAAGAAAATCACAGTTTTTGGAGCAAATCGTAGTGGAATCGCAATTGCAATTCTACTACACGGTAATGGTGCGAAAATATCAATCACTGATTCACGGAAAAAAGATGAATTGTCTGACGAATTACGCCAATTAAATGAATTGGAAATAGATTTCTTTCTTGGCGGACATAGTGAAGATTGTATCAAAGATAGTGATTTGATTGTTGTTTCTCCAGGTGTTCCTTTAGATATACCTATTCTTGAAAAAGCAAAACAAGACGGTATCAAAATATTAGGAGAATTAGAAGTCGCTGCCAGACATTGTCCTGCTCCAATTATCGCAATTACTGGTACAAAAGGTAAGTCCACAACAACTCTATTAACTGCTGCAATTCTTGAAAAGTGTAATATTTTCAATAGTGTAGTGGTCGCAGGTAATATAGGGGTTCCATTATCAAGTAAGATCACAGAACTAACCCCGAAAGATATATGTGTTGTTGAAGTAAGTAGTTTTCAGTTAGAAACTACTAAACTATTCTGTCCGTTGGTAAGTGTAGTATTAAATCTATCAAGAGACCATCTTGATAGACATGGAACAATGGAAGCATATTTCACTGCAAAAAGTAAGATCTGTAAAAATCAAACTGAATCAGAATGGATTGTATTAAACATAACTGATGAATATGAACGTAGATTCGCTGAAAATACATACGCTCAAAAAACCTACTTTTCAGATGATATTAATAGTCATACCTCATCTAATAACTGGATAAAAGATAAGGCAAGTAGAATTGGTGCTGAATTGCGAATCAAAAATGAAAAAATCGGTCTGTATTCACTAAATCATGGCAGAGCAAACTATGTTTGTGATACAGAAGAATTACCTTTAGCAGGAGCACACAATATACGGAATGTTCTTGCAGCCATAGTGGTTGGAACAATATTGGGTATACAACCCTCAATAATGCGGAAAGCCTTATTAGATTTTACTCGAACCCACCCAGCATTAGAACATGCATTTGAGAAAGTCGCTACGATAAATGGCGTGGATTATATAAACGATTCTAAGGCAACAAACGTCATAGCAACAAACGCTGCCCTTGAATCTATAGATAGAATAAGTATGGATCAGCAATACTCAAAAAGAGTGATCTTAATTATGGGTGGATATGATAAAGGAAACGATTATTCCTCTCTTGTTGAACCAATACAGAGGCATGTAAAATCACTTATTCTGCTTGGAGAACATACACATAATATCCAAACTACATTTAATGACTGTTGCAACATTGATCATGTATCCAAAATGGATCAGGCAGTAGAATTAGCAGAAGACATTTCGGATCATGGGGACATAGTGCTTCTATCTCCTGCAAACGCAAGTTTTGATATGTACTCCGATTATAAAGCTCGCGGGGAAGCTTTTAAAAAAGCGGTATTGGATCTATCATAAGAATTTGAAATAAAACATTAAATAACTCATCCGAACACCTAATTTACAACAGTAATGATGACATATGATCAGTCAAAATAATATCAGTTATCCCAATGCCTCACCCACATCCATAAAGAATAATCCTGCAAATATAACTGGTACTGGTAGGGTAGATCCTGTATTACTTACCGTATCTCTTGTGTTAGTAGGGATAGGTATTCTAATGGTATATAGTGCTGGTCATGTACTCTCTGCTAAACAATATGGAACAAGTTATCATTACCTCAAAATACAAGCAATTGCATGTTTCATTGGAATAGTGGGAATGGTGGTGTGTACCTACATTCCCTTTAGATTTTATGAGAAGTATAGTACATTACTTCTATTTTTATCTATTGTATTGTTAGTTCTGGTCTTTACACCACTGGGGTCGAGTGTGCAGGGTGCTGAAGGAGGAAGATTTAATCGATGGATTGCTTTTGGCGGAATACAATTTCAACCTGTTGAGTTTGCCAAGATTGCATTAATTATTCACATGGCACATTTTCTGGCTCGGAATCCAGACAAGATAAAAAGTCTATTTTATGGAGTTATGCCAAATGTATTGATTATAGGATTAATGTTCGGTCTTGTAGCAAAACAGCCAGATTTTGGTTCAGCTGTTTTGTTAGCCGCTACTGCCGGTTGCTTACTTTTCATTGGAGGGATTAGGATATCACACACACTCCTATTGACAGGGATTGGAATTGCTTTATTAGCAGGTTTTATTATTAGTGATCCGTATCGTATGACAAGAGTCACTGATTATTGGGAAACTGTCCAATCACCTAATTCCGCTGGTTATCAGTTAGAACGTTCACATAATGCACTTGCATGGGGTGGATTCTATGGTGTTGGAATTGACGGTAGTGCAGCCAAGATAGATTATCTCCCGTATCCTCATACAGATTTTATTTTCGCAATCTTAGGTGAAGAATTTGGTTTTATAGGTACTACTGTTGTTGTTTTACTCTTTATGATATTCTTATGGAGCGGGATATCGATTGCTCGAAGAACAGATGATAGGTTTGGTGCTATATTCGCTACGGGGTTAACTATCATAATTGCTCTTCAAGCTTTTATTAATATAGGAGTTGTAACTGGATTACTTCCAACAAAAGGTATTACTCTTCCATTTTTAAGTTATGGTGGTTCATCACTTGTTATCAGTTTAGGATGTGTGGGGATATTACTCAATATATCTCGAAGTTCCAAACGGAAAAATATTGATTCAAGTTAAGTTCTTAAGCAACACTACACAGAATCCATATACCATTCAACTATGTTGCTGGGTTCTGTCATTACATACTTAGGTAAATGTGAGAAAAACAATACAACGACAAGAGTCTAATGACGATGTCGACAGTAATGGAAATAATGAAAAGATAAATAAGTTATTTGTTCTGGCAGGTGGTGGAACAGGTGGACATATTTATCCTGCAATTGCAATTGCACATTCTTTAAAACGCATAAACTCCGAGACTGATATCGTTTTCATCGGAGGACGTGGTCGTTTAGAAGCTACCATTATTCCGGAAAAAGGTTTCAAGTTTTATCCTATTTCTGTTGAAGGATTTCCTCGTAAAGCTACATTGAAATGGATCCCCGTCATTCTAAAAATGTTTCAAGGACTTTTCCAATCCTATAAATATTTAAAAAGACTTAAACCTGATGTTGTAATTGGAACAGGAGGGTATGTATCAGGTCCTGTTCTATTCGCTGCATCTCTACTTAGAATCCCAATTGTAATTCAAGAACAGAATGCCTCCCCAGGTTTGACTAACAGGATACTTTCAAAACGTGTAAAGGCAGCTTACTTGGCATTAGATTCTGATGATCATCCTTTTCCAAATAATATCAAGAAAATTACGGGGAATCCTATTCGACTGGAAATTACCACATTTCCTCGCGATCACAATACTTACAACAAGTATAACTTATCTCCAAACAGAAAAACTGTATTTGTTATGGGAGGAAGTCAAGGGGCAAAGGTAATTAATGATATTATGATAAGAACATGTCCATTAATAGTAAGATCTATATTAATGCAAGAATCACATAAAAGGTCACCACAAGTCGAGAAAATAGATGAAATGAACACTATTCCTTTACAAATTGTACATCAAACTGGAAAAACTGGAACAGAAAATGTCGAAGATGCATATTCAAGTCATGATATCCCTCATTATGTAAGTCCATTTTTTGATCAAGTAGAAGAGATATATAGTATTGCAGATGTAATGATTTGCAGAGCTGGTGGAATGACTATTTCTGAAGTGACAGCCTGTGGTATTCCCACTATTTTTATACCGTTACCTGCTGCTGTTGGTAATAACCAAGTTAGCAATGCATATACAGTGGCTAATGCTGGCGCTGCTGTAGTTTTAGAACAGGATAACTTACAACCAGAAGATGTTGTCGCGGAATTGGTACGGATCACTACAGACGAAGAATCCTATCAAAATATGAAGACCGCAAGTTTGAATCTTGGACGCCCAAAGGCAAGTGATACCATAGCAGAATCTATATATAATATAGCATGTTCAAATGACTCAATAAAAAACCCTCAACAGTCAAGGGTTAATAACTTCATTTAACTTGGGTATCTCTATGTTCGGTAAAACACAACATATACACATCATTGGAATCGGTGGTTCTGGATTAAGTGGTATTGCAGAAGTACTTCTTGACCATGATTTTCATGTTTCTGGCTCTGATATACAGGAATCTTATACTACAGAACACCTAAGAAAATGTGGGGCTTTGGTCTGGAACAAGCATGAAGCATCAAATATAGATGGAGCTGATGTAGTTGTAATATCACCCGCGATTCCTGATGAGAATCCTGAACTACAAGCTGCTAAAATCGGCAAAATCCCAATTATTCGTGGGGCTGAAATGCTAAATGAGATTTCTCGTTTACGTTATAGTGTGGCTGTCAGTGGAACGCATGGAAAAACCACTACTACTGCAATGACTGCTGCTGTCTTAGATAGACTTGATCCGACAATTGTACTTGGAGGTAAATTAGTCAATGGAAGTAATGCACGGAGAGGACACGGGGAGGTAATGGTTATTGAAGCAGATGAAGCCTATGGTTCTATTGAGATGTTCTACCCGACAATCGCTGTTGTTACCTCCGTTGATGCAGACCATTTAGATTATTATAAGAATATTCAAGAAATTGGTGAAACATTCTTAACATTTATAAACAAAGTGCCTTTTTACGGTTCTGCGATATTGTGTCTTGACCAAGAAAACATACAAAAACTCATCCCAAAAGTCGATAAAAAATACATTACCTATGGTCTTGATACTCGAGCAGATTTGATTGCAGAAGAAATAGAAATTGAGGGTCCCACATCACATTATCAAGTTCGATTAAAAGGTGAATCCTGTGGAAAAATACATCTAAAGATGCCTGGAAGACATAACATTGCAAATTCATTAGCAGCAATTGCAGTAGGGTTTGAAATGGATATTCCATTTGAGGAGATGAGAATCGCACTCGAGTCATTCCAAGGTGTACATAGGAGATTCGAGGTATTAGGAACTGTTGATGATATTGTAGTGGTTGATGATTACGCACATAACCCCGCAAAATTGATGGCTGCCCTAAAAGGAGCAAGAGAAGGTTACAATCGACGGATTATTGCAGTCTTTCAACCACACAGGTTCGGACGAGTTCAAACTCTTGAGGACGAATTTTGTCGGTCTTTTTTCCAAGCTGATGTATTAATTGTTACCTCTATATATGGGGCTGGTGAAGAACCTATAAAGAATGTAACCGGGGAGAATCTGGCGAAGGCAATTAAGGATCATGGACATCCACAAGTTATATATATTTCTGATATGGATGAGGTTGTACAACAATTGATGAAAATCACTCAACCAAATGATTTGGTCATGACTCTTGGAGCTGGAGATATTGTAAAAGTTGGACATAAATTTCTCGAACAACATAGTGAAAACACAGAAATTACATGAGAAAAGCTAAGAAACATTTACGAAGTAAAGAAGGGGTAAATCACCGGATTTATCAACCCAAAAGGGTTAAGAACAAGAATTACCGGGCACGACGGACGACTATTTTAATCAGTACTGTCATTACCCTTCTATTTCTTGCTAAAATTTTTCTGGGGTTCTTCAATATTGAACATGTAACATTTGCACTTTTCGGAAATATACATTATACTGAAGGACAGGTCTTTGATGTATTGGGTGAAAATCTTGATAATATAATTACTGATTCTGAAGAGAAAACCGCTCTATATATCAAGGATAATTTAAGCTATATTGAGGATGCTAATGTAACCAGAAATCTAATAAAACGTCTGTTAACTATTGAAATAACAGAACGAAAACCTTTTGCACGCGTAAACTTTAAAGTCATAGATAATACTTCGATAAACAAGGATAATACTAAACACTATAGCGAAAGTCTACTATTAATTGATGATGAAGGTTATGTCTTAGAAACAATATCAATAGAACAGTTTCCACATTTAATCATCATCATAGATGAAGGTGAAGTAATACCTGAAATAGGCAAACAAATAGAATCACATACTACACATATCGGTATCCACATCCTAAAAACAATAAATACCAAGGAACGTACTATAGCAAAACACCTAAAATCCATAGACCCCCGAGTATCACAAAAAATTACTATTAAGATTGATAGTTTACCTATACCGATATGGATTTCTGAAGATATGATAGATACAGGTTTACATAAAATCAGTTTGTTTGTAAGGAATAACATGATATCACATATACAAAATCAAGAAACACAAATAGCTAATAACATAACAAAAGATCAAAGTTCCAAGGGTATACCTGTATATGAAAAATATGAGTATTTAGATATACGTTATGAAGACACACTTTATTTAGGAGGATCCAACAAATAGATGGCAAAAGGAACGATTATCACCGGATTAGACATCGGCTCAAGTAAGATCTCAGTGGTTGTATGCCACAGCCTTCCCGGTCTTGATGGTCAGATGGAAATAATCGGTGTTGGGTCAGCAAATTCAAGGGGTTTACGAAGGGGGGTTGTAGTTGATATTAATTTGACTGCAGATGCGATACGAGAGGCAATTTCAGATGCTGAACTCATGTCCGGTGTAAATATTGAGTCTGTCTGTTTAGGAATTTCTGGTGAACATATACATGGGCAAACTTCCCGTGGGGTCGTTACTGTGAAAAACCCATCACAGATTAGTAAGGATGATGTTGATAGAGCTGTTCAATCCGCAAGATCAATCGCCGCTATACCCGATGGACAAGATGTTCTTCATGTCATAGAACAGAATTTTGTTATTGATATGAATAATCAAATTAAAGAACCGGTTGGGATGTCGGGATCACGATTAGAGGCAAACGCATACATTATCACTGGCAGCACAAGTGGAATTCAAAGCCTATTAAATAGTGTTGAACAGGCTGAAATACCAAGTGTTGACACTTTAGCTGTTGCTCCCGTTGCATCTGCCAAAGCTGTTCTTCAAAGAGACGAACGGGAAGTAGGGGTCGTTCTTGTTGATATTGGTGACCAAACAACTGAAATCATCATCTACAAAGAAGATGCCATTGACCATATTGTTGTTTTCCCAGTTGGAGGACAACATGTTACAAATGATATTGCACAATACCTAAAGGTTAACTTGCCAATTGCAGAAGAACTAAAAATAAATAAAGGGTGCGCTTGGACACAATGGGTAACAGAAGATGATTCCACTTCTATTCCTATTTCTTCGGGATCCAGTCCTCCACGCTTTATTAGTAGATTTGAATTAGCACAAATCATTGAATATAGAATGGTAGAAATACTTGAAGGAATTGGTAGTGAAATTGGGGATATTCAACTTCCAGGTGGATTAGTCCTAACGGGGGGTACAGCACTGATGGATGGATTGACTGAACTGGCGGAACAGGTCTTACCTTTACGCGCACAGGTCGGATACCCAAAAGAACTAAAAGGACTAACAGATAGAGTCAATTACCCTATATATGCTACAAGTCTCGGTTTAGCCATGTATGGTGAAGATTTACGCCGTGAAGAAAGACATGCACGATTACTCAGAAAAAGTTCCACTCCCATTGGGGGGATTTTCAGACACATTAAAGAGTGGTTCGGTTATTAAATTTAACTCTATTATGCTATATACATCATAAATTGTTAGGGATCTCAAAGGACTGTTCTGTCTAAGTAAATTTATACCCAAATTTCTTCTGTTCTATTTCTTACAATACGCAATCTATTGCTTTATTAAGTAATTAACAGTATAATAACCTAAAGGCTTAGTAGAATTAATATACACAATAATATCTTACATGTCTTTAAAGTACGAATAGACTGAATATACTATATAACATTAAAATTAAAGCCCCTGATTGTACGTATAAAACGATATTAATATACCCTTAAATAGTTAGTAAGAGAATTCAGATTAATAACATGGCTTAATTGGAAAGATATAATTTATGAAATTAGTTATAATGTATACTGTTTTATGTGAAGGAGGAATTAAGTTACCGCTGGGAAGTCAACATGTCTCTAAATTAATGGTATTACCAAGATGAGTTGCCAAAGGTGACTGAAATTACTGATGATACAATTTGAACAAGAAGAATTTGAAAATGCAAGTGCAAAAATTAAGGTTATAGGGGTAGGTGGAGCTGGTGGCAATGCTGTTAGACGGATGATTGAAGCTGCTCTCACTGGCATTGAATTTTATGCAGTTAATACTGACTCCCAAGCACTTAATACATGCCACGGAGCAACACAAATACAGATAGGAATGAGCACAACAAAAGGATTAGGGGCTGGGGCTAATCCTGAAGTTGGAAGGGAAGCCGCTGAAGAAGATAGAGAGACTTTACAAGAAATTGTTGATTCTGCAAATATGGTTTTTGTTGCTGCCGGAATGGGGGGAGGTACAGGAACTGGTGCTGCTCCTGTCGTTGCTTCTCTTGCAAAAGAAAAAGGGGCACTCACTATTGGTGTCGTCACCCGTCCATTCAACTTTGAAGGAAAACTCAGGGCAGAAAAAGCTGAAATAGGTTTGGAAGAATTAAGAAATAAATCTGATTCGGTTATTGTTGTGCCAAACCAATGCTTGATTGACAACTATGACAGAAAACTCCCTATTCAAGATGCTTTTAAATACGGTGATCAAATTTTATTGCACGCTGTTCAAAGCATTTCCGATATTATTACTGAGGCTGGAGAAATAAATCTTGACTTTGCTGATGTCGAAACTGTCATGCGTGATGCCGGAACTGCACTAATGGGTATGGGGAAAGCTACAGGAGATAACCGCGCACAATTAGCTGCCGCCGCCGCTATTTCATCACCCTTACTTGAAGAAACCAGTATCGCTGGCGCTGTCGGCATGATTGTAAATATCACCGCACCACCAGACTTTAATATGCACGAATTAGACGAAGCTATGAAGGTTATTACTGATGCATCGGAAGATGCACAACCTATCTTCGGTTTAGTTTGTAAAGACGAATTGGAATTAAATGATGAGGTTTTGGTTACTGTCATCGCAACAGGATTTGACCCACCTTCAGAAGCCACACCTAATCCAACTGGCAGATATAATCCACAAGGAGGGAATCCTCAGGGCGGTCAATCTAACCCTATGCTACAAGGTAGTCGAGTACGATCATCGGAGACTGGTACACCTGGACGCAATCAACGTTCTAATTGGGATAGAACTCCACAAGGGAGAGGGGAGGAAGCACAGAACAATACTCCTACCAGACGAAACAATACTCAAAACACCCCAACCCCTCAAGGACAGGAAAATCCTGAAGAAGAAAAAGATAATAATGAAGAACAGGATCAGAACCAAGAAAAACAGTGGGATATACCTACATTTCTTAGAGTTCAACAAAGAAGGGATAAACGAAAGAATTAGATTATAAATTACTTTTTCTATACAGTATAATATACAATTAGAGGGATTATATTGAACTTACGTGAACACACAAAACAATTACTCTCAACAGAAAGGTATGTGGATTCTGATTGTAATGATATAAATAGATTCAGAAAATCAAGTCGATTTGCTCTGGTATACCCCAGTACATATCATCTCGGTATGTCGAGTCTTGGTGTACAAGTTATTCATGCCACATTAAATAATCGAAGTGATACTTCCTGTGAACGCGTCTTTATTCCTGAACCTAAATATGTTCAGGAACTCATAAATAAAAAATCACCACTCTTTTCTTTAGAAACCCAAACACCCCTTCACGATTTTAATATTGTTGGATTTTCTGTCTCGTTTGAATCCGATTATATCAATATACCTCGAGCTTTAGAATTAGGAAACATTCCTCCACTGGCAATTAATCGTACCGCATGGGATCCAATTGTTGTTGCCGGAGGAATAAACATCTCCTATAACCCGGAACCTATAGCTGATTTCATTGATGTGTTTGTTGTTGGTGAAGCTGAAGAAATTATTCATAATTTCATGGAACAATACCACCAATGGAAGATTTCTAACGCTACAAGAGATGAGTTGTTAAGTACTTTGGGAACTCAACCCGGTTTATACGTTCCCAGTTTCTATGATATTTCATACAATCAAGATGGTACAGTAAAGAAAGTTGAGACAAAGGGAGATTTTCCAGAAAAGATTACTTCAGCAGCTGTACCTATACTTGATAATGTAGAGACATGTACAAAGATACATACCCCTGATACTGAATTCTCAAATGCACATTTAATTGAAATCGTACGCGGTTGTGGTAGACAATGTCGATTCTGTGTAGCAGATTATGCAAGGAGATGGCCAAGACACAGATCTGTTGAAAATACCCTTGCACTTGCTGAAAAAGCTCGTGGAATTACGGATAGAATTGGTTTAGTAGGGGCTTCAATTTCAGACCATCCACAGATTAATGAAATCGCTTCCGGTTTAGTCAATAAAGGCTTCCGCATTTCCTGTGCATCCCTTAGAGCAGAAACAGTTGAATCACCATTATTGGATGCATTGGCAGATAGTGATCAGGGAACAATTACAATCGCACCAGAAGTTGCCACAGAAAAACTTCAAAAAATTGTAAATAAAGGTATTCCACGCGAACGTCTCTACTATATCTTTGAAGAAGCTTTAAAACGTGATATTCTCAATCTCCGACTCTATTTTCTTATTGGTGTACCTTATGAAACACCTGAAGATGTTACGGCAATTGCAGACATGGCAAAGGAGATGCGGACAATTCTTTTACCTCACGCCAAACGCTCTGGCAAAATTGGTCGTATCAGTTTTACTATTTCTCCTATGGTGCCAAAACCACATACACCATTTCAATGGGTTCCAATGGAACCCCCAAAAACTATTTCCAAAAAACTGAATTATTTAAAGCATGAAATTAATCGACTTGGAAGTATTAAGGTTTCATCAGCAAGCGCACGTTTAGCACATCAAGAAGCTGTTTTCGCGCGGGGTGATCGCAGACTTGGCAAGGTCATCTATGAGCTGGCACAAGGCACCACATGGAACAATGCATTTCGGAAATATAGTTTAGCTCCGGATTTCTATGCTTTACGTCAACGGGATTTTAATGAAATTAATCCATGGGATCATCTGGATTTAAACGTTAAACCGCAATTCCTACAACTTGAACATAATAAATACGAAAAGGGTTTTATGACCAGTCAATGCGACACAAGTGTTTGTAAAAAATGTGGGGCATGCTAATTATTGAATGTATTAAACTACTAAAAAGTGATTATTCTATCTTTTAATGAATAATCAGAATATTGACTCAATGAAGGAGGCAAAGCAGTGTTAAAACTTAAAAAATTACCAACGCTTCTACTTCTAACCTTTATTTTTGTTACCATTACCTCTCTTTCTTATGCTGGTTTAGACGACAAATCGCTTGTATTATATCTCTCCTTTGATGAAGGGGCAGGAAACACAGCTAAAGATGGGTCTGAATACGGACATGATGGAGAACTAATGAAAGGTCCAAAATGGGTTGATGGAAAAAGCGGAAAAGCAATTGAATTTGATGGGACAAAAAGCCAATATGTTATTGTTCCTATCAATGACACCTTGCAATTAAGAGAACAGTTTTCCGTTGTATTTTGGGTCAAACGTGGAGATACACAAATACGAGCTTGGAATTATATGGTTGCCGGTGGATCCCTAAAATGGGCTGTCATTTTTAATAAAGATAACCAAAAAACTTTCGTTTACACAAATGGAGGTGGATGGGGTCTTAGAGGTCAAACCGATGGTACTCAACCTGAAGACTGGGTACATATCACCTTAACACATGATACGAAATCTGCAGTAAACATCTATTACGATGGCAAAAAAGCCGGTGGTGGAGGAAAACCACCTACTGTTGCTGAAATCGATGGTTCTGTGATGGTCGGCGCAAGACATCCCGGTCAAGAATTCTTCACTGGGGTGATTGATGAGGTTTATCTCTTTGATCGTATTATTACTGAAGATGAGATCAATACTATCAAAGACGGGGGGTTTACACCAGTAAAACCGGCAGATAAATTATCTACCACATGGGGTGTCATTAAGGCAAAACGCCATTAGTAAGATTATTCTCAAGGGCAGTTATATTTCTGCCCTTGAGTTTTATTAAATCCCCTTATCCTCTAATATATCGGAATCGGTTCTGTGCCACATTCCGCTTCATCTCTAATACCAATTCTGATATATAATGTCTCTCTTGTAGCATAAACTTTCCAGTTTGTGCCACATTCCGCTTCATTTCTAATAATAGGTAATGGGACAAAAATTAATTGAAATGGTATCAGTTAACTTCAATATCCAGTAAACCAATATATTTCCAACACGTACTCACCATTCTTAGATCCTGCAGACTCCAATTACTAAGACTAATGCGTATATTAATAAATGCTACTATACTTATTATATGTGGCATAATATGCAATCTCTCCTATGCCGACCAAGTTAATGAATATTACAAAAGCGGCAAAAGATATATGGATGATGGACGATTTCACAAAGCTTTAAATGAACTAAATAAAGCCATTGCCTCCATAAATACACATACAAGTCCTGACCTAATCTCCGAGATTCATTACAATATCGGTTCCGTTCATTTCCACCTGGAAGAATTTGAAAAAGCAATCTCAGAATATAATAAAGCCATTGAAATCAAGAGTGATTCTCCAATTTTTTACAACGCTTTGGGTATAGTCTATTCTGAAACCAAACAATATAAAAAAGCATTAGATACATATCACAAAGTAATAAAATATTCCCCAAAAACAGCGGAACCCTATTTCAATATTGGATTAGTTCAATACAATCAAGGCAACTTCTCTTCTGCAATTGATGCCTTCAGACAGGCAATTGGTGTTGATAAAAAATGGACTGATGCCTATATCGGGTTGGGTGATATATATCTTAAACAAGGAAAACTCTCTAAATCAGAACAGGAATATAATAACGCCTTACAAGTAAAATCCGATAGTATTGGCGCATTAATTGGTTTAGGTAAGGTATACTTGAGACAAGACAATACTGACAAAGCAAAACCTATTTTTCAACAGGTTATTAAAATCCAGAAAGACTATACAGATGCACATTTCCAAATTGCACAGCTATATATTAAAAATGGAGAGAAGGATAAAGCTGAAAAAACTATGGAATACTTCAAAGTTCTAAGGGATACAGATCCACTTCTCGTAAAAGCACAAAAATGGGTGAAAATACATCCTGATGATCCAAAAGGATATAATAATTTGGGAATTCTACTCCTTACGCGACGATGTTATGAGAAGGCAATTCTAAACTATAAAAAGGCTATAACCCTTTCTCCTAACTTAGCTTCAGCACATTATAACTTAGGACTTGCATACCATAAACAAGAAAAAAGAGAACTGGCGATCAATGCCTACCTACTTGCCATCAAAAACGACTCAGAACTCGCTATCGCACATAATAATTTGGCAGTCTGCTATTCTGAATTAAACACAAATCTAAACAAAGCACTCTCCCATTCGCTTATTGCAACTAAGAAGATTCCATCAAATCCAAATTACTGGGATACTTTGGCAACTATCTATAAACAACTTGGTTCTATACAAGAAGCACAACAAGCTCGTGAAAAACAAATTTCACTTTTAAGGCAATCACAAAAATGAGATGGTTCGGGTGTATTTTTCTCTGTCTTGTTTTCATGAACCCTATCCTTCATTCTGAAGTAAAATTTGTTGATGTCACAAAAAATGCTGGTATAGACTTTACTCATTTTGATGGTCGAACCGGTGAGAAATACCTAATAGAAACACTCGGATCTGGCGCACTGTTTCTTGATTATGATAATGATTCATATCTCGACCTATATATAATTAACGCAACAAATATCCCACCCCATACCCCATCTTTAAAAAACAACTCTCCCACTAAATATCATCCAATTAACTCTCTGTATCGTAACAATGGTGATGGCACATTCACTGATAAGACTGAGGCAGCAAGAATCGGAGATACTGGCTATGGTGTCGGCTGTGCTGCAGCTGACATAAATAATGATGGTTTCACAGACATTTTCATTACAAATTTTGGTATAAACCGACTCTATCTAAACAATAGTGACGGAACTTTCTCGGATGTAACCAAACGAGCAGGAGTTGGAGATGAACGGTGGGGAACTGGTTGTGCTTTCCTCGACTATAATTTAGATGGATATGTTGACCTATATGTTGTCAACTATATGAAGTATTCTGTTGAAAATGACCGTGGTTGGGAATCACGTGGTCAACGAATATACTGCAGTCCAGTTGATCAACTGGATAGAACTCAATTTCAAAGTGAACCAGATATTCTCTATAAAAACAATGGAGACGGAACATTCACAGATACTACAAATGCTGCAGGTATCTTACATCGATCACTTGGACTCGCAGTCGCAGTGGGGGATTATAATAATGATGGGTATCCAGACATACACGTAGCAAATGATATGGAACCAGATATACTATATAAGAACAACAGAGATGGTACATTTACTGATACGACAGATTTCACAGGCACAGGTTATGACGATAATGGAATCCCTGGAAGTGGTATGGGAAGTGCTTTTGGGGATTATAATAATGATGGATTCCTTGACTTACTTGTAAGTAATGCCCCAACACAACACGCAATCCTATATCGGAGTGAAGAGGCACAATTTTATCAGGACACTTCATTTCTATCTGGAATTGGTGCTATTACACTCCCTTATTTTAAATGGGCAGTAGAATTTATCGACTTTAACAACGATGGGTTATTAGATATCTATGTTTGTAACGGACATCTACAGGATAACATACATCAGTTTTCCGATGACACATACCCACAGGTAGATCTTCTTTTTCAAAACAATTATAAAAATGGTAAATATACCTTCCAAGAAATCTCGCAGACAACAGGGTTAGTCCGTTTAACAAATACTGTAGGACGAGCAGCAGCTTTTGGTGATTATGATAATGATGGAGATATAGATGTATTTCTTAATCACTCAAATCAACCCGCAAAATTACTACGAAATGATGGTGGAAACTCACAGAATTGGATAATAGTAAATGCTATTGGAACAAAGAGTAATACATCCGGCATAGGTACCAAGATATTTCTAAAGACAGGTGAATTAACTTTGTATAGAGAGATTCACAGTGGTTCAAGCTATCTATCCCAAAACGATCTCAGATCACATTTCGGTTTAGGTAAAAACAATACTATTGAAACACTTGAGTTACAATGGTCTACAGGTAAAAAAGAGATAATTCGAAATATAAAAAGCAATCAAATAATCACCATCAAAGAAGGCTATGGTATAGTAAAATCCCAATGAATTAATTGATACCTAATACCAAGAGCAATCTTCAACTCATACTATTAACGCAACATTATCCCTTTAGAAAAACTGTTATTAGAGGTCAAAAAATCCACTCCCTTCTAATATTCTGCCAGAAAAAAGTAAAAATATTTGAAGAAAATTGAATGAATAAACATCACATATATGCAAAAGAGTTGACAGAATAGTAAACATACGTTACAATAACATATAGAGAATGATTTATATACTAACACTAAAATATAAAATAAGTAAAATCAAATGATTAAAGAAAATTTATACACAGTAAAACTAATACCTATCATGTCATACATTTTTATGGAGAATATAGTGTTAAGAAATCCATCAAGAGTACTTTTTTATTTTTTAGCAGAAATTCGTAAATTGGCTGTAAACATAGGTGGCTACTTACTTTATAGCGACTATGCTAAAATTGGGGTTACAGAAAAATGTTACGATTTCGTAACTTTTTCACATAAAAATAACATACTGTTTTCTGACTGTCCAGTACAATCAAACTATCAAGTAAACAAAGACAGAAAAACTTACAATTATCTGTTGTGGAGTATTTCCAGAAAAAAAATGGAAAACACAAAAACACACAATTTCAGAATTTTAACTATTCTAAAAAAAACACCGATGAACACAGACTGTGACAGGGCGGACAGAAGTTTTTCTAATGGCACACCATGTGACAAAAAGTGTAACATATTAAATGATATGATATTTATATTATTACTATTGTGAAATGCTAAATAGGAGGAAATTAGATAAAATTACCTTCATCTACGCATCCAACAATTTTGTCATACTTGACAGACTTACAGAAATAGGATATTATGCCTCTACTCATGTCACAAGAATAAATTATAACTATTTATCCTTTCTGTAGAAGCAATGCAAAGGATTGAAAATGCCAATAACAGATGCTATGCCAGAACTCAAGAGAGAACTGAGATTCTTTCCTGTAGAAAATGACATCCCATCAACCTTAACATCTGAACAGATCCAACAATTCAATGAAGATGGTTATATCTGCCCACTTGATGTATTCTCTGAAGATGAAATTTCAAAACATCGAGAATACTTCAACCAACTTATGGACAAAGTTTTAGAAGAGGGTGGTAATAGTTATTCAATCAATGGTTGGCATACAAGAAGTGCAGGTATTCATGATCTTGTAACCGACGGAAGAATATCTGATTATGTTCAAGATTTACTTGGAAAAGACCTAATCTGTTGGGGAACACATTACTTCTGTAAGTTGCCAGGAGAAGAGAAACAGGTCAGTTGGCACCAAGATGCTTCCTACTGGCCCCTGTCACCAAGTAAAACTGTAACCGTATGGTTAGCAATTGATGATGCTTCAGTTGAAAATGGAGCAATGACTGTTATTCCAAAATCACATCTACATGGACAAATTGCATTTGAACGGAGTACTGCTGAGGAAAAGAACGTATTAGGACAAACTGTAATCGACGCAGAACAATATGGTGACTCTCCTGTGCCTTTTGAAATGAAAGCTGGACAGCTCTCACTACATTCAGATCTATTACTACATGGGTCGGAACCAAACACATCCGACAGACGACGATGTGGTTTGACTATGCGATTTGTTCCACCTGAAGTAAAAGCAGCCAATAACTGGAACCAACGCGCAATTATCACAAGAGGAGATGATCCAAGTGGACATTGGGTGCACAATCCTCGACCAACTGAAGATTCTATAAACTAACTATGTAGGTATTGAAATTTGAACTGTATTATTCTATCATATCACAACAATACACCATCAGATTGCTCGCTTATTTCTATCATGTGAATTAATGCTACCAAGACGTATTCTATTCGCTGCCTTTGCAATTTCTGCTTCTGCGAGTTTTCTCCTATGTGGCTATGAGTTTATCCGGGCAGTTTCGACATCTCTATATGTAACTTACTATACTGCTGAGAACTTACCAAGAGTTTGGATTGCCGTTTTCCCTGGGGTATTGCTATTTATCTATTTCTATGGACGTCTACTATCAGCATTTGGCGCGACACGTGCTTTGGCAATCACATCACTCTTTTCAAGTGGTCTAATTTTTCTATGTTTTTTAGCATTAAAAATGGGTTTCCATTTTGCTGCTGCTATTATATATGTCTTTCGAGAGGCATATATCGTAATAATTATTGAACAAATCTGGTCATTTGTAAATAGTACATTAACCTCAAAGCAAGCAAAGACAATTAACGGTCCGTTCTGTGCTATCGCCTCTGTCGGATCTGTTGTGGGTGGAGTACTGGTAGGAATGTTTGCAGTATCAGTAGGGTCTATCAACTTACTACTCGGTGCTGTTATATCATTAATTCCAACGGCATTCTTTGCTGTAATCGCATATAGTCTCGCAGGTGAACCAAAACCAACTGAGTTAGAAGCAGGAGGAAAGTTAGGACATCTCGGAGTTAAAACGCTGTTTAGGTCAAAATACTTGTTGATGGTAGCAATATTAGTTATTAGTACACAAGTCATATCGTCTGTTCTTGATCTACGCTTCAATGGATTTGTTGAAGCTGAAATCACTGAAACTGATTCGATGACTTCATATTACGGAATTTTCTACGCAAGACTGGCTGCAATTTCTGCAATATTACAATTGATTGTTGTTCCTTTTGCACTACGGTTAGTATCAATTAGAGTCATCCATGTTCTAATCCCAATTATACATCTACTGAATGGACTAATTCTATCTATTTCTCCATCACTTAAAACTGGTGCAAGGGCATTTCTTACTTTCAAAGCCTTAGATTATTCACTCTTTCGAGCAGGTAAAGAACTCTTTTATATGCCTTTATCTTATGATGAAAGATATCGCTGCAAACAAATTATTGATTCCTTTGGGTATCGATCAGCAAAGAGTGGTAGTGCAAGTATCCTTGAGTTAGTACGTCTAATTGTAGTAAGAATTCCTGGTATCGCTTTATCAATAACTGCTATGGCAATTTCATGTGTTTGGGCTGTTCTTGTCTCAAGTATATCATCACAATATATTAAGCTTGAAAAAACAGTTAAAACGGTTGACAATAGTGATACTAATATGTAGAATACATGTAATCTACGACTCTAATTGGAGGGAGAAGACTGTGAAAAATGCTACTTATGTAAGTATTCTGATACGGGTATTCATTTCTGGAACTCTGATATTTTTTATCGGATTGATAGTCGGTTGTGCAATGACGCCTCAACCCAGTATTGATGTCTTCATTGAACCTGTTGAAAGTTCCACACACACATCAATGAATCCTGAAACAGGTGCTGTAACTATAGTCCAAAAAGGGGTGGCTGTTACAATTAGACCACTCGACGAAGTAGAACTCTTCTCATTAACTGAAAACCCACGCATTAATCCGTTTATAATTGTTGAAAATAATGGGAATGTAAATACAATTTACACAGTTTTTGAATTAGTAGTTCATAATCTTGAATCCTCTCGTGTCCTTGTTGATGAATCTGCATTACTCATTGATCATGGCGGTTCTCAATACGCTAATCTCCCGTATGACTACTTTAAAGATCTATATCAGAATATTGATAACGATGCACAAACTGCCATACCACCAAGGCATCATCCTTATGTACGTAGACATTATCCATACTACCAGACATACTTAGATCTGGAAGCTTTGAAAGATGGACATGCCATTGTAGCTGACAGCCTTTTTGAAAGTGGAAAGTTATTTCACGGGGCTAAACGTAGTGGATATATAGTTTTTGACAAATTAGGTCTTGACACAACAGATATGCATATAATTGTGCCTGAAGTTCGTATCGTTGTCTCAGAAAATAAACAGGAAAAACTAAAGTTCAAATTTGATTTCAGACAAGTTGTTGCTGAGAAATAAGAATTCATACATTTTAATCTAACAACAATTCCGTTGCTGTAGTATCTTAAGGAGTACGTTTTAATGAGAAATTGGTTAATTGGACTACTTTTAGTGCCTTTTGTATTTGTACTGAGTTGTGATTCAGGAAATCAAGTAAGAGTCGCAGTAGCAGGTCCATTTACTGGAAATGCAGCTGCTTTCGGTGAGATGATAAAGCGTGGGGCAGAACTTAAGGCAAAGGAAATTAATGAAGCTGGTGGCATTAAAGAAATTAATGAAAACGGAGAAATCAGAGCAAGGCAACTCACGCTCGTTTTTGGTGATGATGTAGGAACTGAAAAAGAAGCTAAAGCTGTTGCTACACGTTTTGCTACTGATAGACGTATCTTGGCTGTTGTCGGACACTTTAACAGTTCATGTTCCTTAGCTGGTAAAAGTATATATAAGGAAAACGGGATTGTGGAATTGTCACCCGGTTCTACTAATGTTGATGTATGTCAAGGAAGTGATTGGACTTTCAGAAATCTATATCGCGACGATTTCCAAGGAGCTTTTATTGCCAGATATATTAAGAATATTCTCACTGAATATAAAACTGTAAGCGTTCTCTTCGATAATGATGATTATGGAAGGGGATTAAAAGATGCATTTACTGCAGAAGCAAGAAGAATTGAGTTAGAGGTAGTTTCGGAAAAAGCATACGATCGAGATACTACGGATTACACCGCACAACTTACAAGCATAAACGCTGATAATCCCGATATTATCTTTGTGTCCGGCCTGTATGGACAAGCCGCATTGATAGTTAAGCAAGCACGTAACCTCGGTATCACCGCGCAATTTTTCGGTGCTGACGGTATTGATTCTCCGGAATTTCTAAAAAATGCTGGCGCTGCAGCAAATGGAACTTTACTAACAACACCCTTCACTTTTGGGGCAGGCGGTGAAGAAGCAGCAAAGGTAGCAGAGGCTTTTGAAGCTGAATATGGGGTGCCTCCTGATACTTGGGCAGCACTAACTTATGATGCAATGGGGATGATTGCCGAAGCAATTGAGAAAACATATAATAGTAAGGCTACACTCGCTGAAAACCGAAAAGCTATACGCGATCATTTAGCTGGATTAGATACACCTGAGGAGGGATACACAGGGATCACAGGATTGACATATTTCGACACAAATGGAGATACTGTGAATAAACCTGCATACGTAAAAATCGTAAAAGACGGCAATTATACCACAGCTGAAAAACAAATGCTCGATATCGCATCACAGAACTAATATCTCTTTCTAATCCTCTAACATAAGGGAGTTAGAGAATTCCGTTACTAAAAGGTATTCCTATATGGATGTATTTCTTCAACAATTAATTAACGGTCTGGTTCTTGGTGGAATATACGCTCTAATCGCCGTCGGCTATACGATGGTTTATGGTATAATTCAACTAATTAACTTCGCTCATGGCGAAGTTTTCATGTTAGGGGCATACTTTGCATTCACATTAGTCGCATTTTTCCATCTACCATTCTGGGTGGCTGTTCCAATCAGCATGCTGCTCTGTGCTGGTTTTGGGTTGTTGATGGATTTTGTTGCATACCGACCTATCAGAAATGCACCGCGCCTATCCGCTTTAATTACCGCTATCGGTGTATCTATTGCTCTACAGAATATAGCAAGAATTATCTGGGGTGCTAAACCCCAACCATTTCCTGAAGAAACCCTTCCATCATTCCTACAACAAGTTAACCCGCTTGAAGAACCAAATATATACTTTTCATTCTTAGGGATAAACTTTACTGAAGTAGCAATTAAATTTCCCGGAAATGTTTCATTGGCTTATCTTGATCTTTCTATAATTCTTCTCGCTGTCATCTTAATGGTCGGGTTAAACCGTATTGTCTCCTTAACAAAGATAGGTAAAGCAATGCGTGCATGTGCACAGAATCGCACCGCTTCAAATCTAATGGGTATCAAGACAAATCAAGTTATAGCAATTACTTTTGCCATTGGATCCGCATTAGGAGCTATCGCAGGGGTGATGGTGGGTGTCCGTGAATACATTGAACCTACCATGGGATACTATAAAGGTGTCGCAGCCTTTGCAGCAGCTGTTCTTGGTGGAATTGGTAATATTACTGGAGCAATGGTGGGTGGACTTCTTATGGGAATTGCAGAAGTATTTGGCGCGGGTTACATTGACCCAATTATTGAATTTATAGCAACAAATGTTGGACTCGGTGAATATTATGAGGCTGGTACTATCTCGAATAGTTATGGATCCGGATATCGCGTTGCTATTTCTTATATCGTCATGATTATCGTGATCCTAATACGACCAACAGGTTTATTTGGTAAATCAACAGGACATCGTGCTTAATAAGTAGACATACCTTTCATATAAATTGAATACTGTAATCGGATTGAAACTGATGTCAAAAAATATAATACCCAATTCCATTTTCGAATATTATAAAAGCAAGTCTTCATTCATACTGAATCAGCTAACCCTGACACGTTTCATCTTATTCTTAATTATACTATTCCTTCCCACAATACTATTTAGTTTAGATGCAATTATAAAGTTCTTCTCCGATAGAAATATCTATATTGATCTACCGAGTGGTGATTATATACTCTACATCTGTGTCCAGGTTTGTGTTTATATTTTGCTGGCTATAGGATTAAATATTGTTTGTGGATTTACAGGATTATTAGACCTTGGTTACGTAGCATTTTATCTTGTTGGAGGGTATACAGCAGGTCTTTTGATGACCAATCATGGGTTTAATTATTTCTTAGTACTCCCTTTGGCTATCTTAAATGGTGGCTTATGGGGATTAATACGAGGAGCACCAACGCTTCGTCTCACAGGGGATTATTTCGCTATTGTCACATTCGGTTTTGCTGAATTACTATTTCGGGCTGTCAAAAATGAAATCTGGTTAATTCAAGATATTAACGGGTTTGTTAAAGATATTCCATCAGTAAATATACCGTACACCAAGATAGTGTTATACCAGAATTGGCATCATTATTACCACATTCTTATTCTTATCGGAATCGTTATTTTCATTACCTATAGGTTGAAAAATTCTCGCGTCGGAAGAGCATGGATCGCAATACGAGAGGATGAACAAGCAGCAGCTTGTATGGGAATCAATGTAAGTCGTTATAAGTCTCTGGCATTTGCAATTAGTGCTGCAATTGGAGGTCTTGGTGGGGCATTCTTAGCTCCATTCTGGGGAATTATTAGTGCAAAAGCATTCGAATTTTGGGAATCAATTTTAATTCTCTGTATGGTTATACTTGGCGGTAAAGGTAGTATTAGAGGGGCAATCATAGGAGCAGTTTTCCTCGGTTCTTTAAGTGAAATCTTACGTGAAATACTACTTAGGGTCCCTCAATTCTCAAGCGCTCGTATTTTAATATTTGGTGTTATTCTTGTATTACTGATGCGTTTCCGTCCTGACGGACTCATCTATAAAAAATCAGTATAATCGTTTTCTCACTAATTCATTTTAGGTCTCTAAAACACTGAACACTACATCATCACATACAATCTCAAGTCTTCCAGACTCTCGGAATTAGCAATTCCAATACCAACAACACTAAAGCGAACCCTATAAACCATTGATACCTATCTTGGTATTCCCCATTAGTTCGAATCCTATATTTTTGCTTCTCAAGCTTGGATAAATCAGAGACCAATTTCGATACCCCTTCATTTACATGATAATACTGTCCATTTCCCATTGTAGCAACTTCCCTAAGATGCTGTTCATCCAATTGAGTTAATACCAGCTGTCCATTCATATCCCGTTTATAACCCTTACTTTCTTCTGGAAGCAATATCGGAATCGGTTTGCTTGCTATCCCAACCCCAACGCAATATATATGTATACCGTTCAATTGAGCTGAATCTACTTCTGTAAGTGTCTCTACACTGTGATCCTCACCATCAGTAAATAAGACTATTGCCTTATGTGCCCTTGAATTAATTAATCCTGCATTGAATCTGTTTTGTTCAATTATCAACCTTGATGATGCAATATTTATCGCATTTCCTATATTTGTTCCTCTGTGGACAATGGTTTCAGAGGAAACTGCACCTAAAAATTCTCTTAGCGTATGGAGATCATAGGTTAAGGGACATACAATAAAACTCTCTTCAGCAAAATAAAGTAACCCAACTCGATTTCCTCCAAGTTGGGTTAACAACTCTGACATGACCTGTTTTGCTTGTGTTAGACGTCTATCTGAATTTGCCTCTTTTGCAAGCATACTTGTGGATATATCTAAAGCAAGTACTACATCTAACCTTTCAGATACACTCTCTGGTTTTGCTCCCCATTGTGGACGTGCTAATCCTAAACACATTAAAACAAAACATAACAGTAGCAATATTACTCGAATTTTGTATTTCAGAAACTGAGGAACAGGTAAACTTCTTTGAAATAATAGGAAAGACTTTTTCTTACGAATATAACCGTAAATTAGGAGTAGTGCTATGATTGGAAATCCAAACCATAATACATTTAGATATTCAGGACTACCAAAACGAAACCAATTCATAGCTAATGACAGTCTATAAGAAAAAGGAAAGAAGGAGAACTGTTATATTGATAACACTAAGTAATTACGAAAGGGGTGTTTACTAAGATAATGTATAACACCTTATAAGTAGGATATGAATCAATTAAAAATTCAATAGGTTAATCTAAATATTTGAATTCAGGAGGTTTATACGTTTGTTATATTTCTCAACTTCTGATGTAATTCTTGGTTGATCCCAATTGTTTTTCTCTCCTATGAATTCAGCAACGGAACCTGCAATATCTGTCCCTTGTCCTTGCGTCCATCCTATACGAGTACGTCTCCAGAGTAAATCCTCAAGTGTAATAGCCATTTCCCCCCAACATGAATACACGATTTCCGCCTTAATAAATGGCAACCTTTCTGAGATCGGTTCAGAAAGTGTTGAATCATCAACTATAAGCTTTTTGATGTGAAGATAGCCTTCCATACCGTATCGATGGATTAATCTATCTCTGCCATCCGTTAATGTTAAGCATTTTAATGTATCTATATCTGAGGTATCACTCATTTTAATATCATCTGATATTGCCGCTGGAAGTGGCAATAATGCTGTTTTACAGTCTCTTTCAACATTTAGAGATTCGGCAATATAATCAACGGTTTCTTCTGCAATCTGTCTATGGGTTGTTAATTTCCCTCCATATACATACAATATACCACTTTGACTATCAGTGATGAGATGATCTCTTGACACAAACTCAGAACGAGAGCTGATACGACTCGCTAATCCATTGTTAGCAATCAGAGGACGGACACCAGCATAAGATCCTATTATTGAATCTCTACTTAGTGATAGATTCGGATATACACGTTTGGTTTCTGAAAGTAGGTATTCTATCTCCTTCTTAGATGAACAAACTGATTCAAGTTCATTTTCTGGAGTAGTTTCAGTTGTTCCAACTATTGAAGTGTCATGTTGACCAGGTAAAATGAATATTGCCCTCTGTTTTTCATTATTATTTTTTTCAGACTGAGTGATTGCTACTATACCATACGGAACTGATGTAGATGTATCGGCACATCGAGGGAGAATTATGTGTATTCCTTTCGCCTTATCTGTTACCAGTCGTGAGTGTCCATCATAACTTGGATCTTTCTCCCATATTTTATCTGTCCACGGTCCTGTAGCAGATACAATCCGTCTTGATGAAATCTCAAAACGGTCACCTGAAATAACATCCTCTACCGATACCTTGAACATCGGATCAGACTTATCAGGCATCTTGTTATAACCAAGAAAACGGACATAATTGGAAATTACCCCACCATGTTGATGAGCATCCTTGAGAATTGCCAATGTTAATCTTGCATCATCTACCTGACTATCCCATAATACTACGCAACCCTTTAGATCATCAGTAGCAATAGGTCCAAGTAGTGTTTCTATTCTTTTACAATCTCGTATAACTTGAGATTTTTCATCTTGGTTTGATTTTGACAGACGATTATATACCCTTGCAGCGACATCAACTCCCAAGAATGGATACGGGTCATCTTTATAGCAGAGTATGGCTATAGGAATAGGTTTTACAAGATTAGGGGCAGTGTGATGGAGTATTTCACGTTCTTTGCGTGATTGTCTCACTAAACCGATATCTAACTTCGAGATATAACGAAAGCCTCCATGAATTAACTGAGAACTCGCGCTACTCGTCCCACATGCAAAATCACCTTGATCAATTAATCCTGATCTTATTCCACCATTTAAGGCAAGATCCCGGATTAATCCTGCACCTACAATCCCTCCTCCGATTACTAATACATCTAAAGGTTCTGCTTGTAATGTCTTGATATTATCTGAACGAGTTAAATGTGAAAATTCTGCTGACATAGTTTTTTCGTTTATATGTAAATGGTTTTTTAGATTGATATATGTATTAGAAATGTATGTTAGGTGAATAATTATTACAAATTAACTTACGGAAAAAATCTATTTTGTATACAAGAACCAATAAAGTTTATGTGAAAATCGTAAATTAGACTTAATAGGGAACTTTATTCAAATATAACAAAGTTTAACCTATTAATTATCTAAAGAATTGACAATTTTCTGTGAATTTTCTGAGATTTTGCGAATTGCTGTAAGAATACGTTCAGCAGCTCCAGAAACTGGCTTTGTTAGTAAAGGCAAAAATATTAACTGTGAACAGATTGTCTCTGTAACCGGAAGGTCTCCAGGTGAATATCCTTCATAATCTCCACCTATTTCAGATGAGCACAATGAACCGCGACCATTCATAAATATGTCAATACCTTCAGAAAAGAGCGGTAACGTATGAAGTAATGGATATGGATTACTGTTTGTTGGGAGACCTCCTGAGAAAACAGGTACACCGTCTCCAACCAATAATGGATAAGGATTATTATTAGCTAAGACTCCTTCTCTTCGTAATGCTTCTGCAAAAACAGGAGCAGGAAGACCATGCATCTCTTCCTGAATATAATGAATTGGGAAACCAAAAAATGCTGCTGGTTCCGCACCTTCGTACCTATCAATAGGACTTACACCACTAATTTCTTGAAGTCCTTTGTTGATTTCTCGAATATATGTGCGACGATTCGTATTTAACTCATCAAGTTTCTCTAACTGTATAGATGCTATACCAATGGCTAATGGATGGGCACGATATTTTACTCCTAATCCCATCGGAGGTAAATGAGAATAAGTAAGTTCAGACGGATTTAGCTTAGGATCTCCAATACTATCAATAGAACGATTAACTTGACCTAATAAACAAGCACGTTCGAATATCTTAATATCGTTTGTAGCAAGTACACCACCTTCTCCAGCACTCACAGCCTTACTCCCCTGCAAACTCCATGCTCCAACATGTCCGATACTTCCGACTGTCTTTCCTTTGTAAGATGCACCATGTGCATGTGAACAATCTTCTAATACAGCCACACCTGTTTCCTTACTTAATGCCATCAAACTGTCCATATCACACACATTTCCCCAGAGATGAACAGCGACGATAGCTTTAGTTCTGTCAGTTATACGTCTTTCTATATCATCCACATCTATAACTAATGTCTTAGGATCAACTTCGCAGAAAACGGGTCTTGCCATCAACATAAGCGCAGGTGTGATAGAACCCATCCAAGTATATGTTGGACAGATAACTTCATCCCCTGGACCAACACCCAGACCAAACATAGCACTATGTAAGGCTGCTGTACCATTTGTTGTACATACCGCGTATTCTGTATTATGTCGTATACGCCAATTACGTTCGAAATCTTGAAGTATGGAAGACTTACCAGACAATTCGTTCCGTTCGGTCATTTCCTGTACGATTCTTGGTTCATCCTCAGTTATCTGCTTCCATTGATCTAATATAGGAAAGGGTTTCTCTTTAGAAATATCAAATACTGGACTTCCACCTAATATGACAGGTAAATCCTTGGAAAAGTATTCTGATCTTTTGTCGACTGTTTTATTCATCAGTTTGCCTTAGGATGTAATTAATTAAATCTATTTTATCCGATTGTAAATAAGAGAATCTATCATTCCTCTTATATGATTTATTCGCTTATTCAAATTGATTAATAATTTTGTTACACGGCAATTGTACCCATATTATTCAGTACTGATTTAATGCCAGTGAATATCTGAATTGAGTTTGTATAATACCTATGTTATACTAACAAAAACACAATATCCAAGTAATATAATCAACCTAAATTATGGGTTATATTATACCAAGTTTATAATTTGCTGTCAATCAATGAGACTACCTCAGAATTATAAATACTATAGAATGCATCTACAATTAAAGTGATGTCAACGAACCATTCTATTCAAATAAGACATCTCCTACATACTTTCTTACCCTCTGTAATTGCAATCATCGGATTTTTCGTCTTATGCGGTGTCACCCTAATCATTAGAGGACAAAATCCATGGGAGTTCTATCAACTTATCCTTATCAGTGGTTTCTCAAGTATAGATGATATTGGTAGTATCTTATTTAATTCAACCCCCTTAATCTTTACCGGACTTGCCGTCGCAATTGGTTATAAGGCTGGTTTATTCAATATTGGTTGTGAAGGACAACTCTATGTTGCTGGGTTTGCAGCTACTTGGATAGGAATACATTTGGATTTACCATCATTTCTTATAATTCCGTTATGTCTAACAGCTGCAATTTTTTTCGGTGGAATATGGGGTGCAATTCCTGGAATCCTTAAGGCAAGATATGGAGCACATGAAGTAATTAATACGATCATGATGAACTTCATTGCATTTGCAATTATGAGTTATTTAGTTACCTCGGTCTATCAAGATCCCGGCCAAATGGAACCCCAGACTGCTGAAATACACGATTCTGCCAAACTACCAAAATTAGCAGGATTAATACCCATACTTCCTCAAAGCAATTATTTAAATGCCAGTTTTCTGATTTCTTGTGTTGTTGTATTCATGTCTTATATCTTATTAAAATACACACGTTGGGGATACGAACTTCGATTAGTCGGAAATTCATCTGATGTAGCAGCTTATGGAGGTATAAACCCTGGAACAGTTACAATTTGGGTAATGACGCTAAGTGGAGCAATAGCAGGTTTGGCTGGGGTTGCTGATGTCTTAGGATATCACTACAGATTCGTCCATAGTTTCTCACCAGGATGGGGATTCACAGGAATTGCAGTTGCTTTAATGGGTAGAAATCATCCATTTGGTGTATTTGCTGCAGCAATATTGTTTGGTTTTCTCAGCAAAATTGCATTGGATGTCGAACTACTATTGGATATACCTCATGGTTTGTTTATCGCTGGTCAAGGTTTACTTATTTTAGGATTAGTCTGTATGGAAGGATACACAAAAATCAAAAATCAATGATTTTACAGTTTATTCCAAGTACTCTAAGAATGACTACCCCTTTAGGATTTGCCGCATTAGGTGGTATATACTCCGAACGCTCAGGTATCATAAATATCGCTTTAGAAGGGATGATGCTAATAGGGGCATACGGATATGTAATAGGTGCGCAAATATCTGGTTCGGAATGGATTGGACTACTATTCGGTATTAGTCTTGGTATAATCTTAGCGTTAATACACGCTGTAGCAACTATTACTTTTCATGCAGAACACATTGTTTCTGGATTAGCAATCAACATATTCGCATTAGGAGTCACGGAATATCTCATACCCACTACTGAACGTGTACCTGGTTTACCAGAGTTAAAACTACCGCTACTCGGCGTATATAGTATTTTAGTTTTTTTATTACCATTAATAATGATTTTAAGTCATTTATTTCTGTATAAAACTCCATGGGGATTACGTTTGCGTGCCGCAGGTGAATCGACTGAAGCATTAAAAACCCTCAGTTTAAATCGGGCAAGTTGGCAGTATTTCGCAGTAATTATAAGTGGTGTTTTGGCATCACTTGGTGGTTGTTTTCTTTCCTCAAATGTACACATTTTCACAAAGGGAATTACAGCAGGAAGAGGTTATGTCGCATTAGCAGCTGTAATATTTGGTAATTGGCGTCCACTCAACGGTGTAGCAGCATGTCTTCTATTCGGTTTTGCTGCCACCTTAGGATTAGAAAATCGATGGGGAATTCCAGATCAATTATTAAAGTCTATTCCACATATATTGACAATGGTTGTTCTGGCAGGATTGGTGGGAACATCAAAACCCCCGATAGCTTTAGGTAAAATTAATACCTAATATCTATAAAATAGTTTAATTTGGACAGTTTTAAGCTTTATGAATCCAAAAGTAGAAAAGAGGTTACCTTTTTAGTTTCACAGATTTTTTTAAAATGGCGACAAACAGAACTGGTATATTTTCCGCTTAGACATTTTTGACAGTCGCTTTCCTGTATGATATACTAATTTAGGTGAACAACCTGACATTACTGACTAAAAGGTGGATCTTGTTTATAAATGGAGATAATCGGTGTCGAAAAACTGGACGAATTTGCACAGACACATCCAAATACTAGATCCGCATTTAACCGATGGTTTAGTTTAATAGATGAAGGAACCTTCAAAACAATTGTTGAATTGCGAGAGACATTTCCTCACGCTGATCCAGTACCAGCACGTTCAGGAAAGCTATCACAAACAGAAGGAAGAACAACCTTGACAGTTTTCAACATTGGTGGCAACAAAGCACGTCTCACTGCGTTCATTCAATATAGACAACAAATAGTCACTATCTGACGGGTGGAAACGCACGCTGAATATAGCAAAAGGAACTTGAGGAGGTAAATTATGTTAACCGGGACACAATCTACATATCATACACCGTCAATACCAAGTCCTTTACCATTGAACCCCATCCTACTTGATGAAACATTGAACAACCTTCAATCATTCAAGTCCTTTGAACCTATACACATTCAAACCCAAATTCGATTATCGGCACATAACGTACCCATGACCTACCCTGAGAGCGCGTACCAATGGGTGACAGAAGTATTAGATGGATTAATTGATTTCGGTAAAAGACACGGACATTACGGTGTTATCAAGTTAACGAAAGACGAGTATCAGTGGCTGGACGATATACTTGAAGAGTTAATCTGTTCCGTTGGTGAAAATGAAAACCACCCCTTAGCACCATTGATGGATTTTATTATTCGGATCATTGCCAACTATGAACAGACTTATGTTCCAAAACTGACCGAACGGTTTCCAGAGTTAACAGAGGAAGGAACAACAGAAGCTGCAAGTGAAAACAAGCAAAGTTCCGCGAATACGTCTAAACCGGGCGATAAGGAACTTGCATCGCGTGCCTTTTTTTCTATTGGTTCCCTACTTTATCATGGGAAGCGGACAGAAAAAGCCATTTCTGCCTATGACACGGCAATTGTATTAAAACCCGATTTTTGGGAAGCCTCCTACAATTGTGGAATAGCACGGTACGATTTCAGACAATATGCCGAGGCAATGCTCAACTTTAACAAAGCAATAGAATTCAACTACAACTTTGCTGCTGCGTATCACAATCGAGGAATTCTGAAATCTGAATTGCAAGACTATGAAGCGGCAATTGCCGATTTTAATGAAGCGATATTATTAAAACCTGATCATGTTGAAGCCTACAACAACCGAGGTATAGCGAAGTCTAAACTTGACCAATGTGAATCTGCGATTAACGATTTCGCTAAAGCGTTCGAGTTGAATCCAAACCAGGCTGATATCTACTATAACAGTGGATATGTAAGTTACCAACGAAAGAACTTCCAAGATGCGATTAACAACCTTAACAGAACAATTGAAATGGATTCAAGTAATTTTGCAGCATACTACTACAGAGGATCTGCAAAACTACTACTTGATAACGCTCAAGGTGCAATTGACGATTTTGATAAATCAATCAAAATGAAACCGGAAATCGCTGAAACCTACTATTGTAGGGGAGTGGCTAAAAAGCAGCTTGGCAGTTCCCAAGCTGCGATTGACGATTTTGATAAAGCAATCGCGTTGAGGTTCAATTCCGCTGAAGTTTATCTTAATCGTGCTGATGCTAAGGGAAACTCTGGGCAATATGATGATGCTTTAATTGACTATGCTGAAGCAATTCATATAAAATCTGATTATGCAGAAGCTTATGCTAACCTTGGGATGGCAAAAGTTCGATTGGATCGTATTGATGAAGCAAAATCGGATTTACAGACTGCGTTGGAATTAGCAGAACAGCAGGGAAATAATGACCTTAAAGCCTTTGTTGAAAGACATATACAAGAACTTAAAAACCCAACATCACAAACTGATGAAACATAACCAACATAGGTAAAATTATATAATGTCAACATTCAGATTCTCTTACATAAGCTTTTGTTCATGTATATCGTGTCGAGTATTCCCCAATTGTCAGACAATTCCAAAATACTAAGAATATATGCATAAGACGAATGTTCAATCGACTGCTATCGTAACAGAATTGCCCACCACGTTTCATTAGTTCACTGTCTGGTATTGGACAACCTATCTGCTGAATCCCCTCAAGAACGAATAGTTTAATATGAAGAATAGCGGATATGGTATCAAAAGACACACTAAATCTGTGACATATCAATATTCACAACTGTAATATATTCTACTCGAAGAATCTAAAACCAAATACCCTTAATCCAGATGTAATACGATTGCATGCTGTGTTTAGGTATGATAGAATAATGAATTATAGTTACCTATAGAGAGTAATGATGAATTACGAAGAACTCCCTTTTCCCCAACATATATTAGATGAAATTCGTCATATTCTATCCGATACTTCCAATAGAAATGGAAATATGGATAGAGAATCTATACTCCGCAGTTTACATGAACTCGCTACTGAAGACTTAGAAACCCAAATCTGTTTTGCTGATATAGTAACCAAAATATTAGCTACCTCACTTGACTCCCCATATCCGGAAGCAGCATTAAATCGATTATCTCGTTTTCTTGTCGTTACCTTTAACCGTAGATGGATCTATCAACTTTTACGTGATGCTCCTTTTCTGATTGAACATGTGATAATCTGTTTTGGTAGTTCAACCTATTTGTCAGAACTTCTGATTCGTTACCCCATCTATTTTTATGACATAATTGATGCTAATGTGATGAACAAACAGAAGTCGAAAGAAGGTATGTATCAAGAACTTAACGCATTACTGAGTAGGTACCGGGATCTTGATCAGCAACTGACAATTATTCGAAGGTATAAACGTAGGGAGAGTCTTCGTATAGCTCTAAGAGATATCCTGCAGGTTGATAGTGTTGAAACAACCACTTTAGAAATGAGTAATTTAGCAGAAGCTACACTTCAACTCTGTTATGAAATTGGTTCTGGACAAGTAATGATTCCCAAATTAGGAACACCTCAAAATGAAGACGGAACTGAACCATGCCGTTTTGCAGTTATAGGGATGGGAAAATTCGGTGGATTTGAGCTAAACTTTAGTTCCGACATTGACCTAATATTTGTATACTCGGATGAAGGAAAAACAGATAAAGGAATTGATAATGGCGAATACTATTCAAGACTCTGTGAGTTTATTATCAAAGCAATGAGCGAGGTGACTTCAGAAGGATATGTATTCCGGGTTGATATACGATTACGTCCAGAAAGTAGTGCCGGTGTGATCATTCGTTCTATAGAAAGCTATGAGAGTTATTATGAAGGATGGGGAGATTTATGGGAGAGACAAGCACTTATAAAAGCAAGACCGGTTGCAGGAGACATTGCTTTTGGAGATGAATTCGTCCGAATGATTCATCCATTTGTCTATCAACGTTATTTAGACGGTGTTTCACTTAACGAAATCAAAGCAGACATTAGGAATACAAAGGCACGGATTGAAGAACGACTTATTAGTGAAAAAACAGATATTGACCGACATGTTAAACTCGGACCTGGTACTATAAGAGATATTGAGTTCACAGTACAGTGTCTACAGATGATACATGGAGGTAAGAGAAAGTCATTATGTTCTCAGAATACTTTGGTAACACTAACAGAATTGAAGAATGCACAATTGCTGAAAGATGAGGATGCTCAAATACTCATTGATGCCTACAGATTCTTTCGAAGAGTTGAAAATGCAATCCAAATTGAATCTGACCAACAAAGATATTCAATACCATCTAAGAAAGAAGAAGAGATACAACTGGCAATAATGCTTAATTATAAGGATGCTGCTTTGGATACTTTTCAAACTGATTACAATACCCATAGAGCAGGTGTACGCAGTGTATTTGAAAAGGTAATGGATATACATGAACCTGACCAATTGGATTTAGCGGTGTTACTCAATCAAGATGATACCACAGAAATTCAGGAACAATTAGGTAAGTTTGGTTTTGAAAATCCGAGGAATGCTCATCGTTTATTAGGGCAACTTGCTAATGGGGGCGAAGGTCAACAGTTTTCACCATCTGTCAGAAGGACTTTCTTTCAATTCGCTCCAATTCTTCTAAAGTCATTGAGTGAATCTCCAGATCCAGACATGGCACTCCGGTATTTTGAAGCATTTGCTGCCAAAGTGGGGGCACGAAGTAGTTATTATAATCTGTTTATGGATATGCCTGACGTGTTAGGAGCTTTGACCTGTGTCTGTGGTACAAGTCTATTTTTGGCTGATTTATTAATTACACATCCGGAACTATTTGATTTACTAACGAATCCAAGATTCATTGAAAGTGCAAAGTCATTACATGAAAAACAGGAAGAGGTACGACAATTAATTGAGGATACCCCTTCTTCCCAAACCCTGAAAGCAATTAGACGGTATAAGAATGATGAAATTTGGAGGATTGCTTTACGCCACATACTTGGAAATGCAGACCTACCAACGACAACATCCGAACTCTCTGACTTAGCTGAAGCAATATTGCAAGCCTTATATCCCTTAATTGATGATCGTATACGTAGAGAACACGGAGATCCAAAATCCCAAGATGGTTCTGATACTTCATTTGCTATAATAGGAATGGGTAAGCTTGGAGGACGAGAATTGAATTTCAGTTCGGATTTAGATGTGATGCTTGTATATTCTGAAGATGGGAAAACTACAAATGGTATGTCAAATTCAGAGTATTACTCCATGCTTGGTTTAGAAATGGTTAAACAACTTGGAGGAGATCATGGGATGAGTATTTATGAATTGGATCTTAGACTTCGTCCGTATGGTACAGGCGGTGCAATAGCTTTACCATTGTCAGGTTATCAGAATTACTATTTACAATCCGGAGAAATTTGGGAACGTCAAGCCTTAACTCGTGCTCGGGTAGTCGCAGGAGATATAATGGACTTAGGCGAAAAATTCATGGACATTGCACAGACTTTTTGTTTCCAAGAATCACTCTCAACAGAAGGTGTCGCAGAAATTGTTCATACCCGTCAACGTAAGGAAGTACAAGCTACACGTACTACAAGAACACGACGAAGACGAAGTGGAAAAACACAAAGACCTTCTACGAATGTAAAATCTGGATACGGAGGACTTGTTGATATTGAATTCGCTGTTCAGACCCTACAACTCATTCACGGTAAAGATGAAACTTCTATACGTGTTCCGAATACACTACTTACCATTGAAAGATTAAATGGAATAGGAGTATTATCAACGACACAAACTACAGATTTATCGGAGGCATATAAATACCTAAGACGGGTGGAAAATGCACTACGGATTGTCCATGATCGCGCATTAGACGCATTACCGACAAATCGGGCAGAATTGACACAATTAGCACGGAGACTCGGTTATACTGAGACAGAAAATACACCTATTGTTGAAGCATTCCTCCAAGATTATGGTAAGTGGACAGAAAAAACTCGTGCACTCTTCAATGAAATACTTGTTTCACAATAATTTAGTTCAAACCAGTAGGTATTCAGACCAATCTATCTGTTAGGAGTAAAAAAAACAGATAAATCTTTGCAATTATTCTAATACACCCAGATATTCTGACGCACGATCAGCACTTAATGTGGGTGACATTATCCCCGACATGACTGCAACTCCTGCAGCACCGATTCCCATACATTCTTTCACATTGATTGGTGTAATACCACCAAGAGCATAGACTGGTAACGCCACCTGTCTCACTAAAGTACCAAGGTTATCAATCCCAACAGCCCTTGATTGAGGTTTGTTTTTGACTGAATAGATTGGACTATATGTGAGAAAATTTGCTCCTTCTAATTCCCGTTTTTTGGCTGTATCTATACCATGTATTGAACAACCGATTTGCAACTCGGCGTTGAAAGGGTTCATTAATTCATCTACTGATGAGTCTATATCTGGTAGATGCACCCCTACCGCTCCGATATCTATAGCAACCTGTATATTCGTATTGATGTAAAGGCTTACATTGTTAGATCTACACAACTCCGATATAGGAGAAGCCAACTTATACAAAGCCTTACTATCTAAGTCTTTTTCGCGTACTTGTATTGCTTTCACTCCTGACTGAATTATGTCAGATACTACGGTGAGTAAAGGTGTTGGATGGCATAGATGTCTATTTGTAATAACATATAAATTGAAATCTATCATTGTTCTATGTTGATTTCCTGAGCCTTACTGCAAATGCCCCATCAATACCATGTACGTGTGGGAACGTTTGTAGATAACCTTCTGGCGTGATGATTGTCTTTTGTTTGTCAATTAATGCAGAACTTGGTGATTCAACATTAAACATAGGAAAATTCTTTAAAAAACGTTGAATTACATCTTCATTTTCAGCTTTCTCAATTGTACATGTACTATAAACTAATAGACCTTTTGGTTTGATATGTTTTGCTGCGTTCCTTAATAGATTGTATTGAAGTTGTGAAAGAGATTGTAGCTGTTTAGAGGTCTTATTCCATCGAATATCAGGATGGCGTCGCAGTGTCCCAAATCCAGAACAGGGAGCATCAATAAGTACAGAATCTGCATCCTTAATAAAACTGAGATCAGATTTTACTGCATCTAATTTTCTTGTTTCTACATTCCTGATACTCATTCGTCTACAATTTTCTTCCAATCTCAGAAGCTTTTTCTCCGACGTATCAATAGCAACAATCTTTCCAGAATTACGCATTAAAATTGCCATGTGTGTAGTCTTCCCACCAGGTGCAGCACATAAATCTACAACATATACAGGTGAATCAGACATAAGTAGGTGACACACTAACATTGCACTCTCATCTTGTACATAGACATTCTCGTGATTGAGAATACTTTTAATGTTCTTATCCACGGATATATGGGAGGAATCATCCTCTGAAGTTTTTAAATTACTATCAAATACTATACCCTCGGGTACAAAGTTGGAGAGACGTGTAGAAAAACCATTCTTACTAAGCATTTCTCGTAGTTCTTCAGGAGTTGTTAGGGGCGTATTCGTCCTAATAGATATAGGGGCAATTTGATTACTGGCTATACAGAAATCCAATGTCCATTCTACACCCCAATCCTTGATCCATCTCTCAACTAACCATTTTGGATAGGAGTAGGAATTTGAGATATGATCTATAGGATCTGTATCCAGTTGAGGATAGGTTAACGCTCCACCATCGCGTTGTATTGAACGTAAAACAGCATTAATGAAACCCTTCGTTTTTCGACTTTCTTTCACAAGATCTACTGTTTCATTGATGGCTGCACGGTCAGGAATGCTGTTAAGATGGAGTAATTGGAATACCCCAAGTCGGAGGATTGTACGACGTTTTATGTCCAATCTAAAACGTGGATTTATAAAATGTCCTAATACCCAATCCAATTGTTGCTGCCAACGGACAACACCATAGACAAGGGCATTGACAAATCTATGTTCTCTACTTTTTAAAGTGTTTTTCTGGAGAGCTTTGTCAACGACTGACGCTATAGTGACATCGGATGCGGAAAGTTCTAATAGACATTCCAATGCGACTTCGCGTGCATTCATTAGTTAAATACCAACACGCTTTAGTTAGGTGTGGTGGAGAGAGAATAGAGTGAATTATGCGGTTAACGAGTTCAGTTTTTGTGCTAATCTGGACTTCTGACGATTCGCAGTGCCTTTTTTAATGACACCTTTACCTGCTGCTCTGTCCAAAAGACTAAATGTCTGCTTAGTCAATTCCTGTGACTTTTCTATATCACCATTCTGGAGTGCTAATTCTGTATTCTTTATTGCAGTCCTAAGTGTAACTTTCCGGTGTCTGTTCCGAACACGTTTTTTCGCATCTGCTCGTACATGCTTTTTCGCTGATAATCTATGCAAGAGTAATACTCCTATTTAATTTTTTAGTTAATACCACCCATAATAATACTATAAAATTCTTGATATGTCTAATATTTTTCGAATTTAGTGTGTGGTCCTTTGAGTATTTATACAGATAACAATTTAATCAGATTCAAACATCGAAAAGTTTTCTACCGAATAATGACAAGTTTCTCAATATTCGTATATGTTTCACCCTCTGCAGTAATTGTGATGTGACAAATATAGATACCACCTGATACTGCCAATCCGTATGAAGTTTTCTGATTCCACCAAGTTCGCCATATACGTTTGTCAAGTCTATCTCCAATTCCATCAATTCTCTTGATAATATTTCCATGAACATCATATATATGAACGATCATACTTGAAATCTCCATATTACCTTCAACACGGAATTCAGTCGGCTTATCAAAACGAACTGGATTAGGTGCTAAAATTAAATCCTTCCATACAAAATCTTCTTTAAGGATTACCGTACGTTTAACTGAAACCGCACCTAAAGGATACCTTGCGACAACAATAACAGTGTTTTCACCTGGAGATAACGGGATGTTTGCACTATATGTACCTGTTTCTCTATCAATTTTTACATCAGCACTACTTGGATGAATTACAATATCAATTGGAAAATTAGTGGTAAATGTTCCTGTAACTGATTTGGGGTTTTCGTTTACCTCTGAAGGCAAATTTAAGGTTAGTTGAGGTATATCTCTGGTTGGTTGTAACATATCCACAAGAACACTGTCAATAGTTACAAGCAATAGTCTGGTAACCTTCGTTACCAGATTGAAATTCACCTTCTCAATTGTGTCTTGAAATGTATGATAGAAAGGGTTTGCATTGTAATTTTGCGAGTCTCTCCAAGGTGTTGAACTCTCAATTAATGTAACTGCAGAATATCCAGAATCCCAGAAAGTTTTATGCGATGAAATATCGACAAATTCGTCAACAGTCCGGCGTATTTTCAATCCAATATCATACCAATTGTTTGCTATTTCCAAGGATCGACTCAGCCAAACCGAATCTCTATTAGAGATCACTTCAACTAAATCACTTTTCCAATTGTAACCAATCATATCCAAATTGAATACTCCAACAATATCTTCAGAATTCTGATTGCGTCTAATTAAACCTATTTGATTTACTGTATTATCTCTTAAAACAGCTTTTCGAACATAATTACGACTCCCTAAAAAACCGAGTTCTTCGCCTCCTAAGGCAATAAACCTAATTTCATGATCGTATTCATATTGACTAAGGATATTCGCCAATTCTAAGAGTGCAGCCAAACCTGTTCCGTTCTTATTGGCTCCTGGAGCACTTGTTGCTAATGGATTCCAATCTGGTTCACGAACAGCCTGTGAATCAAAATGTGCAGATATTATCAATACCTTTTTGCTTGTAGAAGTTATCTTAGGTGGGAGAATAGCTATAATATTCTTTATACCTGCTACTTTCTGTTCAATTACCTTTAGTCGTGGGGATCGGGTGAACATCCTCTTGATATATCTTATAACATTGTCTGTAGCTTCTTGGTGATGTGTATTTCGTGTTTGGTAGGTACGCGGTTGTGGAAAGAATGATATATTCTCTTGAAGTGATTTCACATGTGAAATGAGGGATTCGGTTGATATCTTAGTTAGAAGTTCATCACCATGATTCGTAGATGCATAGATAGAATAATTCAAGGAAAACAGGATAATAATAGTGTAATGATGGATAATAAGTTTACAGAAGAATCTATCTAATCGTCTTGACATTGGATGGAAATTTTGATAATATGTAATTTGTTGTATTAATCAAATATAGTGATTTTCCTTATACTTTTTAACTGCCATCTTTTATGTATTATTACACGCTGCATACATAAAGTATATCCCATATTACTGTACCCACACATCTGATTTTAACAGTTATTGCGAGTAAATGCAAACAAGATTAGGAGTTGTATTATGCCTGCAAACTTACCTCCAACCTACTATAAACTCAAACATCAGCATGAATCAGCCAAAACAGATGAGGAACGGTTAGACCTTCTTGAGGAAATGTTGCGGATCGTACCTAAACATAAGGGTACAGAGAAGGTAGTCTCTGATCTTCGTAAACGCATAGCTGTAATAAAAAAAGGTCCATCAGGTAAAGGTGCAAAGGGTTCTGGTAAGAAAGGATTTAGTGAGCACATTCCTAAACAGGGGGCAGGTCAGATAGTATTACTCGGCCCACCAAATAGCGGTAAATCTTCAATTCTATCTAACTTCACAAAAGCAAAAGCAGAAGTCTCCCCAACTCCTTATACCACAACTACTCCTGGAGTAGGGATGCTTCCATATGAGAATATCCAATTCCAATTAATAGATACCCCCTCTATAATGCCTGATTTTATCTCACCCGCGGTGTTAACCTTAGTTCGCAATGCAGACCTATGTTTGGGGGTGGTGAGTTTAGCAAATGATAATATATTAGATGAACTGGATATGTTGCTTTCTGTAATAAATGAACAAAGAGGCAACAATGGTGAAGAAGATGTAGAGGATCCTACAAATAACGAAATACCTATTGTGATTGCAAACCAAGTAGACACAATAGATGCGCATGATAGATTAGAGATTCTCACTGAATTTTACGGAGATGAACTTGAGATCATACCTCTATCCACAGAAACAGGTGAAGGTAAAGAAAAATTATTACAATACCTTTATGAAACTTTAGAAATCGTTCGTGTTTACCCAAAAGCTCCTGGAAAACCGATCGAACGAGACGACCCAATTATCCTTACCAACGGTTCAACTGTTCTTGATGCTGCGATGGGATTACATAAAGATTTTGCTGAGTTCAAATTCGCCAGAATATGGGGACCAGAATGGCACGATGGTCAACCTGTCAGTCGGAATGATGTAATTCATGATGGAGATGTGGTTGAATTTCACATGTAATGGCTTACTAACAAAGTCATTAATATGTATGACCTTTCAACTGGATTATAATGATGAATAATAAGATGAGATCATTTAAATATCTATTCTTCTCTTTATCTATCCATTTCATCATACTTATGTTATGGGTACAGTTCATACATGAGGATTCTACAGATAATCCATTTGAAGACACATACATCGTTGATATATACACAATTCCTCGACCGATAATTGTGAAACCACCTGAACCAGTTAGATCCCCACCACCTGCTAAACTCCCCTCTTCTGACGACAATATATCAGATAAAACACCTTCTGTGCCCAAACCTTCAGTCAATGTTAATGCCGATTGGCAAACTCTCAATGATCCGGTTATCACAAGCACAGGAGTTCCTCGAAAAGATAAGTTAAAGAGCTTACAAGACCACAAAATCACTAATTCAGATAATCATTCTCAATCCAATAATTCCACCCTACCAAATCAACCTAAGATCCAATTTACAGTTAGAACTATAGATCACGGACAATTTTCACATCTAACCCAGGTAACGATGTCGGATGAAAACATCCAAGGAGATACACAAAATATCGGTTTAGATTCAAACAGGAATCTAAATGACATATCACCAACAGTGGGCACCCCTATAGTTCACTACGGAAGTCGACGCGGTGATGCACTTCGAGCAACTGGTATGGGGAATTCTTGGGGTGGTGGTAGCAATACAGGAACTGATAAAAGTGGTGGTTTATATATTAAAATGATGAAGGAAATCGGTCATGATCTGGTAACAGCGACCACCACTGATAAGGTTGATATAGTTTTTGTTATTGATGAGACAGCAAGTATGGTTGACAATATACGTGGTATTCGTGCATATTTTGAGTTTATTTTTGATTCTTTTCAAAGAAATGGACAGGATGTATCGGTTGGATTAGTTACGTTTACTGATAAAACTAAGATATATGGACAAACCAATGACATCGGAACATTCAAAAACTGGCTTTTTAAGATTAATGTAGACCATGGTGGAGATATATCAGAATCAGGTTTAGATGCTCTCATGACAGCAATAAAAGACATCGAATTACGAAATGACGCACAACGCTACTTTATACTTGCAAGCGACGCTGCATTTCACGATGCAGATTACGATGGTAGATCTTCATATAGTTTAGATGAAGTTATTAATACTCTCCAAAGAGAACAGATTCGTGTTGAAGTGATCGGACTGGATTATCTACCAATTAAACAGATTGCCTTGGCAACGGGTGGAAAATGGAGAGGAATTCCTGGAAGAGGTTATCTTGAATATGTTCCACCATTGACCCTCACAGAAAAGATGCTATCTAAATTGGGAACATTGGCTATTGATGGTTATACCTTAGGTGATAAAATCACTGTATATGTTAATAATCCACCACGACCCAAACGGATGAAATTAACTTGGAAGATACTTAATCCTTTAGGCGAAAGATGTTTCGGACCAATTACAGAGAGCACAGAAATTCCTGAAAACGATATTGATAAGATAGAGTTTGCCCCAGTCTTGAATAGTCAAGAGTTTCAAACTATCCCGGGTATTTATACTGTCATATATCGACTTGAGAATGATCAAGGACATAAGAGTATTCTCAGAAGAACACTTACCTACCAATAGAAAACCTACTATTTCCATAAAACCAATTATGAAGACAGAAATATTCAATCAGAGTCGTTCCCATTTTAAGGATATTGTAGCGATTCGTCGGGATATACATCAGCATCCTGAAATCAGATTCGATGTTCAACGAACAGCGGATATCGCTGCTAACGCCCTTAATAATCTCGGTATTAGTGTAAAAACGGGTATTGGAAGAACCGGTGTTATAGGTGATCTTGATGTCCCAAGTGCATCTAAGCGGATCGGTTTACGCGCAGATATGGACGCACTTCCTATACAGGAACAAACAGATGTTCCATTTAAATCAAAGATTGATGGTAAGGCACACCTATGTGGGCACGATGCACATACTGCGATGCTCATTGGCACAGCGAGAATATTATCTCATTTCAAAAACGAGCTAAAGAATAACGTAAGATTCATCTTTCAGCCTTGCGAAGAAGCGTTTCCTGGAGGCGCGGAAGCAATGATTGAAGATGGTGTCTTAGATGGTGTTGATGAAATATATGGTTTCCATGTGTTTCCACTCTACCCAGTAGGTCAATATGCCACCTGCAATGGACCAATGCTCGCACAATCTGATACCTTTGAAATTACGATTACGGGTAGAGGAGGACATGCAGCGTTTCCACATCTGACCGTTGATCCAATTATTCTCGGCACACAGTTTGTAAATGCAGCACAATCAATTGTATCAAGAAACACGAACCCGTTAGATTCTGCAGTAGTTAGCATTACAGAGTTTCATGCAGGGGACACCAAAAATGTCATTCCTCCCAAGGTGGTAATTGGTGGAACTGTACGTACCCTTGACAAAGATGTCCAACTCTCAATAAAGACTAAGATTGAGAATATACTTAGTGGCATCGTTAATGCCAACGATGCCACATATTCTTTTACCTACCAAGAAGGTTGTCCTGTGACCTACAACCACGAACCTTGTGTAGATACAGCAGTTAAGATTGGTGAGTTGTTGGTAGGTGAAGAAAATGTAAATTACCCTATCTTACCAATACTCGGAGGTGAAGATTTTGCATGTTATTCACAAGAAATACCCGCATGTTTTATCATGGTTGGAGCTGGAAACGAGGAGAAAGGGATTATAAATATGTGTCATCATCCACAGTTTGACATTGATGAAGACTGTATGATTTACGGAATGGCATTAGCATCTGGAATTGCTTTGATAGGTAATAATTGAAGTAAGGACTGAATAAATGAAATATATTGTAAATAGGTTTCGTAAAGATCTATCTGTTTTAACTATTGCCTTTTTAATCCTTGCAGGAATTAGTATAAATAAAACCGTATTCCCCCAAAATCCATCCAACATAGATCAAACGGCAAGAATTAAGGCTCTCAATGCTATACAGGATGCTAACAATCTATACTATGACCGTAGTTATAAAGAAGCAATAAATGCATATAAGAAGTTACTTAAAACAGATTTAACCCAAACCCAAAAAGACTCAATGCGACTTATGCTTGGTCAGAGTCACGCTAAACTTGGAGAAGATGCAGACGCACGTAGTATTTTCATGGAATTGATCAATGAGAATCCTAATGGGTCTTATGCTACACAAGCTGTCCATCAATTAACCTCCCTTTTTAGTCAACGTTACCAATATAACGAAGCACTTCTTCAATGCCAACAGATCCTAAAACAACACCCTAATACTTCTGCTGGTTCAATTGCTGCCTACCTGTCTGCTTACTATTTTTATGTTGAAGGTAAGATAGATAAAGCAATGGAAGGGTATAAGTTCTTTTTAGACACATATCCCGAATCTATATATCGATCATCTGCAGTGAGTAATCTTGTAAGATTATATACAGAAAATGAGCGTTTTGATGAAGCTGAAAAACTGATTAAGAAACGTATAGAACTGAATCCTACAGATACGACCCTTATTGAGGAATTAGCATCAATATACCGACAGCAAGAATTCCATCAGAAAGCATTAGATCTATATATTAGTATCCTTGATAAGAATCCTACCAACACAACTATACGACGAAAACTGGGAACGCTATACCTTGAACTTGGAGATAAGAAACAGGCAATTATTGAGTGGGAGAAGATTGTAGCAGGGCAATTTGATAAAGATCAACAGATGGGATCAATTTTCCTCGCCAACAAACTGTATGATGAAGCAATTGATGCATATCGGAAAGCAATTGCTTCAAATAGGAGCTATGGTTATCTTTATACACAGTTGGCTTCAGCCTATAAAATTCAGACTAAAATAGATGAGGCTGCAGACATCTATATTGACGGTTTAAAAAATGTTGGTACAAGTGTAAGTAGTCGGGAAACAATATGGAGGGCTATGGTTGACATATATGTTGGAGAAAGACAAAAACCTTTACAGAATAAGCTAATTGCCAAACTTCAAGCTGCATATAATAAAAATCCAAACAATATAATTTCCGCACTTACTTTAGGAGAACTCCTATTCTATGCGGAACAATTAGAGGCTTCATTGGAGATATTTGTAAAATTGTATCCTATATATTCTACTTCCATAGATTCAACTATTATCAGATTCGCAACAATCTTAGAACGTAATCATAACCCTTATGCAATTGAATTTTACAAAACACTACTAAAGCATTCTCGGGATATGAGACAGATTACAAGCTCCAGGCTGAAACTCGCGAAACTATACCAGAAAGAAAAGCTGTGGAACGAAGCTGCAGATCTATTACAGAAACTTCAGAAGAATAACTCATTTACAATAGACAGTCAGATACTATTGTCCTATATCCAATTACACGGACAAAATAATCCGAAAGCTGCCCAAAAGACAGTATTGCCATTATTAAAACAGCAGTTAGAAGCCGAAAAATTTGTTGAAATACAACTCATCTTAAGCGAATGTTACATTTTACAAAAACAATACGAACTTGCAAGACAGGTATTGATCCCAATTGCTAATAATATCAGTAAATCAAAAGCACATGCACGAAAGCTAATTGCTGATTCGTACTTTTTTGGAAATAATTATGATACAGCAATCAAGGAATACAAAAAATTAGTTCAGATCTCAAGGTATGATCATCTCACCAATGATGCACTGGATAAAATAGTATTGATTCAAGATAACAAGGATTTTCTCACCCTTCCATTAACAGAATATGCTAACACACTCCAACTCTACTTATCTGGAAACATAGATGCAGCTATCACACAATGTGAGGATACAATTACACTACATCCCAAGTCATTAATTGTTGATGATCTGTGGATGTTACTTGGCACAATACATCGTTCACAAAAATCCTATGGTGATGCATTACATTCATATCGACAAGTCGTATCACAGAAGACTTCATTAGCAGTCGAAGCATTAGCTGAAATAGCGAGTATTTACGAAGAAAGAGAAGACCTTACAAATGCTGCTGAAACATATACCACCCTTCTTACAACCTATCCAGACAACAGCATAATTCCACACGTTCGGCAACAGTTGGATACGCTAACAAAGCGGATTAATAATCAAGAATCTGGCACGCCATAATTCATAGACTAACAAATATGTGGAAGAAATCATTTATTCTTCACAGTCTAATTTACGCTGTTTTATCTTCTTTCATCCCACCTATACTTGCACAAGAATCTAACGTTATTTATACTGACCATACAGATGCTGCAGGTATAAATTTTATGCATCTTAACGGTATGTCCGATCAGAAATATCTCCCTGAAACAATGGGTTCAGGTTGCTTATTCTTCGATTTTGATAATGATGGATTTCTTGATATCTATCTTGTTAATAGTGGGACTACATGTACGAATATTAATAGATCCCGAACCGAATTAAATGAAATAAACAAACTGTATCGCAATAACAGAAATGGTACATTTTCTGACATCACACATAAAGTTGGAATGGGTAGCAATGACGGATTTGGTATGGGATGTATTTCCGCAGATTATGACAATGATGGAGACCAAGATCTTTACCTAACCAACTTTGGTAGGAATCAACTCTACCGAAATAATGGCGATAGTACGTTTACAGATGTAACGAAGATGGCAGGTGTAGCAAATGCACAATGGAGTGTGAGTGCCTCTTTTGGAGATTATAATCTTGACGGTTTTATTGATTTATATGTAGCAAATTATCTTGATTATAATGTTGAGACGGCACATTCATGTACCCTTGAAGGAGTACATATCTACTGTGGACCACATGAATATCCTGGAGCACCTGACACTCTCTATCGGAATAATGGAGATGGTACATTCACTGATGTAACTGCACGTTCGGGGGTGATGAATTCTGGTAAAGGGTTAGGGGTATTATTTACCGATTACAACAACGATGGATATCCTGATATCTTTGTAACAAACGATGCAGTTGAGGACTACTTATATCGCAATAACCGAGATGGAACGTTTACAAATGTTGCTGTTGAAGCAGGTATAGCGTATAACTCGGAGGGGCGTGCAACAGCAAGTATGGGAATTGCACATGGTGATTACGATAACGATGGTGTTATGGACTTATTTGTAACGAACTTTTCTTTAGAAGTCAATAGTTTATTTCATAATGATGGTGATGGTTACTATACAATGACCACCTTTGAAGTAGGGCTTGCTGAACCCAGTTTTTCAAGACTTGGATTCGGTACTCAGTTTTTAGATGTTGATAACAATGGCACTTTGGATCTATTGGTAGCAAATGGACATGTATGGGATAACGTCAAACAGATCACACCCACCCTATCATACAAACAGACATGCCAACTGTTTCTTAACAACGAAAAAGCGAACTATCGTGATATAACAAACTCAGCAGGTACATTCTTTAAGCGTCCTGTAGTTGCAAGAGGGACATCCTGCGGGGATTATGATAACGATGGGGATATAGATGTCCTGATTTCCTGTTCCGGTGGAATACCAGTCCTTCTTCGAAATGACACAATAACAAAGAATAGATGGTTGAAGATTCAATTAACAGGAACGACAGGCAACAAAGATGCAATTGGAACAAAGGTGTATTTAACAACTAATAAGACAACATATTTAAGGGAAGTTACATCAGGTGGTAGTTATGCATCTGGTAATGACTATACTCTTCACTTTGGTCTTGGTGCTACTGAAACTGTAAGTTCAATTAATATACATTGGTTAGGTGGAAACGTACAACATCTTGAAAATGTGTCTACTGAACAAATCCTAAGAATAAATGAAAATTAATAAGACGAATTTTTAGTCCAATATTCAAAATGAAATGACATTTTGAATTATGGCATTAATACACCCTTTCCATTGATAATCGCTTCATCTATTATTGTATACTTAAAATTATCATGGTGAAATTTGATGGATTAAGACGACGTTGAATTGATTCATAAGATTATAACAGGTGATGAATCTGCCTTTAAGGAGAATACTATATGGAAAAACAAAAACACTCAATCCCTGTACCAGTAGGTTCATTTGAAGGTGATGAAACAACTTGGGCACTTCCCAATGGTGCGATTGCCAGATTAGGAATAGGTAATAGCGTCACAATGACATTATCCCCAGATGGTACGCTTCTCGCCATTGGAAGTTATCTCGGCATGTGGTTGTATGATGTTACTAAACGTACACCCCTATCACTTTGGGAAGCAGGAACACAAATTTCGACTGTCGCCTTTTCTGCCTGTGGAGAATGGATAGCAACAAGCAGCTGGGGCGGTCCCATCAAAATCTGGGATGTGGAAAGCCGTAATTGCTTAACAGAATTGCCGCGAGATGAAAGTGGAGACAATTCCGAACTTGTCTTTTCACCCAATCGAGAATGGTTTGCTGTAGGAGGAACAAATAGGAGTTCTAATCCAGAGAAGAAACTATATTGTAGTGTTGAAGTTTGGCGGCTTCCAGAGAATCTACACTCTAATCGTCTTAAGCGAGAATTATTGTATGTGGGGACCAATCCGCTTGCTTTTTCACCAGATGGCAGTTTATTCGCTTTTGCTTCACCCGATGGAGCACCTGAACCGTTTAATACAAACGGATATCCTGTAATTGATGGAAGATGGTTGTTAGATGCAAGCCAAGTCGTAGTCTATGAATTAGCAACAGGAAAACATCTTACCACTCTTGATGGGGGTGAAGTTGTTAGTTCTATCTCCTTTTCACCGTGCGGGAAGTTTATGGCTGTATGTAACCATAACGGTATTACCAAGGTATGGAAAGTCCCAGCACAACCCTCAGCATTACTGCAACCTTGGCACCTGCATAAGGATTATCAGGAAGTGGACGACAACGGTAGACACGATATCAGTTACGCACCAGAAAACCGACTCTTATCCACTGTTTACGCGTACAAAGATGGTACACTTTCAGTGCATGATTTAGATAACAATGAAATACTTTATCAACACACCAAAGAAACTGGACCCTATAACCCTGACTATTCCCATGGAACCCGTCTGGCATTCGAGAGTGAAAACGATGTGCATATTTGGATTGAGGGCGAAGACCAACTAATCTCTTTGGGGCATATTGCTGGATTTTTTGTAGGTCCTCTGCAGTTTTCTTTAGATGGAAAGGCGTTAATCACAACAGACAGGAATGATGGTATTCTCAGTTGGGATATTACACATCCCAATGACCGACCTCACATTTTTAAACCCCTCGGCATAAAACCAAATTCAGATAGATGGGGAGAACGTTATTTTTCTGTGGAGGCATCGTCTGAAGGAAGACACTTTGTCACCTCCGGTGATGGAAGCAGTGTATGCCTTTGGGAATTGGGAGCAGATAAACCGATCGCATCGTTTTCTATACAAGCTGAAGTGTCTGACGCGGTTTTCTCCTCTACTGCCAATTTACTCGTCTGCATAGACGAGAATGGTAAGGTCTATATCTGGGATATCGCAACAGGTGAAATCTACGACACCTATACGACAGAAAAAACACATACTTCACCCTACATCACATTTAGTCCAGATGGCACAAATCTTATCAGTCATTCTGGTCAAATCTATGATGTTGTTCAACGTAAACCTCTGGACTTGTATTCAACTGAGGATGGAATACAATTCTTGGCGTTTTCCCCGAATCCCTCCCAAATCTGGTGTGATTGTCCAGGATGGGATAATCTGACAATAGATTTACGGGATATCCTTCGGGATGAAGAAGTGTTGGAAATTCCTAAACCGGAGTGGTGGGAACCAAAATATATTGAAACGTTTTCATTATCTAATTGTGGACAATATGTCGCTTGCAGCCCTGATACCTGCACACGTGATGGGTATATATGTGTTTGGGACATTCGCAAAGGAGATGAACCTATTGTTACGTTTGAGTTGACAGAAGGGGTATCTTCTCTTGCCTTTTCTCCAGATAGGACACTTTTAGCAAGTGCTGGTACAAGCGGTGCAATCCTGCTTTGGGATCTAACGCCTTATCTGTGATTGTTTTATTTAATTGTCAATCTTTCTGTGTAGACACATGCACTTCTTAACAACCGAATTATAGATTTTACAACATATTGATTTTTTCAATTTATGACAACCATGCAACCTTTCCACTTCAAAATCGCGTCATTAAACAATTGTAAGCACATGTTTTATGAGGCAGACTAATGGAAATAGACGACATTCAATTGATTCAGCAGATATTAGCAGGTGATGGATCTGCTTTTGGTGAATTAGTCCAAAAACACCAAAAAAGTGTTCATGCCCTTGCATGGCGGGAAATTGGTGATTACCACATTGCTGAAGAAATCACGCAGGATACCTTCTTACAAGTGTATAATAAATTATCAGACTTAAGAGACCCAAATCTATTCGCTGGATGGTTACATGCCATCGCTAAACGACATTGTATTGCATGGTTGCGTAAGAAAAAACTTGCAATGCAATCATTGGAATTAGTAAATGATGATATAATTGAGAAAATTGATTATTCATCTTATTTGGCAGAACAACGCGAAAAAGCATCAGCAGAACGACGTCGTGAAATCGTTGAGAATCTTCTGGAAAAGTTGCCAGAGACCGAACGCACAACAATGATTCTCCACTATCTCGGGGAAATGTCGTGTAAAGGAATAAGTAAGTATTTAGGTGTGTCTCTGAACACAGTTAAAAGTCGGCTCAACCGAGCGAGAAATCGTTTAAAACAAGAAGAACCCATTTTTCAAGACACCCTTGATCAAGGACAAGGAAAAGACTTTATGGAAAACCAAACACGTTCAAGTCCCTTACCAGTAGGTTCATTTGAAGGTGATGTAACAACTTGGGCACTCCCTGAAGGTGTAATTGCCCGGTTGGGGCGCGGAAGTGAACCTGCAATGGCGTTCTCACCTGATGGACAGTCCATTGTCATTGGCACATGCACAGGACTCTGGTTATATGACCTCACAACACTTTCCCCTGTTGCACTTTGGGAGATAGAACATTCGTATGTCGAATCTGTTACCTTTTCACCTAACGGAAAATGGTTAGCCGCCAGTTTATCAGAACGATTACTAAAGATTTTGGATGTCCAGACTGGGACTTGTTTGACACAAATCAAATCTGAGAGTCATAATGAATGCGTGACCTTTTCCCTTGACAATAGGTATATCGCAGTTAATTCTTCTGTCTATGATAGCACCCCGATTGTTGAAGTCTGGTATGCGGATACTGGCAAACCGTTTGCAAAATTCACCGCAGACGAGGAAAGAGCTGGACATTACCAACCTATTAGTTTCTCACCTGATACTCGACTGATTGCGTCTACGTGCATGTCTCCTAACTCTGATGATGCTGGGTCAATATTAGTGTGGGACATGAAAAGCCGCGAACTAATTGCATGCCTCTCAGCACATACCCTTTGGATAACTACTCTTTGCTTTTCACCATGTGGACAGTTTCTCGTCTCTGGTGGTAAAGATGGCAAGGTGTACGTTTGGGGTGTCAATACTTGGAATCAAGTCCGAGAATATGCCGATTATGGTAAGGTGTATAGTATTATCCCATCCTATTCACCTGATGGAAAACTACGTGCAGCGATTGTAAATTATGATGAGAATGGTCCCGCAACAATCTCTATTCGAGACCTTGAAAGTAATCAGCAACTTTATAATGATAAACTCTGGGGAAACACAATTGATTCTCCCTCTATCGGTGATTGGGGAAACAATGTTCTGTTTTCAAACGGTTCCCAACTTGCTTATGAATACCGACATGAATTTATCAACGTTTGGACTGTTGATAATCCTATCAAACAACAATTTACACACTCACCTATCTCGTTTCCGACAGAGATTGTATTCTCTCAGGATGGTAATACATTAGCAGTTGAATATTTTCATGAGGGTGTTGTGTTATGGGATATTGAAAGTAAACATTCGCGTCCAGCAGTTCAAGTGAAATCTGCAGGTAAAAATCAGTTTCTGTATAAAACCGTTAGCGGTAAACTCTATGTCGCAAGTATCAAGAATGTCACTGTTACCCTCTGGGAAGCTGATGGCAATGGAATACCACTTCTTGAAGGAACTAATCGTGATTACTGGAGCGCGAGACCTGCCTTAACACCGACAGGAACGATTTTCGCTTATGCCAGTGAAGATGGCACAGTACAAGTGTGGGATGTGCTAAATAGAAAGAAACTTCATGAATTCACGCATCCTCTTGAGTCATCTAAGGACGACAATGATGAAGATGAAGGAGATTTTGTTGATGAGTTGACATTCAGTCAGGATGGAAAATTACTCGTAAGTGAATCAAAGTCTAATAATGTTAAACTGTGGGATCTGGAACTTGGTGAAGAGATAAAACCGTTACAAGGTGATAAAATCGGGAGCGTCCGATTTTGCAGGTGTGGACGGTACCATGCTTACCTGGAAAAAGAAGGAAAGCGATATTGGGATATTGAGAAACGGGAATACTGCAAGGAGATAACCTGCTTGTGTAACCCGACATGGAGTGAAATAGAAAAAAGGTTGTCAATGCCACCAAAATTCGAACATTTTAAGCCTCCAGATGCATATTCTTTGTGTGGACAATACCTGGCAATAGGAACATCACACAAGGACCTAAATAAGTATCCTATTGATGTATGGGAAGTCTCAAGTGGTAAGCATCTTGTCACCTTAATAGGACCTTCAGATAGATTGGATAATCTCGCCTTTTCTCCAGACAATAAACTCTTAGCCAGCGCAAGTTATGATGGTACTATTCTGCTTTGGGATTTGACACCTTATATATCCTAATAATATTCAACTAATACCATTTCTAATTGAAAATGCGTCTTTATCGTAGCATAAACTTTCAGTTTGTGCCGTTCTCAGTTTCATTTCTAACAGACGGTAATGAAGGTAAATATAATAGAAATGGTATTATAGTAGATTCCTCTTGACAATCAACAAATTAAAATTTAGAATTTTAGGTGGAGGTAAATATGAAAACATTTTCTTTAAAAACTATTGTACAAAATCAACAATTGAAGAGTTCGAAATTAATTCTTTCATGTATAATCATCTGCATAGTCACATCAATGTCAGTTGGCGTAATGGATGTATGTGCTGCTGATTCATTTGGCGATCCATTTGATGGTGCGAAATTGAAAAATGGTAATTGGAAATGGCAGAATGAACCACCAAAATGGGATGTTGGGAAAACACGTGAAGGTTTTCTCTACATCAATAGTGAACCAAATCGAAATCTTTGGGCTGGAGATGCATCCCATTTTCTTTATCAGGAAACCGATACGGACATGTTTGATGTGGAAACCCAATTTGTAGCAAAATGGGATACTACATCTGCAGTTAACGGTCTATTGGTAAAAAGCCCTGGTGATAACAATTGGGTGACAATCAAATTTTGGTCGCGGGATGCTGGACCTAAAGGACAGATACAATATCAGACCAGACAAGCTGGAATGGGACCACCAGATGTACATTGGAAAGATGAATTTGGTGATTTTGGTGATGCCCTACTTGCTCTAAGACTCAAAAAAGAAGGGGATACCTATACTGCATGGTATAAAACCGAGAATGATAAAGATTGGGTTGATATTGGAGAGGGTAATTTCACCTTGAATCCACCACTACAACTCGGTATATACGCAGGGGTTGCTGCCGGAGCAGGTGAACTTGAAGTGGAATACGAATATTTCAATGATAATATGAATCCGTTCCCTGTTGAACCTGGGGGTAAAGCAACTACTACATGGGGAGACGTCAAGAGACAATTCTAAGGAGGCTATTCACCATGCGGAACAGTTTACTTATTATTATTATCTGTGTTATTCTCGTCTCTCCACTATATGCTGCACCATTTGTTGATGTTAGTAATCTTGCAGGTGTTACGCACCGGGATATACCTGTTGACATTGATTCCGGGACTTGGTTAGGTCCCGGAACTGCAGCTGTAGATTTTGATAACGACACCTGTTGGATGGATATCTTTGTTATTGGTGATGGTGGTCTCCCTAATGCCCTATACCATAATAATGGGGATGACACTTTTCAAGAGATTGCTGAAAGTGCAGGTATTGCAAATACCCCTAAGGCAAGAGGATGTGTTTGGTTTGACTATGACAATGATGGGTGGCGGGATCTATACGTGACATGTGATGGACCAAACTTTCTATTTGCTAATAACGGGGATTGTACATTTACGGATGTTAGTCAACAAGCAGGGGTTGCTGATGATCTTCATGGAACGAGTATTGCAGTAGCAGATTATGACCACGATGGATGGTTAGATATCTATGTTGCAAACTGGGGTCGTCCAGCATCTCTTTTAGTATTTGATCCTGCCCCCAGAACCAACCGTTTATATCGAAACCTTGGTGATGGTACATTTGAAGAGGTCGCTGAAACTGCTGGGGTTGCAGATGAAGGTATTGCTTGGGGCGCAATTTTCTTTGATTACGACAATGATACATGGGCGGATTTATTCGTAGCCAATGACCACGGTCCCGATAAACTCTATCGTAATAAAGGTAATGGCACTTTCGAGGATGTTTCGAATGAATCTGGAATTGTAACACAGATTAGAGGAAAACCTACTGGTGCGATGGGTCTTTGTGTAGGAGACTATGATAACGATACTGACCTTGACCTATTTGTCACCAATTACGATGAGGATTTACTCTGGCGGAACAACGGTGATGGTACATTCTCAAATGTCGCTGAAGAAGTTGGGGTAGCCAATGAAGGTGTTGGTTGGTATGCAAGTTTTGTTGATTTTGATATGGATGGGGACAGTGATTTATATGTGGTCAATGGTGATGTTGATAACTCACAGAAGACAAATGTAAACCGTCTATATGAGAATCATAAAGGGCAGTTCGTTGATAAAGCAGGGACTTATAACCTTGGAGTTGATGCTGTTGCCCGTGGTGCCACCGCTGGCGATTTTGATAACGACGGCGATGTAGATTTTTATATTGTCAATAATACAGGGAACACTTTACTCAAAAACAATGTAAATCCAGATAATGACAGGCTTAAAATAAGACTACGTGGTATTGAAAGTAATCGTGATGGTATAGGGGCTCGTGTAGAACTAAAAATAGCCGATCACATTCAAACACAAGAAGTCGTTTGTGGTACAGGTTTCTTAGGTAGTGATAGTTTAGAATTGGAATTTGGTTTAGCAAAAGCTAATAGGATTGACTCAATTACAGTGAAATGGCCATCTGGTATTGTAGATACGTATGGCAGAATGTGGAGTCCGAGTCATATTTCAGTTATTATTTTTACTGAAGGTGAAGCCAAACAACTCATGGTTGCTGTTGAACCGAAAGGAAAACAAACTGTTACTTGGGGAAGAGTGAAAACAGCTGAAGTGTTCCAAAATTATCCAAATCCATTCAACCCTGAAACCTGGATTCCCTACAAATTAAATGAATCAGTTGGTGTGAATATATCAATCCTTTCACCAACTGGAGAATTAGTCAGACATTTCAATCTTGGAAAACAGGCACCAGGTGATAAGACCCTATATTGGGATGGAAAAAATACGGATGGAGAAAGAGTTGCCAGTGGAATCTATTTTTATCAGTTTGAAGCAGGGAATACACAGACTTTGAAAAAAATGTGGCTCATGAAATAATTATAGGATCAGTGGAACTTTCTTTTTCTATACTTTGAATTCTTTACGAATAAATGATACATCTGGATAGTTGTTTCTGACTGAAAGATGAATGAGAGATGTATAATATATACCTAAGATGGTGGGGTTGTGGTGCATTTGATGTACGGTTCAACGACATCAACATCACATTTGATCCATATCTGTTTAACCAGAACTTAGCAGAAGTTGAACCTATCTACGATTATATCTTTATTTCCCACGAACATTTTGATCATTGCCACCCAACCACATTGCGGAAGTTATGTCAAGGTAATCGTTTTAAGAAACTCTTTGTGAATGCTGGGTGTCTTACCCCCGCACATCCCATTAATGAAAAATATGGTGATGCAGCATTTGAACGCGATCTACCTATTACAAAACATGTCCCTTCAGATAAAGTAGAGATCTTATACCCTAAACATCTTAATGAAACTCAAGGATTATCACGATCTTTTACTGGTACAGAGACATTTGAACTTGAGAACATATCAATTGAAACGATTGAGAGTGGAGAAAACCAATCTCCTGATCTCCCTACCAACGGATATCTTATCTCACATCTCCAGCAAAACATATCAGTCCTTCATACAGGGGATTTACACGAACCTTATCCTTCTTTAGCGAATCTTCGTGGGAAAGTTGACTTTCTTATTCACATGAAACTCGGTCTTGGCAATGGTGTCTCAGATAGATTGGTTGAGTTGATAGATTTAATTCAGCCGCGATTCATGATTCCCACACATTATCGAACCGATAGAAAATCAGACCCGATTCCAGAAGGACATTGGCCACCAAATGTGACAGACGAAAATGCCTTTATTGAATCAATCCGAGAGATCGTTGGTACTAAAACACATATACTTCCATTCACTGCTGGGATCGAGTATGAAATAAAAATGCCTGAAAAAGAAATTAACTGGAAATGGAACTGGTACAATACTTGGACTATTCCTCCTTGGCGTGAAACTAATCATACAAAATAGTAGTTACTACATTTTAATGATAATCCGATAATCTATACATTCCTTACCAGAATCGGAGACTATTCTGTGTCATCAAACTCCAGCATACGCGTTGCATTTTACGGATGTGGTAATTTTGCCAAAACCACACGAATTCCGAACCTTTTGCAGATTGATAACGTTAATATCATAGCAGCGTGTGATAGTAATAAGGAGACGTTAGAAGAGAATGCAAAGCAGTTTAATATCCCACAGGTATACCACACAGATAATGGTGGGGCAAAAGCAATGCTTGAGTCTGAGGATTTTGAAGTCTTATACTCGATCGTACCTGCGTATGTAAGAACAGATGTTGAGGTAATCGCTGCTGAAAAAGGAATCCATATATTCAGTGAAAAACCCCAAGCATTAACTATGAAGGTCGCAAATAGGATAGACAATGCAATACGAAATGCGGGGGTAATCAGTACGGTAGGATTCAGAGAACGGTATCGACCAATTTTCCAAACAGCACGTGATTTCTTATCTGATAAAGAAATCATACATGTCCGATTTCAGAGTTTTGGTGGGTTACCACCTGTAGCAGGTAGTGAAGCAAAAACTTGGTGGGCGGATATGGAAAAATCTGGTGGTCGTGCTCTGGATTGGGGTGTACATGCAACGGATTATAGTCGGTTTATGACCGGATTAAATATCTCTTATTCACAGGCATTCTATTGTGAACGTCCATCATATTCGACACCACTCTCTTGTATTTTCAATTACCGTTTTGAAAACGGGGCAACAATGAATCTTAACTTTGTTTCTGCTGGTTCAAACCCTAAGAATGAACCATGGTTCACTGTATTCTATGAGGGTGGATGTCTCACAATCTACCAGTATGATCGGATTGAAGTAAATGGTGAGATGTTCTACCGAGCAGAGGAATTCAATCCGTGGTTAGAACAAGATAAGACATATATTCGTGCAATCAGAACTGGAAATGCAGAATTACTACAAAGTGATTATCACGATGGTTTGTATTCATTAGCACCTGTATTGGCGGGATGGGAGTCTGCTCGAAAAAATGGAGTATGCATGGATTTAGATATCTTCATGGATGATCATTAAAATTGTAATTATTCGATATAGTTAAAAATGTTATTTTAGGAGGATAAATACTAATGGACGCAAAATTGAAGAAAATACAAATTACACCGATGAAGTTTAGTAATGATGGTGATGTTCAAAAGGAAGAATTCGCAACAATAACTATTGAAGTTCCAATGGATAGTGCTGGACAACGAGATGCAATTGTTTCTGTCCTGCAACTTCTTAGTCGGGAATGGGTTGTCCTGAACGTTGAAGGAAAAAGTCCTGGTGTAGCCGGAACAGTTTAGTGTCGTTATGAAGAAAAGTTATTTGTTTACTCCCGGACCAACACCAATACCCTCTGAATCGTTGTTAGCAATGGCGCAGCCAATTGACTACCATCGGAGTGAAGATGCTGTAGCATTAATTAAGGATGTCTTAGAGAAACTAAAGCACGTATTTCAGACTGAGAACGATGTAATGTTTCTAACATCGTCTGGTACTGGAGCAATGGATGGTGCAGTGTCCAATCTCCTATCACGTGGTGATAAGGCATTAGTCATCAGAACTGGAAAATTCGGTGAACGTTGGGGAGAAATATGCACCGCTTATGGTGTTGAAGTGATACCGATAGATGTTGAATGGGGTAATTCCGTTGCACCTGAAATAGTTGAGGAACATCTTACAACTAATCCCGAGATTAAGGTTGTATATTCCACACTTTGCGAAACTTCAACGGGTGCATTGCACGATATACAAACACTGGCACAAATAACGCAATCCACTCCGACGCTTCTTGTTGTAGATGCTGTGAGTGCGTTGGGTGCTGATGATCTACAGATGGATCAATGGGGTGTTGATGTTGTTGTTTCATGCTCCCAAAAAGGTTTAATGACCCCACCCGGTTTGGCATTTGTAGCACTGAATAATCGTGCATGGGATGCAGTGGAACATTCCAATCTACCGAAATACTATTTTGATTTTCGCAAAGCACATAAGAGTGGAATAGAAGGGTCGGTACCATATACGCCTGCGATTACACTACTAAACGCTTTGCAATGTGCCCTAAATCTAATCTATGAAGAGGGAATCAACAATACTATAAAACGTCATCAGCAGATGGCACTCGCAACACGGAGTGCAATCAAAGCAATTGGATTACCACTGTTTGCATCATCTCCTGCAAATACATTAACATCAATTCGGCTTCCGATGGAAGTTGATGGGAAGGCTTTTGTGAAAATGATGCGTGAAGATTATGGAATTACTTATGCTGGTGGACAAGGTGAATTAAGTGGTAAAATTCTACGAATTGCTCATCTGGGTTGGATGAATGAAAACGATGTAATTGTTGCTATTTCTTCTTTTGAAAGAGGTTTAGCGGAAATTGGTTATGATATTTCACTTGGTGTAGGTGTTGCCGCTGCCCAAGAGGTCTTTTCACTTTAAATCTTAACAAAAAGTGATTTCTGGTGAAAATCTATAATAAGATGTCTCTTTTTGTAGCATAAACTGTCAGTTTGTGCATTCATTGTTTCATTCCTAACAGCAGGTAATCAAATGTCTCTTTTTGTAGAACAAACTATCAGTTTGTGTAGTATTTCAAGACATAAATATTACTTAATCAAGGGAAATTCATTTATAGAATTGGTATTACATATTGCGGATTGATATATTCAATATTTTTCGCGAAAGCGTAAGGAAAAACAATGCTAAAGAATCATCGTACAATCAAACCCATTCTTGGATGTCTGATAATTTTTACCATTACCGTCATTAGCACATGGATTTGGACACAACAAACAGACATTATTGACAGTTATAGCAAACTATCCTTGAAAGAATTTCTTAACGTAATTGATAAATTAGAACCTGATACTTACATACCATTGCTTAAAGAAAAAGCAAAAACATCGGATGCATTTGCCGATCTTTCTGAGAAAGAATATGCAGCGTTTCAAATCGCTGTCCGCCGTGCATATCCTCAAGCCATAAAAAATGCTTACGAAAAAAACGGTTTGGAGGTACCGCCACCTGGATATACTTATCTTGAGATTGATGGCGAATCCCCATTACTCGTCAAGTTCAATACTCCTATCGTCCGCGTCAACCCTAACGCCTCAATGGGATATCAGCGATGGGATCAACTGAGTCAGGAAGAGTGGAATAGGTATAAAGCGCTTGATTTTATCACTCGTAGAAAAAGATGGAACGATAATCCGATTTCTAGAGAAATGGTAGAACTCGCGGCAGAATGGAAAAAACCACTGCAAGAAAAAGCATACGGTCCCAGGCCTGGGGCTACTATTTACGCTCATTATAATCGTCCTAAAACCGAAGAAGACCTTGTGTATGAGAGGCAACTTCAAGAAGATGCTCTCTCAAAACTAAAACACCCACAGATATCTCACAGTATTGATCCAAAAATTGTTGAAAATCTTCTCAGCGACCTCAAAGAATTACTTAATAAAAGGTAATTTAAGGAATATTACTTTTGGATATCTTACGCTTAGATAACTTACACTCTCATTTACAAAAGACATCTTCCCTAAAAAAAACGCCCTAAGGAATTTATAGTAAACATTAGATTTATTTAGACACTTTACTTGTAGGAGTGTCCTCCTGGTCGCGACCGGGAGGTCGCTCCTACAGAAGAGTTGTGGGATGCGAACATATGTTGTGCCAATAGAAAATGTTGTATTAATCTTATTGTTCACTATAAAAGGGCAGATTTCTCTGTTAGAAATTCTATTGCTTTTCAATACCATCAAGTATATAATTTAGGAATGCTAAGACTTAAACTACTGACATAATAATAAGTTTAGATGGAGATTTACCGAAACCTCATAAATGATATAATATGTCTGAAACCACCCTTTTTGATACCTCCTATGAAGAACGAAAGAAACCTTTATTAGAGCAAACTTTATCACGGTTACAACCTATCTATAGCAAATCAGAATTAAATGCTTTATGTATAGATAGTATAAGCCGTGAAGGGTTATCACAACGTTCAGGTCGTGGTTTTGTGAATCGAGATATTCTTGAAACAATTCTCGGCAATCTGTTGGAGTGTGTCGCGCCGGGATCTCATAACATCCCCCACCTTCAAAATCAGAAACATGGTCTCTCAGAAGCCATTGAAGAAGTTGTAGACCAGTTATACGCTATGGTGACACAGTCATTTATTGCTGTCACCGACGAAACGGATCTTGAGACTACACTTGAAACTGTATTTTCACTTCTGTGGGAACTTCCTCGTTTTAAAAGTCGTGCCCTCTGGAATCGATTCTCATCTCTGAAAGATCCAGCTGTTTGGGACGCTTATTTACTCCATAATGGTATTTCACGTGAGAAGATCGCTGCTATCGATTTTCGATCGCAAATTGATAATGCAATTAAGGAGAGAACATTCGATCCATACAAGGATTTTTTGGCAAGTTTAAATCTCGCTTCAGTATTGGAATATCAACTCCAACTCGTTGTCAGTACCTATCCCGGATGGCGGGTTTTATTCTACCATGATGTGGCACATGCCTTGACACGCAATGGTCCCCCTGAAGACAACTCAGACCTAAACCGAGTTCCTGTGCCACTCCTACCGCGCGCAATTGCTGAACTCGGTGGTCGGTATTACCAAGCGGATTTACATCCTGAAACAGAGATTGGTGATGCGAATTTATTAGAACACCCACATAGAGGTGTTACCACAGGACAAACAGGTATCATCGGTTCTGGATGTGTGATATATCCATGCACGCTTGGTGGATTAAGTGTAAAAGTTAAACAACGTCACCCTGTTATAGGAGATTTCGTTGAAATCGGTACAGATACAAGTCTACTCGGACCAGTAAAAATTGCCGACTATACGACGATTGGTACAAATACTGAGATCTATGGTTTTGTCGAAATTGACCAAAAATGTCGTATCGGATCGTCAGTCGTAATAGGAACAATCCGCGGTGCATCCGACCATCCCGGCCAGATTGTGATAGGGGACGAGGTACGCATTGGTGACGGAACAGTTATCGAAAACACATCAGAAATGGATCTAATTATCCCTACTCGTGCTCAAATTCCCGCAAGAAGTCACGTTGCCAACGACGGTTTTGGCTTTCCCCGCTATATAACCTAACTCTTTTCATTGTTCAATATCCTTGAGCATCATCTCCTAAAAAACATTGGAACATCGTAATTATGAAAAAAATAGAACGCGCCCTCATCAGCACTTATGACAAGACAAACCTATCAGATTTAGTAAATACCCTGGGAAAATGGGATGTAGAAATCCTATCAACTGGAGGAACTGCAAAACATCTACGTGATGCTGAAATTAAGATCGTTGATGTTTCTGATTATACAGGTTTTCCGGAAATGTTAGAAGGTAGAGTCAAAACACTTCATCCCAGAATACATGGTGGCTTACTGGCACAATGGGATAACGAAACTCATGTGGATCAAGCTTCTGCTCATGGAATAAAACCCATTGATATGGTGATATGCAACCTTTACCCTTTTGAAGCAACTATTGCCAAACCTGATGTAACGCTTATGGACGCAATAGAAAATATTGATATTGGCGGTCCGACGATGATTCGTGCTGCTGCAAAGAATTACCATCATGTTTCTGTCCTAACAGATCCAACTCAATATGCAGACATAATCTCAGAATTGAATAACAATGATGGTTGTATTTCTGATGAGAGACGATTAGAATTGGCAAAATCTGCATTCCTACATACTGCACACTATGATAGTGCAATTTCAAACTACCTGATAAATTTAGATTCTAATAAGGAATTTGAGGATTTCTTAACTCTAAACTATGAAAAAGCGGATTCTCTCAGATATGGTGAGAATCCTCACCAAGATGCTGCTTTTTATAGAACAGAAACGAAACCTTCACCTTGTGCAGCGTGGGCAAAACAACTCAACGGACCGGCGTTATCTTATAATAATATTCTTGATTTAGATGCAGCATTAGAAATTGTAAAAGATTTCGACACACCTACCTGTGCCATTATCAAACATAATAATCCGTGTGGACTTGCTTCAGCTGAGAATCTTCAGGATGCTTTCACAAATGCACTTGATTGCGATAGAACTTCTGCTTTCGGTTCGATTGTCGGTTTAAATCGTAAGGTAACAATCCAAACAGCAAACACGATACGAGATGCTGCGAAATCTGGTGTGAAGATTGAGGCTATTATTGCCCCAAGTTATACAGAAAAAGCATTGACTGCATTATCGCGTGTTGAAAATCGACGTATCCTTGAAACAGGTTCGTTATCAGATGTTGGACCAATAATGCAAATGCGTCATATCAATGGGGGAGTTCTTGTTCAAGAACAGGATGCACACAATATTGATAAGAGTGATTTGAATGTTGTCACTAAACGTGAACCTACTGAACAAGAGTTACAATCGTTGCTCTTTGCCTGGAAAGCGTGTAAACATGTCAAATCCAACTGTATTTTACTTGCGCAGGGCACGCATACTGTCGGTATTGGTGCGGGACAGATGAGCCGTGTAGATGCTGCAATTATCGCTGTTCGAAAAGCGGGTGAAAAGGCAAACGATTCAGTTTTGGCTTCCGATGCATTCTTCCCATTTCCCGATGGCGTAGAGATTGCAGGTGATGCTGGCATTAAGGCAATTATCCAACCCGGTGGCTCCGTCAATGACGAATCTGTAATTAAGACCGCAGATAAATACGGTATGTCAATGGTATTTACAGGTATCAGACATTTCCGTCATTAGTTTTGACTAGGTATCCGTAATTTTTCGCAACAAAAGCGTCAATTTAGAGATTACATGTGCAGAGTCATTCAATTGTCGATGTTTGCTCCTAAAAGAGTGAGTGCTTCTTTAGGTCTTGCTGCAAAATAGCGGAACGCAGTAGCTATTTCTGTGTTCCCAGAAGTTCGAAATAGGCTAATGGTTGCATTTCGTAAGGCACACATCACCTGAGGTATGTTGCCACACCGGACTTGAGACGCATCCTCATCAAACAAGACATCCCGAGTGCGGTGCGACAGATTCTCTATCGACCAATGTCCACGACGGAGCGTGAGAATCCGTTTTGCTGACCCACACTCAGGCGTTAGACTTGTTATGCCATATTGCGTCATCGTGCTCTTCTTCCCAGTTCGGGTATGTTTCCGTTCTGTCTTGTATTGGTAAACTTGAGCAAGCCCCGGCCACGCAACATATTCTGTATCTATCAGGATTGTGCTTGTCGTCATCGTCCGTGTTTGGATCCACCCATTCTCTTTTTCAGATGTGGTGTAAGTATCTGTATGGGCACCCTGTTCCTTATGTATCT
>PYJD01000041.1 GCA_003635315.1 Candidatus Poribacteria bacterium
ATGGAATTGAGTGATAAGGAATGGGAAGTTATCGAACAACTAATACCAGAACCCCCTTCGAATAAACCAGGGAGACCTTGGCGTGGTAATAGAGAAGTGTTAGATGGTATACTCTGGGTGTTGCGAACAGGTGCGCCCTGGCGGGATTTACCAAAAGAGTATCCCCCCTATCAAACCTGTCATCGTCGTTTCCAGCAATGGTCTTCGGATGGAACACTTGAAAATGTCCAAATGGCACTCACAGAAATACTTGAAAAACGAAAAAAAAATAAATGTGAGTGAGTGTTGTATTGATGCGAAGTTTGTTCCTGCCAAGAAAGGTGGCACTTGTGTTGGTAAAACGAAGTGTGGTAAGGGGACAAAACTGGTAGCGATTACAGACAAGAGTGGTAGACCTGTGAGTGTATTGATTACAGATGCTTCTTGTCATGAAGTGCGTTTAGTTGAACCGGCATTGGATGCGTGTTGGACATCGGAATACCCCGCAGTGTTGATAGGGGACAAAGCCTATGACTCTGATCCTTTAGATGCGTCTTTGAGGAGTCGTGGTGTTGAAATGGTAGCACCCCATAAAAAGAATCGTAAAAGACAGGCGACACAGGATGGTCGTCGTTTACGTCGGTATAAGCATCGTTTCAAAGTAGAAAGATTTTTCAGTTGGTTAGAGGATTTTCGTCGTTTAGTTGTTCGTTGGGAACATTATGCCGAAAATTATTTAGGTTTTGTACTTCTTGCTTGCATACGAATGTCATTGAAGTATTTATGAGATATGCTGTACTTAGAAATGGTATAAATAAATTAGATTAGGTATAGTCTTCTATTTTTGATAGAATATATAAACTACGATTCATTATCTATAGAATAGAAATATTTCATTGGATTAGGTAACCGATTTTGACATCATCACAACTAAACCACTACAAACAAAGCGGTTTTGTAATCCTCAAGAGTGTCTTCTCTAAAGAGGAATGTGAAAAAGTTGTAAGCCACATGGAAGATCTCCATACTGGTAAGAAACTACTTGAGGGTTTTTTCCAACAAGATAAATATGGAGCACGCACATTCAATCAACATCTGTATGATCCAATAGTTTTAAGACTATTAATTCATCCACGTTTACATGAACCATTGTCTACATGTTTCGGGGATGAACCAGAAGGCGTACAATCGATGCATTTTTATGAGGGTTCTGAACACCCATTACATCAAGATCAATACTATTTACCTGAGTGTATGTCAGCATGGATGGCAATGGTAGATGTTAATGAGAACAATGGAGCATTAGTTGTTCAACCCGGATCTAACAACGGTAAGTTAGTCACCAAAGATGATGTGTCTATGATCCTTGAACCCAATGAAACCTATGAACAGCAACAACACAACCGTTATTTTCCTGCAGTTGAAAAGGTATTTATAGAAAACGGAAATAAACTTATGCATATATATGTTGATGCAGGTGATGTTGTTTTGTTTGATGGAAAACTCATACATGATGGAGCAAAAATTCTAACACCAGGAAAAAGGAGACACGCGTTGGCATGTCATTATATCCCATATAGTTCTGAGAAATGGGAACGAGATTGGCCAAGGTTTTCATTCGATGGAACTAAACGAGTTCATAATATAAAATAACGGAATTCTATCAGTGTGAAATAAGGTATGCTATTCATAAACTTCTACACTGTTGGTAAAGACTGTTTCAATCAACTCTACATAGACTATCCTGCATAACATACTCTTGATGAGAAACTGCATATTCTAAAAGTTAAAATTCCATAAACCTATATGGAAATGAAGTTAGATAAATGTTATACTATTGCAAAGTGTATATAGTCTATTTAATATATTACTATAGTTTGGCAGTTTAAGAATTAAACAGAGATTTGGCAGTCTATTTTTTATGTTTAGACACATCTCTCACTTCTGGTGCTTGGGATTTATTGAAGCTAATACTATTGCACTCCATTCACACCTTACGCGCTTATTTTTTGGGTATCCATACAGACTACACCATAGGTGTCAATTTAAGAAGACCACTCACGTGTACCCAATTCAGGTAGGAGCGGTTTGGAACCGCTCCGGATTTTAGTCAGATACAGGGGTTAGGTACGAAACACAACATAAGACCCTGTTTTAAAAATAAATTGAAGAAATTAAAAAAACAGACATCATATATACGAAAAGAGATTGACACAAGCGAAAATATACGTTACAATAACATATAGAGAACTACTATTATACTTATACTAATAATTAACAAAGGATAATCAATATGATTAAAGAAAATATACACAGTTATACAAATGTCAATGTAACACATCTTATTCGGAAATAATGTGTTAAGAAATCTATCAAGAGAACTCTTTTTATTTCTTTTATAGAAAATCGTAAATTGGCTGTAAACATAGACGGGGACAGACCTAACAGCGACTATACTAAAATTGGTGTAACAGAAAAAAGTTACGATTTCGTAACTTTTTACATAAATCCAGAAAACTATCTAATGACTATCCAAAACATTCATAATTATCTTAAAAACAGAAACAGCATCACCTTTACCTTTTCTGAGAAAAAAAGTTCCATTGATGGTTTATGGGGATGTCATCTATTAGGGTACGTCCTAAAATATTATGTCACAATAATGAGATATTATTATTACGACTTGTGCCAGTTAACTATATGTTTGTATTAAATTCACATATGCTGTGTTTTACATATAAACATTTCGTCCCTACAGGACTCAAGAGGTTTATGTGACGTTTTTCTATAAACATTTCGTCCCTACAGGACTAAAGAGGGTTCAAAGAAAAAGGAAGACGCTCAAAACCTTCTGTTTATGTGAAAATATTTTCTACAATTAGTCATTTAGCACAACTCGTTATTATTTAGAAAATGTATTACAAATGTCTGTATCGGATATTCCTCCAAGAATTATAAAAAATAAAAAAGAAGAACGACACAAAATCATACAATTCAAGAATTGTTACTATTCTAAAAAACACCGATAAACGCAGACTGTGACAGGGCGGACAGCCGTTTTACTAATGACACACAATGTGTCAAAAAGTGTAACATATTAAACATAATAAATAATAATTATTACTTATGTGAATATTGAAATACCAATAATTTAGAGTGTTTTTTATACTAAGTTCTATAAAATTAGTTTCCATTACGAACACTTTTTATAGTCGCACGGATAATGGGGGAATTTCTTAACAGCATTCATTCCCGACGAATTCCATACGCGGATTCGGCGTTGATTTGAGGGAAGCGTACCAGAAATTGACATTTATAGTATCCGTACAGACTACACCTATTTCACCACAATACAGAGGTATAAATGTTAAATAGCATTCAACGGGTTGTTGTTTGATGTAAACTGATTAATTGGTGAGTTTAGCCACAGACTGAAAATTGTCGAAAAAGAATACTATTGACCAAATCGGCAGCACCAGAGGTGCGAATGGTGTATAAAACAGTGTTAAAAGAAAATACGAAAATTGTCCAAACTATAGTAAGTTTTAGCTTATTAATATAATACCATTTCTGATGTATAATGTCTCTCTTGTAGCATAAACTTACCAGTTTGTGCCACATTCCTCTTCATTTCTAACAATTGGTAATGGAATAAAAATTAATAGAAATGGTATAACTTTTAGGAGAATTGTTGATGCGTAAGCTTTGGATTTTCTGCATATGTGTAATTGCCTTTTCTTATTTTTGTTACTCTATTAATGCCCAAGAGACTACAGAACAAGAACAATCTGCAGCAACAAAAGAAACAACTAAGAAGAAAACAGAATTTGATGATTTCGATAAAGTAATTGAAGATAGCAAGAGTTATCAAGGTTTGTATAGACTCTACCAGAAGAAAGAAAACTTGTACTGTGAGATTCAACCTAATCAATTAAACAAACCATTTCTATGTATGTTAAGTATCTCCCGAGGTATCGGATCAGGTCGTATTCTATCAGGGATGACTATGGATGAATGGTTACTTGAGTGGCGTCGTGTTGGTGATCGGGTACATCTTGTTCGAAAAAATGTTAGGTTCCGGGCGAAAAAAGGCACACCTATAGGACATGCGGTTGATTTTGGTTATAGTGATTCTGTACTATTCGCATTAAAATTAGAGAGTATACATCCTCAACGAAAAAGTCTATTAGTAAATATCACTCCGGTATTTATCTCAGATCTACCTCCATTGTCAAGTAGTATTGGGGGTGGTGCAAGATTTGATAAGAGCAGAAGCACCTGGGAATCAATCAAGGTTTTTCCTAAAAATGTAGAATTAAGAGTCGCAGCTGTATACTCAGCTGGAGGAAGTCGGGAGACCATTCCAGATTCAAGAGGAATACAGGTCGGCATTCATTACAGTCTCGCTGCACTACCATCCAACAACTATCAACCACGTTTCGCTGATGATCGTGTTGGCCACTTTATGACGACTGTTAAAGATTATTCACTACAAACAAGCGATGAACCATATATTCGATATGTCAATCGGTGGCATTTAGAAAAAGCAGATAAGAAAGCTAAACTTTCTCCCCCAATTGAACCAATCATCTTTTATATTGAAAAGACTGTACCGCATAAGTTAAGACCTTATGTGAGACAAGGTATATTAGAATGGAATAAGGCTTTTGAAGCAGCGGGTTTTGTTGACGCCATTGAAGCACGTATACAACAAGATCATGAAGATTGGGATCCAGAGGATGCAAGGTATAATACTATTCGATGGATTGTTGGCGCTTCTTTTGCAATTGGACCATCACGTGTAAATCCGCTAACTGGACAGATACTCGATGCTGATATACTCGTTGGGGAAAGTTGGATACGATATTGGCAAAGGGAATATACTACCTTCTTAGAAGAAATTGAACATGAGCGGGAACACCCAATTGATCATTCATCACGTTTCAATTGTCAAATGGCAAATGGATTAGCAAGACAGATGGGATTCATGGCAAGTGTATTACAAGCACGGGGTATAATGGATGATGGTGGTGAAATACCTGATGAATTTATCGGACAAGCACTCAAAGCATTGATCATGCACGAAGTGGGACATACTTTGGGATTACGACATAACTTTAAAGCAAGTACTGTTTATACGTTAAAAGAAATTCAAGGTAGAAAAGGTAAACCACTTGTAGGTTCAGTTATGGAATATGATGCTGTCAATATTGCCCCAGAGGGTAAAAAGCAAGGAGATTACTATACCTCAACACTCGGACCTTGGGATCACTGGGTAATTGAATATGCATATAAACCTGTCAGTGGTGGATCTCCTGAAGGGGAATTAAAAGATCTTGGTAAAATTGCTTCTCGTGCCCCACAATCTGAATTAAGGTATGGAACTGACGGTGATGCATCTATGTACCAATATCGTGATTTAGATCCATTGGTAAATCGGTGGGATATGGGAGCAGATCCTCTAAATTTCGCTAAGAATCAAAGGGAAATTGTGTCAGAACTTTGGGATAAGATTTCTAATAAAGTCACAAAAGAAGGTATGGGTTATCAAAGGGTAAGACGTGCCTTTAGATCTCTACTCAGTGAATATAGTTCGTCAATGTTTCTTGCTACTCGTTTCATAGGAGGGCAATACCATCATAGAGACCATCGTGGTGATGAAAATGCACGTTTACCTTACGTGCCTGTGCCAGCAAAAAAACAACGGGAAGCACTAAAATTCATTAAAGAATATGCTCTTTCTGATGAAGCATTCAATTTCTCTCCTGAATTATTAAATAGTTTGGCTATAACTCGATGGAGTGATTGGGGATCAAGTAGCAATAATTCCACACGATTGGATTATCCAATTCATGATGTAATTCTGAGAAATCAATCTCAAATTCTTGGTCGTCTACTACATCCGAATATCCTCGCTCGCGTACAAGATACAGAGTTAAAATTTAATGAAGATGATGTATTTACATTACCAGAACTTTTTACAGGTATTACAGAAGCAGTATGGGTAGATCTTGATGCAAATCCTGCTGCAAAACAGTGGACAAATGCAGAAGCATATATCTCAGGATTTCGTCGCGGTTTACAACGTGAACATCTGAAGCAACTCATTAAATTAGTCTTAGATGCCGATAGTGGAACTCCTGAGGACGCAAGATCACTTGCAAGACTCCATCTTAGCCAAATTAACTCAAGAATCCAAGATGTTCTTCAAAAATCCAAACCACAACTTGATGATTATACCGTCGCACATTTAGAAGAATCACAAGTTAGAGTTGGTAAAGCATTAGATGCTAATTTTGAAGTTCAAAAAAGGTAATTAAAGTCTAATAATTTGCTATCAATTGATATCAACAAAATTGGCGGAGGTTACACCTCCGCCAATTTTGTTGAAGTTCAAAGATTATCACTCCAAAGTATTATATAAACAGTTGCTGTTAATTTCCTACTGGTGATGATTGTATAATTAATTAAAATCTACAATATATAGGAATCATTCAATGGAAATACTTCAATATACACCAGATAAGTTAAAGTCTGTAACTAACTTTTACAATCGTCTTATAAAGAATGTCCCTTATTGTTACCCAGTATCATTAGGTCAATTTGAGCATGTATTACAAGATATTATTGATAGTCCTGAAGTGTGTAAAGATGACGAATTAATAGAAGAAACAGTCTATATTGTTAATAATAAAGGTACTGTTGAAGCATATATCCATATTGGAATCGAAAGTGACGATGATAAGGAATATGGTGGAATTATTAGATTCTTTGGATACAGACGCGGGTCAAGAGAAGCTGGGCTATCCATACTCAAGAAAGCTGAGGAATCTATGAGAAAATACAATGTCACTCGTATATATGCATTCTCTAAAAACTATAAATATCCATTCTACCATTACAGATATGCCCACTTGTCAAATTCACTTGACCATATTGAGGCATTGCTTGGATTAAATGGATATAAACGTGTAAACGGACAAGTCTTTCTAAACTGGGAGAATTTTCAAGTTAAACCTATTAAACCAAAAATACAAATGCAACTTAAACCCGATTGGAAAGATGGTAGAGGGTTACTCCAAAACTGTAATATCACCGCATACAAAGACGGTGAAGAGATTGGACAGTGTTGGACTAATTCATGTGGTGAGTTTAACGATAATCCAACTATACAAGATTGGGTATATATTGACTGGTTGGGAGTAGAGGATGAATTCCAAGGAAAGGGATTGGGGAAATATCTACTTGAATATACGCTACAGGAATTAAAAAAAGTTGGCTATAAGCACACAACACTCAGTACAAGTTGGGATAATCATCTTGCATTTTTGATGTATACGAACTTAGGTTATCGTGTTATTGATTGGACTTACGGATATGAGAAGACTTTCAATGATAAATCATCTTAAACATTGATATAAAATGTGGTATATGAATAATTTTGTACTTACATATACCACATCATATGAATCTAAATTTACATACCTACCATATGTAAGTTAATTTCGCAAAAGCCTGATTTACGGTTTCTTTAGCGTCTTGATCACCATAAACAAGATAAAAGACAAAATCTTCAAGGAATGAATATTTAAACACTGCATTGAGATTCGGTTTGTGATCACCCCCGGTTCTTAACCGAAATGTAATCCATTTCTCCTCACCAATTTCAATATTTATGCTTGTACGAAGAGAGAATTCCTGATTTGTTATTCCATCGGGGAAAGTCTGCCATAAATTCTCACCTTTCAATCCAATCGACAGGAATTGGAAGGGAATAATATTTGTAGCTGTGGTAAGAAATGTCGCCTTCGCACCTTCAAATTCACCATATTGACCTACAACAAATACACGTGCAGGACTCTGTCGGTTATAAACAGCTTGTGCAGCCATCACCCAATTGGTGTGAATGTCATAAGACCAATTCCTAAAAAACGTTCCAGTTTGCCATTTTTCTCCTAAATCAAATTCAATAAGTTGAAAATGATCTCCCCGAATCCTTTCACCTGAATGATTCCAAGTAAGTGATTGGACAGATTCAAACTTAATAGTCTGAATTAGACCTTTCTCAATTGGCCAACGGTAAACTCCCCAAAAACTCGGTTGTCTTATATCTGTTAGTCGTACAAACCCGTTGATAGGATTAAATCCTTCTGTAATATCTCTATATGCAAAACTAATAATAGGATTACCTCTACGATTAATCTCAGTTAACAATGCACGACTGTCATTTTTATCTGTTTCCGAATTGATCGCATAATTTCCAATAAAATTAAATGCTTGTGGTAGACGTATCCTTGTATCAACTGATAAAGATCTATTATTTCTGTCTCTAAGTTCCTTGGATGCGCCAAACACTCCAACTGATGAAGAATTTCCTAAATCCCACATACCTCTAAGTAACATATTATGACTCTTATCTTCTGTTTCTATAACATTCATGAGTCCATATGTCGCATTCCCAGATTTTCCAATTATTTTTCCTCCATAATCTATTTCTCCAATTCGTCTGCTATAGAATAAACCAATTGGAGCACGGAAAATACGACCATCTTCTTGAAAAAATGGCCTTCTATCCGTTAACCTTTGCTCAAGGTCAGATAATACAATACCTTGTACTTCAGATTCAATATGACTAAAATCAGGAAAGAGTGTACCAATGAATCGAGTACTTGTATTAGGTTTATAAGATACATCAGCTCCAATATGTGGTGATAATCGGTCAAATAAGACATCTGATTCAATTGTTCCATCATATTTTGTAGAAAAATATCCGATAATTTCGTATTTCTTATCTGACACCTTTTGAATAAAGTTCAAATTTTCCAATGTTCCAAATCTGTTTGCATCCGAAACATTTACACCTGTATCTGCCCAAGTACTTGTACGGTCAAGACTTTGATGACGTCGTACTAAGTTTAACCCCCATCTCTGCTCAGTTTTTTCAGGTAAGTCAAGAATCTGATAGGGGATCTTCATCTCAACAATCCAATCTGATTCATTAATAATTGCTGCAGCAGACCAAACACCATCCCAACCGAGATCACCCTGTTTGTCATCAAGTTGTGTACCCAATGGATTTACAGCAAAACAATACGTTCGAATTTTATCATGGTAGGTATCAATGTATATAGCAACATGGTCTTCAAACTTAAAACTACCATCTTTTCGTGTTTGATTAGCTATTATCTGCGATTCTTTTTGAGTACACCTAAAACCAACGTAGAGTGCATTATCATCATATCCAATATAGATTTGTGTCTTGTCCGGAACTGTAGTCTTTAACTCAGCAATATGAAATTCTACTATGGGTGTTATTTGCTTCCAAATATCATCATCCAATTTTCCATCAATCACAGGTGGGGTTTCCAGTTTCTTGACTTCGATTGTTTGAGATAACACTATTGGAGATTGATAGATGAAAACCCAGATAACCAATATACAAATTCGAAACCAGCTTCTATTTGTCATTTTATTCCTTTTAATGTTTTATCTATTAAAATAAAATGGCACTAAAGCATATTTGGTTGAGTATTATCTTGTAAATTCGTGATTTCAACCAAATGCTTTAGTACCAGATTTGTTTTTATTTTGTGTATATTACATTCATTTTATATTCGTAATATTAATACCGTCAATTATTCAGGAGAATTCTATAGGATAATTTATTATAGTTATTATACATTTAAATGATTCAAAACCACAATTGCTTTTTTCGCCATATCCGTGGATGGATCGCGTTTTATGATCCTGTTTAATTGATATACTGCCCGTTCATCTCCATCCTCAGCCAAAACTAACGCCTCCTCAAAACCTTTGTTAATATAGCTTAAATCCCTTGGTATTACAGTTAGGTCATAATCTTTCCAATAATACTTCAATTCATCAGATTCCCATCTTTCATAGACATCATCCCACTTTAGATTATTGAAGATATTTAGGTGGGGTTCAAGCATATGTTCGGCTATTGGATCATCAACGGCTTGATAACGGTTGTCAAGTGACACACGAAGCCTATCCTCAGTCAAATTTGGTAATGCTTTGTGAATTGTTAACGCAGGGAAAATCAATGTATCTCCAATTTCATAGTTAGTTGTATGCCATTCTCCTTCTAACTCATCCGTATCAACGCAAAGTCCACCTGCACCGAGGGAAAAATGGTGTTCCTTCACACTCTGGATTTTATGTGATCCGGGTAATACTGCTAAACCACCTAACTCAATCGGACAATCACCGACGGGTGCCCAACATGTGTATGTTTGGAAATTACCTTGAAAATGTACAAAATCCTGATGTATCGGTGTAGTATGTTCAGTATATTTTGGATACCAAAGTCGTGCGATTTTCTGTGGATGTGGTAATACCTTTCTTCCTATGATATTCTCAACCATTTCAACTACTTCCGACCAATGGCCAGACTGGTGGAATGTCTCTAATTTATATACCTCATGATAAACATCAGTATATTCAGGATCTCCCTCAGTACACTGTGTCGAAATATCAGCGATACCATCCATTGGCTCAGTTCCAGCTATGAGCCATCCACCACTCTGCATTGTTGAAAGCATTTCCTTACGTAATTCCAAGAGTTTATTAGGATCTTGCAACTTCTTGAAAAACAGATAACCTTCCTCCGACATTCTTGTTCGAAGCTCTACTGGATTATCCATTATATCATTTGATTTTCGAAGTTCTCGTAATTCATTCATATTTTGAGTATCCCTTAGTCATCCTGATAATTTATCGGAAATATTCTCTCACAAAACATAGGACAAGATTAAATAAAAGTCATCGTATCTGTTTTAACCAAGCCCATGTAATCGATAATTTATCATTAGGTTCAACTGATAAAGGTTGCAAGTTCAGATCCTTTGTTACATCTACATAATTAGCTTTTCCAAATCCATCTTTCCCATCGTTACCGTTCTTCGTATTATCTTTTGCATTCCCTTCATCAAAAGTGTAGTGTGCATTTAGTTTTGGTTCATCACCTGATAGTACTTTCTTCATAAATTCATTGATCTCTTTTTCAGTTCTTGCAACTTCCCATATACGAATCTCATCAATTAATCCTGTGCAGAACCAGTTTTGACTGTCCCCCACACCAATATAGAGAGGTGCATCGGTGGCTGCTAATTCTTTAGTTTCAAATGGCAGTGCCCCCATCTTTTTTCCATCAATATATACAAGCATTTCTGTACCATCCCAAACACCAGCTACATGCTGCCACACATTTTGTTTTAATCCTTGAACATCAAGTATTTTCGTACCAGGCCATAATACAAACCTTAAACCATTTCCATTTTGAATAATCTCAGGAAAAATGTAATCTCTTTTTCCACCCCAATCCTTAGCCAAACATTCTCCGTCAGGTGAGTTCATATTTAACCAAGCCTCTATGGTAATTTCACTCTTAGGATTCAGACTGTCACTATTAGGTACTTCGATTGCGGTCTTTCCATCTAATTCCAGTGCAAGATTCTTTGCAGATATTTTCATACACATTAGACATAACACAATTATACATAAATAACCCATCTGTTTCATGATATACCTCCCAGATAAATACATTCAAGAATTGAATTTACATTACCCTATATATCCCAAATCTCAGATTTATTAGTAAAAATTATGATGCTAAGTCATCAAGCATTTGACGAATTTTGCTTTCTCCACTATCTATAAATAGAGGCGCTAAAGGTCCTCTACCATGTAAAGTTTGCATTAATGAATCAATTTGTATCATACGTTGTTGAGATGTACGGCATGCTGACCACTTTTTTACGAAATCACGTGCTGGTTTAGGATTACCTGTTCGAAGTGTCTGTGTACTCTTTCTCCATTCTTGCCATTTAAATTCATACCTACAATTAACGCATGACAGTTTTTCATCTTTCTTTTTAAGGCTTTTTCTATAAGCCTTCCATCTACGAATATAATTACAATCTATACATTCTATATTTCCATTTCTATGAAAGGCTGTTCCTTCACATTTGGGACAGGACAAGGTAGGTGAGTAATTCTGTCTTATGGCTTTTTTCTCTTTGAGTGGTGCCTCAGGTCTACGAACAAGATTTCGACAATGAGGACATGGTAACCTTACTCTTGTTCTCACAGATTGACCATATGCTTTCTTTGTCCAACTTTTACCACAATTACACTGATATTTGTCTGAGACCTGCAGTAGATTATCACAAGTAAGGCAGCGTGGATTTATTCGTAAGTCTAATCGACAATCACGCCATAGCAGTCTCTTAGAACAGTGTGGACAATTGAACCAATACTCCTTTGTTCCTCCTTCACCAGAACTTGATAGTATATCAATCTGACGCTGAATTTGAGATTGACACTGTGGACATGGAACCTTACCATATCGGTAAACATCTGCGACAGTTACAATATCACAACACCGATCATATAATTGCCAACCGATATCATGTAAAAGTATATCATCATAAACACCGATCTTAGCATAACGATAAAGACGACGTATTTTTATCTGTTTAACTCTCGGTGTCCAATTCATTAGTCTAATTTCAATTCAGCAGAAATCAATATATTCCTCTACAGACTATTTAGTTATTTTTACCACTTCACCACTTTCTATGCTATGACTTATCGCCTCTAATACACGCATATTTTGATATGCATCTTCAAGACTGGCATGCGGTTGGTTTCCGTCCTTAAGGGATTGTGCCCAATGCTGCATCTCTTCAAGGTAACCAGGTCTGGATATACCATGATATGCAGTATTTAAAGTCCAATCCTCAGTCGGAGTATCGACGTAACCTCCCCCAGCACCTGTCCATGTCGGTACTTTATAACGTCTTAACTTACGTGTTTCAAATACTTGGATGGCTTGATTATTTGTACCTTTAATAAAGACCATTGCTTCCAAAACAGGTCCGGTTCCAAGTGTCATAGTTCCAATCCCACCATTTTCATATTTTAAATTAACTGACATTGAAACACTACTCGATTGAGAATCAACTGTTCCCATAGCATAAACTTCGCTTACTTGTCCCATAAAAAATCGCATACAATCAGTAGGATGAATCACTTGATCTAACATAAAGGGCCAGGCAAATGGAGAACCCGCATCGGAAAGTCGTGGTCCTGGAGCCAGATACCTTGTATGGTATTGACATGCATTACCAAAATCCTCTTCGTCCATCAATCGTTTAGCAAGTTGATGGGCAGGAGCATGACGCCACATAGTTCCAACCATTCCAGTTTTGCCGGATTCTACAGATGCGTCTACTAACATCTTTGCACCATCAGCCGTCGTAGCAGGAGGCTTTTCAGTATAGATATGGTATCCATTCTTAAGACACTCTATCCCTATATCTCTATGGAGTTTATCTTCAGGTCTCCCTACAACAGCAACAGCAAACAATTCCTCCTTTTTAAACATTTCGTTGTAATCTGTATAATACCTTAATGCCCCGAACTTCCTTGCATTTGCTTTTGCCTTTTCTTCAACCAGATCACATGTTGCAACAAACTCAAAGTCAGGAATCTGTGGAATACACTGTTGTAAAATTGATGACATTCCACCACAGCCAATAAATGCAATTCTAATTTTTTCCATTATTCTCCAATGTAGGTATAAAATTGTTATTATACAAGTTAGACCTTAATTTTCTCAGGATTAAATTACTTTATTTTTCATTCTGTATTTTCTGATGTCTCTTGTCCCGAATTGACATTAGTATTATTCGATTTTGCACTTTCACGTGCAATCCATTCAAGTGAATCTGCGACTTTTTCATGTGCTAACATTGCGCGCCAACCTACTACCATCCAATATATCGCTGTAAAAAAACCGAAGAACATTGCAAATATTGTAAGACCAGTCATTCTATTCCTCCTATGAGTAATTGGTTTCAATCTGAACTATTATTTATTGTTACTTTATGGATATAAATTGATGAATACATCACCAATCCTTCTCAATTTTCAAGAGAGTAAGTTCCATAATATTGATGTATATTTATTGTCAATTTAGAATTAGAAATGCTATATTTCTCTTGGTTCAAACGGTGATAAGGAATGTGATGTTTTTCCAACAGTAATTAATTCTGAGATGAGTTTACCAGTGATTGGAGCAAGTAAAATACCATTCTTATAGTGCCCAGATGCCAATACAACATTGTCATAACCAGGAATGTAACCTAAACAAGGACCATTTTTGTAATAGGGTCTTAAACCCACCCATGTTTGTTCAAATTTACATTCAGTCAATTCAGGTGCAATCATAATTGCAGCATCAATCATTTGTTTCACACCGTCAACAGTAGGTGTTTTCTCATAACCTACCATCTCAACGGTTGCCCCAAGTAATATTTTTCCGTCTACACGCGGTACAATATAGATACCAAGACCGTCAATTATTCTTCCAATTATAGGTGGAACAGATTCAATTAATACTATCTGTCCCTTTGCCGGTTCAATTGAAATCTGTAAATCAAGATCAGAAGCAATTTTACCAGACCAGCAACCGGCAGCAATTACAAACGTATCTGCATGTATTGTTTCACTATTTACTTTTACACCAATTACGCGCCCATTTTCTCTAATGAAGTTTGAAACAGGATTACCTAATAGAAATTCAGTTCCATGATTTGATGCACCAATTGCTAATGCTTTTACCATTTTAGTATTTCGAACATGCCCATCTTCCGGAAATAGAACTCCACCAGCAATATTCCTGGAAACAGATGGTTCTAATTCCCATACATTATTTTCTGTTAATATCTCTGCTGTGAGACCTCTATTTACTCTCCGTTCTGCTAATCCAATTAATCCAGATGCCTCTCTTTCATCAAAAAACACAGAAAGTGTACCCGAATGGATAAATTCAATATCGATGTTAGTCTCAACCCTGAGTTCCTCAGCTAAATTTGGATATAAATTCAGACTCGCTCTACATAACTCAGGATATGGTTCATTTGTTGTAGCATGGGATGTTAAAATCCCAGCACCTGCCCAAGATGATTCTGTTCCAACATCGGCTGCCATATCAATGACAGTAACGTTAACTTTTTTCTTAGCAAGTTCGTAGGCTATACAACAACCAATGATACCTGCCCCGATGATAATTACATCAGTCTTATTCTGTTTCAATGTCTACCCCAAACAAGAAATATGAAAACTCTAATGTCTATCAGTAAGATGATTGTAATATAACATATCTGTGTACCTCTGTCAAACGATTGTAAAGTGTTTGCTGTCTTATTACATCTTGATTTTTGAGTATATATTGTGTATAATGGGATATATTAATCAATCATAATCTAATATAGAATAATGGATTACAAATAGTTATATAGTCTAATCCGAAAGGCTTAATTAATGACACTTGGAAAGGTTACTGGGACAGTTGTCGCAACCCAGAAGGACGAAAAACTTGTTGGTAGTAAATTGATGATTGTCCAAGATGTCGATTTAATGGGAGAGGTAGAAAAACAATATACGGTTGCTGTAGATGCTGTAGGGGCAGGAATAGGTGAGATTGTTCTTGTTGCTACAGGGAGCTCTGCACGACAAACAAGTGTAACCAGCAACAAACCTGTAGACGCTGTTGTTATGGCAATTGTTGACACCATTGAGGTATGTGGTGAAGTTCGATATATGAAATAGTGAGAACCACTGATGGAACAGGATAAATCGTTCCCCCATATAGCAGACAACGATGAACTGCCAATAAAACTGGAGTTAATCAAACAGATTGGATGGTTGGTTAAACTACGTTGGATTGCAATTGGAGGAGTGTTCTTCACGGTATCTGTAGCAAATTTAGCACGGGATATGATCTCCCATCCATTGCCTCTATATCTCATTGCCGGTTTGATGGTGCTATACAATTTTGAACCAAAAATTCTTGGTAGAGCTCCTGAAAAGCAACAATTGATATCAATAAAAAGACAAGCCGGTATACACATTATACTTGATTTACTCTCTTTGATCGCATTGATACATTTCAGTGGGGGAGTAGAAAATCCATTTATATTTTATTTTATTTTTCATTTAATTATTGCCAGTATAATACTATCTAAACGTGTTAGTTACATTTTAGCAACCCTAAATACACTTCTTCTTAGTTCACTCATTTTTCTTGAGTATTTCGAGATTCTTCCACACTACCATTTAAATAATTTTCTACCTTTAAATCTTTGGCGTAATCCAATATATATCTGGGGAGTCCTTTTTGTTTTTACGAGTACTCTCTTTTTTTCTGTATACTTGGCAACTACAATTACTCAAACAGCCAGGGAAAGAGAAGCAGAAACAAGAGAACTAAAAGAAAATTTAGAGGAAAAGGTTGATGAATTGGAAGAAACCAGAAAAGAGGTAGTGTTTGAAAGAAATAAACTACAATCTATAATTGAATGTATGCAGGAAGGGGTAGTCTTTGTAGATTCTACAAATCAGACTACACTGTTTAATAAAGCAGCGCAATTAATCCAGAATGAAGAATTAAGTATAGATATAGATAATGAACGTCAGTTTGGAAGTACAGAGACACTTGACCAAATATCACAGGACTTTTCTGAAGGTGAGGATGCAATCGAAAGAAAAAACCTGAAGATTGGCGATAAATACTTTGAAAACACTTATGCTGCTGTACGTGATGATGAAGAATTCTACTTAGGTACTGTTCTTGTTTCACGAGATGTAACTGACCGAAAACGGATGGAACAACAATTAATTTTTTCTGAGAAGATGGCTGCCGTTGGTGAATTAGCTGCAGGTGTTGCACATGAAATCAATAATCCGTTGGATGGACTATTAAACTGTATTTTAAGAATACAACGTAATCCTGAAAATAGATCACAAACTCAAGAATACTTAGTTCTAATGGAAGATGCCATACATAGGATGGAGGGAACGGTTGGAAAACTTCTGGATTTCTCTCGACCCCACGAACTTACATTAACTGCCATTAATATTAATGAAGTAGTAGATGAATCTGTTGGCCTGTTAAATTATAGTGCAACAGAAAAAGGAATACGGATTAAGAAAGATTTTAGTGATGATATTTCAGATATTCGAGGAGATAAACACTTGTTAGAACAAGTAATCTTGAATTTGACATTAAATGCTATTACTGCAATGCCAGATGGTGGGAGTTTACTATACCAAACGGGTGAAACACCATCCGATACATTGATAGGAAAACCAACTGTCTATGTAAGAGTAATTGACACTGGAATAGGGATCTCTGAATCTGTACAGGATAGAATTTTTGATCCTTTCTATACAACACAAATTACTGAAAAAGGTACAGGACTTGGACTTTCAGTCTCAGATAGAATTATTAGACAACATCAAGGTGTCATTGAAGTGGAGAGTAAAGAAGGTTATGGATCCACCTTTACTGTAAGGTTACCTATAGTAGAAGTACATTCTTAGGAGAGATGTGATGAAGATTCTTGTTGTTGATGATGAAAAGCTGAAATGTATGACGCTTCGAGATGATTTACGCGAATCAAATTACGATGTCATTGCTGTTGAATCGCCATTAATTGGACTTCAACTATTACAGCAAGAACCATTTGATGTATTGGTGACAGATTTAAGAATGCCACAGATGCATGGAATTGATTTTCTAAAGAAGGTAAAAAAAGAACATCCACATATCACAGTAATTGTAATGACTGCCTATGCCAGTGTCGAAACTGCTGTCGAGGCACTAAGATTCGGTGCATATAATTATATTAAGAAACCATTCTCAAGTGGTGAATTAATATTGATGTTGGAGAAACTTAAGTCCTTAAAAGGAAAATCAACTATTCTTGATCCTTCAGAAAAAACAAAGTCAGATGATTCCGTACAAGAGCAATCTCTCTACCAAACACTTATTGGAGATAGTCAACAGATTCAAGAAATTTTTAGTCTCATTCCTAAAATATCAGCAGCAGACAGTAATTTAATTATCTATGGTGAGGAAGGAACAGGAAAGTCTCTTTTAGCAAAAACTATCCACCTACGAAGTACCAGAAAACACGAACCTCTTGTAAGTTTGAACTGCTATGGAATGACTGAGGATGTAATTGACCAAGAGTTATTTGGGGGTGATACACGCCAAGGAAAAATACAATTAGCCAATAACGGAACTCTCTTCATTGCAAATATAGACTCAATTCCATCCCATTTACAAGCAAAACTTCTAACTGTATTAGATGATCGTTCTCTGGAATTGAATAATTCTAATAGAATTGATATAGATATACGAATTATTTCTACTTCTCGTGAAAATTTAAAAGAGAAGGTCAAGTTGGATGAATTTATTGAAGATCTATATTATCAATTAAATGTGATCCCTTTATTCCTACCACCACTACGCGAACGAAAAGGGGACATTCCGATGTTAATTAGTCATTTCTTAGATATATTCTCACCGAACCAACCAATCGGTATTGAGACTGAGGCAGTGAATCTTTTGACTGAATATCCGTGGCCTGGAAATATCAGTGAACTTGAAAATATAATTGAACGTCTTGTTACCATTAATTCTGGTACAGATATTACCAGCGAAGATATTCCAATTGAATTAAAATTACCCACTCCACAGAAGTTTGATCAAGCATCAAATATTACATCCTTTCATGACATCATAAAATCCACAGAGCGAGAATTGATTTCTTGGGCAATGCGGAAGACTGCTGGGAACAAAACTCGTGCAGCAAGACTCCTTTCGATGAAGCCTTCAACATTCCGCGACGCTCTTGCAAAACATTCGAGTCAGATTGATTTGGATAATTAGAGAACTTTAGAATGGATATTCTGGTGAAGAGGACTTTAATTCGAAGTGAATCACTTAAAAGAAGAAAAAAACTTCCATCTTCAACTCGAAAGTTATATAGTAAGAGGATTACCTTACATGTAATTAAATGGATCGAGAAAAATAATAAGATGGTTGACTGTGGTACTCCATATAGTGTAATGGTATATCTGAGTATGAAAAGTGAAGTAGATACACAGGGGTTGGTAGATTATCTCTTAAATACAGGTTATACAGTCATTGCACCTGTTGTGGATAATGTAAGTGGTATGTTAATTCCAAGACATATCAATAATCTTACCTCTGATCTTGTTCAACACAAACTTGGGATGCTCGAACCCAATGAGAAATGTCCAGTTTTTCCAACTACACAATTAACGCATATTATAGTTCCTGGAATTGCATTTGATATGAATGGATTCCGATTGGGATATGGAAAGGGTTTCTATGATAGATTTCTACCCTCATGTCTGAATGTGAAAACAATTGGTCTGGCTTTTCAAACACAGCTCGTAGAGAATACTTATCCCCAATCTTGGGATATACCCGTGCAGCATATTTTTACTGAAAATGGCATACTTATCTAATTTTATTTACTTCAATCATTCAACATTTATATAGGGTCTAATTTTCTCTAAAGTCTTATCACCTATACCTTTCACACCAGTAAGATCCTCAACCGACTTAAAATCACTATTTTCCTTTCGATATTGAACAATTCGTTTTGCCATTTGAGGTCCAATACTTGGTAAAGTCTCAAGTTCTACTTCAGTAGCTGTGTTAATATTTAGAAGCGCAGGTACGGGATGTTTCTCAATTTCTTCTTTTCTGTCCTTACTTATTTTTGTAGAAGTTTCTTCATTTGGAACGGCAATAAAATCTGGCTTGCCAAGGAATAATGCAGGATTATACCTTTTTATTCCCCAAAAAACTGTTCCAAGCAGTATCATTATTAGAAGGAATATCACAGAATTGAAATAATTCTTCGAAACTACGCCTTCGATTTTAGGTCGATTATCATTTTCTTTATTCATAGAATTAGTTATGTCTTCCAGATTGGTTCAGATATATTTGATCTATTGTTTACTACTCTTGCAACTACGAACAATAGATCAGATAGTCGATTTAGACAAATAATAATTTCTGGATTAATATCTACCTCTTTTGATAATCTAACAACACACCGTTCAGTCCTACGGCATACTGTTCTCGCTAAATGTAAAAGTCCACCAGCATTACTCCCTCCAGGTAGGATAAAGTTTGTTAATGATGGTAATTCTTCTGACAAAGTATCAATTAGATTTTCCATTGTTACTGTAAAATCACCAGTGATCCGTATTTCAGCGGATTTGCTATGGGATGCAGGGGTTGCTAAGTCAGCACCAAGTGAAAATAGGTGATTTTGAACGCATTCTAATACATCAGAAATATCTGATTCTTCTATCATTGTGTTTGCATAACCGATATACGCATTCAATTCATCGACTGTACCGATTGCTTCTATTTGTAAAGAGTCTTTGGTGATACGGGTTCCACCATATAATGCAGTTTCACCTGTATCACCGAATTTTGTATAGATTTTCATGATGTTTTATTCTATACTTTGTTTTGAAAGGAGTCAAAGAAATTATGAGTGATACCAATAAACATATTGAGAGTATAAACAGTATAATAGAAAATGTAGATGTTGTTGATTTACGAGTGCCAACTTCAGACACTCTCTTGGGTTCAGACCCGTTTCATAAGAAACCGAATTATTCTGCTGTATTAACTACAATTGAGACAAATACTGGTCATAAAGGCATTTCTGTTGCGTTTACCGCAGGTGCAGGTAATGATTGGATTGCTTACGGAGTAAAGGATCTCGCAAAGCTTGTAACTGGGATAAATATGTCTTCATTCGTTAATGATCCTGGAGCATTTTTTAGATTGCTAATTGATCATCATCAATTACGTTGGTTAGCAGATGGTGTCACTCGAATGGCAATTGGTAGTATCGTAAATGCTATGTGGGACTTATGGGCAAAACTTGTAGAGAAGCCATTATGGAAACTGCTTGTGGACTTACCTTCTGAGAAGATTGTTCAAAGTATTGATTGGCGTTATTTACAAGATGCATTGTCACCAAATGAGGGACTGGAGATTCTTAATAGAAATTATGAATACAGAGAATTCCGTGAAAAAGCAATTACCGATATTGGACCAAAAGCATATTCTACTGCAGGTTGGCTTGGATTGACCGATGAACAAATCATTGAAACTGTTAATGAAGTCAAAGCGTCAGGTTTGGATTGTTTCAAGATGAAGGTAGGTCAGGATGTTAATTTTGATAAAAAACGTCTTGCTTTTATTCGATCAGTGATAGGTGATGAATCTAAATTAATGCTCGATGCAAATCAGATATGGGGAGTTGATGAAGCAATTGCACACATGATGGAGTTATTTGACTTTAATCCAACATGGATTGAAGAACCAACTGCAAGAGATGATGTAATTGGTTTTGTTAAAATATCAAAATCATTAGAAAATTATGGTATAGGTGTTGCTGCAGGAGAACAGGTCCCATCGCCAGTAATTTTCAAGCAACTAATAACCAGTGGTGGTATACAATTTTGTCAGATTGATGCGACCCGATTGGGTGGTGTGAATGACGTTCTTGCCGTAATTCTGATTGCTGCAAAATACGAAATTCCTGTATGTCCTCACGGAGGAGGAATTGGACTATGTAATATGATACAACATTATGCTGTCTGGGATCAGATATGTGTAGCCGGTCATTCTGATACACAAGTTGTAGAATATTTGAATTTTTTACAAGATGATGTATTTATTCAACCAATACAGATTAGTAATGGTGCCTATGTGGTACCTTCAATTCCTGGATGGGGACTGGAGATGAATCCTAAATTTGTGGAAGATCATACATATCCAACCGGATCAATTTGGAAAGATAGAGTGGAGTCAGGAGGCATTACTTTCCTTGCCTAATTAATTCAAAATGGTATATGTCATCTTATCTATATGCTTTACCCAATAATAATATAAATAACTCTCAATTTATAAGCGATTTTCCAGTTAGATATATATCTATGATTGCAGGAGTGAACTCCGATTCCCGACTATCATAGAACTCAGTAAGCAATTCAGAGAAGCAACCTGGCAACAACAGGTACAATTAGGACATGGCATTTTCTGCAATTTGTTTATATGTAGAAGCACCTGCTGAAATCCAACCACCTATACCTACAAGTAAGAACTGTACCCCAGCCTTAACATATTTCTCTACTGTATGATCTAATGCAAGTGTTCCTGCGATACGACCAGCATCTTGGATACGTGCCAGAGCAGAATCAATGGTGTCTTGAACATTATGATGACCAAGATTGCCAATATGTCCCATAGATGTAGCTAAATCTGATGGAGCTACAAAGAATACATCAATATGGTCAACAGTGAGAATCTCATCTAAGTTATTAATGGCGACAATATCTTCAATTAACACGACAACCATAGTCTGAGAATTTGCCACCTCAAAGTAGTTTTCCACCCCATACCCTTGGCGACTTGTAAACATTCCCCTGTGTCCAATGGGAGCGAATTTTGTGCCATCAACCACATTCTGTGCTTCCGCTTTCGTATTAACATGCGGCACAGCAATTCCCATTGCTCCACAATCCAATGTACGGTAGATTAATCCTTGATCATTTCGATTAACCCGGACGATCGAAGTCATCCCCCAAAGATCACATGCGCGGGTAAGATCCCCAATATTAGAGGCATTCACATTTCCATGTTCTCCTTCTAACCATACAGCATCAAACTCGTTTGGTCCGAAGTTATCTATATCATCTGGATTTGTTAACCCACTTATGACATAGGCAAGTTCACCATTAGATAGTTTCTGTTTTACTCGATTCTCTCTTATTTCCATATACTTTCTACCCTTTCTAATGTTATTTTATGCAAGAAAACTTGAAGGTAATAAATCGTGCACTGTATCAATAACAAGCTGTTCAACGCCTTGGGCAAATTTAGTTGGTTGTCCAAAATAAATCATTGCCCCACCACCTTCATATCCACCTTCTGCTAAAATTCTTTCAGATGGAATATAACCTGGAAAAGCATTTGAATAAGCTCCTACCCATAATCTGGATTTATCAAATTCTTTCTTGAGTCGCAACGAATAATCTACAACCACCTCACTTGCGAGAAAGACAATTGCTAAATCATCCCCAAAAGTCCATGCCTGAATTGGATAAGAAATATCTATTTTGATAGATTCACCTTTCTCTATCATTTCAAGGTGTTTTTCAGCATGATAACCAATTGCTCCACCATGTGAGGCAAGTTCTTTCCATCCTTCAACTGTTGGAAGTTTATCAAACGGTAGATTTACTCTTTGTATACCACTTTCAGGTATGTCTGATAATCTTATGGCATCACGTTCAAGTTGATGAGACACCTCATGTGCAAGTGCTTTACCATGTTCTTTGGCATAGGCAAGTCGTGTTTCAAAGACCTCTTGCCCTCCCTGTGGCATAGCACGCATCCGAGATTCTGGATTTGCATCAGCACCACAACCAATGGTAATTAATGCTGTAGTTCCTGGATGTGTGAGTTGGATCTCTTCTTGTGCATAACCTGCCCAATCCCCACAGATGTGGTTATCCGATCCAGCTAATGTCGTACAATGACATGCATAACTTACCCAAATTGCTGATAAATTTCCTTCACTATCTGTGATTTGGATAACGGGTAAAGAATGATCAACCGGACCATCTTCAGTCCTTCTATTCTTTGCGAATCCCAATTCACCGATATTCCATCTCAAATGGCAAGGTTTCCTATTATCAAGTGCAGTAATTGCAATTGATTGTATCCAATCCTTCAACTGTTCTGTGTATTTGTCAATTGTAGCTTGTTCACCAGGTTTTATATCAGATCCAAAAATAAACGCGGCAGAATTTGTTAGACAAGGTGCACTATGGGTATGTGTATAACATGCAACGATATTCTTACGTGGAATTCCAGTTTTTTCTCTGATCCGCTCTGACACCTCCTCAGTGAATTCATCGGGTAAACCACAATTCTCTACAGTAATCAAGATTACTGGATTTTGAACATCACTGCCAATTGCAAGTGCTTTTGCCCATATCCTTTGTATTATACCCTCAGATTCTGTACGCCTACTTCCATAACCATTTAAACGTATTGGGTAATCAGGTGTAATATCTACTTGAGCAACACCAACTTCAATATAATTATCTTTATCTGACATATATGTATACCTTAAAATTTGATTTTACTTTTTGTAGAAAATCTCCATATTGATTTGACACACACTACACAATATCCATAACCTCTGCAAAGACATCTTCAAGCGAATGTTCTACTTCCTTTAATTGTCTGAGTTGAACACCAGTTTCATGAGCTATTTTAAAAAAGACAGTTCCTACGGTTCTCTCTTCTCTTGTTGATGTTACTCGCAAACGACCATCCGTTTTTACCTCAGTTGTAAATGAATGGTCCCCTAAAGTATTAATAAATGTCTCACGATCACCGACTATTTTCAAATCAAACGTTTGTTTTTCATCTTTTCTTAATTCCTCTATATTCCCTTTAACTACAAGATTACCATTAGATAGGGCAAATATCTCATGACATACAGATTCAACATCTGGAAGAAGATGTGATGATAAGATTACATTAATACCTTTATTTTCAGCAATGTCTTTTATAAGCAATAGCATTTCCTCTCTACCAGCTGTATCCATCCCATTTGTTGGTTCATCAAGAAGTAATAATTTAGGATCATGTATTAAGGCTTGTGCTAATTTCACTCGTTGTCGCATACCTGTGGAATAACCACTGATTGGTCTATAACGTTCTTCGTCAATACCTACGTAAAATAATACCTCGTGTGCCCTTTGCATAGCATCTTTTGTAGGCATTCCACAAATCTCACCAGCATATGAAACCAATTGAACAGCATTCATCTGTGGTATTAAACATTCATCCTCAGGCATATATCCTACCTGCTCACGTATTTCTTCCTGTTCCGATTTCACATCCAGACCGAATAGTTTTGCATCCCCTTGGGATGGTGTTACAAAGCCGAGAAGCATTTTTAGCAGTGTGCTTTTACCTGCTCCATTTGGACCGAGTAAGCCAATTGCACCACCCTCTAAATTTATTGACAGTTCATTTAATGCATGATTCGAACCGAAAATAACTGAAACGTCTCTTACTTCTAATAGCATATTATGATTGGTTATTAAATGTGTCAAACAATTAAAATGTAGCCAATATTCTATTGATTTCTGTCATGATCAGTAGATTAACTTTGTGATATTTACTTATAATTTTTCATTCATAGAGTCTTGAATTCATTCAGTCGGGTATATAATATCTAAATTCTCTGTGGGTTCACCATTTTGGTTGGTAATCTGTAATGAGAATCCCCTACCATTTCTTAATTCACATATTTTAACTAAGATACTATTATTGCCGGGATGTAAAGTTACAGGTATTCTATATTTATCATCATTTCGATTTCTATTCTGTAGTTGAAATACCAAAAGACCATTCACCCAAAGTTTACTATACTCATCACCCGAGAATTGAATTTCTATATCTTGTTCTCCAGGAGAGTTTACTGTTGAGTATGCATAATAGACTCCCCACTTGTCATTATCGGGGATTTGTATATTATTATCTACAAATTCATCTGTATGGATTCTCCATTTTTCTTGACCATACTTACCCATATAATCCAAAGAGAAATCCATCTTAGGAAGGTGTTCATTAATGTATTCTTTATCAATTCCTAAACCACCTAAACTATCAAAAGGACCAAGTAACATCCATGCAGTATCAATAATATAACCCGTATTTTTAATTAATGCATGTGATTTATCAGGCATATCATTTTCACTGTAAAATTGAGCTAAGGCAAGAAGGGAGTATTCTTGCGTAGTTATAGGCAAGGATACATCTTCAATTAGTTGATTAAGCATTAATATATAATCATTCTTATCTTCAATATTTTTCCCTGCTTTTACGATTTCCATGTATATTTGCTTTTCATAGAAAGGACTACTTAGAATTTGGCTATGCCAGTGAATATGCTGAAATACATTCTCAAATCTATCATTTGTAAGAAATGCTTTGATTAGAGTGAGATGATATACTGCATGAATCTGTTTTTCTATAGCCATTGAAGCCAGATCCAATGCTAATTCAGGTAATAAGTCTACATTTAATAATTTTTCTGCAGCTTGGCGCAATACTTCAGATTGATTTATATTATTGACATTGCTTTTCAATAAATCTACCCACTTCATATATGATATTTCAGCTTTTTGATCTATATCTGCATTTTGGTAGGCATCCCCTAAGAGTTCGTATAAGAATGGGTTATTATCTATTTCAGGTTTCAGATTTTCTAATAGATTTATGAATTCTGTAACTGCATCTCTATCATAATAGAGTGTCCTCAGGTTGCTTAATGCATCGTTATATTCATCCTGTAAGAAATCCTCTTTCAATGAATGTAGATATACCCTCTCAGCATCTAAAAGTCTATCTGACTGACTATATATTTCGGCAAGATACCGATATGTATCATAATATCTGGTATTATGATTAAGGAATTCTTCATAAAGTGAAGATACTTCATGATATTCTTCAAATCCGATTTTTGTATATGGTTGTATGTATTTTTTCAATTGAGCATTTCCTACCATTCTACCATGATTCTGATTAACAGACAAATCTCGGATCAGTCCATTATCAACGTTGTCAAAATTCCAATAACCGACTAACCCATCTTCAGTTCCCTTTGGTTGTGAAATCATATCAGAACGAATCTCTTTGTTAGATCGTGCTAAATTCCAAACAGATACATCATCGATTTGTCCAACAAAAGGTGAATGACATGGTCTTTCTTCTTCGTGAGATCGACCAATTCGTAATGGTAATGATGTTTTTAGCATTCGCTCTTCTCCACGAAAACTTCGCCGTTCTACTTCCACTCCATTAATAAGAACTCTCATCACATCCTTATCAACATCAATCACTCCTGTAATAAATGTCCAGGTATTTAGTTTTACAATTGTATCTGGCACCAGGTATTGTGCTCCGTTACCATCTGGGGATGTGTCAAATGAAATACTTCCATCATGCCAAAACCAAAAGGTAAATTGACGATGCGTTATACCAGGTAATCTTCTGTTCCCTTTAAAGAGTATGTTTGCATATTCGTGAGGATAGGCTGTAGGTTTAATCCACAGAGATACTGTTACATGTTTTGTTATATTGTTTAAACTTTTACTATCTGTGATTTCAACATAACTTTCATTACCATCAAGATTAAGTGCACTGTCCAATAGATTGAAATCTGTTTTCTTCGGTACTAAATTGGTATCATCTAAAGTTTCCTTAAAATCATCAAGGTCTTGGGCAAATATCACAGGGAATAAGCAAAAAAAATGAGCATAAAACAGTAATAGATATATCTTTTTTATTTTTGTTTTTTTCATAATAATATTTTTGTTTTGTTTGAATATTCAGAGAGAGTGGGTTGTTGCTTTTCTGGTTAGGATATTTACAATTAGAATTGGAGACAAGAAATAAGAAACAATGATCGGTATCAATCTTAATATATAACCTATTTTGTATCGTCAAGTAATGACGACTATTCTAACTTAACGGGTTGAATTATCAAATCGGGAATTGGGTTACCGATATTATCTGTTATTCGAAAATAAAAACCCCAACCACCCCATAGTTCACATACCTTAACAAGTATACTGTTTTTGCCGGCTTTAAGAAATATAGGAATTTTATAGTCATCAATCTCAGCTGTGAAGGTCTCAGAATGTTGAAAGGCTACTTTTCCATTTAACCATATTTTACCTTGATCATCAGAATCAAAACGGAATTCAACCTTCTGAGCTTTTGGTGATATTACGGTTGTATATGCATATCCAACTGCCCAATCCTCACCTACTCCCAGACTAACATATCCGTTGAAGATTTCATCCTTACCATTCCTCCATTTGATTTTATCATATTTACCATCATATACTTCATCGGTGTCAAATTTGGTTAATTTTTCATTGATATACGATTTCTTACATTCATTACCGTTCTTGTTATCAAATGGACCAAGAACAATCCAAGAGTCTTCTGTAATAAATCCTGTCTTATTGATCTCTGTTCTTGCTTTTTCATTCATTCCATTTTCTTGATAAAAATCCGCTAAAGCCAATGTAGCATGGTAATAAGGAGATGAGTTCTCAGGCATCAAATCTATAACAGACTTCATCATTTCTATATATGTATCTTTATCTTTAATATTTTTGCTGGTTCTTACAATCCGTTCAAACCACCTACGTTCCATAAACGGCAGTCCAATAGATTCAATATTAGTCTCAATAAGATGTAATGCATCCCCAAATCGTTCATTTACAAGAAAAGCATGTCCGAGAGTAATTATATATTTTGAATCATATCCGTTGTTGAATGCCAATAATGCACAATCTAATGCTTCTTCAGGGAGTATATTCTTATCAAGAAGAAATTCAGCTATATTATTATATTCAGTAGGTCGAGTAGTTAAATCGGCAAATTTTCTCACATTTTTATACCAATTCTTATATGCATTTTCTGCTTCTATATATTTCTCTAACTTTGTATATGTATCTCCTAAAAGCTTGAAAAACACAATGCTATCTTCCATTGTTGGTTTTAAACCTTCAAGAATTTCAATCAGATTAGTTTCCTTGTTTTTTGAAGTATATAGATTGAATAAATCGGTTAGAATATAATCCTTTTCGTACATTGTAAAATCAGCATTAAATACTTTGATAAACAGGTTTTCTGCATCTGAGTGACGTTTAGATTTTATTAAAGCTTGTATCAAAATGCGATAATATTCAGAGATTATTGGATCTTTTTCAATTTTCTTTTCATAGATTCTAATAATCTCTTGAAGCTGAATTGGATTTTCACCAATTGGCTCCGGTCGGATGAAATCTATTATTTTTGCGGTGCCTACCAAGAAACCATCGTTGTTATTTTGTGTTATGTCAGTGATTTTTTTATCATTTTTCTGGTTAAAGTTCCAATACGCCACTAAACCTTCTTCATTTCCACTCAAATCTATATCGATCAACATTTGAATTTCATCAATTGTCATTGCTTTATTCCATATAGATACATCGTCTATCTGACCAATAAAAGATGAAAGTGCTTTTTGTTCTGTTTCATGTGAGTATCCGATCTGTAGTGGTAATTCACTCTCATAGATTTCAGGACTCCAATTATAATCGTTCGTTCCCTTTTCTTTTCCATCAACATATAGGTTCATTATATTATTTTCAGTATCAATGACACCTGCAATGTGTGTCCATTCATCTAATGCGACAGAATCTGAATGTGAAAAGATATACATTTCGTTTAAGCCCTTTGGGGAAGAGGCAAATTGAACTGCCCCATCATTCCGTAAGAATAAGACATAACTTCTATTTGTTATTCCAGGAGTACGTTTATCACCTTTATAAATAATAGACGTGTATTTATTTGGAAATGCTATTGGTTTAATCCAAACAGAAATCGTAATCTTCTGATTGATTGTATTTAGTATTTTACTATCGGTAATTTCAACATAACTTTTGGCACCATCAAGATGAAGGGCAGTACCAAAGCTTATTTTACCAGTGTTATTATTGATATCATTCTGTGCGATGGTAACGGAGTGTAACGAAGTCAACACAAAAATACTTATTAATGAAATGATGAGTTTAAATCGGAGTATATTAATAGGCATAAACTACCCCTTGAATAGATAGTGATAGGTCATCTATTGTAAATTTATTTTGTATATTAAGAGGATTTATTCTATCTTGTTTGTAACGAAAAATTGGATGCAGTTTGTTAAGATCTGTTATAAGCCAAGAGATGCTAATGTAAATGTGTCGTGATACCATCCGGTACAATTACTATGAACATAGACAATATCGTCTATAACCATTTTCAAATTTTGTGGGAATTTTTCTACAAGATCATGACCACGTAGGTAACGTCCATCATAACGTCTAAAAAACACAGTCCGACCATTCTCATTCAAGTATACTTCACACATTTCTCCTCCATGTTCCGCGTCAATATCAGGGTCTATGACACGAAGACAATGAAAGGTATTATCACCAATTGTAACATCATAAGTGCCAGCCCCTAAACCTTTTCCATCAGTGATTTTGTATGAACCATCTGGTTGGCGTTTATATCGTCCATCGTCAAAAATATGTCGCTTACAAGGACAACCCCATTGGTCTTCAAACCATTCATCTCCAAGGGTATTAAATATCCTTTTGCCATCAATAGTATTTACAACTGAAATCCATCTTGTGTAATTATCATCAATGGTAACATACATTAAATCTGGGGATTGAGGCCAATCTTTTGCTAACCATTCATTAAACTGAATCTCAACACATTCAGTATCCCGAATGTATGCGTTTGCTGTTGGAATCATCTCGGTGACAGCATCTAATTTCTGAGTTTCTCCATCGTATTCTGCCCACATATATCGTTCACCCATACGTGGAATCATAAACCACCATTGTAATTCCTGACAATCTACTTCTGTAATGGTATGTGAACTTTCAGTAATCCTAATCTCTGGGCGGGTAGGAGGAAATGGATGATCAAGAACTTCTCCAGGATGTTTTATAGTAAATTTCTCACTCATGGATTATTATCTCTTCATATTGAATAGTACTATCTGACAATTTATAGTAAACTTTTGAATTACTGGAACATTTTGAGATGTAGGATGGAACTCCGATTCCCGATTGTCACCGAGTTAAATCGCGAATCGGAGATCGCTCCTACAGGGATTTTGTGTTATAATTTTCAATGTTCACTATAATAGCGGATTTTACAATTAACCTTATACCATTTATATAAATGATTCTCCCATGATTAGGTAATATTTATGTCTTGAAATACTACACAAACTGAAAGTTTGTGCTACATTAAAGAGGTATTATTAAAGAGCAAATTCCGATTTTTACTGGTTTCTATATTTCACATATGTTATATGTATTATTAATATAGTTAATAATGTTACACTTTTTCCTACAATTTGTAGGATTACGAAAACGGCTGTCCACCCTGTCACAGTCTGGGTTCATCGGTGTTTTTTTAGAATAGTAACAATTCTTGAATTGTATGATTTTGTGTCGTTCTTCTATTTTTAAATATCGGATACAGACATTTGGAATACTGTTTCTAAATGATAATATCTCATTATTTTAACATAACCTTTTAGGGTGTACCCTATTAGATGACATCCCCATAAACCATCCAGGCAGCTTTCTCTTTCAGGAATGGTATAAGGTGTGCTGTTTTTGTTTATAAGATTATTATGAATGTATTGGATAGTCATTATAGAGTTTCCTGTTCTATGTAAAAAGTTACGAAATCGTAACTTTTTTCTGTCACCCCAACTTTAGGTTATTTGCTATAAAGTAAGTGTTCATCTATGTTTACAGGCAATTTACGACTTTGTTCTAAAAAATAAAAAAAGTTCACATGATTGATTCCTTAGTAGCACATATTTCATAAATCCTATGTCGCGACCAGGAGGTCGCTCCTACAAAAGAGGTGTGGGACGCGAATTGGTTTATATAAACATTTTCACAACACTTTTTTTAATCCACATGTTTTAATATGTCCTTAAGTCAGTTATAGAGTGGGTTTATAGATATTCCTGTAAATTGCTATATTTTATTTTTATTTTTTGAATTTTATGCTCTGTACTTGTTATAGTTCGTGTAAACCCTTATCTGGTATAGGTTTGTCGACTTCTCAGATTTAATTTTCATTTCACAACTGTTGTGAAAGTTTCACAACACATTTTTATGTGGTGTTTTACTGTAATATATATAGTAACATAATAAAAAGCATAAATCAATGAAAAAATCATATTATGTGATACTATTTTTTACTATATTATGTCATTTCTATTAATTTTTGTCTCATTACCTATAGTTTGAAATGAATCGGAATGTAGCACAAACTGGAAAGTTTGTGCTACAAAGAGAGACAATATATATCAGAAATGGTATTATTTTCTTTTGTTATTGATGTATTGATGTATTGATGTATTATTTCATTATTTTATGTGTTTAGATGTGTTATGTTTAGGTTTTCTTCAATTATTTTTAGTTGTTATGTATTCTGTTGTATTATACAATTCTGAATGAATACGCTTGTTATACTATTTCTATTAATTTATGTCCCATTACCTATTAATAGAAATGAATCGGAATGTGCACAAACTGGAAAGTTTGTGCTACAAAGAGAGACAATATATATCAGAAATGGTATTATTTTCTTTTGTTATTGACGTTTTAATGTATTATTTCATTATTTTATGTGTTTAGGTGTGTTATGGTTTGGTTTTCTTCAATTTTTTTTTAGATGTTATGTATTCTGTTGTATTATACAATTCTAAATGAATACACATGCTATACCATTTCTATTAATTTATGTCCCATTACCTATTATTAGAAATGAATCGGAATGTGCACAAACTGGAAAGTTTGTGCTACAATCAGATATAAATGAAAATAGATATTTTCAACTCAACTATCTTTGGGATTGATAAATAGAATTATTGTTAATATAATTCCTACTACAAAAATAGCCACAAAGAACAAGACTCCAATTTCAAATAGTCCTATTGACATAAGAATATCCTCAAATAAAAGTTAATGTTTTATGTTTCAATTGATTAATACTCAAAATATCATCTTATGAAAGTTAGTAGTTAATTGTCTTCCTTCCAACGTTTTACAGCATCCAATTTTGTTTGTTGCCAATCCGTCCAATCTTTTTTACCTTCATATCTGACAACGTCATGAATTGTAGCACGGGGTTGATATGTGATGTAGTTCCCTGTATGCCACGCAAGGTTCCTATATATCATAAAATCTCCTGGTCCAAGGTGTACTTGAACAGCACCAGGAAACTGTTGACAATGTTCTAAATTATAACGTTCAGCTTCGACATTTGAATGTCCTTCTTGTGGTTTTCGTAACTTAGGATCTTTTGTAGACTGTTCTTCTCCCGGCATATCCCATTGACGAAGATGACTGCCAGGAACAAACCATGTACATGAATCCGAATAAATTGCACAATTAACCTGATTGAAGTGGCGTAAGTCATACCAAACTTCTGCTAACTTAGCTACAACCTGTTCATCTCTTGCTTCTGGTGGAACTTCAACAACACCATCACGATGCCATCCAATATGCCAGGGATGATCCAATGGTTCAACCAATAAACCCATTATATCTACATGACCGTGTGTATAGTCATCTCCGAGCAATTTTTGTATGGCATCTTTAAGTTCAGGAAGTTCTGTATAATCGTAGAAAGGTTGAAGGTTCAGTTCATCCCCATAATTTGAAAGAGGTTGTATACGTTGAGTTTGAGGTCCATTAAGTTTGTGTGCCAAGGGACGTGCTTTCTCTGCTTCAGCACGTAAATCTGTGAGTAAAGATGGAGGAACAATACCGCGAAGTATTAAATACCCTTGGGATAGATATTCATTTACCATATAGTCGAAAAATTTGAAGGACACGGTTTACCTCTGTGGAAGGTTTATTCATACTAAATTTGGGATTAGGTAAGCCATCAATTGGAATGAAGATTTAAACATAATTGGTATGTGTGATGGTATGACTTTTATTGTATTACTGGTTACAATAACCCATATTTTACATTAAGAATTCTCAGAAGTCAATAGAATGTATCGGTCAATCGGTCATGAATCAAGAAATAGACAAAATGAAAACTTAAATCATGATTCAGTAATTATCTTATCAATATATTCTGATTGAAACTACAACAATGTATATATTCCTAAGTCTAAAATCTATTTCTACTTGACGATTGTTAATTCTTATGTATAATGAGGAAAGTATATCCTGTCGAGGATTGATCTACATGTCTCTCCCAAATTTGTTATATATCCACTCCGATCAACACAATCCTTATGTTACAGGTTGTTATGGGGATGATTTGGTAAAAACGCCAAATTTGGATAAGTTAGCATCCGAAGGTGTGGTATTAGAGAATGTATATTGTCCATCTCCAATCTGTGTTCCATCCCGCATGTCTATGTTGACAGGTCGTTATCCTTATGAAAACCGTGTTTGGACAAATAGTCATATACTTGATTCAGGTATCCCAACATTTGCTCATGCGATGGGGGCAGCAGGATATGAACCAGTTTTGATTGGTCGTATGCATGCATTGGGTCCAGATCAACTTCACGGTTATACAGAAAGGTTAGTTGGGGATCACGGTCCAAATTATCCAGGTGGAATAGGTGTTGATCATGGTAAACTATCGGGTACCGCAGGTCCTGCAAGAGTTAGTCTTGAAAAATCAGGTCCTGGTCAGAGTGCATATCAGGTGCACGATGAAGATGTAACTGCTGCTACTGTTGATTATATCAATAGACTTGGTGTTCAGAAAAGAGCAGGACTCTTGGAAAAACCATTTTCAATTTCAGTTGGTTTTATGTTACCACATCAACCATTTGTCGCAAGAAAAGAAGATTATTCTCTCTATGAAGGTAACATAACATTGCCCCAATATCCTGAACCCTTCTCAGATAGTTTACATCCATATTTTAAGTGGTGGCGGGAGAAATGTGGTATTTCACATGTGGGAACTGATGAGATTATACGTGCTCGAACAGCATATTGGGGACTTGTTACACGTATGGATCTAATGATAGGACAAATATTGACTGCACTTAGTGTTAACAATCTTGATGAAAACACCCTCATCATCTATAGTTCTGATCATGGTGAACAAGTTGGCGAACATGGTCTTTGGTGGAAACAGACTTTTTATGAAGACTCAGTGAAAGTTCCAGCAATTTTATCATGGAAAGGTGTTATACCTGAAGGTAGTCGTTGCGAAAGAATTATAAGTTCTTTGGATATAAATGCAACTATGATTGATGCACTTAATGCACCCCAGTTGCCTAATTCCCGTGGAAGAACTCTTTTGCCTCTATTAAAAGATAAAAATACTGATTGGGAAGATATTGCATTCTCAGAATACTGCACTTATGATGATTGTTTTCATAGGATGATTCGACAAGATGAATGGAAATTGAATTATTATCATGGGCAACCACCTCAACTATTTAATCTTAATGATGATCCTAATGAACTTAATGACATTGCTAATGATCCAAAATGTCAAGATATTAAAAATGTGTTAATAGAGAAAGTATTGGATGGTTGGGATCCTGATGAAATAAAACTTCAGATGGAAGAGAAGAAATCAGATACACAAATACTGAGTAGATGGACTCGGAATACCCAACCTTCTGATCAATATAGATGGAATCTCTTACCAGAAATGGATTATTTGGATTGAAAATTGACAATTTCTTATACCATTTCTTACTAATTTGGAGAAAATTATGGTTACAAGTCCAATTCTAAAAGGTGAACCCTTCAGCGAAGAGAAGACTTCAGAAATTGCAGAACAATTCTTTCAAGAGGGATATGTCCATATCCCTGGTGTACTTACCGAAAATGAAGTATCTGCATTAAGAGATAAGTCAGATGAACTATTTAATGATCCTGAATTGATGGAGAGGACAAACCCTGATCTGGCAGATGTACGGTATATCCAAATGGGTAGCCATGCAGAAACTGGAGACCCACTTCCTTTTATACTACGTAACACAATTGAACTTGATCCGATTTTTCGTGATATGCTGCTCCGTGAACCTATCCTCAGTCTGGCAGAAGCAATTGTGGGAAAAAACTGCAAATTTTGTGGACAGAATGTACTTAGAAACCTCCCTGGACTCTCTATTAGTACTTGGCATGTGGATGGATCTGTGCATTTTCCAGTAACTGATGAGATGCCACAGCATGATCCACGTTTAAGGATGCCAGTGATGTGGTTCACTGTTCAAATGGCGTTAAATGATATTGACACTATTGAAGAGGGACCAACACAATATGTGCCTCAAAGTCATTTCTCTGGTAGAAATCCTAACGATCAAGAGAATCCAGAATTTAATGGAAACAAACCTGTTTCTATCTTCTGTAAGGCTGGCGATATCTATCTACAAGATCCACAATGTTGGCATCGTGGTGCACCCAATAATTCCGATAAAACACGCTATATCCTACAATCACAATATGCAGCATATTGGGCATACTGGCGTTTTAGTTTATGTAATAATGTACCTGTCTCAGATAAAGAGTTGAAATCAGCAGATGATGATTTGTTACGATTGTTGGGTAAAAGTAGACCCAATGGATCAAATTAAGGTAATGTTGAGGATAAATCTATGTCAGAAACACCCCTTCATTATAAGACGATTACTGAGCTTTCTAAGTTAATCTCGTCAAGAAAACTGTCCCCAGTAGAGTTAACCAACTCAATTCTACAACGAATAGATCAACACGATGAGAGATTAAAAAGCTATGCTACTCTCATGGCTGACCAAGCTTTGTATTCTGCTAAGAAAGCTGAACAGGATATTATTGAGGGTAATTATAAAGGACATCTTCACGGCATCCCAATTGGTGTGAAAGATCTTTGCTTTACCAAAGGTGTTAGAACGATGGGTGGGGCGAAAGTATTGGAGAATCATGTACCCACCTACAATAGTACTGTTGTGGATCAGTTGGAATCTGCTGGGGCAGTAATACTCGGTAAATTGAATCTAACTGAGGGTGCAATGGGTGGATATCATCCTGAATTCGACATCCCAATCAGTCCTTGGAATCCAGACAGATGGACAGGATCATCATCAAGTGGGTCTGGTGTTGCAACATCTGCTGGGTTATGTACAGTTTCTATAGGAAGTGATACAGGTGGATCCATTAGATTTCCCTCAGCTGCTTGTGGAATCGTGGGTATTAAACCTACCTGGGGTAGAGTCAGTCGATATGGTGTTTTTGCACTTGCTGAATCTATGGATCATGTCGGTCCAATGACACGAGGTGTATCTGATGCTGCTATTTTATTACAGACGATTTCTGGTTATGATGAAAAAGACCCTACTTCATTACCCAATCCTGTACCAAATATGCTTGATGGCATTGAAAATGAAATTAAGGGGATCCGAATTGGATTTGATAAACTCTATACATCTAAAGATGTTGATGATGAACTATCTGAAGCTGTATGTTTAGGAGTGAATATCTTAGAAAACTTAGGAGCAGAAATCGTAGATGTGGAACTACCATGTATGGACGAATATGTCCTTGCATGGCCAACGATCTGTACTGCAGAAGCTGTCTTAGCACATAAGGATACATACCCATCAAGACGTGATGAATACGGTCCTTGGTTTCAAGGTTGGCTTGATATGGGAGCTGGAATTACTGGAGCACAATATGCTGAAGCAAATAACCTACGAAATGAATGTTCAGGACACCTTAAGAGGATCTTTAAGGATATTGATGTGTTAGTATGTCCATCTATGTCTGCCCCACCTCATCCTGTCACGCCTGAATTACTTTATGGACCAAAAGAAACAAGACCCGCAAGATTCCAACGATTCACCGCTCCTTTTGATTACAATGGTGCACCAACGCTTTCTGTACCATGTGGGATGACAAAAGATGGCTTACCTCTAAGTATTCAATTTGTAGGCAAACATCTAAGTGAACCGTTATTATGTCAAGTTGGATTTGCCTATGAACAATCAACAGAATGGCACAATTTACATCCCAATATCTAATATTTAATAGTGAAAATGAAATAAATATACACTTCCATAGGCGTCAATTTTCTGTAATGTAGTCACCGTATGTCCATTTTTTCTCATTATGTGGATGATGGCTTGTCTGTGGGTGACGGCTTAAATTACGGGTTTACGGATGTCTTGAATTGCGGGTTGTGGGACTACAGGTTGGACTTCTCGAATGGCATTCCAATCAATCACCGCTGTCCACAACTTTTCTTCATCTGAATAGTGAACGACACCTTCTACCTCCAACTCTTCGCTATAGATGATAAGGGATTGTCCATCTCGCAGTATAATTCCGTGTTGTTCGAGATCAGCCTTCGAACCAGCGCAATTCAACCGCACCCTGCCTTCAACATCTGCGTTGTGGAAGTCTGCAAAAATTCTGACTTTGTTCATATTTTTTCTCTCCCAGGATTTGGAATTGTTGGTGTAAGTAGTTTACTAACTTGCTCAGGTGTCAGTCCTGTTAATGTGGCATGATAAGGACTCCGTCCAGAAGTTCGTACCACATCACCACCTGCTTTTCTGACCTCTGCAACGGTTGTCCTGCCAATTTGCCCGTGAGGAATGTTTTTTGCCAGTTCCGTAACGGGAACATCTTCTGCACATTCTACCGATTCACCAGTGACTCCATTTGGATGTGTGCCAGTTCCTCGTTGAATGTCGCTTGCATGGTTTTTACCGCCCCGAATAACAAGAGCATCATCGGGAATTCTTAAGCCGATAATTTCCATACCATATAATTATCCATTCTAACGTATTAATTTAAACGTTGTCAAGTAGTAACAAAACCTTCGCCAATAAAGATATGCTGTTAGTATGGGTGTGGAGAAGCATATACTGTTAGATTGTGCGTCAATGCGTAGCACATGCAGTTATACCATTTCTATTAATTTTTATCTCATTACCTATTGTTAGAAATGAAGCGGAATGTAGCACAAACTGGAAAGTTTATGCTACATGAGAGACATTATATATCAGATAAATGCCACACGCGCATTTGGCGGGACTGAGGAGGGTTTCTGCATTTAAATGTTCCTTAAGTTGACACCTATTGAGCGGTTTGAAACTGCTCTGGTGATGATCGTAAAATCTACTATAAGATATTATTTCTGTGGAAGATGATATCCTTCTATTCCAACCTGTATTCTTAGGAGACTTCCTCCTGCAGTAATGTAGAGTTTCTTGCTTTCATCACCCCGTCCAAAGGCAACATTCGTTGGTAATTCAGGTGTATTGATAAATCCTAATTCCTCTCCATCTGGAGCATATATTCCAATTCCAAATTGCGTTGCGTCACGAACAGCAACATACAAATTACCTTCCACATCAACTTCAAATCCATCCGGTCCGTGTTCAGGTGCATAGTCCACAAGGGTTTCACGATATGTTGCATATCCATCAGCTGATAAATCATAGGCGAGGAGTGCCATTCTACCCATACATGTTGGTATATCATCTGGCATTTCTCTCAATGAACCGCTATCATTACTGCCAACATATAGTGTTTTCTGGTCTGGTGAAACAGCAATTCCATTTGGTTTTCCAGAATCCGCTATGACTAATTCAATTGATCCATCAGTATCAATTCGATATACTCCCATCACAGGTTGTTCAACAGGTTCATGTCCAACATACCTTGGATCCGTAAAATATATTCTACCTTTCTCGTCTATAGTCAAGTCGTTTGGTGAATTGAAAGGTCTCCCTTCATATAACCCTGCAATAATATCACTTTTTCCACTGTTCATATCGGTTCGTGTGATACGTCGTCCACCAAAATCTGCACCTTCAGCAACAACCAATCTTCCGTGTGCATCAAACTTCATACCGTTGGACATTCCACTCGGAGATCGGAATACAGACGTTTCATCTGTAGATGGATCGTATACCATGATATGTCCTGCTTGCATATCTGCTTGGTGTGTGAAGGTAATATCACTGAAATAAACCTTTCCATCATGTGCGACAGTCGGTCCCTCCGTGAAATGTGCTTGGTTATATAGTTCTTTTAAAACAGAATCCTTTGGTAATACATTATCAGATTTCGCCATATCTACTCCTATGAAATATCGTTGTAATCAGATTATAGTGTCCTTTTGAATTAATGGAACATTTTGAAATGTTGGAGGCCAGTTAACATGATTCTGGACGATTCCCAACTATCACTGAGTTCAATCGCGATTCGGAGATCGCTCCTACAGGGATTTTGTGTTATACACTGAGTTCAATCGCGATTCGGGGATCGCTCCTACAGGGATTTTGTGTTATACACTGAGTTCAATCGCGATTCGGGGATCGCTCCTACAGGGATTTTGTGTTATTGTTTTCAATGATCACTATAAATTAACCCATTGGATGAGGACCGTTAGTGTTTACATTATTTCGTGCATGTCTATAAACAGCATCTTGTATTTCAAGTATTCGCACTGCATCTATTACCGAGGGAACAAATGTATCTCCATTCTGTATTGCATCGAATGCCATATTCATAATCCTTCGGATTCTTTCTCCATGTGAGATATCTTCACTAAATTCAACACCATCCGTTGTATGAACTTCTATGAGGGGTTCACCATTTTTTCCATATTGTTCAAAAACCGATGCCTTCGTTCCAATAAACCTAAAGAAATGATCTCCACCACGTCTACCTGCGGGGTAGGTGTATCCAGATTCAATTATTCCTGTTGTGCCATTTTCTGTTCTTAAGACACCTATACCACTATCCTCAACACTCCTGCTATACATTGAATTAGACATGACACCGCCAACAACACTAATTTTCTGATCCCCGACAAATTGAAGGAAGGTGTCTATACCGTGAGCAGCCTCAACTGCCCAACAACCACCACCAGAAATTGACGGATCATTATGCCAGTATGATGGGGTAGGGTCGTATCTGGAAGGTGGACCATTATTCAATCTACTATTATACAGAACAAGCTCACCAAAATCTCCAGCTGCGATCAACTCTGAGACAGCATTGACAATACGACTTGCTCTGTTCGGTAGGACAAGTGCACTAAATACACTATGTTTCTCAGATTCTTCTGCTACAGGTTTAAGACTCTCAGCTGAATCAGCAAACGGTTTGTCTAATAGATATGGAATACGCCTATCAACACAGGTTTGAATATGGTCTGGCATTTCAGTATGCTTGCCAGCCACAAGAACAACTTCAGGTTTTGTAGCATCAAGACATCCAGCTGCGGAATCATAGGCTGGACACTGAAAGTCATTTGCTAATTGTTCACGTGGAGTGTGTTCAGCATCCATCACCCCTATAATCTCGTGTCCGAGTGATTCCGCTGTTTTAGCCATGCTACGTCCATGGTGACTATAAGAGAGAAGTGCAATTTTCATATTTTGATTAAATGCCGATTGTGTTTATCCCACCTAAGAATATTATCCTTTATATTCATATTTTCTTAACCAGTAGCATAATCATCTGGATTATTTTTACGCCAATTTGGTAGATAACCTTCAGAGTGTCCAAACCCATAGGAGGGTCCAATTTGGTTGACACTCGACCAGGGCCAAGCCTGACCCCCGATTAATCGAAATTCATCACCCTTCCCACATAGCCAATAGAACATATGTGCAACATATCTTGCAATGCCATGTCCACCATATTCTGCCGTTTGAAAATCGAAATCAGGTTCATGTACCCAATCACGATGTGGTTGTTCAGTTCGCCAATAACTGTATTTCAACATATGTCGTAATCCAGATGCAGTAGATTCACCACGTCGATGTAGAATACTCTGAGAGTGAATGACAAATGATCCAGCAGGACCATCGCTTGAGAAACCTTTCTCAGAAATATCACGACTTGTTGGAGAAATATGCGATCCAGGCAATATCTCTGTCGGTCCTAATTCCATAGGTGTATCTTGAGGAAAATAGAACACTTCGACGAAGTTGGTTTCAGGACCAAATACATGATCCGCATCGTGATGCCATCCTTGAGCAGGCATGGGACATTCTACCCGATGATTGCTCACTAAAACGGGAAGACCAACATTATTACCAAGCAAGGAACGTAAGGTGCCAGCCAGTTCCTTATTTAGAAGTACATGCTCAATATACCAATCTTCAAGTAGAAGTGTACTGGGTTCGTGTGTATCCCGCATCCTTTCTAAATCAGCATGGGTCATTCCTTTAGGGATATAACAAGGATTTATCGGTATATCACCGTTTAGATAATCAAAAGTACGTTGGTTAATCTCGTCAGGAACAACCCCCTTTAGCTGAAGAAATCCATCACGGCAATATTGCAGTACTTGAGAATCAGTGAGTGTTGGTTGACAATCAAAAGTACGGTTTGTCTTATCATATTTCATAAATATTTACCTTAATATCTCTAAATTAAACATTATCAATAATATATGGTTCCATACCAAGCTTTTGGTACGATTCGGGTGTAGGAAATATCTTTCCAGGATTACAAAGTCCTGTAGGATTAAATATCTCTTTAACATTCGCCATTACTTGTAAATCTGCTGGACTGAAGATCAGCGGCATATAATCCATTTTCTCTACACCAATCCCGTGTTCTCCGGTGATTGTACCACCTACTTCAGCGCATACAGTCAAGATTTCTTTATTAACATGTTCCACTCGTTCACATTGGTCTGCATCACGTTCGTCAAATAGTACAATTGGATGGATATTCCCATCACCGGCATGAAACACATTGGCAATAGCGATTTGATACTTTTCAGAAATCTCAGAAATACGTCTTAATACCTTTGGAAGTGTGGTTCGTGGTACAACCCCATCTTGAGTAATATAGTTTGGTGCTAATCTTCCAAATGAACCAAAAGCACTTTTTCTTGCTTTCCACAGTTCCTGCCGTTCTGCATCATCTTTCGCATAGTTTACTTCCCTTGCATTATAATCATTGAAAATCTTGAGAATCTTATCCGTTTGATTCTGCATGCCAGCTTTAATTCCATCAAGTTCAACGATCAAAATCGCTTCTGCATCTAATGGAAAACCGAATTTGAAAGCATCTTCTAATGCTTGTATCACCAAGGTATCCATCATTTCAAGTGCAGCAGGGATGATACCTTCCCCAATTATAGTTGATACTGCATTAGAAGCATCATCCATACTATCAAACACTGCCATAGCTGTTTGATAGGCTTGCGGATTTCGGGTTAATCGAACAGTTGCTTTGGTTACGATACCAAATGTACCTTCTGAACCAATGAATACGCCCCGAAGATCGTATCCAATTTCTTCCTCTACTGCTCCACCAAACTCAAGTATCTCACCATCAGGCATTACGACCTCCATGCCAAGAATATGGTCTGAAGTTACACCATACTTCAAGGTATGAGGACCACCTGAATTTTCAGCTATGTTACCACCAATAGTGCACGCTTTCTGACTTGAGGGATCAGGAGCATAATGGTAACCTTGTTCCTGAACAGCTTGAGATAATAGCAAATTAACAACCCCTGGTTCAATCACAGCACGTTCATTCTCAAGATCAATCTCAAGAATACGGTCCATTCTATTCAATGCAATGATAATCCCACCTTGGACTGAAAGCATACCTCCACTTAATCCAGTACCACCACCTCTTGCAATGAACGGTGTATTATATTTATTCGCTATTTTTACTATGTCAGAGACCTGTTGTGTTGTATCAGCGAAGACAACAACATCTGGCATAGCTTTAAAAGAAGGTGCAGCATCACATTCATAGACAGAAAGTGCGGTGGCATCTGTCAATACATTTCGTGATCCTAATAGTTCGATGAGATCAGAAAGAAGTCGTTCCTTATTTTCCACTTATTCTACCCAAAATATCTATAATTCCATTATATTCAGATTACCACATTTCAGATTATATGTCCAATATGTTAACTATGAGGTAGGCATATTTAGTTTTCAATATATTCGGTACATTTAATCTATTCCGTTATTGTTCAAATTGGTCTTGAGTTCCGTAGTGACTGAGGAGACTTTCTGCATTTGAAAATTCCTTAAGTTAACACCTATAGGTTTCGTTCCTATACCCATAGGAGGCAATTTAAGGATCACTTCACTAAAATCAATGACGAATCAGTAGAATTAAGAAATTGTGGAAACATTGGAATGAATATCATTAAGACATTCCTGCCCCTTATCAAAGTGACTCTTAAGAAGCATTCGTAATGGGAACTAATTAAATAGAATTCACATCACGATTTTTCAAATTTTATAGGTTTACAATTTATCACATATGTTATATATTGTGTATATATTGTTAAAAATGTTACACTTTTTGACACAATCTGTGACATAGGTAAAACCGCTCTCCGCCCTGTCACAGTCTGCGTTCATCGGTGTTTTTTTTAGAATAGTAAAAATTCTTGAATTGTGTGATTTTGTGTCTTAGCTTCCTTTTTGGATATTATCCGATTCAGACAATTGTAATGCTTTTGAAAAATAATAATGTCTCATTATTTTTATATAACTTTTTAAGGTGTATCCTATTAGATGACATCCGCATAAACCATCCATGCAGCTTTTTTCTCAGAAATGGTATAAGTTATGTTGTTTTTAAGATTATTATGAATGTATTGGATAGTCATTTGAAAGTTTCCTTCTTATGTAAAAAGTTACGAAATCGTAACTTTTTTCTGTCACCCCAATTTTAGCGTATTCTCTATAAAGTCAGTGTTCATATATGTTTACAGCCATTTTACGAATTTCTAATAAAAGAATAAAAAAGTTTTCTTGATGGATTTCTTAGCACTTTATTTCCCAATAAGATGTGTGACATTGACCTTTGTATAAATGTGTATTTTCTCTTTAATCATAATGATTTATCCAATATTAAGTATTAGTATGCGTATAATAATTATTCTCTATATGTTATTGTAATGTATATTTACGCCTGTGTCAATCTCTTTTCGTATATGTGATGTTTGTATTTTAAAATTCTTCAATTTATTTTAAAAATACTAAGAAATTATAACGTCAATCTTTAGACGGATCAATTTCGTAGAATCTATACAAGTATTCTATATTCCTAACACAGCACTGCCAACTATAGGTGTCAATTTCCATGATTACATGTGTTCGTAGGGAATCAACGCAGCATGGGGGTATGGAATGCTGCGTGGTTAAACCGAATGTGAAACCCAACAATTCGATATGTAAACGGGTTTCAGGTTAGGTTTCGTACCACAACCCAATTATAAACATTTCGTCCCTACCAAATCAACGCCAAATGCGCGGAATCAACGGTATGAATGCCTTAATGGCATTCCCCGGGCATTTGTCGGGACTCAAGAGGTTTATGTAACGTTTTCTATAAACATATCGTCCCTATGGGACTCCCTATTTGGTATATACCTTGCTATAAACATTCCGTTCCTTCGGAACTCCCTATTTGGTATACACCCTTACTATAAACATTCCGTACCTACGGAACTCAAAGATTGTATTGACATTTTCTCTATAAACATTCCGTTCCTACGGAATTCCTATGGGGTATACACCCTTCCGATTCTTCAGGAAAGGATGGGACTTTACGTAAGTCCTCTCATACTTATGAGATACACCGTAAATTAATTTGATGATATAAATTTCAGATGTTATAATTGATGTATCCTCAGAATTGGATTCTAATGTCCAATTGAGGATAAGATTAAACTTACATTCATATCGTTACTATCGTTCTACATCCAATAAGGAGTGAAAATGCGTATAATATGTCTGATATTAGGTATGGTTTTTTCAATTGCTCTAATTTTACCACAAATTAGTATAGCGAAAATAGACCCAGATACTGCTGCTGGCGTTTGGTTGTTTGATGAAGGGGCAGGTGATGATGCAGTAGATTCATCTGGAAAAGAGAACCATGGTAAAATCAACGGTGCAAAATGGAAAGATGGGAAATTTGGAGAAGCATTGGAATTTGATGGTGCTCATTCTGTTTCAATTGAATCTACACCTGATTTACAATTAGGTGAACAACACACCATGATGGCATGGTTTTATGCTACAGATATTACGACTTGGCGACAACTAATTGCAAAAAATGGTGAATATCTCTTACGAATTGATCCTCCCCAAGAAGGTAATAAAATGTCTTCGTTTGTTCATTTAGGGGGATGGGAACCCAGAGCTTCTGCAAGTGTGCCAGACACAGATACATGGATTCATTTTGCAGCCACTTATGATAATTCTGCAAACAACAATCAGCTTAACGTTTTTGTGAATGGAAAACATGCTGGGGCAAGTACACGTCCTGGTAACCCTGCAGGTAATGCTGATCCAGTTACCATAGGAACATGGAATGGGGGTTCATTGTTTGTTGGAATTATAGATGAAGTGGCAATCTTTAAGGCTATATTAACTGAAGCGGATCTTCAGACAATCATGGATAATGGATTAGATAAAGCATTAGGTGGTGTCGCAGCAGTTGATGCTAAGAAGAAATTAACAACAACATGGGCTAATTTGAAAGCTGATAATTGAACTTAATGTCATTCTTTATAAAAAAGGACAGAATTTTGGAATTCTGTCCTTTTTCTGTTACTGATAGCCAATTATGTAAATACTTAACCCGTCTTATATTCAGTCAATTTCATTATATAAAGAATGGGGATACAATGGTTCAGGTTTGCAACATAATACGAATGCATGTTATAATGATACAAACTATGGGAGGTATCGTTATGAATAGATTCGTATTTATCCTCGTTGGACTCACAATTATCGGTCTCATATCTAATATCTCTGCAGATGTTTGGACAGATAATTTCGATGGAAATAAATTAGAAGAAGGATGGGAATTCCGTGATCATAATGCCAAGGCTTCTAAGTACGAAGTTAAGGATGGATTCCTACACATTACCAATCCTGGAAATTGGGGACATACAACACCAGATAAACCGATGATAGAACGTGATGTTCCAAATAGTGCTGCAAAAAACATCACTGTTAGCGGTATATTTACAACTGAACCAGATAAACCAGCTGATGCCTGGATCGGAATCTTCTTATATAGTGATAGTGATCTCAATTATGCATGTTTCTTATTTGGTGGAGAATCAAATCAACCACAGAAAACGCTAATCGGAAGCATGGTTGAGGGAAATTGGCAAGACAAAGGACATCCACAGACCGGTTTTGATGTTCCTCTTCATTTGAAAATAGTCAAAGAAGATGATACATTTTCTGGCTATTTTCGAAGAAATGAAAAAGATGATTGGACGCTTGCCGGTGGAAAAATGTGGAATCATAGTTTCAATGTAGAGCAAGTTGGTATCGGATTTATGAATAATTGGGGTGGAAAGACTGTAACTTTCATGATTGATCAATTATCGATTGATGGGGATGGTATTAAACCTTTTGCTGTTGATCCTCTCTCAAAATTAACAACCACCTGGGGCAACATAAAATCCATTAACAATTGATTAAAGAAGGATGTCTCTCTCATTGAATCTTTATTTACATACAAATTGTATATTTACTAAATGAATGTTAGTATATTATGGATATTTGGGAAGAATTCCACTCTAACCAAATATCCATATTGTTGTGATACGGTATTATTCTTTATATGACAAAACAATTATCAAATATTATAGAACCCTATCATTAGAATAAATTAAGGAGTAGTATAAAATAAATGTCCATTCCAAAGATATCTGTGAACAACCCTGTCTTAGCAAATATGCTGATGATACTAATAATGATATTTGGGTTGTATGCATGGATAAACCTGCCAAGAGAACTCTCTCCTGAAATTGACCTTCAAAGCGCGCTGATTACTACTCTGTATCCTGGTGCCTCACCAGAAGAGGTGGAAAAACTCATTAGTGCACCTATAGAAGATTCCATAGAGGAAAATGTCAATAAGATCAATCTCATGATTTCTACATCTTCTGAAGGTAGATCCATCATCTCAGTGGATTTTGAAGAAATGACTGATAGGGAATTCGATAAGGAATTGGAGAATCTACGAACAGCCGTAGAACAAGTTAATAACCTTCCCGATGAGATTTTAGATGATCCTTTAGTGCAAGAGTTGGATATTACTTCTGGATTTCCCATGTTAACTATAGTAGTTGGTGGAACAATATCTGAGTCTCAAATGCGGGATATCGCTGAGAATCTAAAGAATGAGATATTGGAAATAAAAAATGTCGCTGATGTACAAATTGCAGGACTTCGAGAAAGAGAAATTTGGATTGAAGTTGACCCAGATAAATTGAAAGCATATAACCTACCAATTGCTGCTGTTAGTTCAGCATTACAACTTAGAAATCTAAATCTCCCTGCTGGTACAATGGAAATTGCCAACACTGAATTTATGGTTAGAACAATGGGAGAATTCTCAAATCCAGATTATATTGGGGATACGATCCTCTCTGTTCTTCCATCTGGTACACCTCTACGACTGAGCGATGTAGCAACTGTCTCTGATACGTACGAAAAACCGAGAACTTTATCCAGAATAGATGGAGGATCCTCTATCAGTTTGAGCGTTCAAAAGAAAAAGGAAGGAAACACAATATCTTTAGTAGCACAACTTCGAGAATTAGTAACAGAACATAATAAAAACCTTCCTGAAGGGGCAGTTTTAACGCCTGTTAATGATTATTCTGTAATCCTTAAAGAACGCCTTGGTATTCTTGAAACGAATGCTGCCTTCGGATTAGTACTTGTTATATTCATGCTTTTTATTTTCATAGGATGGAGAAATGCATTGTTTGCAGCACTTGGAATACCTGTGGCATTTATGGCAACCTTCTGGTTTATGTCTATTACAGGATATACATTAAGTGGAGTATCATTATTTGGTCTCATTTTGGTAGTAGGAATTGTTGTTGATGATGCAATTGTTGTTATAGAAAATATATATAGACATATTCAATCTGGTGCTACACCTAAGGAAGCTGCTATAAAAGGTGCAGAAGAAGTTGGCTGGCCAGTCTTGGCTGCCAGTTTAACAACAATTGGTGCATTTGGTCCACTCATGTTCATGTCAGGCGTCTCTGGACAGTTTATGCGGATCGTACCTATAATGGCAATTCTTGTACTACTTGCTTCGCTTTTTGAGGTATTTTTTATTTTACCCGCACATGTATCTGAATGGGGTAGACCGGAGTATAAACAATCCAGATCGAATAGATGGTTTAACATTATACGAAGCTTTTATGTAAAAATATTGAAACGAACAATTAGACATCGTTATGTTTTTGTGGCAACTGTATTGATGATTGGCTTAGTAACATGTGTCGGGGCGTTTATTATACTTGATAAAGAACTATTCCCAGGTGAAGATTTTCCACAGTTCTATGTAAAAGCAGAAATGCCAACTAATTATGGACTTCAGGAAACAACAGATGTCATTGCACAACTTGAAAATGCAGCAAAGACACTACCAAAAGAAGAGGTGGCAGCTGTAGTAAGCAATATAGGAATTCATACACCAACTGGTGGATTAATGGAGGGGATTACTTACGGTTCTAATTTTGGGGAACTCATTATTGAATTAGTTCCAAAAAATCAAAGAATTCGTACCACAGATGAAATCATCGCTTCCATAAGAAATGCCACTGTGAACATTAGTGGTATAGAAAAACTGAATTTTGAAAAAATACAAGGTGGACCACCACAAGGACAAGATGTTGAAGTAAAAGTTAAAGGTCCACGTTTCAATCAACTAATTGAAATTGTGGATAGGTTAAAGTCCACACTAAATGATATTGATGGTGTAGAAGATATCCGAGATGACTTCAGAATCGGGAAATCAGAATTACGTATATATCTAAAACCAGAAAAAGCTGCACAACATGGTATGTCAACTTTACAGGTGGCACAGACGGTACGTACTGCAATCGAAGGTGCAATTGCTACCACTTATCGAGAAGCTGATGAAGAAATTGATGTAATTGTTAGGTATCCTGAAAATCGTTTACAGTCTGTTAATGAACTCCGAGATCTATTATTAACAACCCCAATCGGTACAATAATTCCTTTAAAAGAGGTTGCAAATATAGTTGAGGAAAAGGGATATGCTGATATCAAGAGATTTGAAGGTGAAAGAGCAATTACTGTTTTTGCTTCTGTAGATAGATCTATTACAACGCCATTTAAAGTAAATCAAGCGTTAATTTCTGCATTTGGAGATATAGAAACTTTGTTTCCAGGATATAGACTTGATTTTCGAGGTTTATTTGATGATATACAACAGTCATTCGGAGAGCTATGGAAACTCTTTGTTGTGGGTGTTTTTGTCATATATATGATATTAGGGGCACAATTCAAATCATTCTTACAACCTATCATAATTCTATTAGCAGTTCCCTTTGGAATGATAGGAGCGATGTTTGGACTTCTCTTTTCAAATGCTACTTTGAGTTTAGTTGCGATGTTTGGTATCGTTGCACTTGCGGGGATTGTGGTGAATGACTCAATTGTATTAATAGATTTTATTAATAAATTTTGTGAACGTGGTTACAATAGATGGTATGCTATATTCAAAGGGAGTAGTCTTAGATTACGTCCAATTATGCTTACTTCAATGACAACAATTATAGGGTTAATACCTATGGCGAGTGGATTAGGTGGAAAGTCACCTATATGGATGCCAATGGCAAATACCATTATCTTTGGTTTAGCTTTTGCAACCGTTATGACACTCTTTGTTATGCCTTCTCTGTATGCGATTACATCAGATATAAAGCTTCTATTTAGTAGAAGTAAACAGGAACAATATAGAACTGTTGAACACGAAGATATGATAGGAACACCAGTCCCAGCGGATGATTAAATGAGAATAATTCCAGTCTCATTAGTCCAATTAAGAAAAGGTATAGGCATTTAACTCCAATTCTGACGGGAATTTAGTCAATGGTATCGTCTCCTTAGATGTAACATAGAATGTATCTTCTAATCTTACTCCTCCTGTACCTGGTACTGAAAGAACAGGATGTCCAACAGTCATTACCATGCTATCACATATTGTAATACCTGAATCTCCAGGATGTATTGTAGGTGCAGGTGTCTCTTCAAAGCTTAGACCTATACTATGCCCTATTCCAGCAACATAGTACTCATCGTAACCATTTTCAGTATAGATGCTTTTAGCAGTAGCATCTAAATCACGGACTTTTACACCCGGTTTCAAGGCATCTATAGCAGCTGATTGTGCTCTTTTATATGTATCATACATATCCATTTGTTTGTTATTTAGCTTCCCAATTACGAAAGTTCTACATAAGTTCGCACAATATCCTTGATAGCGTGGAACTAAATCCAACACAACGAGATCCCCATCTTCAATAATCTTATCTGATGCAGTTCCATGCAACCATCCAGAACGAATCCCTGAATTAACATAAACTGGGGTAGCTACTCCATGTCCTCCAGCCTTCCTCATTGAATATTCTACTTCTGCAGCAACTTCATTTTCTGTAATTCCAGCTTTTAACGTCTTCACTGCAGTTTTCATACCTATAGCAGCTATATCTGCTGCACGTTGTATCAAATTAACCTCAGATTCATCCTTTATCATTCTCAGTTCATCCATCACTGGTGCAATATCAACGACTTCAACTATTGGATTTGCTCTTTTAAACATATTGAGTAAAAAGGCAGGTGTGCCAAACCACATTTGAACCCCAATTTTAAGCTTTTCTTTATCTCCAATCATTCCCCGCATAATTTGTACTACATCTTTTATTTGTTGTCCAACTGAACCAAATATACGAACATCTTCTACACCTAATGACGCTTTAACCTCTTCCTCCTCACCTGAAAATGTAACTATTATCGGCATTCCTTGTGCGGGAATAACCGCCCGAGGTTGGTATCTATCCTCACAGAAGAAATAGATATAGTCATCATGTGTTAATATAAGGTAAGCATCAATTCCTTGTTGTTTCATTCTATCTTGAGCTTTTTGTATTCTGGTGTTATTTATCACTGTGTACTCCTAAAATTGTATATGTTGTTATTCATTATGAGAGTAATTATACTTAGATAGATGCAATTTAAATCAAAAAGGTTACATTTATTATACAACAGAATGATAGGATGGTAAATCTTGAGATACTATCAGTTTTTAATTGCATATATCATGAATAAGACTGCACAGAATAGCATATTTTCGATCTAACTGTAAAATAATACACAATCTTACGAGAATATGTATATAATATTTGCATATCATATAAATTGACTGTCAATCAGAGTAAATTAAGGAGAAAATATGAAGATTGGATTTATTGGTGTGGGAGGAATAGCAGGTAATTATCGGGGAAGTTTAAGAAGATTAAATAAACCTATTTCAGCTGTATGCGATATAAATTCTGATAGAGCAAATTCTATTGCATCAGATGAAAATGCAACATCCTATACAGATCACCATGAGATGTTGGATAAAGAGAAACTGGATGTCGTTTTTATATGTATTCCTCCTGGAGCACATACTACACAGGTGGCAGATTCAGCAAAATCAAGTGCTGCAGTTTTTGTGGCAAAACCTATTGCACCAAATCATGAGATTGGTAGGTCTACAAGTCAGGCTATTGCCGAATCTGGCGTAATCAATCAGGTCGGTTATATGGCAAGATATAGCGATATTACCGATATGACAAAGGAATTAATTGGTGATACACCACTTACCATGGGAATAGGTAGATTTCTCTGTAGAATGGGTGCAAGTCATCCTTGGTGGGGCAAGTTTGATATCTCTCTTGGTCAGATGGTAGAACAGACTACCCATGTCTTTGACCTAATACGATACTTCCTTGGAGATGTAGACAGTGTACAGGCTTTTGGGATTAAGAATGTTTCAGAAGATATTGCAGATTTCGAGGAATGTACCGTTTGTAACCTTAAATTTAGTAGTGGTGCTGTAGGGAGTATTACAAGCACATGTGCTGCACGAGCACACGATCATTTTGCTACCGAGTTGATAGGAGATGACATATATCTTAAACTGACCCATGATTTAGGTTTACGTGGGCAAATTAGAGGTGAAGGGGTCGACTACAATGGTGAAGAAGCAGGATATTATCGTCAAGTTGAGCAATTCATCAAGGCTGTTGAAACAAACGATCAGCGTATAGTTCGATCTTCTTATGCTGATGCATATAAGACACTTACTGTCACACTTGCTGCGAATAAATCCTTGGAATCTGGAAATGTTGAAAACGTTGATGATTGAGTATAAATCCTTATCAGGAATATTCTAAGAGAAAAATGTCAAATAAGGTTTGCCCTCTATCTCGCGGAGCAACAATACAGCCAATTCTCTTGCATGATAATCACCCCACATAGATGCTTCTCCACAAGGTATATTTCTGTCCTCTGGAACATAATCCCATCCGTTAGGTCTGTGATATACTGAATGGAGAAGTAAACCTTGGTGCGAATCTGAAGTTGACAAATAGGGTTCATCAAAAAGAGTGTTTGCAACTGTTAAACCAGCTTGGTAATATTTGGTTCCAGATTCATTTTCCTGATGTTTTGTAAGGAAGTTACCATATCGAATTAACCCTTGTGCCGCAATTGCTGCAGCAGAACTATCGACGGGTTCATAATCATTGTATGGATCAGACGGCTTTGATAGGTAATTCCCTAATTCCACCAAACCGGGAGCACCCGTATCCCAGTATGGGATACCATCCTGTGCTGTGTTCTCAATAAAGAAATCTGCTGTTGCTTCTATGGCTTTCTTCATATGGGATGTCACTTCAGCCTTCCCACCAAAGCTCTCAAGGTCATCATCAGATAATGTATCAAAGAATTCAAGTTGTTCTGCATAACCTGTAATTATCCAGGCTAAACCGCGTGTCCAGGTAGAAAATGGAGAATAACCTTGTTGTGTACTTGGACAACGGTAATTTCCGTCATTTGTATTGAAGATAGATTCGTGAACCACACGACCCGGTATATCGAATGCATCACGACCTTCACCGTAGTAAACATTATACTGTGCTGTTGTTTGAGAATGTTGAATTAACCGTTCCAATAAGTTAATTGCCACATCACCTTCACCCATAAGAACAGCACCAAGTGTATGACCAACAGCTAATACGCGTAAAGACCGAATGGTATCGGAAAATAGAGAATGTGGACCATTAAAAGAAGCAATATAACCTGATCCATCCTTGATCTGAGTCCATCGACTTGCTTGTACTGCAGCTGAAGATTTAAGGGCAATTTCATAAAAGTGCATTTCATTTTCGTTCATGGGCATTACACCTTCACGCATAAGTCGACGAAGATTTCCATAGGTAGAGACGTTGTTAAAACCGTGATCATGTACGCCAATATGAGTAACATGGGGATACATTTTTTCTATCGTATTTCGTCTACCAATTTCTAAGAATTGGTCATCCCCAGTTGCATCATATTGAAGAATAGCAGAACCGAATTGAAATCCTTGTGTCCATTCTGTCCATCCTCTGGTTGTGTATGTGCCAGCAACTGTAAAAACAGGTGTACCATTCTCTGGTAACCATGTGTCCTCAATCGACAAGATTTTCTCTCCTGAATACTCAAAAAACCTGTCTATTTTCGTCTTCAGATTATGTATCTTCAGTGTATTGTTTATCTTCATTTGTCCTCTATTTTCCTATATAACCAACACTATATATCAAGATGTTCCATATTGTTCACATATTACTTCAATCAAGTTAGTAGTAGATTTACCTGGAACATTTATACCTACAACTACCCTACCACCATTTTTTTCAACAATTTCTCTCTCGACAAGCTGCTCTAACTTATAGTCTCCACCTTTCACATGGATATTAGGCTTTAATTCGGAGAGTAATTCAATGGGTGTTAATTCTGGAAAAATCACAACATAATCAATACATTCTAATCCCGATAACATCTCTGCTCGTTCGTCCTCAGGTACAAGTGGACGATTTTCTCCTTTGAGCTTTCTAACAGAATCATCACTGTTAACTGCGACTACAAGATGATCCCCCAACTTCCTCGCAGCTTGAAGATAACGTAAATGCCCTAAGTGTAATACATCAAAACAACCATTTGTTGTTACCACTACACGACCCTGTTTTCTAAGGTCTTTTAATTGCAATGATAGTTCAGCACGGGTGTATATTTTATTTTGTGTCATAATGATCCATTTTTAGTAAGTACTTAAGGAAATTACTCTCTAATTTGTCACCCAGATTCTACCTTACATTATTGCATATTCACTATACTTTTGCTATAATAAACATACACTTAATTCCTAATCCATCCTCCTTTAACAATTCTATCGGTGTAAAAATGAATAAGAAAAAGACATCCTCTCATCTGTCGCTACCAATTTGTATGCTTGGTGCTGATGGACATGGTAAGACTACATTAACAACTGTCATGGAAAGAGTCATAGAGAAAATTGGAACAATACATTCAGATTCCAGTAATGAATTATTTAATCAGTTGCCAAATCACCACCCGATATGTGAAGGAGTTGGATTTACATATCGGTCTATTGACTATGAAACAAGTGGAAAACACTATACCCAGATTGATTGTGAAACACATCAGGATATTGTAAAATTATTGGTCAGTGGTGCCCTGGATATTCAAGGCGCGATATGGGTAGTCGATGCAGATTACGGTGTAACTCAAGAATCTGAAGAACTCATTCGTATTGCCAATAGTGTTAAAGTGTCCAATATTGTGTCATTCTTAAATATACACAACACCGATGACAATGAGTTGGTCAACATCTGCAAACAGGAAATGACAGAAATACTCACTGAATGTGGATGGAATGAAAATAACACACCAATATTAGTAGGTGATGCACATAATGCTATAAATTATAAAACCATAAATTTAGGATCAGACCAATGGAAACCTATTGTTGATACTATTTCTGCCTTGAATAGTATTATGCCGAATCCAATCAATAAATCAGAACTTCACCTTATGTTCCCTATTCACAAAATTGTAGAAGAGAATAAAGAGACTGTGACATTTTCTGGGGAATTAATACAAGGACATCTTTCTGTAGGACAGTCCATTGATATTGTTGGTAAAGGTGATAGGATAAAAACTAAATGTTTAAATATTAAAGACCATGAAATTACAGTTGAATCTGAACCGGACTGGTTATCTGTTGGTCAGGTGGTTTGTTCTCCTAAGACAATAAAAGCTCATACAGAATTTACTGCAATCGTTTATCTATTAAACCAAGATGAGAGTGGAACCCATATCCCAATTGTTGAAAATGATAAGCTTGAAATTCATCTATGGGGAATAGATATACATGCACGAGTCCAGCTTCCACCAGGTTTATCAATTATATCTCCAGGTTCAAATTCTGATATTTCTGTTTCACTTGATCTTCCGCTTGTAATGGAAGTTGGAACAACCTTCGAAATTAAAAAGATGGATATAAGAATCGGTTTAGGTATAGTTACAGAAACTGTATAAGTGGCTTTTTGTTGTATTTCAACTCGCAGTCTTTATTGCATCAGAGAGTAATAGGTCTCCAGTATATAGAGCCCGTCCAATAATAGCACCTGATGCACCAATATCTTTCAAAGCTTCTAAATCTGAAAGGGATGTGACACCTCCAGATGCAATGACATGTGCAGATGCAGCATCTACTATTTCTGCGGTTGCATCTACATTCGGACCTTTCAACATCCCATCACTTTTTATGTCTGTATATACCAATGTCTGAACTACAGATAGTTCTTTAGCAAAATGTATAGCAGACTGTTCAGAAACTTCTAACCAACCATCTGTAGCAACCATTCCATCTCTTGCGTCAATACCCACTGCAATTCTTTCATGATATATACTGCAGGCTTTTGTAACAAGTTCAGGTTGTTTTAAAGCTGCTGTACCCAAAATTGCTCTATCTACACCTAAATCCAATACAATCTTGATCTGTTCCATAGATCTAATACCACCACCAAGTTGGGTTGGTATTGTTAGTTTAGAGACAATCTCCCCAACAATCTTTAAGTTTGTTGATTCGCCTTTGAATGCACCATCAAGATCTACGAGATGTAGATATTCTGCTCCTTCCGATTCCCATCTCATTGCCATATCAACTGGATTATGTGAGAAAACTGTTTCTTGTTCCGCAATACCTTGGATAAGATTGACACATTTTCCTCCACGTAAATCTATTGCTGGTAATATTTGCACTGACTATCCTTTCTATTCCTCACGAAAAATACCGAGTAATTTTAATTGTGCGATTGAGATGATTGCAATAATTATAAAAAGCACCCAACCTATCGTTGCAGCATATCCAAGTCGCATAAATTGAAATCCATTCTTATATAAATACATTACAATTGTAGATCCTGCATCTGCAGGTTCACCACCATTTGTTAGAATAAATGGTAGATCAAAAAGTTGAAATGATCCTATCATTGAAACAACGACGACGAAGGCAATTACTGGACGTAATGAAGGAAGAGTGACATGAAGAAAGGCTTGCCACCAATTTGCACCATCAACAGCGGCAGCTTCATACAAATCCTGACGTATTCCTTGAAGTCCCGCAATAAAATAGATCATGTTAAATCCTGCCCATTGCCATACACCTGTAAGTATCACAGCTGGCATTACATATTTAGCTTCATTTAACCATCCTATCTCTTTACCAAGAAGTATATATTCATTGTTGATTATACCTGCCCGTTGATCATAGATAAGATTAAAGATGATTGCAACAAATACACCTGCCACAAGTACGGGTGTAAAAAATGCCAAACGTAATAAGTTCTTACCTTTGACATGTTTTGAATTTAAGATGAGGGCAAGTAATAAGGCAATTGGTAGTTGGAGAGTTAATGTACCCAATGCAAAATATGTGGTATTCCAGACTGATTTCCAAAAAATAGGATCACTAAATAGATCTATAAAGTTGCTTAAACCAACATATATTTTACTTTGAAATCCACGCATCTCATAGAAACTCAAAATTAGAGATGAGAGTAGTGGATACCCCATAAATACAATAAATAGTATATAGAATGGAGCAATAAACAGATAGGGAGCAATTTTCTGCTGGTGGTTCCAAATATTCTTCTGAAAGGTTTTATTGTTTGACATAAGTGAGTTGAAATTGTAATTTTGAAAGTATTTTTATTCTGTTCCCCATCTCGTATGGTCTTTTGAGATTATTTTCCTAACTGTTGTAGCAAGTTCTGTCAATGCCTTTCTTGGATGCTCATTTTCCGTTACCACTTTAAAGATAGCATCATTCAATAAATCTGAAGCTTCCGACCAATATGGATTCTGATAACGTGGTGGAATATCAGGTACGAGATCAATAAACAATTCCCCAATTTTCTGCCCACCTAAGTACTCTTCAGGTTCATGAAAAACCGGGACATCGAATGCAGATTTTATCGGTGGTATAATCATCGTAGTTTCAAATCTATTTGCCAATCCCTCTCTGTTGAAATATGTAAATTCAATTAATTCCCAAGCAAGATCAGGATTCTTGCACTGTTTTGTTATACCAATCATTGTTCCGCCTCGGGTCGTTGTACGTCGTCCTCCGTCTTCCCAAGCCGGCATTGGTATCGCTTTCCACTTCCCAGCCATCTGAGGCACTTGACTTTTTAGTATACCAACATACCAATCTGGTGCCAAAATAGATAGGATCTTATCATCCTGCATCGCAGCAAAATTACTTGGATGTCCATGCCACGTTCCGTAAACAGGTGTAGCAATTTTATGTTCATTAAAGAGTGAATTATAAAAGGTTAAAGTTTCAATAGCAAGTTCACTATCTATAATTACATTTCCATTTTCATCAAAAAAACCACCTCCCCTTTGCAGTAAAAAGTTGAAGTAATCGCTCTCTGTCTTGTTATCCAGAACGATTGCATATTGGTCAATGTTACCGTCTCCATCGGTATCACGAGTTGCCTTTTTGGCAGAAATAATAAATTCATCCCAAGTATTTACTTTTGTGAGATCAACTCCTACCGCTTTAAACAGGTCATCTCTATATAAGAGAACTACAGGATGTAAGTCGTGTGGGATTCCGTAAATTTTACCACTATAGGACCAAGGTGTAAAACGATTTGGAAATAAATCATCTATCCGACCCTTACTTTCCAGTAATGGACGAAGATCTATAAACCCAATTTCATCTATTGCCCCTTTCAAAAAACGACCAATAGAGTTTATTTCTACTTCAACAATATCTGGCGCACCAAAATTAGAGAGTAAAGCGGTGAGTAGTTTATCATGCATCGTACCACCAAAATTAACCAGATGTACATTTACTTCCGGATATAGTTGATTAAATAATGGAAGTCTTGCTTGATATTCGTCATAATGCGTATTTGCATAAATCCAGAACTCCAAACTCTCATCTTTCTTCTCTATAGATATGACAAGCAATATTGAAGAGATTACAAACAGAATCAACATTGCAATTGGGGCTTTGCCTATTGGAAAATTATCACTATCAAATGGTATTGCCATGGAAATGCTTGGGTTTCTATTGTATCCTATTGAAATGTAGCAATTGTTCTACCACAAGTCTTATATCTCAATCAAAAGGGTCAATTTTGTCTTGACAATTTGGAATTGACTAATTAAAATTTATCAAATCAATACCTTTTTATCAATGAATAAATGGAGGAAACATCTATATGCCAACATATGATTATAGATGCCTTGAATGTGAAACAGAATTTGAGAAGTTTCAAGGCATCACGGAAGATCCAATAGAAGAATGTCCAGAATGTAATGGAAAAGTCAAAAGACTGATTGGTGCAGGGGCAGGTTTAATCTTCAAGGGATCTGGTTTTTATATCACTGATTATCGTAGTGATGGATATAAAGAATCTGAAAAAAAGGATACGAATACTTCATCCGATAAAAGTGAGAAAAAGGATAAGAAAGAAAAGAAAACTGATAACAGTAGTGAATCAAAGAAAGATTCGAGCGACTCAAAATAACGGATAGATTCTCTACATCCCATTCGTAATATAGGTTTCAAAATTGCATACTCAACAGGACCATCATCACCATAATCACGGTGAAGAACACTCCCATCAACATCATCTTCAAAAGAAATTCAAGATAGCGATCCTTGTTACATTCTGTGTGTTTTTAGGAGAGCTAATAGGAGGTATATGGTCCGGAAGTCTTGCCCTATTGAGCGATGCTGCACATATGATGTCTGATGTCATCTCATTGCTAATTAGCTGGTTTGCTATATATCTATCTACCCGTCCTGCAACTTCAATCCGAACATACGGTTACCATAGAACAGAGGTATTTGCAGCATTTTTAAATGGTGTCACCCTCATAGGTATTTCTATCTGGATTTTTTATGAAGCATATCATAGATATACTTCTCCACATGAGATAAAAGTAACCGGAATGTTCATCGTTGCTTGTTTTGGTTTTATCGCAAATTTGGTTATTCTTTGGCAATTACACGGTGAAAGTCATGGAAACCTAAATGTACGAAGTGCAGTACTCCATGTTATTGGAGATACACTGTCCTCTGTCGCTGTTGTCATCGGAGGTGTCATAATACTTTTTACCAATTGGACACCTATTGATGCATTATTGAGTATACTAATTGGGGGAATAATACTGTTTAGTGCTATAAATGTAACAAAGGAAGCAGTATATATTCTTCTTGAGAATTCTCCTCGAAACGCAGATGCCGATACTGTAGCAAAATATCTATGCAATTTGGAACCAGTTAAGGATGTCCATGATTTGCATGTATGGTCATTGTGCTCAAACTATAGTGCCCTCAGTGCACATGTGGTCATAAATGAAAACACAATTCTACCATACGATCAAATTCTAAAACAGATCAATACAGAATTGATACAACGTTTTGGGATACACCACACCACTATTCAGCTTGAAAATGTTGCATGTTCACAAGAAACAAATTTATTGTGTAATGCACAACACACCTAAAATCCAAACTACCTAAATATGTTCTTCCCTTAATCGATGTGCTTTTCTTATTAGTGCGGTGTCTTTTGAAAACTGTTGGGTCGCTTTGATAAGACCATCCACATGCGAAACCATTTCCTTCTCAATTTGTGTAATCCTTGCTAACAGATAAGGTTGATTACTTTCACGTATCGCTTGTCTGATGATGGACAATAGATACATATAGATTGTATCTGCTTCACTTCCCTCAATTGCTATTGCTATTTCAAAACCTTCATCTAAAGATATTCTACCACTATTAACCTTATTCTCATGGGACTGTAACGCATTCGTTATTTCTTGGATAGACACATTTGGAAAGGGTGGTAAATCTGTGTTTCCAATCGGGTCATCAGAAAAAATATCCGTATTAAGTCCAAAAGTCTCTACACATAATGCACGACCAAAATCAACAAGTATATAGTGTTGCCATTCCTCAGTACTCATTTTCTCCCAAAATCGCGCAATCCGTTCATCAACATCACCCAATAATAGCGAAAGTGATGCGTATAATTTCGCTTGTCGCAACTCCAAATCTTTACAAAGTTCAAACAGAGTTTCTAATGTCAATTTTTCTCCTTCATAGAATCCTTAGTATTTCTTTTCTTACTCTATTAATTTATTTTATATTTGTAGTGGTAATGAAATCGTTGTTCCTGACATCATACTGCGAGTTACGGCTTCAGTAAATTCCATATATTTTACGCCAGTGTCAAAATCGGTGTGTGTAATTACCTCTTCCCCTCGTATAGCGTTTATAAATTCTTCTTCAACTCTCCATGCACCCTCTTCTTCAGTTGGAATATCAATTTCCATTAAGCTGTTATCAGTTTTTTGTCCACCAAAGAGTTTGTTTTCTGAGAATCGTAATGTCCCATCACTTCCGAAAATTATTGCCTCAGGTTGTCCTGCTAATCCTGTAACAGAGGATACTTGCATGTGTAATTGAGCGCCGCAAGTGAGTTCTCCAACAACGTCTATATGTTCAGGTATTCTCACCGATTTTATGTTACCATCTGTATCCATCCGATTTTTTACAAAGGTATTCCCCATTGCCATAATCTTTGTGGCTTCACCAATCCATCGCATCAATGCTTCATACCAAATACCCATACTCATTATATTCATGCCACTTAGATCGAAATCTTGCCGCCATTGAATGGGTGATTCTCTATCCAGAAAACTACCACCAGCGCGAACTTCAATTGCGAGTAAGTCGCCAACATATCCTTCAACTAAAAGCCGTTTAATAGTATTATCTACACGGAGCGTCATGGGTGATGGTACAATCTGTGCGATAAGTTCAGGTTTCTGTCGGGACATCATTCGCATTATGTGCGCCTCGCGAGCATTCATTGCCATTCGTGCTTCACACATAACATGTTTGTTTGCCATTAAGGCAGCAACTGTTGTCCGACAATGCATATATGGCCATGTGCCAATCACAATTGCATTTGTCTCGTCATCTTTTATGGCATCCTGCCAATTATTATATGTTTTTGGAATACCAAACTCATCAGCAACTGCTTGGGATGATTCTTTACTCCTATTGCATACTCCAATAATTTCCACACCATCAATTGCTTGTAAACCGGGTATGTGGCGCGATTTAGTGTTTCTACCTGCTCCTATGATTCCAACTCTAATGGGTTCTGTTATCACTCCTGTACTCCTTTTGTGTGTACTACTACTTAGATACAATCGTAGCAGATAAGGAGCATCCTGTCAAGAATAGATTGGGTTTTTGTAGATTCATTTCAATATATATAATGTCAGATTGTTAATATCATTATTCCACTGAAACATATCATTTGACACTCTAACACCATTACAATTATTATTGAATTGATATATTCAAACTTATGAAGTATACTCAATTGTATGAAATCCAAATACGATAAAGAAAATGGTATCATTATAGGAATCACTGGTGGAATTGCTTGTGGCAAGACAACTGTCTCAAAATTACTTGCCAAGAAAGGAGCAATACCTATCAATGCTGATGAGATTGGACATCAACTTTTATTAGCTGATAGTCCTGTTTTAGATCAGCTTACTGATACCTTTGGGTTTGAAATTCTTGAGGAGTCTGGAGATGTTAGTAGAGAGAAATTGGGATCCATTGTTTTTAAGGATGATAAAGCACGTAAGAAATTAAATAACATACTTCATCCAATAATAATTGAAAGATCACGTACAGAAGCAAGAAAACTGGTTTCTAATAATCCAGAATGCGTGGTTTTATTGGATGCACCACTACTGATTGAAGCTGGTGCATACGATTCTGTTGATCTAATTATCGTTGTATATGCTTCACAGGAAATACAATTAGAGAGAATCATTGGGAGAAGTCATTTATTAGATAAACCTTTTAATCGAGAAGAAGCACAAGCCAGGATTGATTCACAAATGCCTGTGTCAGAAAAACTTAAATATGCTGATATTGTGATAGAGAATGAAGGAAATCTAACTGAACTTAAGGATCAGGTTGATGATCTGTGGGAGCAGATACAGACAAGTCTAAAGAATCCTGCAGGAGTAGATTCACTGCGTTTGCTTTGATAACACAATATACATCGGTGTTTTGAGATAAATTTAGTTGTTCTTTTGCACTATGTGTAATTTTTACTGATAGATGAAAACCTTCTACAATAATAGACAATATTGTCTTATCGCCAATTTTCTCTATTTTGTCTATACACCCTTTTAATGAATTACGTGCACTTATCGGTAGATTGGGTTCAAGTGAAATTATAATATCTTCAGCACGAATTCCAATTGGAATAGAATCCCCTGTATTCCTATCAATATAAGGTATTATAAGAGTTTGTTTACCAATTTCTAATTCAGTTATTCCTTTCTCTTTATCAACTTTCGACACAGGTAATGTGAAGACATTTTCCACACCTGTCATATTTGCAATTGGCATTGCAGATGGAGAAGTAAGCAGTTGATGGGGATCTCCATGTGCTGTTATTTTTCCATCAGATAAAATATATGCTTCATCAGCAAGTGCCATTGCTTCTGATATCGTATGCGTGACATACAAGATTTGTATCTCAAACCTTTCTTTTATATGATGCAAATAAGGTATGATTCTGTTTTTCAGTCCTGAGTCAAGTGAAGCAAGGGGTTCATCCATAAGTAGGAGCGATGGTTCCATAGCAATGGATCGTGCTATTGCTACCCTTTGACGTTGACCCCCTGATAACTGCTTGGGGTATCGCTTTAGAAGATCTTCTATTTCAAGTATATCGATAATTTCTCTAACATCCGCATACTGCTTTTGTTTTCTTCGCGATTGTCCATATCGAATGTTTCCGGCTATATTTATATGTGGGAAAAGGTGTCCTTCCTGAAAAACATACCCAATTCTTCTCTTTTCTGGTGGTAAATTAATTTTATGTTTAGATGAATAAAGTTTTCGGTCTTGATATACAATTTCTCCCTGGTCGGGACTTAGAATCCCACTAATACAATTTAGAAGTGTCGTTTTACCACTTCCAGATGCACCTAAGAATGCAGTAACTTTTTCTTTAAGAATACAATCAATTTCGAATGAAAAACCATTGTACTGTTTTATGAATTGAAGGGTTAAATTCGTATTGTTTGACATTATTTGTTGGTAAACTATTGAGATTATTTGAGGAGAATCTGTCAATACCCACTAATTCAAATGGGGTCTTATCATTTCCATTTAGAATAAGTCACTATCATAACTATCATCATATATTTCTTCACTCGTTTCCTCTTCTGAAGTATCATCATCCAACACATCACCAAGCACCAAGCCAGTCAATAGAATATCCTCAAAATCGTCATTCTCATTAACATTTTCATCAGAATCCTTTCTTTCTTTTGTAGAACGTCCGTTCTTTGTTTTTCGTTGAGATGATATAACTTTGAATAGTATGAATATAATCAATAGAATGACAAGTATAAGAATTAGTTGTGTCATAATTCTCCTTTAGGAGATAGGTAAATTCATTAGAATATTAATTCTATAAATTAATAGACATCATTGTGGTGATAAATATAACGTTCAGTTACCCAAATTGCAATGAAAGCAATTATTGTGGAAATTAAAACCAATCGAAAGACAGCAATATCATTCCCTAATTGGACAGCATCAAAAATTGATAGAGCAATAGTCTGTGTTTTTCCTGGAATGTTACCAGCAACCATATATGTAGCCCCAAACTCACCAAGAGATTTTGTAAATCCGAGAATTACACCACCCAAAATACCTTTATATGCTAAAGGAAGAGTGATTGTAAGAAACACTTTAAATGGATTCGATCCGAGTGTTCGAGCAGCATTTTCAAGTTCCATGGGAACTGAAGCAATACCTGTCATTATTCCTCTTACTAATAGTGGAAAAGATATGATGGAGACTGCTATTACCACTGCTATAGGGGAAAATACGATATCCAGTTTTAGAGTTCTATATAATATACTTCCAATGAGTCCTTGTTTACTTAGTAGTATTAACAGTAGATATCCAGTCACCACTGGAGGAAGTACTAAGGGAGACATGACAATCGTATTTAGCAATGTCTTACCAATAAAATCACGTCTTACCAATAGCCAACCAATAAATAGTCCGGGAGGTAACATTATAATAAGACTTAGCAGTGCGACCTTTACTGATAAAGTAAGTGCCGCGACTTCTACAGATGTAATCCGCATTCTTTATACGTATGTGAGTTTATGGTAGCTACTTAGAAGTTAGAGTGGTAAAACCGTAACGATCAAATATATCCGATGCATCTTTCGATCTTAAGTATGAAATAAATACTTCTGCCAATTGTTTGTGTGTTGTATTCCTGATTACAGCAGCAGGATATCTAATTTTAGAATGGGTTTCGGGTGGTATGTCAAGTATAACCTTTATGTTATTACTTATTACAACATCCGTTTGATATACTATCCCTAAATCTACGTTTCTTGATGCAACAAACGCAAGTGTTGATCGCACATTATTTCCAAATATAAGCTTAGAGTGTATCTTATCCCATAAATTCTGTTGAGTGAACGCCTCTTTTGTATATGTACCTGCAGGAACTATTCCAGGTTGTCCAATTGCAATTTTTGTGATTTTTCGGTCTGTAAGATCATTCAAATTATTAATCAATAATATACTATCCTTATGTGAAACAACTACGAGCTTATTTGTAAGCAAGTCCTGCCGGGTAGTCGTTTCAATTAACCCCTCTTGCTGTAGTTCGTATATCTGATGGGAACTTGCAGAAATGTATATATCAACAGATGCACCTTTCTCAATTTGTCTTTGTAAGGTTGTTGAAGCACCAAAACTGTAATAGATTTTTACTTTGTGCTTATCGGTGAAACCAGCACCAATTTCAGTTAAGGCATCCTTCAAACTAACGGCTGCAAAAACAGATAGTTCGTCTTGTTTATTGGATACACAACCCAAAAATAGAATGGTACATATAAAGAATCCAATTAAAATGATAGGGACAATACATCGATACATCAGATCTCATTGACCAGTGTTAATACTGAGAAGTTTATCAAATTCTATCGGGCATGTCAAGGAAGGACTTTGACAACAACACGGCTTCCTAATTCACCTGAAAATAATAGTCGTTTAAAGTGAAACATAGCAGAGATAGTGAAAAACACATTATATCTGTTCTTAATCAAAGATAAAGATAAAATACTGAAAACTAAATGAACCTGCTATAATCACCAAAAATATGAAGATTAATGATATAAATGTAACCTTTATCTATTTATTGCATTCTTCATATAATATCTAAAGTGTAGAAGTCTAAGTTTATTTATAATTAGTGGTAATTTCAACCTAATCATGTCATTATAATATACAAAAAATTGAATTAGGAGAGCCAATTGAAGTTTTTTAAGAAAGGTGAAGATCCTAAAAAACAGGAAAATACACCATCAAAACCACATCCTGAGCTACAGGTTATTAGTGGATCAGAAATTTCTGGTGGTAAAACCCCGCAGCCCGGTGTGCAGTCACAACAACAACCCCAACAAAATATTGTACTCCCTAATATTAAATATAAAATCGCTATTGCGAGTGGAAAGGGTGGAGTTGGTAAATCTACTGTTGCAACAAATTTAGCGATTTCTCTGGCACAAAATGGTTTCAATGTTGGGTTGATGGATGCTGATGCATACGGTCCAAGTATACCGACGATGATGGGTATACAAGAAAAACCTGTTACCAGTCCAGAACGGAAACTTATTCCGCTCATTAGACATGATATTAGATTGATGTCTATTGGGTTTATGGTACCTGAAGAGCAGGCAATGATTTGGCGAGGTCCTATGTTACATAGTGCTATACGTCAATTTTTAAGTGATGTGGAGTGGGGTGAATTGGATTATCTCATAATTGATTTACCCCCTGGAACAGGTGATGTCGCACTAACCCTAACCCAAGCACTTCCTTTGACAGGGGCAGTCATCGTTACTACGCCTCAAGATGTTGCTTTGGCAGATGTCCGTCGTGGTGTAGCAATGTTTGAAAGACTTGGCGTGCCAATTCTTGGTGTGATTGAAAATATGAGCTATTTTCTTTGTCCACATTGTAATGAGAAAACAGAGATATTTAGAGCAGATGGTGGGAAAAAGACAAGTGAGAGACTTGGCGTAGCATTCTTAGGGGATATACCTCTTGATGCAGAAGTCTGCACAGCTGGAGATTTAGGTGTTCCGATTGTTGCTGGACAACCCGATTCACCACAATCAAGTGCTTTTGGATCTGTTGTATCTGAACTGGAAAATGTCCTTATTGAGAGTGATGATGATGACGAACTGACTATATTATAGTGATTCTTGTACTGACATTGTATAAGGATTTTTCGAGATCACAGGAAATTACAGTTCCAGACCCAATGATTCAGCAATTAATTGGATTGAAACCTCTACCTGGTCTTTTCTAACTGATCTATTTTGAATAGGTGGATTTCCAAGGTTCTGGTTTAATGTCTCAATTGGAGATAATTCAAAATGTTCCATGCCTACAAGCATACCTTCCAGATAACCATGAGCTGGAAATTCTAACTCTCTGGTTCCGTCTCTCATTCGATAGAACATTATATCATCTTGATATTCTTTTTTATATAAATCTGGATAACCTTCATACCTATCAAGTTTTTCTTCGTCTTCTGTCGTAATTTCCCACAATCCACCTATAACTGACTTTCCTTCAACGGGTATAATATCAGCATAGTATCGAAATGTCAGTTGATATCCTTCCAGCGTATATACACCTAAATCTTTAGCATCCTTACATCGCCATTTCATGTGTTTCTTATTTAGATTTGAACCGTATGCAAAATATCTCATAGTATTATTCTCCGGTTCAAGAAGTACGAACTGTTTTAGTTAATCAATTGAGATAGTTTATGATAGAATCCAGTTATTCCAATTCTGTGGGACTATGGGATATAGTATCATCTTTCTTTGTTTTATATCCATAAATTTCAATTTCACCTATCCTTGCATTATTATATCTTCGATTAAACATTCTTGATCCCGCTGCCCCAAAAGCTAAGTTCCCAAACCCCTGTCTTGAGAATTCAGCTTTCTGCTTTCTTGCTACAGCTCCATCATCAGTTGTATCAGTGATAACGATTCTCAGTTTATCTGTTGGATGTGAATACAAAATAGGAATCTCAAGTGGATATGATTTTACAGTCTTAAGTTCTTTAAGTAGCTGCCAATCTGTCTTAGAATGTATTGTCCCACCTTTATCTGCAAATATGACCAATTTCTTTAGATTATCGGAATGTATAACTATTTTTCGTATTACCTTTTTTTCTGGTAGTGTGATGATGATTTCAGGAGATGCAAACCGACCACTTGAATTCATTGGTAATTTCGCTTCCCCAATTGTTTCAATATTACCGTCAATGGCTAATGGACTATTTGACCTTACACCATCCATAAGCGCATAGTTTTCACTCCACTCTTGTTGAGTAAATAGGACACATCCAGTAAGAGATAATAAAATTATCACTACAAACATCAAAACTAACTTTTGATAATTCATTGTAGTCTCCTGAAGCTGATAATTGGAAGTTAATATTTAGTATAGAAATCTAACTAAACTATCTATAGCCAGAATCAAATCCGACGACTCCGCTATTTATAGGAATAGTAGTATCATAGAAAAACTATATTTGGATGGAACATCCTGTTGAGAATAGATATGATTATTTCAATATACTATTTATATTAAAACAATATATCATACAACTATAGTATAACATAGACTTAAGGCACATTCAAGGTATTGATAAGATAGCATAATCGATTCCAAATGTCTGGTTTATCAAAACAATTTTTCATATTTTATTCTATTTATAAATTATGCTCTCTTTGTAAAATGAAATGTGAATTGCAACCATAGTATATTTGATTAGTAGAATAGTATGATCTAATTCACAAATTGATTGACATAAATATAATTTGAAACTACAATAGGGTTATTTCCAAGATTGGAGGTGGGTTATGGACAATTTCCCGATTGTTGATACACATGTTCATCTTTGGCATCCAAAACAGCTAAGATATCCTTGGCTAAAGGATGTTCCTGACCTAAATAAACCATTCTTATTACAGGACTACTCAGATGCACATCAGGGTTTGAAGATTGAATCCATCGTCTTTGTTCAATGTGATACGCATCCTGATGATGGTTTTAAGGAAACCACTTGGGTTACATCACTTGCAATTGTTGAATCTCGAATTAAAGGAATTGTCGCATGGGCACCACTTGAAGAAGGTAGGCAGGTAGCACCATTCGTCGAAAAATTAGCAGAAGAGTCTCTTGTAAAAGGGATACGACGTCTTATCCAAACCGAAGATATAGATTTCTGTATACAGCCTAACTTTGTAAATGGCGTGAAGACGCTCTCAAGATTCAATCTAAGCTTTGATCTATGTATCTTTCACCCACAACTTGCCAATACAATTAGTCTTGTTGAACAGTGTCCAAATGTGCAGTTTATTTTAGATCATATTGGGAAACCGGATATAAAAAACCAACTATTTGATCCTTGGAAACAGGAAATTACAACATTGGCATCCTTTGAAAATGTCTACTGTAAAATATCTGGATTAGTGACAGAAGCTGACCATAATTCATGGAATCCTGCAGACTTAAAACCTTATATTGATCATGTGATAGAAGCATTCAGTTTTGATCGTGTCATTTATGGGAGTGATTGGCCTGTGTCCACACTGGCTTCAGATTATCCACGATGGGTTCACACCCTAAAAGATGCAGTTGCTGGTTGTTCTACAGATGAATTGAATAAATTATTTCATGATAATGCGAAGACGTTTTACAGACTAACATAGTGGTATGTGTAGGTATGAAAATATCTATATATCTTGATCTTTCTGCTTTGCCTTAACCTCTCGTCTCCTTGGATGTAATACAAATTCAGTATAACCGTTCGGTAATTCACAACCCTTAAATACCAAATCTAAGGCAGCTTGAAATGCGATACTCTCATCAAAGTTTGATGACATGGTAATATAATTTGGATCACCCTCATTCTGTGTATCGACAATTTTTGCCATCCTCTTAAATGTGTTAATTATCTGTTCTTTAGAAACAATTCCATGGTGTAACCAATTTGCAATATGTTGACTTGAAATCCGAAGAGTAGCTCTGTCCTCCATTAGTCCAACATTGTTTATATCTGGGATTTTTGAACAACCTATCCCTTGATCTACCCACCTAACTACATAACCAATAATTCCTTGTGCATTATTATCTAATTCACGCTGAATTTCTTCTGCATTTAACTCTCGATTTCCTAATAAGGGAGGGGTTAACAGGTCTGTTAAACTTGCCCTTTCTCGTAATGCTAACTCTTGTAACCATCCGGAGACATCTATCTTATGATAATGGATCGCGTGTAGTGTTGCAGCTGTAGGGGATGGAACCCATGCAGTAGTCGCACCTGCCATTGGATGATTTACTTTTGTTTCAAGCATCTCTGCCATTTCATCTGGTTTAGTCCACATCCCTTTTCCTATCTGCGTAATTCCCGGTAAACCTGTCTCAATACCAATATCTACATTCCAATCCTCATAAGCACGCATCCACGGTTCGTTTCGTATTTCCATTTTTGGTATCATGGCACCAGCAACCATACTCGTGTGAATCTCATCTCCTGTCCTATCCAAGAATCCTGTATTGATGAATACAAGCCGTTCTGCTGCGATACGTAGTACTTCTTTAAGGTTCACCGTTGTACGGCGCTCCTCATCCATTATTCCGATCTTTAGCGTGTTATGCGGGATTCCTAAGGCCGACTCAATTCTTGAAAATAATCGGATCGTCATATCAACTTCTTCTGGTCCATGAAACTTAGGTTTGACAATATAGATACTACCCGTTTTACTATTAGAATATTTACTATTACCTTGTAAATCATGGATGGCAGCAAATGATGTAATCATTGCATCCAAAATACCTTCTGGTATTTCTTGATCATCAGATACTAAAACTACATCTGTATACATATGTAAACCTACATTACGAATTAACAGTAAACTCCTTCCAGATAGTGTAAAGGGTGTTCCATCAGGAGAGGTATAGGATTTATCAGAGACAAGTTTTCGAGTGATTGTTTCACCATTTTTCTCAAAGGTCGTCTCAAGTGTCCCCTTCATTATCCCATTCCAGTTTCTATATACACGCACTTTATCCTCAGCATCCACAGCAGCAACAGAATCTTCACAATCTTGTATTGTCGTAATTGCTGATTCAAGAATTACATCCGAGATTCCTGCAGGATGTACTTTACCGATGGGGTGTTCCTGGTCAATCTGTATTTCAATATGTAATCCGTTATTTTGTAATAGAATGGTAGAAAGATCATCCTTATTTAGATTAAATCCTACAAACTTTTTAGGATCTTCCAATCCTACCTCAAGACCATTTTTTAATTGTGCTCTTAGTGCTAAAATACCACCAATAGTCTTTAAGAAATAGCGAGTTATGTCTGCATAGCTACCCTTTTCAAAAGGTACGATTTCATCCAAAAGATTCTCTGTATATTCAATTACTTTTGTCCCCCGAACAGGATTATATTCAGTTCCTTTTGTTGCCCCGTCACTTTCATCTATGACATCCGTTCCATATAATGCATCGTATATACTACCCCAACGTGCATTTGTAGCATTTAAAGCATAACGTGCATTATCCACTGGTACAACCAATTGAGGTCCAGCAATAATTGCGATTTCCAAATCGACATTCTCAGTACTAACAATAAAATTACCACTTTCTGGTACAAGATAACCGATTTCAGTTAGGAATTCCTTATATTCAACATTGTCAATAGGTTTATCTGTTCTTTCGATATACCATGCATCAATTTGCTCCTGTAGTGAATCACGTTTATTCAGCAGTCTCTTATTTTCATCTGCAAACTCGTGTATAATTTCATCAAATGAATTCCAAAATTGTATAGCGTTGATCCCAGTTCCCGGCGCTATTTCATTATTAACAAGAGCAAAGAGTTCTTTATCTATTTTGATACCACCGATTTCAACATATTCTTGCATAGATTATCTCCTGAAGACGGTATGTTTGATAATAATATCGCTTTCATTAATTCTATTTTCTCAATAACATTTTATGAGTAAATTGATGTCGATTAGTTCTTAATGTATAAAAATATAAACCACTTCCTACAGATTCACCTATATCATTCTTACCATCCCAATATGCTGCCCGATTTCGATTAATATATGTCCCTTCTGGTTTATACCCAAGCTCTAATGTTCTGATTACATTACTATGTATATCATAGATCGTAATAACGATGTCTGATGGATTAGCCAATTGATATGGAATCCAGGTTTCAGGATTAAATGGATTTGGGTAGTTTCTAAATAGGGTGGTCTCTTTAGGTGACATAGATTTAAGAATATTCTCTAAACGTAGTATACCATTCTCAATGACAGAATCTTTTGTTGCTAATTGTTTTGCTTGACTAATCCATCCTTGAACGGTAGATGTACTAAAGGGTAGATTTATGCTTTTAATTGATGGGGCAGCCGCTGAATCTATATCCAGTTCATGTACCACTAATAGTAGATCAAGGATATCTACTTTACCATCTCTATTAACATCAGGATTTGGGAAAATATCATTAATAATTGTTTTACCAAAATTTACTGCCACAATTACAAGGTCATTTACATCAATTATACCATCACCATTTACATCTAAGAAGTTATCTGTAGAAATTGATGCGTCGGCTCTTATAACATACTCCTGTTTTGTTATATTACCATAAACATCTATTACTTGAAGAGCGATCGTGTTATTCTGATTCGATGTAAGGAAAGATAGGTCAAATTCTATTGCTTTACTTATAGCATCAATACGATGACAACTTTGAAGTTTTATCCCGTCTGATGGATCATTAGCTGAAGTAGGAATCAGGAGTTGAACTTGGTGTAATCCATCAAGGTCAGTAATTTGAAAAATCAAGGAGTATTTATCAGATGAAGGATAATAGACTAAAGGAGTAAGAGATTGCAGGGATGTTGGATTATTGTAACCAACTGTATCAGTATTGAAAAAGCGACTTACACTTAGCCATTCTGCTGCACAATATGATAACCTATCAGGAGATTCACCGTAGGACATCATATATTTGTCATCGCGAAAATCATGTTCTAAACCAAATGCATGACCAAGTTCATGTGCCGTTACATATATACCTACCTTATCATCAAAACACTTCCCTGATGCAGGTATCAAGGCATAACCCCCATGTGTTTTGACCTTAAGTTCACTCTCAAACCAAAGACTACCTCCAACACCACAAGTATTTTGAGTTTCGACATTTTGTGAACTCAAGTCAGCAACTATCAGATATACATCCTTAGTCATATCAAACTGTGATCTTATTTCTTGCTGTATCTTATTATTTGTATCAGAATGATAATACCAGTCATTAAAGACGCCATTGACATGATGAATGATTGTATTCCCAAATTCATCTGTTTCGAAGGTGAAACTCTTTCTACCAAATCCATTGATTTCTAATTGATCTGCATAAAACTGCTGCACTCTCCTTATTAGACTATTGAGTTTAATCCAAATATCATATTGTCCAGTACGGTCTCTTGGTACAAAATAGATAATACGAACAAGGTCTTGTTCATGTTCATGGTACGATTCAATATTCCAAAAACGAATAGTTCCATCATTCCCGCCACTGGATATTGATTGACCATCAGGAGAAAATACAGCACTATTAACCCATCCTTTATGTCCTGTTAAAGTAGTGATTTTTTCTCCATTCTCAATCTTCCATAAATTAACCGCTTCATAATCAGAATTTGCCAGTATACTCCCATCTGGTGAATAATTTATGTCTGTCACTGTACCATTGGTTGGGAGGGTACCGATCAATTCCCAGTTCTTTATATTCCACAATTTTATTCCACCATTTAATCCTCCACTTGCAAGGGTATTGTTATCTGGTGAGAATCTAACTGAGGTAATTAAATCAGCATCCGCTTCAAATTGGGTTATTTCTTGATGAGTTCTGATATTCCGGACAACTATCTTCCCTGCAGTATCTCCATAGGCAAGCAACTCCCCATCAGAAGAAAAAGCAAGTGTATAGATCCATTCATCATGTCTTATTGTTAAGATCTCTTTAAAAGTATAGATATCCCATATTTTTAAATGAAATCCTGCAGATATAATCTTTTGTCCATCAGGAGAAAAAGCCACTTTCTTAATTTGGGATTGGGCATAATCAGTGATATGTTTAAGTGTCGCTATATGACGTTTTTCTTCAATATCCCAAAGTTTCAACGTGTAATCATCACTTCCACTAACTAAACGTTGTCCATCCGGTGAAAAAGCTATAGAATTCACTGTATCCGTGTGATTGCCTAACACTGTTTCTTCACTATCCTCCAAATTCCATAATTTTATGGAGTGGTTTCCACCAGCACTTACTATAAGAGTAGATGAAATAGGAGAATAAGCAACTGCTTGAACACTACCACCATGTGTTAGGTAGGTCGGTTCTTGAGATGATGAATTAGATATAAAATACGTTAAGATGAGGAGAATGAAGAATATGTAAGAATTGCGCATGTGATAAAACCAAACAGATAATTAAAAGATTCTCTATCTAAAATGATCGTTAATTGAAGTTTTCGTTTTATAACATGGTTATAGTTAATGCTGCAATCCTATTTATAGTAAAGTATGTAAATAGGTTCGCATATATTCTGTAGGAGTGAACTCCGATACACAACTAAACCACTGGAAATCAGAGTTCCATCTATACATTAATTACAACTTGGTCTTAGGGATGGTATCTTTTCGTATCTTCAGTTTGTATAATATCTGTACCAATTGAGACACTATATTGGTCTGCACATTCATGTAATTGTTGATTGATAGAATCGGGTATTTCAATACCTGATTTAACTCGATCGGAATAAAATCTGGCTTCAAAATCACCCGGTACTAAAACTTCATCAAAACCGTTGGCTGGCGGAGTAGATTTAATCACATCTAAGAATGCTCGTACACCTTTCTGATATTCACCAACTGGGGTAAATGCATCAACATTGATTACTTGCATATAGATACCCCGCATACCCCCATCATCAATATTGAACGTTCCCGCTAACCCTCCAAGTAAACATGTAAACATAGCAAGAGCATACCCTTTATGACGACCAAAGGTAAGGAGTGAACCACCATCATAAAAATCAGCAGGGTCAATACTCGGTGAACCATTCTTATCCAATATACATCCTTCGGGAAGTTCTGAGCCTTTACTACGAGCAACCTGTATTTTACCTTCAGCAATCACACTCGTGGCATAATCAACTATAAAGGGGGATTTATCCCCTGTAGGAACTCCTAACGCAATTGGATTCGTGCTAAATCTACCTTCAGACCCACCGAAAGGAACTACAGGTCCTGCCCCTTTACCACCCATTCCAACAGAGATTAGACCTATACATCCAGAATATGCTGCTTCCTCTGCATACTCACCTAAACGACCAATATGACCAGTATTGAAAATGCTCACACAACATGAACCAGAGTCCTTTGCCCTTACAATTGCTTTACGTATTGACCATCGAGAAACATAATGTCCAAAACTGGAATTTCCATCAACTCTGATAATATTATCAGATTCATCAACAATTTCAGGTTCATTAGATGGTTTTATACTACCATCATTAATTCCTCTAATATATGCGGGGATGCGTAACACGCCATGTGAATCATGACCAGAGAGATTTGCCTTTATAAGAATTTCCGCTACATCATTCGCAATATGTTCAGATGCACCTGCTGCAACAAAGATTGTTCGTGTAATTGCATGAAGATGTGAAGGTTCAAATAGGTGGGTTTTTTCCATTTAATGTGTCCTTGAATAGGATTGAATACTACTATCATATTTTATGATTATTGATGAATTTGTCAAGGAAAACCTATGGTAGATACATAGTGATTATAGAATCCTTCAATCACTATTGAATAGATATCATTGTGTTGGTATACTATGACAAATTAATAATATGGAGTTATATCTTGAAACAAGTAACAATTTATAGAGAAGACGGACGTTTTGGTGGCTGGCCAGCAAACTATGGAATCTGGTCATGGGGTAATGAGATAGTCGTTGGTTTTACTATAGGACATCACAAATCGGATGCTGGATTCCATAAAAGAGATGGAAGTAAACCGTTCATTGCCACACAGGCACGGAGTTTAGATGGTGGAGAAACATGGGAATTAGTTAATACTCCATGTAGGCTTCCAGGTAAAGGTACACTATCTGCTAATGAACATGTTGCTGGAAAACATCAGTCAAATGGGGATTCCGATTATGAAATACCTAAAAGTTATGACTTATCTGATCCAGATTTAGCTATTATGTGTAGCCGTTCTGGATTGAGAGGTGGGGCAGAATCATGGTTTTATGTATCTTTAAATCGTTGCCATACTTGGGAAGGTCCGTACAAGCTACCAATGTTCGGTTATACTGGAATCGCAGCACGAACTGATTATCTCATATCTAATTCAGATGAAGCGTTATTTTTTCTTACTGCATCAAAAGCCGATGGACAAGAAGGATTAGTTTTCTGTGCTCAGACAAAAGATGGAGGTCAGTCATTTTCATTATTATCTCAAATTGGTCCTGAGCCTGAAGGTTTTGCTATTATGCCGGCAAGTGTAAGGTTATCTGATACCGACATTCTGGTGGCAGTACGATGTAGAGGTAGAGGAAAGAATGCAGATGCGAATTGGGATGAACTTCAGAATTGGATAGACCTGTATATTTCTAAGGATAATGGACATTCATGGGAGTTTATGAATGAACCCGTTGATAATACTGGAATTGGTGGAAATCCACCAACTTTGACGCTCCTTAATGATGGTAGGTTGTGTATGATATATGGATATAGAGATGCACCGCACAGAATGTGTGCAAAACTCAGTAGTGATAACGGACTATCATGGGGAGATGAGATTGTTATTCGTGATAATGGTGGAGATCCGGATATCGGTTATCCCAGAACCGTTCAACGACCTGATGGCAAAATTGTGACTGTATATTATTTCGATGAAGAACCAGATGGAGAAAGATACATTGAAGCAACTATATGGAAACCTTAGTAATAAAACTATAGTGTCAGATCAAGAACTATCGTATCCTAAAACAGATTAGTCGATTATTTCCGCGAAGGTAGAGTTGTCCATTGGAAATTACAGGCGCAGCCCAAGCTGGATAAGTTATGAGTTGCATCCCATTCTTTGTCTTGGGTATGGATTCTACTATTAGCTTAAATTCTTCGTGAGTTAATTTTAGGAGCATTAAGCGTCCATATTCACCAAGATAAATGAAATAATCATCTACCCACAATAGAGATCCCCTTTCATTTACCTGATGTCTCCACATAATTTTACCTGTTTTTAATGCTATACACCGTATGTCTGCATTTCCAGCATGTCTACCACTACTTCCATAAAGATAACCTTCGTGATGTATTGCTGTATTCCAGTGTAATTCCATCGATTTTAATCTGCTTCGCGGTTTATCTTTCCAAACTACATTGTAGCCATCTGGTTTGACTTGTATAACTGAACTACCAACACCATAGGATTCACTGATGAATACATGATCATCTGCGATTACCGGACATGATGCATTTACAGATTCTATCTTAGGACTACGCCAAGGATAATGAAAATCAATCTTACCAGATCGTGGTTCAAATCCAACCAATCCACCTCGTAAGAAAGCAAACCCCCATCGTCTATTATCAATTGTTGTGAAAATAGGACTTGCATAACTTGCTAATTCATCAATAGTTTCATATTCAACCGATCCAGTATATTTGTTAAATGCGACAATTCCACTCCCATTGGGTTTTGGCTTTCCATTTGAAGCCCATATATTCTTCGGTGTGCCGGGTGGTGAACCCCCAATCTGGACAATGAGTAAATCACCTTCTACTGCTGGCGCAGAAGCTACACCGAAGAAATTCTGAATAACATTAAACTTCTCAAATGTATCAACCATCCAAACTCTTTTTCCAGTATCGGAGTTAACGCAATGGAGCATTCCCTCTGCCCCATAAATATAGACCCTATCACCATCAACAACAGGACAGCATCTTGGACCGTTATTATATCCGTACATATCCTCGTAATCAGTTGAATATTCATAATTCCAGAGATCATCACCCGTTTTACTATCTAAACAGGTCAGTCGTGCCATATCACCATGACGTGCGAAGATATATACTTTTTGATCTGAAATTGTTGGAGATCCGTAACTTGTACCGATCTCTTTTACCCATACAATAGGAGGACCATTCTTATCCCATAAAGATGAATCAATCTTTTCAGTAGATTTACCATTTCTTTTAGGTCCAAGAAAATCATTCCAATCTTCTGAAAATGTGTCTGCAATTGGATGTAATAGGATGAGTATTATGAATAGGAAAGGATGGGATACTATAATGAGTCTATGCATAAATTAGGTGGGAATGATACAGACTTATACTTTTCCTAATGACAGTTTGAAATATTATAGTGTAATATGAAAATAAATACTTACTTCCAAAACACCATAGGTGACAACTTAAGAAGATTATTCCATTTTATGAATGTACTTCAGTCCTGTAGGGACGGAATGTTTATAATCGGGTTGTGGTATACACATTCCGTTCCTACGGGACTCAAGAAAGGTCAGGATAACGACTTGCTATAAACATATCGTCCCTATGGGACTAAAGACATCAATATCAGACAACTATAAACCTCTAAGTTGACACCTATGGAGCGATTTTAAACCGCTCCGAATATAATATAACATGTGTATTTATCACACCAATTCATTTAGAATTAGTATGATCACTAATTGACACTTATGGTTTTAATTTTAATGTATCCATGCATGAAATCGACGAATCATTTAAAACCGGTAGACTTAGATTTCTGTCAAATTGCATGTATGAATTCTGCATTGATTCGACACACCAATGCAGAATTCGTAAGTCCAAACTATTCTCAATTTAACATTGCTACTTCTTCATTTGCTCGTTTTACCAAAGCATTCATATATGCAATTGTATAAGCAGTTCCTACACGGTGATCTCCAGCCATACTTGGGATATGATCTGGAATCATCACTCCGTTGAAATCAACTTCGCGTAACACTTTGGCGACTTGATACATATCTTGATAACCATTATCAACAAATGTTTCGACAAAATGGGGTAGAGGTTGATCTACATTTCTAAAGTGAACTTTGAATATCTTACCGCGTTCACCGAAATATCTAATAGATTCAATAACATCTTTACCCATGAGATCCCCACCTTCAAGCCAGCATCCAACACAAAAACACATCCCAACATTTGGACTGTCTGCAATTTCAAGTGCACGTTTGTATCCCTCAAAACTACTAAAGATACATCTTGGAATTCCAGCAAGGTGTAATGCAGGAGGATCATCCGGATGAATACCAATCATCACACCTGCTTCCTCAGCCACAGGTGCAGCTTGTTTGATGAAGTAGGTATAATTATCCCAGATTTCTTCTTCACTATATTCACGTCCATGAGACAGAGGCATTCCATATTTCTGACCACCCCAATGACCGACGGAAGCATTATCAAGGTTAAAGGCACGGGCACTTGCACCACCGCGTGTCGTCTCCCTATCTGTACTCCAAATACCATTACCCATGTGTGCATAAGTTGTATAGGGGATACCTGCTCTACCTAAATCCCTAATATACTGTTTGTATTGTTCAATCTTGGCATCTCGATTTTCTAAATTCAGAACAATACCGTCCTGATTATGGACATCACCATTACCAAACCCATATATCTTTAATCCAGCATTTTCAAAGATTTCACGACGACTCATGAAATAATCGTAATTTGCATTTGCACCATTTGTCCAGAGTACAACATAATCTACAATCATCTGTTTTGCAAATTCCAAATCTGCTTCACTGGGTTCAGGTGACATTTGTGCTGTAACCTTCATACCCGGATCAATATTATCTAACGGATTATTCTTTGGCACTTTTAACCTCCATAGAATTCTGTAGAAATTGAAATAAATTTAGTCCTTCTATTCCTCATCTAAAGCTTCTTCTTTTAGTCGATAAAGTTCTGAAGTTAATTCAGCGACGACATCAGCATAAGCTGGATCATCATAAACACTACACATTTCATCTGGATCTTTTTCCAGATCAAATAGTTCCCATTCCGGTTCTTTCGGTTCGTCAACTGAACCTGTAGTACCAAGTGCTTCACCATAGTAATAGATCAGTTTGTGCTGATGTGTTCTTATACCGTAGTGAGCAGGAACATAGTGGTGCGATAAGTGCATCCAATAACGGTAATACATAGATGTACGCCAATCATCAGGTGTATTTCCTTCAAGAACTGGTCGTAAACTTGTGCCTTGCATATCATCTGGAGTGTCTATACCAGCATAATCAAGCCAAGTTTCCGCAAAATCTATATTCAATGACATGGCATCTGAAGAACTACCTGCTTCAATTGATCTTGGATAACGGATAATAAAAGGCATACGTAAGGATTCTTCATACATGAATCGTTTATCATACCAACCGTGATCTCCAAGGAAGAAACCTTGGTCAGAGGTATATATGATCATTGTATCCTCAGCAATCCCATCCTCATCAAGATAATCGAGTATTCTACCGACATTCTCGTCAATGGATGTTACACATCGCAGATATTCTTTGATATATCTTTGATAATTCCAATTTGCTTGTTCTTCGTCTGATAATCCTTCAGGTGGCGCACCAAGTTTTTCAATCTTTAAATCTCTATCGTTCATATGTCCAAAAACACGCATTTTTGCTTCTTTCGCAGCATTTGACCGGTTAGAATAATCATCGAAAAAGTTATCAGGCATAGGAACATCACCATCTTCAAACAGATCAGCGTGTTTAGGATCAGAATCCCATGGACGGTGTGGTGCTTTGTGGTGACACATCAGAAAAAAGGGTTGGTCTTTATCTCTGTGTTGAAGCCAATCTAATGAAAAGTCTGTGATAAGGGTGGTTGCATATCCATCATACTTTGTTCTTCCACTTTCTTCAATCAAAACAGGATTATAGTAATCCCCTTGACCCGGTAATACATTCCAATAGTCGAAACCCGTTGGGTCAGCATCGCCACCATGTCCCAAGTGCCATTTACCAATCATTGCTGTCTGGTATCCATCTGCTCGAAGCAATTTGGCGACATTGGGTTTTCTACCATCCAGTGGATCACCTAAAGTTTTGACACCATTAAGATGACTATGTTTTCCTGTTAATATGTTGGCACGACTTGGGGTACATATAGAATTTACGCAGAAACAGTTTTCTAAAATCATACCACCATCTGCAATACGGTCAAGATTTGGGGTTTGGTTAATACGACTACCATAACAGCTCATAGCATGAGATGCATGATCGTCAGACATAATAAATATTATATTAGGTCTACTCAATTCTAACTCCTTATTGAAATTGAATATATAACTGAATCTAATGAATTACGCTTATAGTGCTCTCATAACCTAAAACCATATTATCCATGCTTTTAGTAGTAAGTCAATGATTTTATAGGGAACACCAACACCCGACTTTACATTCTCTTTTCTTCTGTGTGAGGGGATTCCGATCCCCAATCTTATATTCTCTTATATTCTCTTCTGTGGGAGGGGATTCCGCTCCCCGATTCTTACATTGACCTTCCTTCTCCGCGTAATCTGTGTAATCTGTGATTCAGACAACTCAAAACAAACCTAAAAAGATACGAATCTCACGTAATTGACCCCCATGGATAATTCTTCATCCGTACCAGCTCACGGTGTATCCGCTACTGGTGAGTGATGACGTGCAGTTTGCTTTGGGATATAAACAGGAATTAGAGGATAATTATGAGATTTCCATATATAACTTGACATATATAAACTGTGATAATACTATTAGTACGTACTTTGTGGAAGGGCTTTGATCAACCCAACGACCAAATTTAGTTTGTTCAATCAAGAGGACAACGGCAAACATCTGCAGTTGCTGAACAAAAAGGAGTTCAAAATGTATAACAAAATGCTGGTCATAGTTTTTGCCATTATAGCAACCTTTTTAATGTATGCAAATATGGCGAATGCTCAACTGGTTACTAAAGGTTTGGTTAGTTACTGGACGTTTGATAAAACTAATATAGATGATGATACAGTTCAAGACGTTTCTGGTGAAAATGACGGAACCATGAAGGGAGACCCAAAAGTAGTTGAAGGTAAGGTCGGTCAAGCTCTGGAGTTGGATGGTGATGATTATGTGGATTTTGGAGATCCAGAGAGCTTGAATATAGATCCACCACTTACAGTTACAATGTATATAAATAACAAGGATGCGTCCCCCAGTTTTATATGGCAGGGCGGTGAAAAGAGTGGATCAACTAAGAACTATATTTACATGAGAAATGATGGTGGGATGAACGTCGGCCAATGGCCTCCTGGCGGTGGAGATCTGAATTCTCCCAAAGGGCTTCTTGAAACGCGGGGTGAATGGTATTACATCACTGCTGTTTTTGATGACAAATATCTTCTTTATGTTGATGGATCTTTAGAGAGTGAACTCAAATCAGAAGTTTATTCAGGTCCTACCCCTACAGCTTGGTTACTTGGAACAAGGCTATTTCCTGCTAATGCTGCTTATTACTTCATAGGCATCGTTGATGAACTTGGTGTTTATGATCGAGCGCTAAGCGAAGATGAAATCAACCAGAACAGGAATGCAGGAGGATGGGCAGACGTAAAACCTACTAATAAGTTAGCTCTCACTTGGGCAGATCTAAAAGTTTCAAGATAACCTAATCTCAACTTAACATTACCTTTTTTAGGCAGGGCTATTTAGTTTTACGTATTCTCATTTTATCATGTTTACTGCGAGTATAGGTCTTGAAGCATAATATCTCATCTTATCAGCGATACGCGTTATTCCTGCAAATCTGAATACCGATAACACTGTATTTCGCATAGCAGCCATGACTTGTGGAATAGAACCGCATCGGACAGACGAGGCATCTTCTCCAAGCAGCATATCCCGCATCCAATGGGATTTGTTCTCTATTGGCCAATGTCCACGCCGTAAAGCAAGCAAGTCTTCAGCAGATGCTTCACTCGGTTTCAAACTTGTAATACCATATTGGATTACGGTTGTTTCTTCTCCTGTGTTCAGGTTTTTGTAAGTATTGCGTCAGCATCTAATATCTTCAAGAGATTGTGTAGTGTTGCGGCACAAGGTGTTTTCTTATGTGTAAAACCGAGGGCTTTTGCTATTTTTGGTTGTGTGCGAACCCAAGTTGCTATAGATGTATATCCTTTATCTCACATCAATCCGATCACGATAAGAGCAAGAATAGATTCTAATGGATGTCGTTTTCCTTTATTCTTGCGAGGATCTGGAACTTCTGTAAACATGTCTATCAAGTGGTAGGACGATTTTCTTACCATTATTCACCTCAAAAAGTGGTTTAAGGTGAATCATAGCATAAAATAAACACTTGTGAAAAAATAGTGAAAACTAAATATCCCTGTGATTTTGTATGGTAAAAATACTCGTCATGATATTAATGGTGATTCCACAATTCTACAATCTTAGGATAAGTAGTTCTTACACTATAAAAATATTCAACCAAGGGTTATCAACTGAAATTATCGCTCTTCATTCACAATAGTTTTACCATTTCTAAATTATGATTACCATTATTTAGACTATGTATAAATGGAAATAAAGTAATTTATACCCGATACCCTTTGAAAGATTTATTATTACTAATTACTATAACGTTAATTTATTTTAGGTGTCAACATCCTTTCAGAATTTTCGATTCATAAGTTTAAAATGTATTGAAAAACCGGAAAATGTTACACTTTTTCCTACATTCTGTAGGATTAATTTTCGGTGAAATTACGGCTTTTAGACCAGTGCTGGACTGGGTTTTGTACCATTGATTAGAAGAAAGCACAATTATGCATTTTCTTATTTTGTGTTATTTCTGTTGTTGTGTTATATTTTCACAATAGTTAATATTGTGTTGGCAATTCTTTTCTTTTTGGAGATTATCCGATACAGACATTCGAAATACATTTTCTAAATAGTAATGTCTCATTATTTTAACATAACCTTCTAAGGTGTATCCTATCAGATGACATCCCCATAAACCAGCATTGCAGCTTTTTTTCTCAGAAATGGTATAAGTAATGTTGTTTTTAAGATTATTATGAATGTATTGGATAGTCATTTGATAGTTTCCTGTTTTTATGTAAAAAGTTACGAAATCGTAACTTTTTTCTGTCACCCCAATTTTAGTGTAGTCGCTATAAAGTCAGTGTTCATATATGTTTACAGCCAATTTACGATTTTCTGTAAAAAAAGTAAAAAAGCCTCTATTGATTTCTTATCACATTATTTCTTAATAAGAGGAGTAATATTGAAATTTGTATAGTTGTGTACATTTTCTTTAATCATAATGATTTATCCAATATTAAGTATTAGTATGCGTATAATAATTATTCTCTATATGTTATTGTAACGTATGTTTACTCTTGTGTCAATGTCTTTTCGTATATGTGATGTTTGTTTTTTATATTTCTTCAATTTATTTTTAGACTACATAGAAATTATAATGAAAATCTTTGGGGAAGGTATTGAAACTATATGATGAAGATTAAGTTTTTCATTCGGTAATATACGGACGGGGAAACCCCGCCCCTACGATACTTTTATGTACTGAATTAGCAAAATAATTATTCAATATTCATAATTATAGTATAAAAAACGATGGCATTTCACATTCCTAATAATTGCTAATAGGATCATTTGCTGCTATAATAGTTCATTGGATTCTGGTTACCTAATTAAGTCTATATTTAGATCTCATTTATACATCAACATTACCCAAGGAGAGGAATGAATACAAATGTAAACATAGTTGAAGATGCCTTTTTTATTAATGGAGAAATCACCTATGCTGGACGTTATTTTGAAGATAAAAAGATAGAAGGTTTACTGCTAAACAGTCGGATGGTACAAGGTATCTTTGATGATAGAAATCCTGAAACAGTTAGTTTATGGGATTATCCTGATACAGGAAAATGGGATGCTGAACGGAATACAAGAGAATTCTTAGCTGCTATGCCGATATGGCGTGCCTATGGAATTTTAGCTTTTACCATTAATCTACAAGGTGGAAGTCCCGAAGGATATTCCAAAAAACAACCTTGGCACAATTCTGGGATCGAAACTGATGGCAGCCTCAACCAAGACTATCTATCTCGGTTAAAACGAATAATTGATTTTTCTGACGAATTAGGTATGGTTGTTATTCTTGGGTATTTTTATTTTGGACAAGATCACAGAATTAAGGACGAGAATACTGTAATACAAGCTGTCGATAATATCACCAATTGGTTGTTTGATAATAACTACACGAATGTAATTATTGAAGTAAATAACGAATGTAATGTAAGATACACACATGAGATATTACAACCTGAGAGAGTACATGAATTGATAGAACAAGTTAAATCGAACACCCGAGATGGGAAGAGATACTTAGTCGGTACGAGTTATGGTGGTGGACGAATTCCGCAGGAGAATGTTGTAGGTTCCTCAGATTTTATCTTAATTCATGGAAATGGTGTCAGTGATCCAAATTGCATCGTTGAAATGGTAAAACAAACAAGGCAAGTTTCAGGTTATCGACCTATGCCTATACTCTTTAATGAAGATGACCACTTTGATTTCGATAAACCATTCAACAACTGTGTCGCTGCCATAAGTGAATATGCTTCATGGGGTTATTTTGACCCCGGTGAAAATGACTATTGTCATGGGTATCAATCTGTTCCTGTACAATGGCAAATAAACACAGATCGGAAACAGGCTTTCTTTAATAAGATAAAACAGATTACAGGAATTACAGAATAGAAAGGATATCTAATAATGCCAGAACAAATACCACCATATGTTTTCGCAATTGCAATTGGTGTGGTCGTAATGATCTTAACAAGCGTGAGGATAATGAAGGAATATGAACGGGCAGTTGTCTTTCGATTAGGACGGCTTGTTGGAACACGTGGTCCTGGTTTTATCTTATTGATACCCTTCTGGATTGAACGGGTTCAACGTGTAAGTTTAAGGGTGATTGTCAACGATGTCCCTCCCCAGGATATCATAACAAAAGATAATGTATCTGTATCAGTTAATGCTGTCCTCACTTTCAGAGTACAGACTCCTGATAAAGCTGTAATAGAGGTAGAAGATTTTGGATTTGCTATATCCCAAGTAGCACAAACAACTCTACGGAGTGTACTGGGACGTGCAGAATTGGATGATCTACTTTCCGAACGTGATAAACTCAATGAAGATCTAAAAAATATTATTAAGGAACAATGTGATCCATGGGGGATTGAAGTTCATACCATGGAAATTAAACAGGTGGATCTCCCAGCAGAGATGCAACGCGCAATGGCAAAACAGGCTGAAGCTGAAAGGGAAAGACGGGCAAAGGTAACACATGCTGAAGGAGAATTTGAGTCTGCCGAGATTCTAACGGATGCAGCTGAATTCCTTAGTAAGAAACCTACCGCTGTTCAATTACGATTCCTACAGGCAATGGTTGAGGTGAGCGCGGAGAAAAATTCTACAATTATATTCCCTATCCCAATTGATCTATTAAGCCCATTTATAAATCAACAAAATAAAAATAAGGATGAAGACAATTAATTTGAATGATAGGTCGCAGGAGAGAAACTACCAGTCTTCATCATAAAAGGGTGTACTGGGATAACTATATACATTCCCTTCATAATTCTGTAATTGAATTTCTTCGTCATCAAATGTAACAACAGGATTAGGTGTTAGGGCAATTTTACCACCCCCACCAGGAGCATCAATCACATAGTGTGGTACACCCAGTCCAGATATATGACCCCTCAAGGCTGTCACAATATCCAAACCTGTTTGAACTGCGGTACGAAAATGGTCAGTCCCAACAACAAGATCTGCTTGGTAGATGTAATAAGGTCTTACACGAATCCGTAATAAACCTTTCATCAGTTCAACCATCACTTCTGAATCATCATTCACACCCTTTAGAAGTACTGCCTGATTTCCAAGAGGTATTCCTGCATCTGCCAACATACCACAGGCTTTCTCCGTTTCTGGTGTAATTTCCCGCGGATGATTAAAATGGGTGTTTATGTAAAATGGATGATATTTCTTTAATATCCCACACAACTCAGGAGTAATTCTCTGAGGGAGTGTAACCGGTACTCTGGATCCAATACGAATTATCTCTATATGATCAATATTCCGAAGACCATCCACTATCATCTCTATCTTTTTATCTGTCAACATGAGTGGATCACCACCTGAAATTATCACATCTCGAATTTCAGGATGCGATCTAATATAGGACAAACCTATTTCAACATTATCTTCTGAAATAGAATGTGGATCTCCTACTTTACGTTTTCTTGTACAGAAACGACAATAGATTGGGCACATATAATTCACATAGAAAAGAGCTCTATCAGGATATCGGTGTGTCACATTTGGAACTTCACTATCATCTTCTTCGTGTAGTGGATCTTCAACACCAGTACTAATTAATTCGCGTGGATCAGGAACTACTTGTTTCCATATAGGATCACCAGGTTTCTCAATTAAACTAAGATAATAAGGATTAATTCGGATAGGAAATTCTTTGTGTATACGTCTTAGTTCTTCAATGTCCACATCAAAAACTGATGCAAGTTTCTCAGGTGTATTAACTGTATCTCTAACCAGTTGTTTCCATTCTTCCATATTTATAAACCTTTAATCACCATCAATAGAAAATGTTATCAACTCAAAGTAGGGTCAATTTTTCTCTCTACTTCTAACATTTAACACCTTCTCGAAGTTTATCAACAATATCAATTCCATCTATGACTCTACCAAATGTGGTGTAATTTCCATCCAAATGGGTATATCCGTTTGTATTTTCATTTAGGCAAATATAGAATTGACTACCCGCAGAATCTGGAGTTGGTTTTCTTGCCATTGCAATAACACCTTTTTCATGGTTAGGCATTTTATCTCGTAAAGTCTTATCCTGAAATTCACCCGGAATAGTCCAACCTGGTCCACCGGTTCCATTACCATCAGGATCACCACCCTGAATTACGAAATTTTTTACATAACGATGAAAAAGTAAACCATTATAAAAGCCTGAATCGACTAATTTTAGGAAATTCGCTACGGTAAGTGGAGCACACTCTGGATACAGTTCAATAATTATGTTTCCTTTGTCAGTTTTTAGCGTTACAATAGGTAATTTATCAACAGTTTCTGAATATACCAGTGTTAGATATTTAAACAAAGTTGAAATTGGCATTGAATTCCTTAATTACATTGATTATTCGAGAATAGGGATCTGGATGGGAAATAATACTATTTTGAAAATCAATATTTTCTTATGTCAACATTAAAATTGGTTATAATGACTACCAAATACTGATTTAATGATACATCTGAATAGTAGTTAAGTCAAGAATTTCTAAAATCTCTCAGGGTTATTTAGCTTTCTAAATTTCCAATAAACCCTATCTATTCCGTTATTGATTATATAGGTCTTTAGTCCTATCGGGACGGAATGTTTATAGAAAAAATATGATCCGCCTCTATTCTGTAGCCGAAAATCCAATAACGTCATAAAGAAGCATATTTTCGAAGTTTACCCCATAAGGCAGCAATTCTGGATATAGATGGCAAAATAAATTGAAGAAATTTAAACAATCAAACATCACATATATTAAAAGAGTTGACAGAATAGTAAACATACGTTACAATAACATATAGAGAATAAATATAATACTCATACTAATATATTTATTGTAGGATAAAACAAAAGATTATTGAATATATACGGATATACAAATCACAATAATATAACACATACTTATTCGGCAATTAAGGTATCCATTAAGAGAACTTTTTAAATATAAAATTAGAGAAATAAATGATGACTATCTGCAAAAACGATCCTAAATACAAGAAAATATTTACGTCAAAAAATCGACATTATTTACCGGTTGGAATTGTCTAATTCTGAAAGGACACAAGAAACACAAAATCACACTTTTTGGAAATTCTTATAAAGTCAGTTCAAAGTGGCGTAAAGTCAGTCTATGACAGCGGTTAGAGGGGTAATTTAGACCAATTTCAATGACACACAATGTGTCAAAAAGTGTAACTTTCTTCACTTTTTCGATGCATGGAGAAATTCCATATTTTCACGATTTATCATCAGGGAATTTAGGATTAAAAGTCTGTTTTTGCACCTTATTTGGTTGTCGTATATTAGGATTAAACACCCTCATATAATTACAATGCATTGACAATCGCAATTTTGTATGTTACACTTTAAAAAATATTGATGGGGTGATTAAACTGCGTAATTTCAATTTAATAAAGCTAAAAGAAAACGATTTTGATAAAACTCTAAAATTAGTTTCTCCTGGGACATCTTTAAGAGAAGGAATTGATTATATAATTCAAGGTAAGAATGGAGGATTAATTGTTATAGGTGATACACCTGAAGTTCTAAATTTAACTGAAGGTGGTTTCAGAATAAATTGCCAATTTAGTCCAACACAATTGGCTGAACTTGCCAAAATGGACGGAGCAATTATCCTTTCTTCCGACATGAAGAGAATTGTTCGAGCGAATGTAACATTAAGAATTAATCCTTCGATTTCATCTAATGAAACTGGTCTACGGCACAAAGCTGCTGAGAAATTCTCTAAGGATACAGGTCAGATAGTTCTCGCTGTTTCCCGACGACGCAATACGTTAACTTTGTATTCTCAGACTCAGAGATATCAATTCAGGGATCGTACAATACTATTATCAGGTGCTAATCAGGCTTTCTTATCACTTAGTCTTTATATAAAGGCTATGCAGAATTCCGCTTCTTCTTTAAATTGGGCTGAATTAAACGATAGTGTCACCTTAGAAAATGTAGTCACCGCAATTTGCGATTGTGAACGTGTAAGACGTACTGAAGAGGAACTGAACAGATATAGAATAGAATTAGGAACTGAAGCACAATCACTACATTTAGTTCCATCTGATTTGACCCAAGAAATTGATCGTGGATTGTTATCAATTAAGGATTATTATATACAAGATATTCATGAAGAGAATGAAGTATATGAAAAGATATTTGGTTTAGATGCATCTCAATTGACTTCAAAATCAGAAATAATTAATGCACTTGGTTTTTCAAATTTAGATTTATCTGATAATTACGCTTTTGAACCCCGTGGATATCGAATGCTCAGTCAGATACCACACATTTCTATGAAGGTTGTTGAGAGAATTGTCGATCATTTTAAATCTCTGTATTCCATCCGTACAGCCAATATAGATGAATTACAAAATGTAGATGGAATTGGAGAAACACGGGCATTGGCAATTAAAGAATCACTTACACAAATGAAAACAGGGGCATCCCAACCTACAATAATGACGTTACCGGTATTTGAATAACATACATTTTTCTTGGTAAGGATTATTCATCTGGAATATAGGCAATTTAAATTAAATGTTGATTCTACTGGATAAAGAATATGAAATGTCAATATAGAGAATATAGGAGCATAGAGGCAAAATGAAAAGATCAAACACATCTGTAATAAAGCAAGAGAAATTCCAAATCCAAATGAATTCTAACAGAATATTTCTTTTAGGATGTATTTTGTTTGGTATCGTTCTAATGGGTTGTGGCGGAAAACTTGGAAAAGTTGAAATAGTCGATGTACAGAATGCTATTACACAGGCAGAAAAAGCAATAAATGATGCTCTTGATGTAAAAGCAGATTCACTCGCTTTTGAACAATTTGAAAGGGCTGAAACTGAACTTGAAAAGTCAAAAGAGGCATTAAAAAACAAAGAGGGTATTCCTGCATTAAGATTTGCAAATCTCGCATATTCACATGCAAGAATGGCGAAATATGAAGCAATTCAAAATTCTAAAAATGCTGTTGCCTATGGAAATCTCTTAGCAAAAGATGCAGTAATTGTTGAATTAAAGGGTGATCTGGAGAATCAAAATAACAAAATCAAAGATCTGGAAAAAGGATTACAATCATTAGAGAATACTGAGAGAAATCTAAACAATTCCATCACAACTCTCAATAATGAAAAGCAAGAAATTGTTCGCAAGAACAGACTTAATGTTGATAGGTTATCCGAAGTTAATGATGAACTGAAAACTCTACAAAACCGTATTACACAGTCTGAGACTGAAGTGCGGAATTATGGAAATGAAGTCAAAGATCTAACACGAAAACTTGAGGCAGCCGATGCAATTGCACAATCAGCAAGTCGGCAAAAAAGAACAGCTTATGCAGAGGTGGAATCACTCAAAAAACAAATTCGTGAACAAGCTAAGAATTATACTACCAAACTTGCTGAAGCTCAAAAACGAAATATTGCTGTTGAACATTCTGAGTATCTAAAAAAGCAAGCTGAGGAAGCCAGAGAGTATGTTCGACAACTCGATAGTCAGAAACCTGTTCGCACTGGAAGAACTACTCTATCCACACAACAAATCAATGGTGGGAAAGCTGCATTAAAACGTTGGGAAAATGAATGGAGTCGTAAAAATATAAAAGCACACCTTGCTTTTTATTCTCCAAATGTAGTAATAAATAAAGTCCATACGGTGGAAAGTAAAGAGAATCCATCTAAGTTAAATAGAAACCAGTTTGAATCTGAACTAAACGATATGAGTAAACATCCTTGGCAAAAGACCCAAGAAAAAGATCTGTTTGAAGTGGAACAGAATAGTGTAATTGGTACATATCGGTATAGTAGATTGGTTACTCCAGCATTAACTGAGGATGATACAGCCTTGTATCAGATATGGATCCGAGAAATCTGGGCACATCAGATTCAGAATGAATGGAAAATATATCGTGAAACTTGGCAGATATTTGAAAATATACCAAAATTCTAAGGAGAGGGTTGATGAATAACACGCAAAATGACCAATCAAATAGTACAAATAAAAGGATTCCTGACTCCATTAAATGGGGAAGTATAGCTGCTGCTATTATCATTTTGTTGGTCTGTGGTATATTATTAACACGGACGGATGAATCCTCTGTTGCATTCTTAGGTAGATGGAAGAACGCCTTAGAATCAGGTGATATACAAAAGTACGATGTCTTATGGGGTAAGAATGCACGAAACAAATCAAATGCCGGGTATCAAGATACTGCACAACTCTTTAAGGAGAACTCCCGGATTGATGTAAAAATTGCAAATGCTGAAAATAGAACAAGAAAAGATCCTCAAAATCCACATTATCTACGGATAGAAGATATTCCATTACTCATTCAAACGCCTGGTGAACCTTTACAACAATTACGAACCCTAACTATTGCCAAGACTGGAATAATACAGCAACGCTGGAAACTAATTAGAGATGAAGTGACAAGCGAAGAAATAGCCACTGATATTACTTCATTTGAACCCGAAGAATCTGTTGTGGAAAGAAAATCTTCATCTGATAGTCCGGTTGTGCCATTTGTTTTAAAGTGGAAAAATGCACTTGAAACTAAAGATGTCAAGAAGTATACATCACTCTGGGATAAAAAAGCACGGAAAGCAAAAAATGACAACTACCAGTTGGCTGTTGTTCAAATTTCTCAAGATCTAACTGTTGATCTTAGTCAGGCAATTTATACATCAATTGCATTTTCTAAAACACGATACTTGGTTGATAATATCAGTGTTACAATTCATAGTAATGGCAATTTCATCGAAACCCATTCACGAACGCTAACAATAGATAAACGAGGATTCTTATTTAGAAATTGGAAACTTATCAATGATGAAGTTGGTGGAGATTTCATCTCCGATATACCTCTTACACAGGAAGATCCAATTACTGTTGACCCTTTACCTGTTGAACACGATTCGGATATCTTCAATGGAACTGCACCACTGGATACCAAACTGAAGGTTAGTCAGATTCTGGCAAAATGGCAACAGGCATGGGAAGACAAAGATCTTGATACATATATGTCCATATATGCAGAAAAAGCATTAATTACCCGTGTTACTGTCAGAGGTGGGAGAGAAACATCTACATATCTAAATAAGAGTCAATTGAAACAGAAAATGAAAAAGTTGAATCTCATGTATTCTGAAATTCAAGTCAAGATTTCTAATCTTGTAATTAACGGTGATCGTGCAGTGGCAGATGTTACATTCCTACAAAAATTCAAAGGGACACCTGCATCTGGTTCACGTCCTGCATATTCAGATATAGGCACAAAAAAATTAGATCTCATTGTTGATCCAACAGATGGATATTGGAAAATCCATTCTGAAACTTGGAGTCGATATGAAGATGTTCCTGAATTTCCAAAGAATTAACAAGTCCTAAATGTGCACATTTTGAATGGTAATACAAAGCTACTAACGACTGAATTGAATGTATTGACCTGAATATTCATTGTATAATTTATATGCCTACTGAATACAGAACAAAAAGGAAAATTGAATTTTCTGATACAGACATGGCAGGTATCGTCCACTTTACGCGTTTTTTCATCTATATGGAGTCCGTAGAACACGAATTTCTACGTAGTTTAGGTACAAGTGTTTCTACTACAATTGATGGAAAGGAAATTGGGTGGCCAAGACTTACGGCTTCTTGTGAGTATCTCAGTCCGTTAAAATTTGAAGATGAAGTAGACATACTTCTAAGTGTTAAAAAGAAAGGAACTAAATCCATTACATATCAATTCCATTTTACACTTGAAGGTTGTGATATTGCCAGGGGGGAAGTAACAACTGTATGTTGTATTACAAATCTTGGAGATAAATTACAACCTATTTCTATTCCAGACATTATATCAAATAAAATTTCAATATAAATGGACATCAGGTTGTAATAGATTCATTTTTCCATTTCTATGAGTATTAGTCAAGAGAACAATCAAAGGACACATACACTAAATATCAGCAGCTTATATAAATCCTACGGTTCATTACAAGTTCTTCAGGACATATCATTTAGTTATCAGTCCGGTTCTTCAGTTGCAATAACGGGTCCTTCAGGTTCTGGTAAAAGTACATTATTACATATTATCGGTACATTAGAATCTCCATCGAAAGGAAAAATTGAAATAGATGGAACAGACCCATTTCAATTTTCTGAACTGGATTTAGCCAAATATCGTAACTCGATGATTGGTTTTGTTTTTCAAGATCATCATTTACTCCCCCAGTATTCAGTGCTGGAAAATATCCTTCTCCCCACCCTTGCCTTTACAAAAAAAACTAATGCAGCTGAATATGCCGAGAATCTTATAAATAAAGTTGGTTTATCTGGACGTATTTCACACCGTCCAGGAGAATTGTCTGGTGGTGAACGTCAACGTGTAGCCATCGCTCGTGCACTGATCAATAATCCAAGTATCCTTCTATGTGATGAACCAACAGGTAATCTTGATAACTCAACTACTGAAGAAATTGGAAAATTACTCTTCGAATTACATAAAACTCAAAATACACTCTTAATCGTTGTAACACACAATCTTAATTTCGCTTCACAATTTACTCATCAACTACAATTAGAAAACGGTCGTTGTAAAGTAGAGACACCAACTAATTTTGAAGATGAACATACCTTGTAGTCCTACCACTTAATCAGTAATGAATTCCTTTTGGTCAACTATCAAATACTATAGGGGTATTAACCTGACTCTAATGCTATGTATTGCATTAGCAACAGGTGTCCTTGTTGGATCATTGATTGTTGGGGATTCAATGCGTGGAAGTTTACAGGATATAACCTTAGAACGGCTTGGAAGGATTCACCATGCTGTTGTTGCTAATCACTACTTTGACCCCAAAATGGTAAAGGTTGCTGATACACATGCAGCGATTATCCTAAATGGAACTATTAATGTACCATCTTCACAAACCCGCGCATCAAAGGTGAATGTTTTTGGGGTTGATGACTCTTTCTTCTCTTCTTGGGATAGTGCAACTCCAAATTGGAGTAATACACAGAATCAAGTATTTCAAAATATAATAATCAATGAATTTCTGAGAAAAGAACTGAATGTCAATACTGGAGATTCTATTATCGTTAGGATACCAAATACTGGTCTCATACACCCAGAATTCCTATTAGGTAAAACTGATCCAAATGATGTTGTGGATTCTATGCGTGTAGTCATTAGCGATATAATTACAGCAGATCAAGGGGGAAGATTCAGTCTTAATGCACATCAGAGTTTACCATTAAATGTTTATATACCACTCAGTGTTTTACAACAAAAACTTGGTCAACAGGATAAAGTTAATGCTGTATTTACTACGAATCCAAATATTACGATACAAGATCTGATAGAATTGAATATAGAAGGTTTACGACTTAGTATTAACCAGAATAACAATCATTTTGATTTGCAAACAGACCAGTACATACTATCTCCATACATTGCAAGTATTGCAAGTGAAATTGCATCAGATAACAATATACCTATCTTACCTACCTTCACCTATCTTGCCAATAGTATTACCTACATTGGATCAGAAACTGGAATTGACGAAAATGAACCTAAGATTGTTCCTTATTCTACAACCTTGGCAGTTTCATTTGAACAAGGGGATTTTGCAGATACATTCAATGATAATACCACTATAGAAGATGATAGGACTTTTTCTAATAGACAAATCAAAGAGGAAGAACTCTATAAGGAAAAAAGTATAGCAATTAGGAAAGAATATAATGAACAAATCAAAGAACTACAGAAGGAATTATCAGAATTATCAGAAAGCAATCTAAGACAAACGATAGAATATAAAACTATCGCCTCAAGATTGGATAATTTGTTTGCAGAAATCAATAGAAAACAGGATCAGATTAAGAATTTTTATACTACTGATGGAATCTATCTTAATAGATGGACGGCGGAAGATCTTGGAGTAAAAATCGGCGATAAGGTAAGCATGAGTTATTTCACCATATCTCACCAAGAGGAGTATATTACGCAGACTTCATACTTTTTAGTAAAAGGAATTATACCAATTGAAGGGATTACAGCAGATACAAAGGTAATACCACAATTTCCGGGTATTCATGAAACTGATAATATATCTGAATGGAATCCACCATTTCCTCTGGATTATTCATTAATACGAGAAAAAGACGAAGAATATTGGGATAAATATAAGACAACACCTAAAGCCTTTATCTCTTTAAAGACTGGAATGAAAATTTGGAAGAATAGATTTGGTGAACTTACATCTATCAGACTTGGACGTATTACAGGTAAAGACATTGAACAGACACGAAATATATTTGAAACCGAATTCCTCAAGAAATTGGATACAGTCCAATTAGGATTTGAATTCATACCGATTAGATCCAATGGATTAAAATCCGCAAAAGGTTCATCTGACTTTGCAATGTTATTTAGTAGTATGAGTGGATTCATCATCATTGCTGCTGCAGTTTTGATTGGATTGGTATTCAAGTTAGGTGTTGAGCAAAGATTACGAGAAATCGGTATACTCCAATCTATGGGATATACAATTAAGAAAATACGTAGACGGCTATTATATGAAGGAATAATACTAACATTTTTCGGCAGTTTGGGTGGGTGTCTTATCGCTGTTGGTTATGCACAATTATTAATCTATGGATTACACACATGGTGGTTGCCAGCAATCGGAACTCCCTTTATTAGTCTTCATGTTCGTAGTTTAAGTCTGATCATAGGGGTAGTGATTACAATTGCTGTTTCTATATTCTCAATATTTTTAGCAGTTAGAAAAATCGGAAAATCCTCAATAGTTGGACAATTAAATAGGTCTACAGTATATGCCTCAGATGGATCAATGGTTCATTCTAAAAGAACGAGTAAGTCTATAAGAATGATTTTGTATTCAACCATTCTGCTCTGTCCATTATTCACTGGTGTATTTCTCGTTGATGTTATGACTGGTGGTTTGGGTGAGATATTATTATCATATATCTTTATAGGGATTGTCTTAATTTTATTCCTTCTAATATTAAGGAAAACGCTAACAACACATTTCGATTTCTCAATTTATAGTTTTATAATATTAGTATTTGTCAGTTTTATAGGTTTAACTATTGGTATTTTGATTAATTTTATACTATCAATTAATGAGATAAATTTACAGGAATACACTTTGAGTAAGAATCCAGTATCCCGATTTCTATTTATTACTGTTGGAATTCTATCATTGTGTTTTGGATTATTCCGTAACTGGTTGAATTCTGATAGTATCACTCAAAACCTGAGTAGAATACGTTTCTCCTTTAAGAACATAGCAAGACAAACTACAAGAAGTGAAAGTTGTGTTATGACGATTAGTTTAGCATGTTGTATTATTGTCGCTGTAGGAGCGAATAGACAAGACACAATTCCGGATAGTGAATACTCTCTTGTAGCTGAATCATCCTTACCGATACATCATGACCTAAATTCAATTGAAGGTAGAAATAAATTAGGATTTTCTAAAGAAGATTCTACAATACTCTCAAAATCGCAGATTCTATTATTTCGCTTACTACCAGGAGAAGATATCAGTTGTCTCAATCTATACAAACCAGAAAAACCCCAAATACTTGGTGCACCTACTGCTATGTTGAATAAAGAGCCATGGACTTATTTGGATCAGAAGACTTTTTCTAATCTGACGATACCAGCAATTGGTGATAATAACTCTCTGAGGTGGATATTACAACATAATCCTAAAGAGGATTTTCTTATTCATGATGAACTGGGTAAACCAGTAAGTCTTAGAATTGACACAATAGAGAATAGTCTATACCAAAGTCAATTAATCATTTCTGAAACGAATTTTCTTAAGTTATTTCCAAGTATAAGTGGTTACCAATTCTTTCTCATAAGAACACCTGAGACCTATCTTAGTGAAACTGCTGAAATACTTGAGAAAACTTTAGCTGACTTCGGTTTTGATGTAACTTATGCATCGGATCGCTTAGCAAGTTTTCGTTCTGTTCAAAACACATATATATCAACTTTTCAAAGTCTTGGGGGTTTAGGATTGTTGATTGGAACCTTTGGAATGGCATTAGTGATGATACGAAATATAATTGAAAGGAAAGGGGAATTAGCCACACTAAGAGCATTTGGATATAGTCGCAAACTGTTATCAGGTCTATTATTCTTAGAGAGTAGTTTTCTCCTGATAATTGGTATGGTTATTGGGATAGTATCCGGTCTTGTAGGTATTATCGGAATGGAAGCAAGTCTTCCATCCTTCCCCTGGCTATCCTTATCTATCACCTTGCTTTTTGTACTAATCTTCGGTATAATTGCTAATATGCTTGCAGTAAGTATTGCTCTTCGGAGTCCTTTAATTTCTACATTAAAATCAGAATAATGGTTTAAAAAATAATTTCTTCATGTCCGATTTTTTCAATATGAATCTTTTGAGTAGACTCCGATTTACATTTATATCCTTACTAATTCTATCCCATCTCGCATGCTCTAATGACACTGACTCTGAACAGACGACTACCTTAAGACATACACAGATTGGATGGTCGGCATATAATTCAGGTAACTTTACACAAGCCCTACTTTCTTTTGAAAGAGCATTAAAAGTTGATCCTGAATTTGCAGATGCACATAACGGTGTTGGTTGGTCAAATCTAAGTTTATCCCTTTCACTACAATTCTCTCAAGAATCATTTCAAAATGCAGTGAAGATAGATCCAACAAATGCTGATGCTTGGGTAGGATTAGCAAATGTCCTATATCTACGAAATAAGAACCAAACTGATTTTGAATCCGCTATTCGTGCTATAGATAATGCATTACAAGGTGATGAGCAATATTTGTATCGACATGATTACTTTTCAAAAGCAAATTTATTCGCGCTAAAGGCAGCATGTTATTACTATCTTAGGGATAATGACAAAGCAAAAAACGAAATAAACAATACATTAAGTTTGGATGATAAAAATAGTACGGCAATAGCATTACAAAGTTTGATTAGAGACTAATATTTTGATTGGAGGGTTAAATGTCTAATAATGTTATTACATCAACAGAATTATCTGATATAAAACCAGCACATAGTGGGAAAGTTCGGGATCTTTATGATTTAGGGGATGAATATCTAATTGTCTCAACCGACAGAATATCGGCTTTTGATGTTGTATTACCTAATGGAATACCTGATAAAGGGAGAGTTTTAACTGGATTGTCTACATTCTGGTTTAATTTTACGAGATCTGTTGTAGAGAATCATCTTATTACTACTAATGTAGCAGAATACCCAGGTATTGTTCAGAAGGATCATGAATTATTAAAAGGACGTTCTATGTTAGTACGCAAGGCTAAACGGGTAGATATAGAATGTGTTGTACGTGGGTATCTTGCTGGATCTGGATGGTCTTCCTATCAAAAGTCAGGAGAAATATGTGGGCAGAAACTTCCAGCTGGTTTAAAAGAATCGGATCGTTTACCTGAATTACTCTTCACCCCTACTACAAAAGCTGAACAAGGGGAACATGATGAACCCATATCCATAGATGAAATGCGTAATCAAGTGGGATCAGAATTAACAGATCAGTTAATCGATATTAGTTTTAACTTATTTAATGCTGCAAGTAAACACGCTGAAGATACAGGGATAATTTTATGTGATACAAAGTTTGAATTTGGAGAACGAAATGGTGATTTAATTCTTATTGATGAAGTTTTCACCCCAGATTCCTCACGATTCTGGCCAGCGGATCAATATGAACCCGGTAAATCACAACAAAGTTTTGATAAACAATTTGTCCGGGATTATCTCTCTGAAATTGGTTGGAACAAAGAACCACCTGCACCACAATTACCTGATGATGTCATTACTAAAACAAGTGAAAAATATCGTGAAGCGTATAAACTTATTGTTGGTAAAGAACTGGAGTAATGCAGTACGGTAAGTAAGTGATTATTCCATATAGAAAATATGACTACGTTCAAATAACCCATCAAGGAATACTTCAACAAACCATTCACCTTGAGCAAATTGGTCAAGATCTAATCTTCTATTTGGGGCATCTATAAAAAACCAGGTAATTTTTTCACCTGTTGATGAAGATATTGTCCTTTCCTCTGTCCAAAATGGAGGATCATCTACATCATCTTCCGGTGAAAACCATGAGACTTCAACCGTATGGGCTTTATTGATATTCTCCCAAAGTAGCCATAAATAAACTTTATCATTTACTGTAGATACGAACGTATCAGTAATACCATCAGGTCTGTCATCATGAACTGATAGTGCTAATACAGATTCAACAATATTTGGTTCTCCGCGTCCAAGGTCAATTGCCCCACTTCCTCCAGATGTTGATTCTTCACATCCTGTTATAATAATTAGAAAAAGAAATAATCCTAATAATGATGTATATTTATACATTACAAACTCTCCTATGTGTTATATAGGTTCAATTAATCACACTTCAATTAATTTTGTGATAAATTGCCTATTAATTGTACTTACATATGCCAATATTGGATAGATATAATCTCCAATAAGTCAGTAGATGGTGAAAATTACACAATCGAATTATACATAGTAAGCCTTTATCTTAGTGTTTATAGGCTATTAGCTTTATATATTGTAAGAACTAATTATGTATAACGATACGTATATATCATAGTTTACACTGCTGATAGACAGACTAAATTATTGGAAGGATCTATTTTCAATCAATGTTATTTTATGACTATTTTTAAAGCCATTTCCTATTGGTTATGGGTAATATTCATTTGTATAGTCTCACTGTTTCTTTGTACAATACCTCTATTTAACATACTTGGTTTTGAATTCTGTGCTGTAATAACTATATGTATCACCTTTGCAGGGGCACATGTTGCGATGATACAGTTACATGCTATGTTAATGAATCCAGGTAATCTTCAAGGTTCCAGTAGTCAATTTATTTTAAGATGGTTTTATAATACGCTGAAGTCCAATATCCTATTATTAATTATTCCACTTATCATTATATTACTCAATTCACTTCGAATAAAAAACTGTAATTATACTGATGGTTTCTTTTATTTCTTTACGCTTCCGTTTATCAGCTGTTTGATTGTATCTGCTGCAGGTATATTCTTTAATGTATTGATACAAAAAAGGGGATTAGCATATCTTGCTTATCTTGGGTTTCTCATCCTATCCTGTATACCTGTAGTAATTAATCTCATCTTTCATCCGCCAGTATTTGCATACCATCCGATTATTGGATACTTCCCAGGTCCTATCTACGATTTTCTCATTACCATCTCACCAGCTTATTATATTTCACGTATTATAGGTGTATTATGGGGAGTGGTTTTTTTATATATTACTATAACTACATGTGAAGTGAGTAGAATTACAGATTTTATACCGAAACTTAATGTGAGGAAACTATTTTGGATAGAATCTGATCATCTACATATAGGAAAAACAGGGATATGTTTATCCTTATTAGTCCTTGTCATTTGTGCTGAAGTTTTCTCAGGACATTTCGGAATACGACCTACACGAGATGATATATCAAAAGAATTAGGAGGATATAGAGAAACAAGACATTTTGAGATTATCTATGCGCGAGAGTTAGAATTGGAGATAGATCAATTTAGTGAAGATTGTGAGTTTCGATACAAACAATTATCTGAATACTTGAAAACAGAGATCTCAAGGAAAGTTCGTGTTTATCTTTATTCCACACCTGAACAAAAGAAAAAGTTAATTGGAGCAGGTTCGACATATGTAGAAGATCCATTCGGTTATGGATTTCATGTACATACACAAGGCTTTCCACATCCAGTGATAAAGCATGAACTTGCTCATGTGCTTACATCTGATTGGTCACCTTGGAAAGTTAGCCTAAATGTAGGGGTACATGAAGGAGTAGCTGTTGCAGCAGACTGGAGTGAGGAGGGATTGTCAGTCCACCAATGGGTTAAGGCAATGCATCACTTAAAAGTTGCACCACCATTGGATAGTGTCATGGGACTTGGATTTTGGAGACATGCAGGGTCAAGAAGTTATCTTCTTGCCGGTTCATTTATTCGATTTCTTATAGATTCATATGGATTAGAAAAACTAAAAAGTAGTTTTCCTATTGGGAATTTAGAAAGTGTTTATGAGAAAGACATAAAGTCACTTGAAACAGAATGGAAGCAATTTCTATCCAACAATATTCATCTAACTGAATATGATATCAAGTATGCTGAGAGACGATTAATGCGTGGGGGTATTTTCGAGCAGGTCTGTGCACATGAAATGGCAGCACAACGGAGTAAGGCTTGGAGGGCATATTTCAGCAAAGACTATCATACAGCAGTAGACACTTTCTATAAAATGCTTGATGATGAACGAAGTAATCCAAGAACAATGGTTGGCTTGATGTATAGTGCATACATGAAAGGTGATATTCCTCTTACAATCTCAATTGCCAAAAAGATTGTAAACGATATGAATTCATACTATAAGATAGAAGCAACACAATTACTCGGAGATATCCATTGGTCAAAGGGTGAATCACAACAAGCATTGCAGTTGTATAATAGTGTAGTAGACGAACATTTACCTTATCTTCGACAAATAAATATACATAAGAGAATCGCCGCTCTATCAAATTCAATTACTTCAAAGTCTCAAGAAAGATTAAGAGATATACTTACACTAAAAAGTAATTCATCAATAGGAAATGGATCTAAAACTGCAATTTTATTACAAATTATAGAATCCGAATCAGAAGAATGGTTCCCCTATATATTAGTTGGTGAGTTATTACATAAAGAAAAATCATGGGAGTTAAGTACACAGTATCTGTTATATGGTCTAAGTCTAAATCAGACAATTGAGACTAAACCCATACCTAATCAATTGAAATTATATTCACAGATTTTAACTGGTAAGAATACTTTTCAATTAAATGATTTCGAAAATGCAGAAAACCGTTTTACAGAAATCTTGGAGGATAGAAATCTATCTTTAGGTACGGTACTAAATATAGAAGATTGGATTGAAAGGTGTGAATGGATGATGAATAAATGACAAAACAGGCTATACTATTTATTTCTAAACTCAATAGAATTTTGTCGGTATCTTTATATGTAAAAAAACAGATTCTAAGTTTTTTTAAAGATTGATGTTTGAAACTGTGAAATATCAATAATGGAATAGGTAGTAACAGCATAGAATTTATATTCTTTACGTGAAATGTCATGTTGACCTAATGTAGTTTGCATATTATAATATAATAATGGGTTATATAGTAAAATACACCAAAGATCCTAACTTAATATTGAATGAAGCGGAGAGGTTTTTAAATACAGATCCCGTCCAAAATAATTTAATTCTAACTATATTAAAATATGGTGTAGATGAAGATAAGGTGGGTGGATATTGGATAGTATATGATGGTTCGAATGTCGTTGGAGTTTGCGTTCAGCCACATGTCGGCTCCCGTGGAATTACTTCATCAATGCCATTTGAAGCAGTTCAGAGTTTAGTTGAAGATATAGTTGTATCAAACATACACTTTACAGGGATAGGTGGAGAAGTTTCAGTAACAGCAAATTTCGCAGGGGAATGGGGAGAAAAAAATAAAAGTCCAGTCATTCCGTTTCTTGGGTTACGTTTGTATAAATTAGAATGTGTTAAACCTATAACCAGCAATAACGGATATCTTCGTAATGCATCAAGTGATAATAGAGAACTTCTTGTTGATTGGTTATATGATTTTACTGTAGAAATTGGAGTATATCAGGAAAGTTCTGATCCACAAATACTGCTTACACGAAAAAATGAAACTTCTGAATTTATTGACAGGAATATATCTGCAGGAAATGTCTGGTTATGGGAGAATGAAGAACCAGTATCAATGGTAATCCGAACTCCAGAAGTCTATGGTGTTGTACGTCTTGAAAAAATTTATACACCCGCAGAGCAGCGAAATATGGGTTATGCCACTTCTTGTGTTGGTCAAATCTCAGAAATAATTCATAATGAAGGATATCAATGTATACTCTATACCGATCTTAATAATCCTGTTTCAAATACTATTTATCGTAAAATAGGTTACAATGCAATTGCAGAAATCTTACAATACCGATTTGAATGAATTTTGTAATTAAAAAAGATCATTAATTAGGATTCACTATGAAACTTTTTGTACCTGGTAGAATATGCCTGTTTGGTGAACATACTGATTGGGCTGCTCGTTATAGGCAGAATAATGCTGAACTTGAGAAAGGTTACACCATTATAACCAGTACGAATCAAGGTGTATATGCGGAAGTTCAACCCCATCCAACAAGTCTTATCCTAAAGACAACTCTTAGTGATGGAACAAGACATGGTCCATATACACTACCAATGGATCCAGCTGAACTCTTGACTGAAGCAGAAAAAGGTAGTTTCTTTAGTTATGCGGCAGGTGTAGCCTATCAGATTCTTACTGATTACAAAGTTCAAGGTTTAGAGGTCGATAATTATTTGACGGATTTACCTGTTAAAAAAGGACTCTCTTCAAGTGCAGCTATTTGTGTGATGATAGCAAGAGCATTTAATAGAATATATGAATTAAAAATGACTACACGGGACGAGATGGAATATGCATACCGTGGCGAAACTACGACTCCATCTCGATGTGGAAGAATGGATCAAGGATGTGCATATCAGCATCCAATTTTCATGAGTTTTGATGGAGATCTAATTGATGTAATGGAGTTTAGTGTTCGTTCAAATATATATATGGTTATTGTTGATTTGGGTGCTGGTAAGGACACACGCTTAATTCTTAATCAACTAAATCATTGTTTCCCTTTTGCTGAAAATGATTTACAGGAAAAAGTTCAGTATTTTCTTGGTCCCTTAAGTGCTGAGATTACAAAAGCCGCTTATGAGGCACTTCGACAAGGTGACGCTGAATCAGTTGGGAAGTTAATGACACGAGCACAACAAGAATTTGATAAACACCTCATTCCCGCTTGTCCTACACAATTAACTGCCCCTATTCTACATAAGGTGCTTAACTATGAACCTATACAACCATATATATTTGGAGGAAAGGGGGTAGGATCACAAGGTGATGGAAGTGCTCAATTCATCGTTAAGGATGAAGACGCCCAAAAACGTGTGATTGAAATTTTTGAACAAGACTTAAAAATGTCATGTCTGGAATTAGTAATTCAAGCAAGCCGAAATGTTCGAAAAGCTGTTATCCCAGCTGCAGGTTACGGTACCAGACTATTTCCTGCCTCAAAAGCAATGAAGAAAGAATTGTTCCCTGTAATAGATAATTCAGGGAGGGCTAAACCAGCTATAATGGCTATAATTGAAGAGGCAGTCAATGCCGGTATTGAGGAGGTATGTCTAATTGTACAGAAGAGGGATATAGAACTATTTGAATCATTCTTTAAGACACCACCGCGCATTGAACATTATAACAAACTAAGTAAAGAAAACCAAAAATATTGTGATTATTTGTTAGAATTGGGAAGTAAGATTTCTTTTGTAACACAAGATGTTCAAGAAGGTTTTGGACATGCAGTTTACTGTGCCCGTGAATGGGTTGGTAATGAACCGTTTCTCTTAATGTTAGGTGACCATCTTTACGGTTCGAATGAGCAAGAGTCATGTACACAACAAGTATTAGATGCTTATGAACGGGTCAATCATAGTGTTGTAGGACTAAAAGAAACCTTAATTGATGAGTTGTCAAATTTTGGATGTGTAACAGGTGTATGGAATGAAGAAGGTTCGATGTTATCTGTAACTGAATTCTATGAAAAACCGGATCCAGATTATGCCAGAGAACACTTACATGTTGATGGAATGGATGACAAAATGTTTCTATCAGTTTTTGGGATTTATGTAATCGAACCCCAAATTTTTGGATATCTTGAACAGAACATTAAGCATAACTTTAGGGAAAGAGGGGAATTTCAACTAACTTCATGCTTAGATGATTTAAGAAAAACGGAAGGATTCTCTGGGTATGTAGTAAAAGGACACAGATTCGATATTGGACTACCCGAAGAATATCGTCAAACAATTATTGATTTTAGAAATGCATAAGCTGACAAGAATGATATTTCCAAATGATATTTTCATTTCGTAATTTGAACCAATCCCAATCTATACTCTTTTTACAACAACAAGCGTCAAATCATCGTATTGTTCAGCTTCCTGAACAAAATTCTGTATTTCGTCTACAATCATCTGAATGACTTCCTCAGCAGTACTCTCATCAGGTATAGCTGAAATGAATTCCTTCAATCGATCTGTTCCATACATATCTTCATCCATATTCAATGCCTCAATGAGTCCATCAGTATGGAAAATCAAGAAATCCCCAACTAACAAATCAAAGGACGTTGATTCGTAATTCACTAAGTTCCTACTTCCGAGAGGTAGATCACTTGTTTCAATTTCAATCGCATCGGAACCACGTTTTAATATAGGATATGGTTGTCCACCATTGGCATAATCCACTGTATTATCTGAATCACTAAAAATAGCTAAATTAAGTGCAATAAAACTTGGACCGTACATACGAGGTGATAAGCCAGAATTCAATTCTCTGAGTATAATATCAGCCTTATTATTAACTCGAGCGACTTCATGTAGCATTCCATTTGTTAATACAGCATTCATAGCACCACGAATGCCCTTCCCAGCTGCATCAGCAACTGCTATCGCAGTCAGACCATTGTCTAATGTTAGATAATCAAAGAAATCACCTCCAACTTGAGTCGCAGGTATCGACATCGCAGCTATATCAAATGTGTCTGATTCAGGTGGTTCTGTAGGCAGAAGTCCCATTTGGATGTTTTGTGCTTCATTTAACTCAGCCCTAATCCTGATCATTTCAGCTTCTTCTTTTTCTCTCATTTCAAGACGTAATTGAGCAGTTTGTCTACGATTAACAATGAGCCTAAAACCTAATGATGCAACTGCTAATAGAAATACTACTGTAGGCAGGTATCTTTTCCATCTGCTCCAAATTGGTTGGTCTATTGTAAAGTTCAGAATCGCAGGACGTTGCGTATATGGCCACCCTTTACGAAATGCAGTAATTAGGAAACTATATTTTCCAGATTTCAATCCTTCGTATCTTACGTTTGGTGATATCATTCTATTTCCATTATCCTGTGTTTGGAAATATGCAACAACATGGTCATTGATTTGTGTTTCTGATCCAGCTTTCTGATCGGCTCTGTATGTTGTCCAAATATTTTTACCAACCCCTATTAGTTTGAACTTATAGTCAACCTCATCTCTTAATGGACTAATACCCTTAAAATTTATTGTAAGATCTTTCAGATTGGAAGGTAATGGTGAATTAATATCTGATAGGGTGAATTTCGTAGTTTCTATCGTATCTTGTTCGGAATGTTGTTTTCCATCAATTGATATTGATTCAATCTTACAGAAAGGTAATGCGCCAAGACTCGGTCTATATTGTGTTGCACCACCTTCTGTTGCAAACCATAATTCTTGGGATTCTGAAGCATATATATCCGAAACATTATTATGGATAAGACCATCTTTAGTCGTTATGGATTGGAAAGTATCTCCATCAAATCTAACTACACCACCACCCCATGTTGCAAACCAAATATTACCCCAATTATCTTCATGTACATCCCTTAAATCGTCTACAAGAAAACCATTTGAAGTTGTATAGGTGGTAGCTGTTTCACCATCATAATGAATAGCTCCTTGTGAGGTAGCTAACCACAAGTCTCCATCATTCGTAGTAAGTGCACCTTCAATATTCGTTAAGGTAACTGAGGCTGAATTCTTTAACTCTGTACCGTGATAGGTCTTAATACTGTCAGAAAATATAAAAGTAGTTTGATGTAATTGGGAATCTGAATTTTGATTTGTAGATATAGATTTTTGTACAGATAGTAATGGTTTACCACTTGCAGCACCTGGTACCTCTGTCAATACATTACTGATATTAGGATTTTCTAAATACATCAATTGTCCACTGATAGTATTATAAAACCATCTTACTTCATCTGTATTGGAAATACTTGGTATAGGAACTAAAGACTGATATGGTAATACCTCTGCCTGGATAGAAGCAGAATATTGCTGAAATTTACTCTTTATATTATTGAATCTTTTTATTTCTCCCGAGTCATAATAACACCATAAACGATTTCTATTATCATTATATAATGCCATGATTGCGTTTGAAGGGGTTGATATAATTTCAGAAGTATTGAAAGAAGTAGTTCTAACAGAACCCTCAGTTGTTAATCGATAGAGACCATTATTATTCGGGTAAAATAATATCCCTCCAATTACAATCCATGGATTAACGTTTGAAGTTATAAGTGGATCCAAATCTGAAAAAACTATATCTCCACCTGGTCCAAATTCAGCTTGTATTTGGATTGATATACTGTCAAATCCATCTGTATTCCGACGATAAAATCTATAGAGTGTAAACCCATCTTGATGTCGAATCGGTTTATCCATCAACCAAAGTTCTCCCTCTACTTCAAATATCTTTATAATTTCAGTACGTCTATATGATCTTTGATTTCTTAAGGATTCATTGGCGGGAATAGTACTTTTTCCTAATGCAATTGGAGAAAGAATCTCATCATTTGGAAGGTATTTAGCAATCCCACCGGGAATACTAAACCATAGATTTCCAGAGCTATCAGGATATATCAGTCGAACACTATTACTTCCTAAAACAGTTCGTGTTGTATGATTTACAATAGCAGGTTGTGGTTCAAAAACCGTAACTCCATTGTCATGACCAAACCATATCTTACCATCCATAGATTCAAAAATGGTCTGAATATTATCACTACCAAGACCATTATCAACACGATAAGTATTTTGTAATAATTCTGATGTACCTGTTAGAGTTGGATCAAATTGGAAGATAGTATTGGTATTTGGTTCAAAATACTTAGTATCGAATGAATATGCTCCATTCTCCGTTGCGAACCAAAGTTTATCCCAGGCATCCTCTATTTCAAACTTTCCTTGTAGATAAAAGGCTTGATTAATTTCACGAGAGTAATTTCTTAATCGTTGAAGAGTTCTACCATCCCACCAACTCAACTGATTATTGTCGTTATACCATATTCTCCCATGCCTATCAATTTTTACTGAGATTGTCCCTCTATCTAATATACCAGATTGACTTGATGTAGACTGTATAGATGCAAGATTAGTACTTACAATTTCTTCAAATTGTATCTTGTTAAATCTAAGTAATAACTCTCTACCAGCGAACCATAAATTACCATCTTGATCTTCCGTTATAGCATTAATACTACGATCTTTAGGTATATCGGGTAGGTTACCTAAACGTTCAAAATTGGTTGTTTGCCAAGCGTCAATTTCATCTTTAAATCGAAGAATAATGACACCTTGTGCATCATTCCCTCCTATCCAAAGTGTTCCTTCTTTTGTTGGATAGATTACATTTATCTTTGCTACAGATGAACTGGTAATATTATAAGGGTAAGGTTGTGGTGCATCTTCATTGTTTAAAGAAATGAATTGTGTGATAGAATTATTACCACCTACCCATATATCTCCATCTTTATCTACCGCCATACAGTTCCCATTGGAGATATATTCAAAAGAAGTACCATTATATCTACTGATGACGCCTTCACCTTCAGAGTGATGTTTGCTGAAGAACCAAATATGACCCCATTTATCCTCTACGATGTTAATTGTGCTCCCACGAAAAACTTCAGAATTTCCTGAAAAAGGATAGAAGGTCGTGCCATCAAAGTAACTAACCCCACCACGATCTGATCCAAACCATAATGTTCCGCGACTGTCTTGGTATATTATAGGAACAATTGGACCAACCAAACCGTCAGCAACCGTATATGTATGCATCTGTTCGTATGCAAACATAGAACTCATTGGGAAAATACAGAAGATGAGAATTGAAGTAAGAACTGTCCTAATTCGTATCACAATTATATCTTTAAATCATATTCTATGAGTTATAACTTCTTTGAGGAAAACTCTTGAATTCTATTAATGGCTGTTTCAATGATATCATCAGGATATGTGAGTGATATTCTAAAATATCCTTCACTCCATTGACCATAACCAAGTCCTGGTGTTACGACAACCCCTGCATCATCAAGCAACTCAGTTGCAAATGCCCGACTTGAACCATCAAAACGTTCGGGTACGGGTGCCCAAACATACATAGTTGCTTTGGGTTTGTCCAATGACCAACCACTATCTACTAAAGTGTCAACAACAATATCACGACGTTTTTGATAAATATCGTTCAGTCTCGGTGTAATTTCATCAGCAATTGATAATGCTTTTGCCCCTGCATATTGTAGTGCCCTCAGGGATCCATTATCAATATTATCTTTAACTTTTTTTACGGCTTGAACAGCAGTAGAATTCCCTACAACAAAACCTAATCTCCAACCTGTCATATTAAATGCTTTACTTAATGAAAAGAATTCAACTGCAACTTCATCTGCTCCATCTACTTGAAGTATACTATCTGATTTATATCCATCGTATGTATTTTCACTATATGCATTGTCATGTGCAATCAAAATGTCATTTTGACGTCCGAATTCAATTGCACGCTTAAAAAAGTCTAAATCAGCTGTCGCGGTAGTAGGATTATTTGGATAATTAATCCATAGAACTTTGGCAAGTCGCTTTACTTCAACAGGAATTGCATCAAAATCTACATAAAAATCGTTCTCTCTCAAAATTGGAGCATAGTATGTTGTTGCACTTGAAAAAACATGACCTATATTATAGGTGGGATAACCTGGACTTGCAGCAATTCCGATATCACCAGGATTTAGGATTCCTAATGATAATTTTACGATAGCATCTTTACTCCCCATGGTTATTGCTACTTGTTCTTCTGTTAAGTTGACATTGAATCTCCTATTATAATAATCAATGATTTCATTTGGAAATTCGTCAACTGGATTATCGCAACCGTAACGATGTCTATCCAGATCCTCAGCATTACATATATTCTGACATAGTGTATCAACAATAGGATCAGGAGTTGGATGATCAGGATCTCCTATTCCAAGACTTATTACATCAACCCCTTTTTCCTTTGCATCAACAATCTTCTGTCGAATATCTACAAAAAGATATGGTGGTAATTTATCTAATCTATCTGCAAATGTAATCAATGTAAGTATACTCCAATCTTCAATTTACTTTCTAATTTTAGACAAAATATAAAATCTAATGGTATGTATAGAAAATTAAAAACAGTTATTTGTATGGTAATTAAATAAGGATGTCAGGATTATTTTAGTTGAAGTATTGCTTGTTGTGATTCTGATAGTTGTCCCATTACATTTGGACTAAAGTGTAATCCTTGACCACCCCAGTCTGGCATATAACCAATACTATAACAATAATATAGTGTTCTTCGTGGATTACCAGATACGTTAATGACTGATCCATGTGTTAATGCTTCAGTAAAAATTATCGCATCTCCAGCCTTAGCAGGTATAGGTGCCAATACAGGATTTTCATCTGGATGACTTCCCCATGGTTTTATAAAATTACTTTTATGTGCCCCTGGGATTACAGCAAAGCAACCATCCTCAACATCGCAATCCAACATAGGGAAAACTGCCTTGGTTAATGTAGATACCATTTCACCATTCTTACAGTGATATTGGCACTTAGGAATTATAGGTGTCCCATGCATATGTAACCCCGTATAACCTCCACCCCATCGATAGATCGTGTAGGTGTGATTCAATCGATATGGACCACCCGTTACACCTTCAATAACATCTAATACTTCTGGAATATCTACAAGTGCAGTGAAAGCATTATCACCCTCTAATATATTAGAGATATAGAGTTCTTTATCGGTTTTTTCAGTACCAAGGCAAAGTGGCTCGGGATAATCAGTTGGTTCCATTGTTTCATATCGGTCTAATGCTAAATTACATGCATCAATCACATCATCTGGAATAACATTTTTCAATACAATAAAACCCTGTAAATCAAATAGGTATTTCTGTTCTCCAGTCATAATTATAACCCCTAATTTATGTTGGTTACCATATATTTAAGTATAGTTCCATACTGCCCAGCAACAAATCCATTACTTGAATTATACATATGTATCGAAGTTAAATCCGTTCGAGTATCTGTCCGTTGAGGTCTCCAGCTTTTTCCACTATCTTTTGAATGAAGAACTATACCATCTTTACCTACTATCCACCCTTCAGATTTAGAAATAAAATGTACATCATATAGGAAATTATCTGTATTACTTTGTTGTCGATACCAACTTACTCCGTTGTCGTTAGTATGGAATACCGTTCCATTTTCACCAACGACCCATCCGTAAGACATGTCAAAAAAATATACAGCATTGAACCAGATATTACTGTTTTCACTCAATTCAGAAAGGCGTTGGCTTAATTTCGATGTCTTCCAATGTTTTCCACTATCAGTTGTGTGTAGAAGCGTGCCGAAAATGCCTGTAACCCATCCTTCAAATCGTGATGTAAAATGTATATCGAAGAGATTAGAGGATACCCCACTATTTTGTGTCTCCCAAGTTAGTCCACCATTTTTAGTATGTAGTATTTCTCCACCACTACCAGCACACCATCCTGTCAATTCATCAATAAAAAAGACAGTAAGTAGATCCTGATTACTGTTGGATGTCTGCTTTTCCCACACCACACCACCATTTGTTGTATGAAGAATCACACCTGCTTCAGCTACTGCCCACCCTTCATCAGGTGTTATAAAAAAAGTTCCACCAAAACATTCTGGGGTACGACTATCCTGAGACTTCCATTCAGCCCCACTATCGTTAGTTTGGAGTATAGTTCCTCTATCTCCAACAACATAAACCATAGCTTCAGATACGGTACAAATATCAAATAATAAATGTGTTGGATTGGATTGAGACTCCCATGTTACACCACCATTTCGTGTATGTAGAATAGTTCCGTTCTCACCAACAACCCAACCATTTTTATTTGATATAAAATCCAAACCTAATAACAACCCGTCGGCACTGTTATGAAATCGTGGACCACCTCGTTGATGTTTCCATTTCCTTACGTTATCTTTATCAATCTCAAAAGTAGAATGTAGAATTACTCCTAAATCTCCAACGATCCACCCATTTTCATTATCAAAAAAGTCTACATTATATAATGTAAATGTATGTAATGGTTCATTTCCAAGATATTCTGGTTGTCCATACTCCGTCCTATGTCTTGTATTACTTCCCTGTGCAATGTCTATCCAATTTTTTCCACCATCTGAAGTAGAATATATTGCCCGTTTGTCACCAACAACATAGCCTATGTTCCTATCAATGAAGTGTAATCCAAAAAGGGCACGGTCAGTTTTAAGCTGATTTAACCATGTTTTGCCACCATCAATGGTATGAAATATATTACCTGGATGATCTATATCTTCAGGATTACTTGATGTTATAATCCAACCTTGGAATTGATCTATAAAATGTACTGCTTTTAAAGACTCTTTCTGTATTGAGTTCGATTCATATATCTGAAATGAATTCCCTCCGTCTGTGGTTTTTAGCAGTGTACCCCAATCTCCAACAATCCATCCTGTCTCTTCATCTATGTAAATACCATTTAGGTTAGATTTTGTATTTGATTGAATTCTTTTCCAGTTTTCCCCACCATCGGTCGTGTGAATTATTGTACCATCTTCACCAATACACCAACCAATCTCTAGTGATTTAAAAAACACTTTTTTTAGGGGTTTTCCAAAAATACCACTATGTTGTATTTTCCATTCTTCACCACCATTCAGCGTATGGAGAATAATACTTTCTGTTTCATCAGAAAAAGAGTTTTCTTCATCAATTGAGAGATTGTATATATCGTGTCGTGGCGTAATTCCAACTGAATTGCCAACAACCCACCCCTCTTTTTCAGATATAAAGAACACATCGTAAAGATGTGCACTCCAATCTCCTTTTAAGACAGTTTTCCATTCGCCTCTTACATTCTTATGAGTATTAGAACAACCAACAATTAATAACAAACAGCATAAATTGACCAGCAATATAGAAAGATGTAATAGATTAGTGTGCCTGTTTTTATTGATTCTCAAAAAGGACTTCGCTGACATCGTGTAATCCTCTTGAGGCATTTACAACCCATCTTGCTGCCCGTATTGCACCTTTTGCAAAAGCTTCGGGACTGTGGGCACGATGAACAACACTTAATGTTTCTCCTTCTGTAGCAAACATAACAGTATGATCACCAGCTATATCGCCGCCACGAATTGCGTGTATACCTATCTGTTTATGTGGGCGCGCGCCAACAATACCATGTCGTCCATACACACCTACCTCTGATAAATCCCTATCCAGTGCATTTGCGACAGTTTCAGCCAATCTTAACGCAGTACCACTTGGAGAATCTGCTTTGTGGTTGTGATGTGCTTCAATCACCTCAATATCATAGTCATCACCCAATGCCTTCGCAACCAATTCTAACGCTTGTATCATGACATTAATACCCAGACTCATGTTGGGAGCCATTACGCACCTAATCTTTGAGGCTAATTCTTGAACTGTGGTTTGTTCATCAGGACTAAATCCTGTGGTAGCAATTACCATTGCTTTGTCAGCATCTACAACCTGCCGTAGGTGTTTGATTGTAACATCGGGTTTAGAGAATTCGATGATAACATCTGACGAATCAATTACATTTCTTAGATCATCAGAAATAGGAACTCCGATTTCATTGATTCCTGCTATCACACCTGCATCACTTCCAAGATTTGGATGTCCAGGAAATTCAATTGCACCGACTATTTCCATATCTTCCTGTACTGATACCCCTTGGATAATTAATCTACCCATTCTACCACATGCGCCGTTAATAACTACATTTACCATTGTCTTGTCCTATACAAACGTAAATTATATCCATTTGAATTGTGTGTTAAGGTCACAATCTCTATATATTTTATGTACTTATTCAGTATATCACAAAGGACTTAAAACAACAACAAAACTAACAGATACATTGACGAATTTTGGATTCTTCTGAGTGATTCCTAAACGCGACTTAACACTATTGTTCCGGTATCAGATTTCTATACTACAAAGACCTAAAGACAGTAAATTACATCAAATCAATTAAAGGGATGGAATAACCTGATAATTATCAGTAGTTCATATAAATCTGGATATCCATTTTACAAACAATTGTGTGAGGTATACTACACCAATTTTGTACTTCTTGCTTGTTCACCAGCGTGATATGAGCTACGAACCAGAGGACCAGATTCTACATGTTGGAATCCCATTGTCAATCCTGTTTCTTTAAGTTCATCAAATTCATCTGGGGTGTAGTATCGATGTATCGGTAAGTGTTGTGAGGAAGGTGAGAGATATTGTCCAATAGTTAGTATATCACATCCAGTATTACATATATCCTGCATAGTTTCGAGTAGTTCGACAACTGTTTCTCCTAATCCAACCATCAAACCTGATTTTGTTAGCATTTCTGGTTTGATTTCTTTACTCCTTTTTAAGAGAGTTAGAGATTGTTGGTAATCTGCATGTGGACGTGCACGTCGATAAAGTCTTTGGACTGTTTCAGTATTATGATTGAGTATTTCAGGTTTAGCATCAATTATGATGTTTAAGGCATCCCAATTACCTTCAAGATCTGGTATCAATACCTCAATAGTACAACTTGGTCGTTTTTCTCGGGCAGTTTTTATGCATTCAGCAAAAATACTTGCCCCACCATCTTGTAAATCATCTCTGTTAACAGATGTAATGACGACATGATTGAGCATTAAATATTCGACTGCTTCACCAAGTCTCCGTGGTTCATCAGAATCAACGACACCCTCCGGTTTACCTTTCTGCACTGCACAGAACATGCAACGACGTGTACAAATATCCCCTAAGATCATGAATGTCGCTGTTCGGCTATTCCAACATTCACCAATATTTGGACAACGTGCTTCTTCACAAACTGTGTGGAGTTGTAAATCACGCATTAAGCTTTTTAACTCAGTATAGTTTTCACCACTTGGTATTCGAGCTTTAATCCATGATGGATGTCTTCTAATTGGTGTGTTTGATTCAATAATTGGAAGGCTTTTATCCATTATAAATATTGATATTTTTCTAAGTATGAATTCTTATACCATTCTAAATGAATAGTTTTCTTGAAAACACATATATAATCTATTCGGAGCGATTCCAAACCGCTTCAACTGGGGTTGGTGGATGTTGTTTAATGGCGGGAGAGGGTGGGAATCGAACCCACCTATCCACTTGCATGGACAAGCCGGTTTTGAAGACCGGTAGAGACACCAGACCCTATCCTCCCCCATATATAATAGATAGAAATCAACTTAGTCTTGTAGACAATCTCCTAACATTACCATCTCTGACTGTAATATTCTGAGTGTCACAATACTCAAGAAAAGGAACTGCATATTTTCTGGATGTTTGTCCCAATTCACGAAATTCTCCGACAGAAATCGTATCATTATTAACCAAGTATTCTTTTAGTGTTTCTACAGTCTCATCAAAAACTTTCCTGTGAATAAAGTAATTATCGGCTATTTTGATGAAGTATCCAAGATTCAATAAGGCGTAGAATGTAGATTCAACCAGATCGGGATTATATTCTGAGAGTTGTATCTTTAATTCATTCAATGCGGGTGTATTAATTCCTGCGTCGATTAATAATTTTTCTAAAGTTTCTTTTGCAATGGACTCTTCTTCGGTGAATTGTATTTGGTGTGATGCCAATCTTATGAGATTACCATCTTTAATTACACGATCAAGGGTTATCATTTTATCAATTATTTTCTCAAAACCGATTTCGTCAACAGATATATCCTTACATAATTGGGCAGCGTTTTGACCAGTCAATAATGGCTGTTGTTGATGAAATAGTTCAAGAACTGAAATCAGTTTTTCTTCAATATTAGCAGTGCGTTTAGCATCAGAAACGAGTGGGGTTTTACCTGAAACATCCCATCTGACAATTTTACCTTCTGACTCCAAATTTTCTAATATATCTCTAACTTCCGTCTGTGAATAGGGTAAATAATAGTATAGAAAAGATTCCTCAATGCATAATGACTTACTGGTCTCTAAAATGGCAGTCACTACAGATTCGTCATTTGCTTCTTCCCATTGTGCTAAGATAGAAATAGTCTCTTGAGTAAAGCGTTTATGCTTTGGTGCAAATGGGTTTATGACTTCTCCTCCGCCAACAGTATATTGTGCAGAGAAATCTCGAAGTATAATTCGGTCCCCACGGAATGTTAGAATTGGTTGTTCTAAACGGAGTTGTACTTGGACTGTATCTCCAGGAAGAATTGCCTCGTCAACCAATAGAATCATTCTACAGAATATCTCACGCGTACCCAGATATACTCTGAACCGACTCCAATGTTCTATCATTTTTGGATATGAGGTGAGGACTTGTAATGATATATCAATATTATCAGTAGCACGCGAAAATTCTACTGGACACAATACATCTCCTCGCTGAATTTCATTTGCAGATGTACCAGATAAGTTCAATGCAGTTCTTTGTCCTGCTTGGGCAACATTAGCGGGTTCATTATGTACTTGAATACCACGTACTCTTACTTCATTCCCTTGTGGTAAAATCACCATTCTTTGATCCCGATTAACTACACCACCTATCAAAGTTCCAGTAACAACTACCCCAAAACCTTGAACAGTAAATACCCGATCAATATATAAACGTGGAATTCCATTATGGTCTTGTTTCTTTGAAACTTGATTAACCTGTTCAACAATCATCTGCTTAAGTTTGTCTATTCCCTGCCCAGTGATTGATGAGACACTTACAGATGGAATACCTTCAAGTGACGTACCAACTAACATTTCCTGTGTCATTTCAGTTGCATCGGTCAATTCCTCAGGTGTAGCTAAATCCGATTTAGTCATTACAAGAATACCATTGGAGATTCCGATTAAATCTAATATAGCCAGATGTTCAAGTGTTTGCTCTTGTACTCCCTCCTTAGCATCCACGACAAATAATACAATATCCATCCCATAAGCTCCTGATAACATATTTCGGATGAATTTCTCATGTCCTGGAACATCAACAATTCCAGCTCTGGAACTATCAGGTAGATCGAAATAGGCAAATCCCAATTCAATAGATAAACCTCTTTCACGTTCTTCTTTTAATCTATCGGTCTCTATACCAGTAAGAGTTCCTACTAATGCCGTTTTGCCGTGATCAACGTGTCCAGCGGTACCGATGATGAGATGTCTATTTGCTTTATCCATCAGTCTTGTATATGTTCTGTATTTATCATTTTACCGATTCGATTATAACGAATTCTACCAAGAATCTTCCATAATTCCCATATTTTAATTCCTTTACCATTATATGACCAATACACCATAAAAGCTTGTCCTTTAATTCTGTTTACTTCCACAGGTCCCCATGTTCGACTATCGCTACTCTGGTCTCGATTATCTCCCATGGCAAAAACCATCCCTTTAGGTACAACATATGGATTCCCTTCTGGGAATCTCCTTTTGAATTGATTTTCTGAGAGTGTGAAGTCCTTGAAGGTTTCATTATTGTACATGTATGGCGGAGGTAAACGAAAGGGTGGAAAGTTTCCCCTTCTTCTAAAATGTGATTCTAAATGCTTTGTATATTCACTATCTTCTACTGCAATACCATTGACATAGAGTGTTTTACCATTTGTATAAACAGAATCCCCTTCTACTGCTACAATACGTTTGATGAAATTCCTATTTGTTTCATGTGGAGGTATAAAAACAAAGACATCTCCCCGTGTAGGTTTATGGAAATCAAAAACTCTGATATCTGTTCCTGGAATCTTTATACCATAAATGAATTTACATACCAAGATACGATCCCCAACTAAAAGCGTATCTTCCATTGAACCTGAAGGAATCTTAAATGCCTCTACAACGAATGGACGTATAAACCCAAATACCAGTATTAGGGCAACAACAATTACTTGTGTATATTCCCATACTATGGTGTTGCGAAATTTCTGCCATTTTGACTTTTGTTCTTCAGTATTCATTCAATTCAACTATCATCAATACCCGATGATTACCCTTTCTGATTAATATAAATTTAAATGATCAATACAACCTAATTATAAATTGATTTCTATGTATGTATGTTGGATATCCCTTATTTTAATGTGGTTACATATCGTAATATTAATGTATATAGGTAGATCTATTCATCAGTAGCTAACAATGCTGTAAAGGCTTCTTGCGGTACATCAACATTTCCTATCTGCTTAAGTCTCTTTTTGCCTTCTTTCTGTCGTTCTAATAATTTTCTTTTTCGCGTTATATCACCGCCGTAACATTTTGCAGTGACATTTTTCCTGAGTGCTCTAACAGATTCCCGTGCAACAATCTTATTCCCAATTGCAGCTTGAACAGGAATCTCAAACATTTGACGCGGGATTAACTCTTTTAATTTTGTAACTAAGCTCTTTCCTCGTGTTTCAGCCATCTCACGTGGTAATATAGTTGAAAGTGCATCTACAGGTTTTCCATTTAGTAGAATGTCTAACTTATCCAAATTTTCTTGTTTGTATTCGCCAATATCATACTCTAAAGATGCATATCCCCGAGTAAGTGATTTCAACTTAGGAAAAAAGTCCATAAGCATTTCACTTAATGGAAGTTCATATAGTATTTGAACTCGTGAGATATCCAACTGATTCATCCTCTTATATATACCCCGACGTTTCTGACAAAGTTCCATAGCATTACCGATATATTCACGTGGAAGGATAATATCAATATTTACATACGGTTCTTCGATATATTCGATATTTTGTGTTTCAGGCATAAGTGCTGGATTGTCAACATAAACCTGCTCACCTGATTTTAGATTGACTCGGTACATCACACTTGGAGCTGTTCTAACAAGTTCAAGCTCAAATTCTCTCTCAAGACGTTCATGAATTACCTCCATATGAAGTAATCCTAAGAAACCACATCGAAAACCGAAACCCAGTGCAATGGAGGTTTCAGGTTCATAGGTGAATGATGAATCATTTAATCGGAGTTTTTCTAAGGCTTCGCGTAGTGCTTGAAATTGATTCGTATCAGATGGATATAATCCACTGAAAACAAGTGGTTTGATTTCTTGGTATCCAGGGAGTGGATCCGAGGTAGGATGGAGATGGTTTGTGATTGTATCACCGATCTTGGCATGTTCAATTTCACGTATGCCGGCAATAAGATAGCCTACTGCACCGGTATTCAATACATTGACAGATTGCATTTGTGGTGTGAAAATACCGACCTCTTCAACTTCATAAGAACGTTTAGATTGCATGAGATGGATTTTATCACCAGGAGATACATTGCCTTCAAAAATCCGGGTGTACATAATTACCCCACGGTAATTATTGTAAACTGAATCTAAAACAAGTGCTTTTAAAGAAGCATCTGATTCTGCCACGGGTGGAGGAACTTTGTTGACGATAGATTCCAATATGGCTGGTATACCGATACCTTCTTTAGCACTGACAAGTAAGGATTCCTCTGCTGGGATTCCTACAACCTCTTCAATTTGTCTTTTAACTTCGTCAGGTTGGGCTGCTGGGAGATCAATTTTGTTTATCACGGGGATGAGTTCAAGGTCATTTTCTATGGCGAGATATGCGTTTGCCAATGTTTGAGCTTCTACACCTTGTGCAGCATCAACAATTAATATAGCTCCTTCACATGCTGCCAAACTCCTGGAAACTTCGTATGTAAAATCAACATGACCTGGTGTATCAATTAGATTAAGTTCATATATTTTTCCATCATCCGCTCTGTAATCGAGTTTTACAGGTGTAGCTTTGATTGTAATGCCTCTTTCTCGTTCAAGGTCCATTAAATCCAACACCTGTTCTCTCATTTCTCTTTCAGCGAGAGTGTTGGTATGTTCTAAAAGTCTGTCACTGAGTGTACTTTTTCCGTGGTCTATATGTCCTAAGATACAGAAATTACGTATATGTGTAAGTTTAGTTGACATGATATTAAAGTATACTACAAATAGGGTCATAATTCCATTAAAAGATAGCAGTGATGAGGTTAATATTAATTGTGAATTTCTCATATTAATAATGACATATTATTACACAGAGTTCAATTCTTATACATACTTTTATCTTAAACCATTTCTAAGAAATGATGATGTATTACAGGTTTATTTCGGATGTTATCCGATACTGCATAACCTAAAGGTGATGATAGAAAAATGAGATATTTTCATTTAGATATTGTATTAAAACTCATAGTCGTAAATTTGACTTTTAATCCTAATATACGACAACTTAATAAGGTGCAAAAACAGACCTTTAATCCTAAATTCCCTGTTGATAAATCGTGAAAATGTTGATTTTCTCCAAGCGTTGAAAAAGTGAAAAAAGTTACACTTTTTGACACATTCTGTGTCATTGAAATTGGTGTAAATTACCTCTCTAACCTCTGTCATAGCCTGACTTTACGCCACTTTGAATTGACTTTATAAGAATTTCTAAAAAATGTGATTTTGTGTTTTTTGTGTCCTTACGGATTTTGACAATTCCAAATGGAGAATAATGTCGATTTTTTGACATAAATATTTTTTTGTATTTAGGATCGTTTTTGTATATAGTCATCATTTGTTTTTGTTTTATATTTATTAAGTTCTCTTAATGGATACCTTAATTGCAGAATTAGATGGTATAAGTTATGTTGTTTTTAAGATTATAATGAATGTATTGGATAGTCATTTCATAGTTTGCTGTTTTATGTAAAATGTTACGAAATCGTAACTTTTTTCTGTCACCCCAATTTTAGCATAGTCTCTATAAAGTCAGTGTTCATATATGTTTACAGCCATTTTACGAATTTCTAATAAAAAAATAAAAAGTTCTCTTAATGGATTTCATAACGCATTATTTCTTAATAAGATGTGGGAGATTGACATTTGTATAACTGTGTGTATTCTCTATAATCATATTGATTTATCCAATATTAAGTATTAGTATGTGTATAATAATTATTCTCTATATGTTATTGTAACGTATGTTTACGTTGGTGTCAATCTCTTTTCGTATATGTGATGTCTGTTTTTTAAATTTCTTCAATTTATTTTTAAAACTACGTAGAAATTACTAACGATAATAATCTTGTTTTTTCTGGTTGTAGGTGCGGTTTCCTAACCTCACTTGCCGAGATGGATCGCGTTAATTTCGTATAAGAACAGTGACATTTTTCATAGTTACGAGAAATATGTAATCAAGTAATTTTCTTGAAAACGCTTACTATGACAGGCTTTACAGATAAATTATAGACATACATTTTTCATAGTTACTATGAAAATTTATTATAATAATCACGACTTGTGCGAGTTAACTAATTGATTTAAATTCCCAGATACCGTATTTAACATATAAACATTCCGTCCTTACCAAATCAACCTATGGAATTCGTCGGGTTTCGTTCCTCTACCCGACCTACAAGAGGAGTGGACATCACCCAAATGTGATTGGAGATTCCCTAAATTGACACATATAGGGCGGATCCAAACCAATCCTACTGGGTGGGGTGAATGATTTTATTGTTGGTAGGATGTATGACTGAATACCAATCAATACCATTGATGTTTGTTGGTATAGAGTACTATTCAAGGTTTATATCGAATTTCACAGAAAGGTCAGATTACTGTTGAGTTGGATATTTAGGAAGGTAAAACTGTGCCAATCTATAGACTTCTTTTATCAGGTACAATTTCATAATTCAGAAATGAAAGGGATACGTACACTATTTCTTATTCGACTTTGGTAAGGAATACAACCCATGTTTAATTTTAACTATTTCACCCTCATCAAGAAGTCGACTAATTTCATTTTTAATTGCATTTGGGTGTCCGCTAATTGTCGAAACTAATTCCCCAGTTTTTTTCTCACCATCTTTAAGGAGTGAGAGAATTTGTTTGCGGAAAAGTTTACGTGGTTTATTTTCGTCTCTGAGTTGATTGAGAATGCGGTTTGCATGGCGTGAAGTGCATCCTAATATACGTTCTACCTCTTCTCTACTTGTCCGTGCTGTTATTTGACTACGTTCATTTTCAAAACGTTGACGCGTTTCAATTGTTTGGGATAAGTTTTCTAAACTACCAGCAACTTCAAGATCTTCCCAATCAAAAAGAAGAGTTTCTGGTCTTTCGGTAATACCCGATATATGAAAACCTGTTAATAATACAATCTTCTTGTTCGTATTGTGTGTTAAGTTTGCATAGGATACAATCTCTCTGAATATACTACCAATAAAACGTGTATGTATTTTTTGAATACGATCATCTTTAAAAGACTCTGTCTGTGTGTCTATTTCATAATCAATGTGTTTGTCGTTTCCATATAGGACTTTAGCCATTCTCCAATAGTTTCCAATCTCATATTTCGGCATTCCAATTACCCATATCACATCTACTTCATCAATTATACTTCCTAATGAATCTAATTTTGTAAAATCAATTGTAACACATACATTTTCCACATTTGATTTCTCTTTCATCCATTGAATAAGCTTGTTATATGTGATAATACAGTGTCTGACCTTTTGATCTCTCACAATTTCAGATTGAATACCTGTAATAAATCGCTGTCCGATTATTGATGGTGCAACTTGGTCAATGTCCACATAGTATTGACAAAGAGTATTGAATGAATAGAGTCCTGTGCGTATTTGAAATACATGATTACCCTCTTTCCACACCAAAGGTGTTGTTTGGGTTACTTCAATTCTCTCATTTGGAAATGCAGCTTGTAGTTGTTCTTTCGTAAGTGTAGATGAAATAATAAGTAGACGTTTTACATCTGAATGTATATCTGGAGGTAATTGAAAACTGATATACTCGTCATTCCATTGCATAGGGGCATCTGTATCTTGCGTGTAATAATTAAAGAAACATTTAAGCTGATGAAAAAATGTCCAGTTTGGATGTCTATATACTGATGGAAATGTATCTATATTCTCAACAATACTTGCATCTAAAATTTCTTTTCGCGTTGCCTCTTCCATCGTCATCTGAAACTGCATCGGTTCATTAACCAAGAAATTGTTGTGTTGGAAAATAGGTAGCCCCTTAGCAGTGAGTAAATTTTCAGCATTCTTGTTTAGTGGAATATGAGCAGATGCACCTCCTTCAAAGGTTATGGTAAAGTGTGCTAAATCTTTACCTGTTTCTGAATCAACGACTTTATCTGGTATAACCTTACCATTAATATTGACTGAACACATTTGTTTAGCAAGTTCCTCTTCATACCTTCCAAAGGCTTGGGTTACTGCTCGGACACGTCTAATTGATTCCCTAATTGTTTTGGATTGAATTTGTAACACATTTAACAATGCTGTTGCGAAGTTTCCTAAGATATGCCCTTCCCAATTCCTACACCATTCCTTAATAATTCTAATCGGCATATCATATGATGGATATAAATCGTATGCGTGAAAATCATCAAGTATATGTAACTTATCCAGAATTGTGGGTATCCCATCTTTATGATGCGTATTATTATCTGATTGTAAACTACGTTCAAATGATTCCATATAATGTGCTTCTAAACCAATTCGATAAATCGGTAATATCTGAACTCTTGCTTGTGAGAATATGTCCCTTTGTGCTAAATATCCTTGTTCAATACATTTGTTAAAAACAGGACAGTCCAAACATAATGCTTCATGAGGAATTCCACCCTTTTTTTCATAGGCATCAATCCGTATTGGATCTATACAGAGATTACCATGTATAAAAGGGTTCTCCCTTAGATCCTCTATAGGTAAATCCTTTACATGTTCCCAACCATACGACCGTGGTTTTAAGACAGCTACTGAGGATATGTCATTATTATGGAAGAACTTTTCTACTTTGAATGCTTCGCTCAGATTCTGTACATTAATTCGTAATTTTCCGCGATTTAGTATATAGTTTTTTGGATCATAATATGTTCTATCATCACTCTCTGTGAATAGACCAAGTATGCGGACGTTCTTCTCAAATAGACTTTGAATCTGTAGTATTTGCTCATCAAGAGTATTATACTTCTGTGTATTCTGCTCAGCCTGATGTAATATCGGTTTAGGTCTTTTTATAGTCAAAGGACTTAACTTTTCTTGTCGTACTTGAAGATATTTCTCACTAACAGGAGCAACAATATTGGTATCGTGCCAGATTTCTGTGATGGGAGTTGGGGTGATAGGAAGTCCTACAGCACTATCAGATGCACGGAAGTATACAATACTCTCCTCCTCCCATATTGAGATAAGTGTTTTATTATCAACATCATGGTTAAGACCCCAGAAATAAACATCTCCCACTTGTTTTACAAATGTAAACCCATGCTTTAGTAATGTTTCTTTCGAATGGTTAAGATTATGTGAACCTAAAGAGGTAGGGGTAGTCGCAACAATTGGAATTGACGGAGTGTGTGATTCTGCTTCTGCTGGAGTTGGTTCGTGTAGTTCTTCTCGAAGTGTGTCAAGATGTGCAAAAAGTACTTCTGCTGATAAAACTGGAGGATCTAAGAAATCGCCACAGATGATTTCATAACGTGCATCCCAGCAACTATGTCCCTCTTTACCAAGAAGTTCAAGTAATACAATGTCTTTACCAGAATATTCAGATGTGGGTTTATGTTTATATATATAATACCTATCCTCTTTCTTGTTTGCATGAAGGTAATCTGGTATCCTACATGTAAAACGTAAACCTCCTGATTTTGTTATTGTCAATAATGGATTCAAGACAGCGTTTAGTAAACCTTCAATGCATGAAAGAACTAATTCTGGTGCTATACAGATACAATCATAAGTAAAATGAAGATCGTGCCAAGATGCCCCGTTTTTTGTAGAAGGTCTTCCTGTATACACGTGAATTCCCCATGATAGATCCCATTGTACTATTTGCCAGTCACTCATTCGTTGTTGTTTTTGGAAACGTTCACCCCCATAATCGTTAGGTTCACGATCATGGAATGGTGCTTGTCCTATCGGCATGATGGATATGTTAGCTAATTCAAGATCTGTTAAAAGGAAGGGTTTCTTATTTGCACAATATACAGTGAACTGATACAGTGATCTGTTCTTGAACATTGCAGGTGTAGGGATTGATTGACGTTGCTGTAGTGTATTCTTGCTTCGATGATGGCAACGTTCTAAAAGATTTTCAATTGAGATCATCTGTCTGTTATAGATTAATAGATATTGTGTCGTATAAAATTTACGAATAATTTCTATGTAAGACCAATATTATATAGAAGTGCTATTCGATATTTCTTTGCAATGAATAGCAAGCCAAAGTTGTTATTGAATTGTCTGCTTATTTTTTATTACAATGACCATTCCTACATAAATCGATAATCCAGACAATTCATAATCACATATAGACAACTTATATCATACTTAATTGGGTTAAATAGTGACGCATTCCTGTGGTTCTTAATATAATATTAACCCTAATTTGAAATAGTAGCAACATAAATCAGTTTAGTAAAGTTTCTCTGTAATTCATTGAATAGATAGTTGATGTTCATAATTTAACTATAGTATGGACGATTTTCGTATATTCTTTCACAACTGTTTCTATACACCTTCCGCACCTCTGGTGCTGAAGAAACTTAAAATCATATTGGCGGGTTTTGTACCTCTACCCCATAGGTGTCAATTTAGTCTCATGTCGGGTTTCGTTCCTCTACCCGACCTACAAGAGGGTAGAAATCGTCAGAATGTGAATGGGAAATCCTTAAATTGACTCTTTTTGGATTGAGTTATGTGTAGGAATTTAAGGGTGTTTCAACGTAATCATTACATTGAATGGGATGATTTATATATCAATAACCAGAGGTTGGGTATGTATTGTATGAAGGTATGAATATACCTCTGGTTATTGCTATATCAGTAATTATGTGATTGGTTATTATCTGTTATGATCTGATAGTGCAATAAATAGGATAAGGCTTGTAGAATTACATATTCACTATTTCATTGTATAAATGAATTGAAATTTATTACTTTTACAAAGTCATATAATTCTTAGAGTGAGTTTCGAAATTCTATTCCAAAGTATGCAGTATATAAATCTAAAAGTAATTGTATATCTTATGTTATCGTGTTGTTCTATGTCTTTTTGATGTTCTTATTAGTCATAAGAAGTCGGGTAATTTAGACAACAATTTGAAAACCATTTATAGACCTATATTTTATAGAAAATCTACTATAAAACACGTCTTATTTAATTATAATAATAGATAAGGACAATAATGTCAAGTCGTTTATCAATCCAAACTCTGCAAACACATTCAAACATAGTTGATTAAGACCCTATTTTGTGGTAATATAATTTAAAAGGTTAACTTTGAGGTAATATGAAATGAATGAGAGTTATCGTGTTGCGATTGTCGGTGCTACTGGGGCAGTTGGCAACACAATGTTGGAACTACTCGAAGAACGTTCCTTTCCTATTGGTAGTCTAAAACTGTTGGCATCCTATCGGTCTGCTGGTGAAGTCTTAACATTTAAAGGTACACACATTACTATTGAAGAATTAACACACGATTCATTTGATGATATTGATGTGGTATTTTCTTCTGCAGGGGGATCAGTAAGTCGTGAATTCATCCCGACGGCAGTCGATAAAGGGGCTTTAGTCATTGATAATACCAGTGCGTTCCGTATGGATGAACATACACCTTTGGTTGTTCCAGAAGTCAACATGGATGCAGCAAAAGAACACAACGGTCTGATTGCAAATCCTAATTGTTCTACAATCCAGATGATGGTTGCTCTAAAACCGATCTATGATGCAGTTGGAATCAAAAGGATCGTTGTATCAACATATCAGAGTGTATCAGGTAAGAGTGGACGTGCGGTGACCGAATTGGTTCAGCAAACAACCGAAGCCTTGGAAGGTAAACCGATAACACTGGATCGGTTTCCTCATCAGATGGCATTCAATGTTGCATTTGATTGGCCCTTTACCGAAAGTGGCGATAATGAAGAAGAACTGAAGATGGTACACGAAACACATAAAATACTATCTGATGATTCTATTGGTGTATCAGCTACAACAGTAAGAGTTCCGGTTTTCTTTGCACATTCTGAATCTATTAATGTAGAGACGCACCAGAAACTCACACAAGCAGAAGCTCGGGAAATCTTATCAGATGCTCCAGGGATAGAATTACTTGATGATCCTGAGAATTATAAGTTTCCACTTGCGATTGATGTCGCTGGTAAAGATGAAGTATATGTAGGACGTATCCGGGAAGATTTCTCAATTGATAACGGTTTAAATCTGTGGGTAGTCGCTGATAATTTACGTAAAGGTGCAGCCTTGAACGCAATTCAAATTGCAGAACAACTCCTATTGTAATTCAATTGAAAGTTTTAATGTAATATTATCATGTATTTCTATACAGTTAATCTATAATAGTTATCATTTTCTTTTTCAGTTTTTTCTGTACAGAATAAGATTACATTTGATGGAACTTACCAAGGAAAACATCCCACAATATTTTCGTGAGCACCAATCTGATATAGACTTCTTCGACTACAATACCGATATAGATTCAGTAGAAATTGGAGATGGAAATCTAAACTTTGTGTATCGTGTTTATGATACTACACGACCGGACTATTCTCTGGTATTGAAGCAAGCACCCCCATATATTAAGATTTTAGGTCCTGATTATCCGTTACCTCCTGAACGTCTAACATTTGAATATCAAGCATTAATGACATATAATGAATTTGCGAGTGAAACGGTTCCAAAGTTATACTTTTTCGACGTGGATTCAGCTGTTATTATAATGGAGGATCTTCAAGGGTACAGATTACTACGTGATGATCTAATTAGAGGTCAGGTAAATACATCAATTCCAGTTGAAATCGGAAGATTTCTTGGAATAATACACAGTCAAACCTATTTTGAAAATCTGGATATTCGGGCAATCAAACAGTATAAGCTTGATTTTAAAAATACTGTGATGCAGTCTATAACTTCAGATTATGTTTTTACATTTCCTTTTACTGAACATGAAACCAATTTTTATTCTGATGGGTTAAAAGAAGAGGTAGACCAACTCAAAACTGACAAATTATTCATACAACAGACTCATGCATTAAAGCGTAAGTTTCTTAATGTGCAGCAAGGGTTAACCCACGGGGATCTTCATACGGGTAGTATTATGGTGCGTGACCAATCTACCAAGGTAATAGATTCAGAATTTGCTTTTTTTGGTCCTGTAGGTTTTGATGTTGGATTGTTTTGGGCAAATTACCTACTGTCCTACTACTCACATTCAGGTAACATTGATGTTCAATCGAAAATAAAATCTTGTGTTGTAGAAACCTGGGATTCATACATTGAAGAATTCAAGATTGAACAACATATAAAAGACGTAACTTTACGAAATATCTTTCATGAAGCAGTTGGATTTACTGGTATGGAAATGTTACGTCGTATCATCGGTGCAGCCCATGTCAAAGATATAGAAGGTATAACGGATAAACAACGAAAATTAGAGATAGAAATAGCGATTTTAAAGTTTGGTAAGAAAATTGTCAAAGAACACCATAATATATCCTCAGCAAAGGAATTAGTCGAATTATTATAGAGAACTATAGATAGACAAAGAAATATTTTTAAGGTATAACCCAAAATTATTATGAGAGATTACTACGAAATACTCGGTGTAAATCGAGACGCCTCTGCAGATGAACTTAAAAAGGCATATCGAAAATTAGCAGTCAAATATCATCCAGATAAGAATCCTGATGATAAGACTGCTGAAGAGAGATTTAAAGAGGCATCCAATGCGTATTCAGTACTTTCCGATCCAGAAAAACGACGTATGTATGATACCCGTGGACATGCAGGAGTTCACGGTATGGGTTTTGAAGGTTATACAAATGTAAATGATATCTTTTCAAATATCAATCTGAATGACCTTTTTGGTCGAACAACCTATGGTGGAGGTAGTGGTTTTGATGAGGTATTTGGAGATATCTTTGGTCCTCAACATAGAACAACCCGCACATACCGGGGTCGTGATCATAAAGTAAACCTTTCAATACCTTTTGAAGATTCAGTTCTTGGTGCAACCAGAGAGGTGACGATACAAGGAAAGAATATCAACATTAAAATACCCGCTGGTATTAAAGATGGTCAGACATTACGTATACGTGGACAAGGTGAATCCTTAGGTTCCGGTCCTTCAGGAGATTTATTAGCTAAAATATCAGTAAAACCACATCCAACAATTTCGCGCGATGGACTTGATTTGGTGACTGAGGTAAAAGTTCCGATGACAACTGCAGCATTAGGTGGTACAGTCCGTGTGAATACATTGTCTGGAGATGTAGATTTAAAGATTCCTGCAGGATCCCAACCGGGCCAACAATTGAGAATCCGAGGACAGGGAATTATAGATTCATCAGCACGAAGCGGTGACTTACGTGTTAAGCTTATTGTCGAAATACCTCAGTCTTTATCAAAAAAACAGAAGGACCTTCTTAAAAAACTTGACAATACGCTATAAGAATCTTTCTGTCGTTTCCATAGAATCAACATTTTCATATTTACATAATTCTTATTTCATCACATTTTCAGATCTTATACAGGAATTACCAACCTGAAAATTTACGTAAGGAGTTTTAATGATTTCACTATCAGAACGGAGTCAAAACGTAACCCCATCATCAACCTTAGCCATTACAGCAAAAATCAATGGAATGATCGCTGATGGAGTGGATGTCGTTAAATTCGGTGCTGGTGAACCGGATTTTGACACCCCAGATTATATTAAAGCCGCAGCAATCACTGCACTTGAGGATGGATTTACAAAATATACCCCAGTCCCTGGCACACCAGAACTAAGGGAAGCCATCGTTGAAAAATATAAGAGAGATAACGGATTAAGTTATAGTACATCAGAGGTAATCGTTTCCTGTGGAGCCAAACATACACTTTACAATATCATGCAAGCGATTTGTGATCCGGGAGATGAATTGATCTTCGCAGCACCGTATTGGGTGAGTTATCCACAACAGATTAAGTTGGCAGGTGCAGTACCAAGGGTTATTGAAACAACAGCCAAACAGAATTTCTGTATGCAGTCTGCGGATGTTGCAGCAGCAATTAATTCCAATACAAAAGCAATTCTCATCAATAGTCCAAGTAATCCTACTGGTACCACCTATGATGTAGAAAATTTAAAACAGATTGCGGAAATTGCTGTAAAGAATCAGGTATATCTCATTTCTGATGAAATTTATGAAGCCTTACTTTATGATGGTGCTACACACCAGAGTCCTGCTTCCTTCAATGAAGAAACAAAAGCGATTACATTTGTCGTGAATGGTGTATCAAAAGCCTATTCAATGACCGGATGGCGTATTGGGTATACTGCTGGACCAGAAGATGTAATCTCTGCGATGTCACGAATACAATCCCATAGTACATCGAATCCTACTTCCATTGCACAAAAAGCAGCCGTTGCAGCGTTAAATGAACCACAAGATGCAGTTGAAGAAATGCGTAAAGCCTTTGAAGAAAGACGTGATGTTATCTGTGAACGTTTTGATGATATTGATGGGGTAAGTTATGTCAAACCCCAGGGTGCATTCTATATTTTTCCTGATTTTTCTGCACATTATGGACGAACACTTGACGGACAGAAAATAGAGGGATCAATGGATATCACCGATTATTTATTAGGTTCTGCAGGGGTTGGCGTTGTCCCGGGTGATGGCTTCGGTGCTGATAAGAATTTGCGTCTCTCGTTTGCTACATCATTACCCGAAATCAATCGCGGATTAGATCGTATTAAAGAAGCATTGAAATAAATTGATTTTCCACCAGTATTTAAGGAGATATAATCGTGACAAAACCGAATCTGGTCTTTGTTATCACTGATGATCAAGGGTATGGGGATTTGGGATGTACAGGTAATCCTGTCATTAATACACCGAATCTTGACGCACTTTCAGAGGAGAGTGTCCAACTCCGGAATCTACACGTTGGTCCAACATGTTCCCCTACACGTGCGGGAATTATGACAGGTCGATATTGTAATTCTACAGGTGTGTGGCATACGATTGGGGGGAGATCTCTTCTCCGTAGTGATGAAGTCACGATGGCAGATATCTTCAGAAATAACGGTTATAAGACAGGTATGTTTGGGAAATGGCATCTTGGGGATAACTATCCGTTCCGTCCACATGATCGAGGTTTTGAAGAAGCACTTTATCACGGAGGTGGTGGAATTAGTCAAACGCCAGATTATTGGGGAAATGATTATTTCGACGACACCTACTTTGACAATGGTTCAGAACAACCCTTTAAAGGATATTGTACAGATGTTTGGTTTCAACAAGGTATGAATTTCATTGAAAGAAACCAAGATCGTCCATTTTTCTGTTATATACCCACCAACGCACCGCACGGTCCATTCCGTGTACCTGATTCATATAGTGAAACCTATAAGAGAAAAGGTGAACCAAACGATCGTGCCTGTTTCTATGGAATGATAACTAACATTGATGACAATATGGCACGACTCCGACATCATCTGAGAGTACTTGGTCTTGAAGAAAATACGATACTTATCTTCATGACAGACAACGGGTCTGCAGCAGGATGTAACCTTGATGATAGACAATTTGTTAAATCTGGATACAATGCGGGAATGCGTGGGAAGAAAGGCTCACCTTATGAAGGTGGTCATCGTGTACCGCTTTTCTTACATTGGCCTGATGGCGGTTTTTCAGAAAAGAAAGAAGTGGATGAACTCACAGCAAATATTGATTTGCTTCCAACATTGATTGATCTGTGTGATTTAGATGTTTCTGATAGTTCTCGGTTCCATGGTACCAGTATTGCACCTCTCATGAATGATGAACCTGTAGAATGGGAAGATCGCGTTATCGTTACCGATTCACAACGGGTTGAAAACCCAATTAAATGGAAAGACAGTGCTACGATGTCACAACGGTGGAGACTCATCAATGGAACAGAGCTATATGATATTCAAGCCGATCCTGAACAACGAGAGAATATTTCTAATGAGAATCCAGAAGTAGTAGAAGAATTACGTAGACATTATGAAAAGTGGTGGGATTTAGTCTCAGAACGATTCGATGAAGAATGTCCAATTGTTGTTGGTACGCAGCACGAACAGGTTGCTTGTATTACCACGCACGACTGGCATGGAAATGGACATGCATGGAATCAGGGATCAATTAGACGGGGCATGGAATGTAACGGTCATTGGGCGATTGAGATACCTGAGGATGGCGCGTATAGTTTTGAGTTAAGACGATGGCCACGTGAGGAAGATAGAGCAATCATTGATGGTATACCTGGAGACAATATTGATCTATACAATGGTGGACGTGCATTGGATCTTAAGACAGCACAGATTCGAATAGATGATCAGTCTGCGACAAAAGCTATCCCGACTGATGCAAAGAGTGTCAACTTCACATTCAATTTAAAAGCTGGTCAAACCAGTCTTCAAACCCAATTCTCAGATGAGACTGGAGAATTGACACTCGGTGCATATTACGTCTATGTTAAACGTGTCATCTAATAAACATGGTTTTTCAAAAAACAGAGGAAATCTGTCTTACCAATCGGTCTTTATACTTCCCCAGAAGAGTGGTAATTTCCCTTCAGGGTCAACAGAATAGGCTGTGTGGAAAATACCATTATCCATAATATCCTGTATTTCCTGTTTAGAGAGTGCTTCATTAAACAATCCTACTTCATCCTTTATACATGCGGATAGAAAACCGTGTCCAGCATCAGTAGCAAGCCACGCAGTCTGATCTTGGTCACCAAGTTCGAATTTCGGAACTGCTTGGGAGACCTTCTCTACTCCATCAATATAAATCTTTGCTGTTGTTCCGTCGTATGTATTCGCAACATGGTACCAAGTCCCAGCTTTAACAGTCACACCGCTGCTTATATTCCATGCGTTGGTCCAACTCCTTAGCGTATTACCACCATCTTTATAAGGTACATAACGATGACTATTCTGATCCCATATTGAGAAATAGTTTTGCTGACCGGCAGTATCAGTGAACTGTAGCCAAAGAACATAACTCATTTGATCTCTTATTGTTCCCTTACCGATTGGAATCGTTACGGTTCCACCTTTCTTAATACTAAGTGCACCATCAACTTTACCCTTAACCCAGTCCCCCTGTTTTATAGTACCATTCACTTCATTTCCGGATGAATCATCAACGACATCACCTTTTCCTTCATCAAGTAGCCATATTGCGACAATCTTCTCCGGATCAATTTTTGCATCAGAAAGGCATATAAATATACCTAATGTTAATACTATGCACAAAAATGTTATCACTCTTATATACATCGGTTTAAACCTCAATAAAACATAATTTAATTACTCTAATTATATTGAGTAATCACCGTTAATGCAAAAATTTGGTACATTTGAGGGAATGAATACATTATACAATTGTTATCTAATTTAGATTGGATCAATAGAATCATAATTCCTTTGGTATATAGTTTGCTAATATTATGAATTCTTCATATAATAGATAGTGAGATATTTTTCAATAGATTTTGAATTCAGTTAATATCTACACTTAATTTAAGGAGACAATTATGTATAAATGTGCGATTCTTGGCTGTCGAGGACGTGCACGAGCACACGCCCGCGCTTATGACAATGTTAATGGTGGTAAACTGGTAGCTATATGTGATATGAAAGAGGATTTACTCAACGATTTCGGTGATGAATTCGACATTGATTCACGGTACACTGACTTGGATGAAATGTTGACAAAGGAAAAACCTGATCTATTACATATTGTTACTGCACCGGTATTAAGGGGAAGTAATGAACGTATTCGCTATCCTCTTCTTAATCAAGCATCTGAGCATAATGTTCCATCGGTAATTATAGAAAAACCGATTGCAGTAGAAAGTGAAGATTGGCGACAAATCTATGAACTTTCACAACGTACCAATACCAAGATTGCTATAAATACACAACTTAATTATCATCCCAAAAACCTTGAATTGAAAAACGATGTCGCAGAGGGTAAAATAGGTGCGATTAAATTCATTGAGGCAAGCGCTCGAAACCCACCCGTAGATCAAGCACCGCATGTACTTCAGTTAGTCTCCTCTTATATAGACAACTCTCAACCTGTTAAAGTAATGGGTCAAATCGCTGGGGCAGGGAATTTAGATGGAGCACAACCTTCTCCGGCAAACGCTACAGCAATTGTCACCTATGCAAACGGCGTACAGGCATCTGTGGCATTTGGACCAGAAATGGCACCAAGGGTATTACCGGATACAGGAAACAATAGACATAAACGTGTATGTGTTTTTGGTGAAACAGGTTTTGTTCATTGGCGTTTTGAAAGTTGGGAACGTTGCACACCTGATGGTGGTTATGAAGGAGGAGATCTGAGTTACGGTGATCAAAATGCTGTCGCACAAACAAATCTGACAGAGGCAATGTTTGATTGGCTTGAGGATGATAACAAAGTCCATCCAACAAATTTACCACAATCCTTGGCTGAGTTCAATTTACTCCTTGGTATCTATTATAGTGGTCTGACAAATACTGTTATAGAATTACCCTTCGATCCACCTGATGGACTCATGGATATGTTTAGAGAACAGCTGAAATAATATAGGACTTACGAAATCCCTTTCTTTCCAGCAGAATTGGAAGGATGGAAGGGTGGAAGGGTGTATGGTGTGTTCCTTCCTTCCATCCTTTCATCCGAATATTCGCTTTCTGCGTACCTTTGTCTAATTAAATTTATATGTCATACGAACCGATATGATAGGAACAATTATTGTGGATAATAAAATGATCTATATGGATAACCATGCAACAACACCTATTGCTTCAGAAGTGTTGGAAGAAATGTTGCCATTTTATACGACGCATTTTGGAAATGCAGCAAGTTCACATCTCTATGGAATTAAGCCAAAGGAGGCAGTAATAAAAGCGCGCCAACAGGTTGCTGATTTAATCGGATGTAAATTTGAAGAGGTTATCTTTACCAGTGGTGCAACTGAGTCGAATAATCTTGCTATTAGAGGGGTGGCTTATGCCTATAGGGATACTGGTAATCATATAATTACCAGTACAGTTGAACATCACGCAATTCTGGATACATGCCATGCTTTAGAGTCTGAAGGTTTTGAAATCACCTATCTACCTGTAGATAGATTTGGTATGGTAGATCCAGATGCTGTAAAAAAGGCAATTACTACACAGACTATTTTAGTAAGTATAATTTATGCGAATAACGAAGTTGGAACAATCAATCCACTAAAGGACATTGCCAAAATAGCATCTAATCATGAGGTGTTATTCCATTCAGATGCTGTTCAGGGTATAGGTAAAATTGAATCGAATATGGATATGTTAGGACTTGATTTAGCATCTATGACTGCCCATAAAATCTATGGACCTAAAGGTGTAGGGGCGTTGTATTTAAGAGAAGGTATTGAACTTCACCCACTCTTTTATGGAGGTGGTCAAGAAAACGGAATCCGTTCAGGTACATTGAATGTTGGGGGGATTGTTGGTTTGGGTGCTGCTTGCCATAGTTGTAGTGTGGCAATGGATGATAAGATAGAAGAAAAAGTTGGTGAGTTACGCAATATACTCCATGAGAAATTAAGTTCTCGAATACCAGATATCCATTTAAATGGACATCCTAAAAAAAGACTTTCTGGAAACCTACACATTTCATTTAAAGGTATACAAAACCAAGCGTTGATGATGAGCCTTGAAAAAATAGCAGTATCAGCAGGTTCAGCTTGTGATTCAGAATCTGTTTCTCCATCCCATGTTTTATCAGCTATGGGGATACCGGATGAACTGGCGTTGACGGCTGTCCGTTTTGGTGTAGGTCGGTATAATACTTCAGAGGAAATAGATATTGTTGCTGATGAGGTGGAAATGACAGTAAAAAGACTTCGATCTATTGCACCAGTATAGGAAGGAATTATTGCTCATACTTATCTTTCGATAGAGGCGTATGTCAGATCTTTCGTTTAATATGAAGATAATCTCTCATCAATCAGAAAGTTTCATAATTGCGATTCCTTGCTCTCCTGCCACTGAATACAGAAGCCACTTATCCCCATTTTCACAGTATATATCCGGATCTCGAAGTTGATGTACACGTTCCCTATCCAATCCGTTAGTGGATGGTGTAATCGGTAAGTCAACGCCTTCAAAATTATATTTTGGTGCTATCACCTCAATCGGGGGAGATGGTGTCCAATCATTCCAATCTTCAGTAAGTTCTACTGTACTTTTCAAAATACGTTCTGGTGTATCTCCATAGGTAGAATAGTATACTGTCAAAGTATCTCCATCAAGATAATTGGCTGTATGTCGCGGCGTTCCATCCCTACCTTTTCCAATAAATAAAGGTTTTTCACGCCTTTCAAAAACAGTTGTCCATTCTGCTGTTTTACCACGATTAAGCATATTGTGATTTGTGGCATATATTGTATCGTTCCACCAGAACACCTTAAAATATGGACCTTGTTGTTTTTCTAAGGATTGGGATGCAGAGAAATCCAACCCATTCTCTGATGTTGCCCAACATGTCGCTTGACCGCCCCGGTAATTCCCATGGAAATACATGATGAATCTCTTGTTATTCTCATCCAAATGTATATCTGGGGATGCAATATGATCACAACCCTTAAAAACAGTATTATCCCTATGAAGTGCCCCACCAGGATGAACTGTATAGGGTCCGAGAATATTATCCGCATAAGCTAATCGTATATAAGATCCTCGATGATGAGCAAAATATAGATAATATCTTCCTAATGGGTTTTTAACCCAGTTAGGTACACTGATAAGGGATGGTCCATTAATATTTGGAAAACCGTGTTCATTCTCTACATTTGGCATATCTGGATGAATGAGAAGGGTACGTTCCATGTATATCCTCTAATATTGAAAGTTTTAATCGTGTGCTTGGAAACGGTAAACTGATTGTGTTTCTTCAGACATTGTTGACCAAATATCATCTGGAATACGAGCATTAAAGATTCCGGGTGCGTTCGGTGCATGGTGAAATCTTTTGAAATAGACTAATGCCAACATATGTCTTGGAGCATCTGTTGTATTCGGCATTGCTCTGTGCCAACATCGCATATCTCTCACAACAACAGATCCAGCTGGCATAGTTAACTGAAATGAAGGATGTTGTGCTGCCCGCGCTTCATCACACACATGGTATGGGGTATTCCGGACATCATCATCATCTATGATAAGATGTGATCCTGGCCAGACTTCAGTTGCCCCATTCTCAACAGTAAAATCTGTTAGTGGGATATTTACTACTATGGTAGTTACAGGTAATGCGAATGATAATTCAGGAAAGAGTTGTCCAGAATCTCGATGTATCCATTGTATCTCATTGCCGGGTGCAGTTGAATTACAACCGTAGGGTAGATATGCAAAAAACTGTTCTCCCATAGCTGCCTTCATTATTGCCATAGAAAAAGGATTGCTAATGATCCGTGGATCCATAAATGGCATCTGGAGCATAGGATTTTCACTGTTCTCATTTTCGCTTTCACCATCCATTACGGCTTGCATTGCAGTATTAACTTCCTCAATCCACTCTCTTGGTAATACACTTTCAATGACAACTAATCCAGCTTCACGTAGAAGACGGACCCCAGCATCAATTGAATCTTGAGACAAATAATTGCCAATTCGTTCTTGATCAGAGATTTCAAGTTTTGGTATATTTACAGTTGATCCTTTACACATTTGTTATTTCTGTTCCTGTGATGGTATAGGTGGTAGGTTAAGACTCCTTCTGATTTCTTGACGAACTACATCGCATTTTGTTACTGCAATTTCCATATTCTCTTTGGTGGCTGACTTACCTGGATAACGGAAGTCATCAGCATGATTTGAAAGAGTTGTAAGATCTGATTTCCATGAATTCCATTCAGGTATAGATGGTATTTTTAGATCTAAGAGATCTTCTGACTTGTGGGTACTCGGTATAGGGATATTCTTTTCTTGAAGCCATGCTATTAAATACTTCTCAATACATTGTTGAGCATGGAAACAGATTATATCCATACTTGAAATGGCATTCTGACGAAGTAACTCTACAGTTGTATAATCATCTTCAGCTTTTTCAATCCATTCCAATGTCAAAGGATTCATTTCCAACTTTTCCATTGTCATAGGTATTTCAATTGTATCCAAATCTCCGTAGAGGACTTTTCCTTTTTCAGTGATGTCACGTAAGAACCAGTCATTATGAGAAATCCTATATGAGATTTCATCTTGAGACCGCACTAATAAATCCATTCCAAACCGTCGAGGAATTCGTTCACAAATTTCTGAGGTTAGACGATTTGTTTCAGATGCTGGTATATCCATAACTATCAACAGGTCTACATCAGAATCTTCAGTTGGAATTCCATAAGCATAGGACCCAAACAGAATCACATACAATGGAGAAAAACCTTTAACAATGTCATCACATGTTGCTTGAATATCTTCTGCACTGACCATACATTTGACTCCTTTTTCAAAGTATACCATTAAGGGATATGGGTGTCAACGATGGTAAAATCTATTTAAATTGTGGAATGTATTGACATTTTTGATACTTTTTCTACAATATGTTGCAGACATTAGAAATTCACGACCTGCGTGGATTACGTGTAGGTGCTTTTTAGATGCCCTGCCATAGCATAAGTATGACAAGGCTGGTGTCTATTGTAGCATAACTAATTAACTTGCTTCATGATATATGGTGAAATATAGACATAATTACACACATTACTTGTAGGCGCGCTCTCCGAATCGCGATCACCTTTTGAAAATCGGGAATCGGAATTCAAATCAACGGTATGAATGCCTTATTGGCATTCCCCGCCTACAAATCAGTATGTAGAATAAATTGTAAATTCTACCATAATCAAGGATGCATAACATGAGACACGACTACAAGGTTGTTCTCAAATTATATTTTATCCTGTTAATAAAGGTTATAGTCAATATGGGTTCCCTTATTCTATATTATATTTAGACTTTAGCTTTGGATCGCAGGGGATCCCACCCTTCTTTAAAGGGCGGATACACCAAACAATCACATAGTTAAACACCGCGCACGTGTAGTTAACAATTCTTAACCGATAGGAGGATAGTTTATTGAAACAGGGTGACCCGAACCATTATTATCTTTTGTGGAAGGTCTACCGAACAAGGATAGGGAACCCAATCAACTTTATGATATGCTCTGTGTAGGATGTCAACTAATATCAAGGAGAATAAAATGAATAGATTGTAATCAATCGGGATCGTGATAGCGATAATATGTTTCCTATTATTACTATAGTTTGGACAGTTTTAAGATATTTAAAGACAAAACGTAGGAAAGAGGTTATCCTTTTAAAATATAACAATTTTTCGAAAGGATATAACAATGAAACCTCTTTCCTACATATATAAAATGTTATCAGAATATCAGTCGGTCTTCAAGTATAATAACTTCAAACATTTTCAAACAGTCGTAATGGGTTTGATCAATACACCGCATCGTGGAACGATGACACAGATTTATCAATCAACAAGACCTACAACAACATATTGGGCTTTAGCGAAGTTTCTATCTCGTAGCAAATGGTGTCTTGACAAAGTCACATCCGTTCTGACACAACAAGTTCAGAAAGTTTACAGCAAAGGTGTTTATGTTTATGATGAAACGAAGTCTACCAATGATGGTTATCGTCAATTCGGCGCGCATTTTTTCATAAACACTCGGTATAACAAACGCAATAAAAATCAATCCAAGTTCCATCACGGACACCAGTTCGGTGCTATCGGGTGGCTCTGCGATACACCAGAAGGTACGCGTCTTTTTCCGTTGGCAGTCCGGTTGATGTGTCCCGGGACTGAAGAAGATAATAGTCTGC
>PYJD01000042.1 GCA_003635315.1 Candidatus Poribacteria bacterium
AATAATGGGTTCCGAGTAGTCCCATATACTCCTTTTTTAAGGAGTATATTAGTCAATTTGAGAAAAAAGTCAAGTGAAATAAATGATTATATAATTTGAATTAATGGTAAATTTTGAGATGTAGGAGGGAACTCCGATTCCCAAATATCACTGAGTTAAATCGCGATTCGGAGATCGCTCCTACAGGGATTTTTGTGCCATTATTTTCAATGTTTACTATAAACTTCATAAGACATTCCTGCCCCTTATCAAAGTGACTCTTTAGAAACACTCGTAATGGAAACTAATTATACTGAATTCGCATAACAATTTTTCAAATTTTATAGGTTTATTATTTTTCACATATGTTATATAATATATCTATATTGTTAAAAATGTTACACTTTTTGACACATTCTGTGTCATTAGTAAAACGGCTGTCCGCCCTGTCACAGTCTGCGTTCAACGGTGTTTTTTTTAGAATAGTAAAATTTCTTAAATTGTGTAATTTTGTGTCTTTCTTCTTTTTTTGGAGAATATCCGTTACAGACATTTGTAATACATTTTCTAAATAATAATATCTCATAATTGTAACATAACCTAATAGGTTTTTCTCAATTAGATGGGATCCGCATAGACCATCCATGCAGCTTTTTTTCTTAGAAATGGTATTATTATGAATGTATTGGATAGTCATTTGATAGTTTCCTGTTTTGATGTAAAAAGTTACGAAATCGTAACTTTTTTCTGTTACCCCAATTTTGGTATAGTCGCTGTTAGGTCTGTCCCTATCTATGTTTACAGCCAATTTACGATTTTTTATAAAAAAATAAAAAAGTTCTCTTGATAGCTTTCTTAACACATTATTCCGAATAAGATGTGTGACATTGACACTTGTATAACTGTGTATATTTTCTTTAATCATATTGATTTATTTTATTTTAAGTTTTAGTTTGAGTAAAATATTAATAATTATCTATATGTTATTGTAACGTATATTTACGCTTGTGTCAATCTCTTTTTGTATATGTGATGTTTGTTTTTTAAATTTCTTCAATTTATTTTCAAACTACGAAGGAATTATGTTGCCTTCATCAATATATGAAGCCGGCAATAGTCAACCTGATGGGTCAATAGCTGAAAATTGGATTGAAACAACAGATGGAGACACCATCTTGAATCATGCCGATTATATTGCCTACAATAGTGACTATGATGTAGATAAAGCCAATGAATGGAATCTGGCAGAGAAAGTTAGCGTGTCAGCTGTAGACGCTAACATAGAATATGGTTTGACAAACCTGATGGATAATACTGCTATTTTCCTTTATCCTCCTGTTCCAGATCCAGATGTGCCAGGATCAGAAATTGGTGGTCCAGTTTCAATGATTGTCACAACCGATGGAAGTGAGTTGACGCCAAGTTTAGTCGGATTTGACTCTTTCAGACCTATACCTTTGAAGCAACTTCAGGGTAAATGGTTCGTTGAGCAGGTTTTCGCCAGTGATACAGGTGATACTCAATCTGAATACGCAGATCCTGTCATAGTCCGTGACGGAAGCCTTGGGAGACTTGCGATTGTTCATGCTACGCGTGATCAGGACGGTCTCCTGAATGGAGAAGTTACAGCAGAGATAATTGCTAACTATCTTTATGCTAAGTAAAGGACATTTTCCCAATTGTCCACCTTGATTAGGTTAAGTAGGGAGGAAGTTTATATTTTACAAAGCAGTCTTCAAAAAAGTTGACTTTTTCCCAATAAAGTCTTCATACCAGATAGCCTCGTAAAAACATGAAAAAAGTTGACATTATCTCAGTTAGGGTGTATACTATATATCGTTCTCTTGGTCGAGTGGTGGAATCGGTAGACACAATGGACTTAAAATCCATCGCCCCTAAACAGGCGTGAGGGTTCAAGTCCCTCCTCGACCATATTAACATCTTGCCGCAGGGTAGAGCAGTCTGGTAGCTCGTCGGGCTCATAACCCGGAGGACGTGGGTTCAAATCCCACCCCTGCAACTTCTTTTCTCTATCCTACCCTTAAATAAAATGAGAATTTGATTAGCAAAGGTAAGGTTTGACCTATTGTTAGGTTATGGCTTTGCCTTGGATCTATTTGCATTTATACCATTTCTAAATGAATAGTTCTCTTAAATTCACATGTAATACCATTTCTATTAATTTATGTCCCGTTACCTATTGTTAGAAATGAAGCGGAATGTAGCACAAACTGGAAAGTTTATGTTACAAAGAGAGACATTCTATATCAGAAATGGTATAACGACGTGGACAGGACATTCGATAACCTCACTTTACAATATCTTTCATTACATATATGGTTAAAAGACAAAAGACAACTTGATCTTTTTTTTTGCAAAATGTTATTATATATTAAAGTAAGAAGTAAGTTGTACGATATAGAGGGTTATCGTACAGTCAGTTCAAATCAATAGACGTGTAAAACACTCTTACTTTCTATCTCAAAAATTCTTAAAACTGTAGTAACACTATGGAGGTATAACATGGTACGCGACATCATAACCGATAAGTGGATACTTGGTGGTATATTGATGCTAATTATCATTGCTGGTGGGTGTTATTTTTGGTACCAATACACCCTTGCACCGTATAGAGAAGAAGCTGCTAAGACTAAAGAAGCTGCTCGTAAATGGAATCTCACTCAGAAAGCAAGGAACACCAATGAGTCGCAACAGGCAGCCGAACAAACCCCTACGGATGGCACTATGCCAACCGGAGAGAAACCGAGTTCACCGAAACAATTACAAGTCGGTGACATGGTAGATGGGAGAATATACTTAGGAAAGGGACCTCCTTCACCAGAACTTCTTGCTGCATTCGGTGTTTTACCACCCTCTCAAGATGAGATTATTTCACCTTACGGGTTCGGACCTTATCCAGAATTACCGGAAGGATTCGGTCCAATTACCTGGCCACGGAAGAGTGCTAATTCAGAATTGAGGATTCGTGTTAAGATCAAACTTCTAAAGCAAGGGGTACCTGTCGAAGGTTCTATTATGGAAAACGGTTTGGTATACCCGATCTTAAAAGGTGTCCGTTATGTTATCTGGGGTGAAACCGCCGGAAGACAATATTTGCGAAGGTCTCTGGGACATCCCGATGATGGTGATTACATGAGGAAAATAAAAAATGAGAAAAAGGCGCGCCGTGAGAGTATAACTGCAGCCGATTTTCCCGGTATTAAACTTGTGCCTTTTGAAGAGGCTGGTATAGATCCCTATACCTTCTTGGATTTACCTAAATAAGGAGAAGAATTATGAAACGTCTTATTGTTATTTGCCTGAGTTTTGTGATGCTTGGATGTGTCCTTACATTGATCTGGGCAGATGTCCGTTCAAGAAATGTCAGTAAAGAGTATGCAAAACATATCTCATCAGAGCTTGACGGCCCAGTATATGCTGAAGCTTATATCGTATCAGATTTAGACTATCCAGGAGAAGACTTCGGAATTGAGGGTAGATTTTTGGGTACCGGATTAGACTACGAAGCGTGGGCGAGATTTGAGGGAGATAAACTTAACGATGATTACGAAGGCACGTATGCAGCGTATGCAGGAGTGCCTGGGGATCCTACCGGTGATTACCAATCACGCACAGATTGGGATGAAGCAGTGGATGACGAAGTGGAGTCTACGGGTAGATACCATCTGCCCAAAAACCCTGAAGAATGGTCTGATTCAGATAAAGAAAGATATGGAAATTGGAATGATATTCAGGCAGAAACAGATTTATCCTTATGTTCCGCCTGGGCAGACATTAATGGTGCAAGTCCAGCAAGACCCGGCAGGTGGGTCCGTGTAGATGTACCGTCAAATGAATCAGGGACCGAAATGGATTCTTGGTTAGAATGGCAACCTGGACGAGAGGCAGAATCCCATTCTGCCTCTGCAAATGCATGGAAGTGGCCAGATACTGATCCACATAATCACAATTAAGTTTACATCATTCTAAAGCGGCAACCTAACATGTAGGTATCACTGTTTTGGTGTAGATACCTACATGTTTCATTTTTGACTATTGTAATAGATACCAATAGTGTATTTGACGTTAATTCATCGCATTGGGTATTAACAAATCGTACTGAAATTTAGGTATATTTCCCTAAATTGACGCCTATGGAGCGGTTCCAAACCGGTCCTACCGGGTTTGTTGGATGATGTTTATATGTCATAAAATTTCTAAGAAATGGCATTACTTATCCATACTCTGGCATAATCTCTATCCTAATGCAGGTTTGAAATTAACATCAGTACAATATACTTGTGTCATCGGATGCAAGAACCGGGTATGGACTCATGTCGTAATTACCATCCAAGGAAATATCATCAACGAAAATAATCTTATCAAGCAAAGCGGATTGGTGCATTGCGAAAATTGTTTGGATGATGTGTAGATTACTTTGTCCGTCGGTAATTGGCTTTGCACTTGTTTGCAAGCATTCAATAAAGTGAACCATTGCGTTTCCAAAACCATCTGGGAACCAGGTACCATCAATCTCAGGTTTGATTTCACGGGGTTCTGGATCTGTGAGATGGATTGTCATATCAGCACTATTTCCATAGATAGCACCTCTTGTGCCTTGAACCCGAATTTCTTCGTGGGGATGTTGAAGGTTATGACCAGTATTTCCCAGAAATGCCCAATTACATGAGAGTAATCCTTTTACACCATTTCTTGATTTGAAGAGTGCTACAGAAATGGTCTCTCCATCTTCAACGGAACGGTCGTGTCCATGTGCTTGACAGTAAACACTTTCATAATCACCGAACCATTTTTGGACAAGACTGATGTGGTGTACCTGCATTACAGGGATGATATGTTTGCCAGGGAAGGTCGTGAAGAAACCGTTGCACGTAATAGAAATATGGTAAATTTCACCGAGATGTTCCGTGTTAATATAGGGTTCAATAGCAAGAAATCCCGGTGCAAAACAGGAATTTTGGTTTACCATAAGTTGTACTGCGTTCTTTTTACATATTTCCACCATTTCAACAGCCTGTGGCATTGTCATTGAAAACGGCTTTTGACAGAAAATATGCTTTCCTGCTTGTGCTGCAGCATTAACAATCGGAGAACGGATCCAAGGATGGACTGCCAGATCAAGGATATCAACGGCATCATCTGCAATTAGGTCAGCAATACGGGTATAACGTTTGTGGATGTCAAATCTATCACCGGCATAGTGTAGACGTTCTTCATCTTTATCACAAATTGCTTCAACCCGTAAACCTTTCCGTTGATAGCCGAGTAGATGTGTTTGTCCTATCCCTAAGCCGATTAATCCGATACCTGGGTCCTGTAAGTTTGTCATGTGGTATGTTATAATGAGCAGGTTGAGTTTGTAATATAGATGCTTAAATTCCCAACCCAGCATCTATATCTTGTTGGTAGGTATTGATTGATTCGTCGATCATTTTATCAAGATGAACGATTTCTCCTGATACGCCAGATTCAAGCATAGCGTATGAGATTGCAACGGAACGAGTGCCTTGGTATGCATCCACTTCAATAAGACGGTTACCAGCAATTGCTTCAGCGAAATCACCATATTCAATTGCAATGATTTTTGCGTCAGTATCTGGAAAAGGGTAACTATATCGCCATAGACGGTTACCATCAAACAGATCCGTTGTAACAGCATCAAGATGAAAATCTGGCACCAATTCTAATAAAGCTTCTTCGGTTATCGTTCCTTGACCATCAATTTGTAGTGATATAACACCACCACTTCTATCCCCTGGAAGTTCCATTGAACCTTGAGAACCGTGTATTTTTCTAATCCAACCGCCTTGTCCCCATGCACCATGATCTTCTATATATTGTCCAACAGCACCATTTTTGAAGGTTAGTGTTGCATATGCTGCATCTTCTGCTGTCGCTTCAAATTCAGCAGGCATTTTCCGTTGCCATTCTGTATAGACACCTGCGGGATTCGATCCCGATTCTCCCGATACTGCAGCTGGATTGTGTCGGATAGGTTCATGAAGTCTGGTTTGTGCATATACAGTCTCAACTTCACCCAGAAGATACTCAATCATATCTGCATAATGGACACCAACATCCAGAAGAACACCACTTTGATTTTTCTGATGTCGCCACACAGAAATAAGCATACGGTTTGAACCACCGATTGCGTGGTGAATAAGAAAACGTGGCTTGCCGATGACTTCAGCATCCAGGAGTGCTTTGGCAAGTCGATTAATTGGGTCCCGTCGATAGTTCTCTGCTACACTTAGGACAGCACTTGAATTTTCTGCAGCAGAACGGATCAAGTTACAAGCACGCACGGTTAGCCCCATTGGTTTTTCTACCATGGTATGCCATCCGCGTTGTAATGTCTCAACTGCGATAGTATGGTGATATGGCGGTGTAGTTGTTACATCAACCGCATCAACACCGACAGCAGTGAGTTCATCAAGGTTGCTGACAACAGCAGGTTTATGCCCAAACCGTTCCTCTGCTTTCGTAGCAAGGGATTCGGCATTCTCAAGCACAGGATCACATGCACCCACAAGCGTAAACTTTTCCCAGCCAACACGATGTAGTTCTGCCAATCCGTACATGTGACGATGTCCCATACCACCACATCCAACGATTGCTAATCGAATTGTATCCATATTTTTTCCCTAATTATTTAGTAATGCTTCCAATCGATTTAGGTCAGTATTAAACAATGTCTTATTGGATCTATATAGACTTTTACGTTTCAACACCTTATTGGCATAGATTCTACCTCTACTGATAAGAGGACCTCTCACTTTCACTTTGCCAGGACCGACATTGTATGCCCCAAGTGCTAAGGTTAAGTTATTTAGGTATTTCTCACGGAGCTTATTGAAATAGATAAGTCCTGTCTCAAGATTTTTTTGGGTATCAAACCGTTCATCTATAGTACGATCAAGTGTGGGATTAAGTTTGTTTGAGTAGTTTGGCACTCTTAATCCAAGTTCTCTGGCAGTTCCAGGGACCATTTGCATTAACCCACCCGCCCCAGATTTTGATACTGCAACAGGGTTAAATTTTGATTCGACATATATAATTGCCAACATCAGTTCAATTTCAATATTATGCTTTTTGGCAATTTGAATACTCTTTTCTGTTGACGAATTGGGTTTAATTTCAACAATTGTAGGTTGTGAAATATCGGTTTTATCAGGCGATATCTTGATCGTGGTGTTAGTCTGTTTGGTTTTATCATCAGACTCTCGAGTTGTTTGAGTTTGTTTCGTAGAATTTGGGGTAGTAATTTCAGGGATAATTATTTCAGATTTCTGTCGTTTTTCTCCAAAAGTGATTCCAATTGAAAGTAGATGCCTGTAGTTTAAGTTGTCTTCATTTAGATAGGTATAATACGTCTCTTTACCCCATTGTTTGAAAGAGAGACCAAGACTCCATGATCGAACAGGTGATTGAGAGTCAAAGGAGAAAAGCGATCCAACATTGGCTGAGATTGCCCCAGAAACGAACTCAATACTCGTGCCAAATCCGGGGGATGTTATATTATAGCAAGAATGCCATCTAATAACTGGATGAGGAATTATTGTTGTTCCAATAGATAAGTTAGGGTCAAAAGATCTTAACACGATCCCATTCTGATCAGGAATAACCACACCATTAATATCACGATAATGAATACCGATAACAGAATACTGTGATAAATTCATGAGTGCACCAACATCATAATTCGGTGCCCATAGGCTGGTTTTATAGGGAGCACGTGTATAACCTGTACTCGCACCTAACTTAATCGGACCAATTTTTCGACCATAGGAGAGAAGTGCTTGATTGTAGCCTATCTCAAATGTACCAATTGGGTTGGATGTATGGTTTACAAGGAACCGGTCATTATAATTAAGATCAAGGATGTTTATGCCAAAAGTACCAATAGGATTGATAGGATAAGCAAAGGAGAGTGAACCTTGCGAGAGGTCATAAATGATATTCCCTGTATCAAGAGACGCAAGACCAGCAGGATTCCACAACGGACTTGTGGCATCATTGACATTGCTAATATAAGCACGACTTAACCCAAGTCCCCGCGTTCCAACTGCAGGTCTATCTACCTGAGGTCCAATCTTGGGAGGATTATTGGTTGAATCTAAGAATGCGTTCTTAACAAAGAGGGATCCAGTGAACAGGATAAGTAAGATGGTAAAGATGTACCATCTTCGATCACTGGAGATTAAGGTGGCGAGCCGGATTTTCACTTCTGCCCTTATATCTGACTTCAAAATGCAGGTGTGGACCGGTTGAGAATCCTGTATTACCAGATAAGCCAATTACTTGTCCTTGACGCACTATATCACCTTTAGATACGCGTATTCTTGACAAGTGTCCATAAGATGTAGTGTAATCGTCATCATGTTGTATAATGACAATTTTCCCATATCCTGATTTTCTTGAAGCATAGGTAACAATACCTGTTTTTGAAGCATAAACTCGTGTCCCATTAGAAGCACGAAAATCTATTCCTTCGTGAAGACGGTAACGCCTTGTAATGGGGTGATGGCGATATCCATATTGTGATGTTACAACTAAAGGAATTTTTAATGGTTTCAAAAACCCAATTGTTACTTCACTTGGTATAAGAATTTGTTGACCGGGTTGGAGACGTTTTGGATTGGTGATAGCATTTGTTGTTTGAAGTTGTTTCCAATCTTCAACATTAAATCTCTTCGCAATACTATATAAAGAGTCCCCTTGTTCGACAGTATATACAGTGCCTTCAATGCTTCCACCCGCATCTACAGGTTTCGTTACACCAGGTATCGTAAGTTTTTGTCCAATTTGCAAGCGATTATAATCGTTATTTTTGAATTTGTTGGCTTGAGCAATGGACTTCATAGAAACATTATACTTTTGTGCTATCCCAGTTAATGTCTCTCCTCGTTTGACCTTATGTTGTAATCCAATAGAAGACGGTGTAAACGATGCTAAAACAACTACTATGGATAAAATAGTTAGTATAACTTGTCTGTAGTTTTTATTCATTTCTTACCTAATGTGGTATGCTAACCAGAACCTATCTATGTAACTGAGACTATATAGCATCGAATAGACCCTTGCATACTGTATGTGATATGTGAGACGATCCTTATTGTATTTGGTTGTAGGAACTTTATCTTGTTAAAAATCATTGTTCCTTAGATTGCATGTTTTATCCGTCAACTACCTGTAGGAGTATCTCTTTAGTATCTGAGAAAATTTGCGTGTCAGTTTGAATACCTGATGATCCAACTGAAACTACCTCGCTGATGACTGTCACAACAAGTTGCAATACTTCAACCCGTGTGCTATCTTCACCAATTGAGTTTGGCGCTGTCCACATCACAGGATTTTCGTTTGTTGATGAAAGTTCACCAAAACCTGTAATATTTAGCCAATTTAATACGACACTTGTGCCTCTAACACCTTTAACAGATGCAGTTAATTCTACTTCTCCACCAGTTTTAACCGTCTTTTTCGTAACTGTAATCGTTACATCTAACTTGTCTGCTTGGTTACCTTCATCAATTTCTTGAGTAGTATCCAGTTCAACAATTGAGCCGTCAGCGTCCGATTCCGCTAAGGTATCGGTGTCAGCCACAGGATTTTTCATGTTGCTGCCACCACAACCTGAGATGGAGAATATTAAGATAACTGCAAGGAGATATATTAATACTCGAAAATATTGAGATGTCTTCATGATTTGCCCTCTTGCTTTAGCCTACAACCATTATACATACGTCAAATAAATAACGGATTGTATAGCAATAGGTTACAATATCAAACATCTCAGGCATCTTATACATAGTAATCGGATGTACCGACCTATTATAATATAAGATGACGACAATTAATACGTATAATGCTGAAATAGGTTACAGAAAAATATTTAGAGGGCAAAAAGTGTCTTGGTAAAGATTAAATTATTACCAAGACAATAGATTACCTGGCAGTGCTTTCCATTTGTTCTCGTAGGAAGGCGAGAAGGTCAGCGATATCTTGATCACTGAGGATATCGTTAGCGTAGAACGGCATGAGAAATCCACCACCCCGTATTTTAGTTGCCCATCGAACCATAGTTTTATCGATGTCGCGCGGGGCTCTGGATTTAACAAGTTGACTTCCGATTCCTTGTTTGAAAGGAGTAGGGTGACAGACGACACATGCACGTCCGAAAAGTTCCCATCCTTTATCACTATTACCTGCCATTGCAGCAATTTTTTCACCGGCTGCAGCTTTTCCTGCGGTATCTAACATTTCAATTTTAAACTGTGGTCCCTTATTGTCACCGGAAACGGCTCTAAAATATGCCATAAGGGCTTCAGCGTGTTCTTTCGGAATCGCAGTAGGGTTAACCTTATCTTCTGCGATCCGTTGTAGAAAGCGTTCATAACAGAAACCACCACCACCAGCTGCGCGTTCAAAATCAGCTCCAGAAATCATTCCGCCTTTTGCAGAACCACGCTGCGGGACACCGATGATACTATGACCAGCACGAATTAAACCATCTGGATTTGCCTCTTCATCAAAATCTGCATGACAGTTCGCACAAGTAAGACCAGTGGCGTTACCGGGTTTAGACCCGGGTTTTATAGTTCCTTTGAATGTTGGATCATGAAATAGTTCGCGTCCAAGTTGGGCTTTGTCTGACAATTGTTGTGCTTGAGTGAACACAATTAAGACTGCAATCAATACTATGCCAATTGAAAGCGAAACAATCTTTCGCATCAAAAATCTCCTTATATTATTATTGAAATTAAGAATGATACACCTTGTATTTTATAGAATGTTTAGAATGATGTCAAGAAAAAATGTTGTTAAATTAGGGTTTATCGCTCTTTATTATAAATTTAGTCATATTTTCTCATCGAAGTAATCCAATTAATGCATTTCTCAGATCGATTCCAAGACTGCAATGTAGGGTAAATTTCGATAGAATTGTCCATAATCAAGTCCATATCCTACCACAAAGACATTTGGGATTTCAAATCCTAAATAATCAATATGAACAGAGACCTGCCGACGAGAAGGTTTGTCAAGAAGGGTACAGATCTTAATGGTATTTGGGTTTAAGGTTTCAAGATGTTCGACGAGGAATTTCAAGGTCTGTCCGGTATCAATTATATCTTCTACAATAAGAACATCTCTATTTTTTACATACTCACTACCAGCTCTGATGAACTGAATATTCTTTGAAGGTTCAGTACTGTTATGATAACTTGACGTTTGTAAGAACTCAAATCGGAGCGGTAGAGAAATTTCCCGGGCAAGATCAGCGAAAAATAGGGACGCACCTCTGAGTACACAAATTAGGACAAGTTCACGATTTTCATAGTCTTTAGAAATTTGCTTGCCGAGTTCCAAGATTCGTTCCCGAATCTGAGATTCAGATATCAATACGGTTTTAGGGATAGGTGGGGTCTTATCCATAATGTAAATGCAGATATTTCTTTGTTTGTGATACGATTTTGAATCTGTCATTAGTGGTGAAACCGATAACCCATAAAATTTCATCCCCACAGACAAGTAAAGGAATTTGATCTCTGTCCATACGTGGGACTTTTACATCTATCATGTAGTCTTTAATCTTTTTTGTTCCTTTCATTCCGTGTGGTTGAAATCGGTCACCGTATCGCCGATTACGAACTATTAAAGGTAAATTTATTTTTTCATAATCCAATATTACCTCGTAAGTTCCATCTGGCATAGAGAAATTGTCAGTTGGGAATGAGTCATATACATGTGCTGTGATATTAGCATTTACTTCTGGAATATACGTCTGTCCCGGTACAGCAAGCGAATATATAAAATTCCCAATCTCTGTAGACTTTCTCTCAAATATAAGTTGGTCATAAGCTCGTCTGAACAATAATCCGTTTGGTAAAGATAACATAGCATTCGGTCTGTCACCATTGATAGCGTTTAGAATTGCTTGGTAATGATCAAATGAAAAGTCAGTGATTTTGCCTGCCATTTCAGAGAGGGCATGTCTTAGAATCCGTCTTTGTAAGACAAGGTGTTTCTGTTGGAATGTACTCCTATCCAAGATAATATGAGGTTTATCGGAAGGAGGAAGTAGGCAATTTTCAAATGCTTCCCATGCTAAACTGTCAAGATATTCAGATTCAGTTCCCAATATTTCCGTGGTTTTGATCAATCCAGTTCTAATATTCGGATTGTAATTCTGTTCCAATAGAGGTAACAATTCATGTCGGATACGATTCCGTAGATAGCGTTGATCTGTATTTGTTGGGTCTTGTCGGGGTACCAGATTTTCTGAGTCAAGAAACATCTCAATTTCTGATCGGGTGAATCCTGCCAAAGGTCTGATAAACTTTCCATCCCTAATTGGTAAAATACCTTTTAACCCACTTGATCCTCCACCACGAATCAAATTCATGAGTACGGTTTCTGCAATATCATCCTTATGATGTCCAAGCGCAACTTTGGTTGCCCCTGTTTCATCACAAACAGACTCAAAGAACTGGTAACGTGCTCTACGACCAGCAGCTTCAATAGAGAGTTTCCACTGTTTCATCAATTGTGGTAATTCAACTGTGTGTCCAGAGAAAGGTAATCCTAACCCTAACGCGTGTTCTTCTACGAATTTGGCATCTGAGGCAGAATCATCTCTAAGGTTGTGATCAAGATGAACAACATGAAGGTGGCAGTTTAGATGAGGGAGTAAGGTATGTAACCCGTAGAGCAGTGCTATTGAATCAGCACCACCTGAGACTGCGACAAGTACAGTCTCTCCATCCTCGATCATTGAGTGCAGAGAAATGAAACGATACATCTCTTGCACAAAACGGGATTTCATGAGGTGGACCTACAAAGAACAATGCCGGTGCGGAGAGTCGAACTCCGGACAGCACGATTATGAGTCGTGTGCTCTACCACTGAGCTACACCGGCAGATTAAATCTAATTACTTAGTATAATACAAGACGGTAAGTTAAGTCAAGTCTTTTTGTTATGTTGGGTGTGTAAAGTTTTTGTGGAAACATGCAGATAGTATTTGTTGGAATGATGTCCGAATTGAGATCAATCGGGAATCGGAATTCCCTCCTACAAAGTATTTTTGGGTTAACAACCAAAACTTTACATACCCTGTTATGTTCACAAGTGGGTTGGAATTGTCATTATGGTTGAATGATGGTATAATTCAACTTATGAATATACATCAATTAAAAGAACAAACTGTCGGGGCAGCTGTTTCAGGGGGTCTTGATAGTTGCACAATTACGAAGTGGTTAGTTGACAATGGAGTCAATGTCGTTTGTCTTACCGCAGACCTTGGTCAACCCGATGAAAGGAACGTTGATGAGATCAAGGATCGGATGTTAGCTTGCGGGGCACAAGAGGCGATCATTGTCGATGCAAAGGATGCACTTGCAGAAGAAGGACTCAAACTAATTCAATGTCAAGCGAAGTATGAAGGTGGATATTGGAATACTACAGGTATTGCTCGACATGTTACTGTAAAAGCGTTGTTGCCAGAGATGGAAAAACGGGGAATTTCTATATTGACTCATGGAGCAACGGGACGTGGCAATGATCAAGTGCGTTTTCAACTTGCTACGAATATGCTTAATCCACACTTTTCTGTTTATGCACCCTGGCGTGATGCAGAGTTTCTAAAGCATTTCGGTGGTAGAAAGGAGATGATAGATTTCTGCCAAGAGCACGGTTTGCCGATAACCGCTACACATGAAAAGCCTTATTCTACAGATGCTAATTTACTGGGATTAACCCATGAGGCTGGACGTTTAGAATCACTAAAGACACCTGCAGGGTTTATTACACCGGGAATGGGCGTTCATCCAAAAGATGCACCCGATGATGTGGAACACTTCTCTGTTACTTACGCTCGTGGTATCCCTGTTGAGATTAATGGGAGTCCGTGTACACCACTCATGAGTTTAGTAGAAGCAAATCGAATTGGGGGCCGGAATGGTGTTGGTATAGGAATTCATACTGTTGAAAATAGGTTTGTTGGGATAAAAAGTCGTGGTGTTTATGAATCACCTGGTATGGAGCTATTGGGTAGGTGTTATGAGTTCTTGCTACAATTGATTTTAGATAGACGTGCGCGTCGACATTATGATGGTGTGGCAGATACAATTGCTGAACAGATTTACCAAGGTTATTGGTTTGATGCTGGTACACAGTCTATGTTAGGTTCAATTGAAACGTTGACACGGTTAGCCAGTGGTACGATAACAGTGGCTCTGTATAAAGGCAATGTAGCATTTCATGCTGCTACCGGTGTTCCTCATTCGCTTTACTCAGAAGAAACAGCTTCAATGGAAGACATTGGGGATTTTGATCATGCGGATTCGGAGGGATTCTTAGCAGTACTCGGTGTAGGTGCACGAGCATCTGCTATTGCAGGACAGATTGAAGAGTAGATATTGGTAATTTCTATTCATACATTAAGGCACTTCAATCTTTGAAAACAGTTGTGTGATAATGTTCTCAGCATCAATACCTTCGGCTTCAGCTTCATAGCTTAGAATTACTCGGTGCCTTAATACATCCATTCCAACTTCATGAATATCTTCAGGTGTAACATAACCGCGTTGAGAGAGGAAAGCTTGTGCCCTTGAAGCGAGTGCAAGGAAAATAGTTGCCCTTGGTGAGGCACCGTATTCAATAAGCGGAGTTAATTCATCTAATTGGTACGCCTCTGGTGCCCGAGTTGCACAGATAAGATCTACAATATAGGTTTCTAACTGTTCTGCCATATAGATATTACGTGTGAGTTCGCGAAATCTTATAATATCCTCACACGAAACTACCTTCTGTATTTCATCAATCACTTCAGTTGTCATTCTTCGAAGAATTTGCAATTCTTCTGAATGTGATGGATAGTTCACCTTAACCTTTAACATGAATCTATCTACTTGTGCTTCTGGAAGTGGATAGGTGCCTTCCTGCTCAATCGGATTCTGTGTCGCTAATACGATAAATGGATCATCAAGTGTATAAGTTTCACCACCGATTGTGACTTGGCGTTCTTGCATTGCTTCAAGGAGCGCACTCTGTACTTTTGCTGGTGCTCGGTTTATTTCATCTGCAAGAACGACATTTGCAAAGATAGGACCTTTTTTCGTATAGAACTCACCTTTCTGCATATCATATATTTGAGTGCCAACAAGATCTGCAGGGAGGAGATCGGGTGTAAACTGTAGTCGTTTGAAAGAGGCATCAATAGTCTTTGCAAGTGCCGCTATAGCTGTGGTTTTTGCTAATCCCGGAACACCTTCGAGTAGTATATGACCATTACAGAGCAATCCAATAATTAACCGTTCAAGTAATATCCGTTGTCCTACGATGATTTTCCCTGCCTCGGTCAGTATTTTCTGTATTAGACCGCTATCTGCTTCAATACGGGTGTTCATCGCATCTAAATCGTAGTTTTGCATTATATTAGTGGGAGCTATGGGATGAAGGCATCAATATCTTTTAGCGATAATTGAATGCATTGTTATTGACGGAAGAAGGGTTGTGTTTCACCTTCCTGAAAGGATTGTTCAAGCCAAGGATCTTTAGTTTTTTGTCGAAATTCAATGACTTTCCGCCGCATATCGTTGATAGTATCCTGCAATTCAGGGTTATCAATTAGGTTGTTCGATTCTGCGGGGTCACTTTCCATATCAAACAACGCCTCACGGCTTTGATGGACGAATTCTTCACGTTTACGTTCACCGAGATTTTGAATGTTATCGTCTCTAACAGCAGTCCATGAAATAGACCTGAAAAGATCACTCGGGAGTGGTGTTTCTAATTGATAGGCAAGATTCCGTACATACTTATACTTCCTTCCCCGTAAGACCCGATACGGATAGTAGTTTGTGATTTCATGGAAGCAGTGGGAGTAGTAGGTTTCTTCCCATTGTCCATCCCCCGGATGTGGGCTATCGTCTTCAAGTATTGGTAGTAGAGATCTTCCGGGTAGCGTATCGTCTCCATCAGGATGTGAGACACCGCACCAGTCTAACATGGTAGGACAAAAATCAACCCAGTTGACAAGTGCTTGATTATGATGTCCATGATGTTTCTGCGTTGGACTGGCAATTAGTAGAGGGCAATGATGTCCACTATCGAAACTGGAAGCTTTTGCTCCAGGGAATGGCATCGCATGGTCTGTTGTAACAAATACGAGCGTTTCGTCTGCCCGTCCGGACGCGTCCAGAGCATCTAAAGCAGCACCGACAACAGCATCCCATCGGGACACACTCTCATAATAGTCAGCCAGATCTTCGCGCACTGCCGGAACATCTGGTAGAAAATTGGGAACGATTATTTCCTCAGGCGAGTAAGGGTTGGGTTCAATTCCAGCGTGTTGTCGATCATTTCCGAATCCTTTTCCCGCGCGATGTGGATAGCTGCATCCGATATGGAGATAGAAAGGGGTGTTGTCGTTCTGTTGAAGAAATTCTCGTATTTTATCAGCAACATCCACAGGACTTCGAGCATCGACCCTCGGTTCATAATCGAAAGGATAAACGCTTTTCGGTTCAACATGCTTTTTTCCTATACATGCTGTTGCAAAACCGTGTGCTTTTAATATTTTTGGAACTGACTGCATGTTTTCATGTGTTCGAAATCCATGTATACCATGACAGTGTCCGTATTGACCGTGGGTGTGACTATGTTGTCCTGTAAGAATACAAGCTCGACTTACGGCACAAGAAGGACTTGTACAGAATCCGTAGTCAAAAACGACACCACGTTCTGCAAATTCATCTATCCGAGGTGTCCGGATTATATCATTACCATAACACCTTGCAATACGGCTCCAATCGTCCGCAATTACAAACATAACGCTCTTGTAAGAATTATTCATAAATTGCTCTCAACTTATCGACTCGTATTGTGGAAGAATACATTACCCTCATTACTATTTTATACCAACCCACCCCTCTTACGTAAAAACCACTCCAAACCGAGCAAAAGAAGGATGAGACCGAAAATCAGAGGTAGATCCCAAATATCCACATCCGTTATCTCCGAAGTGGCACTCTCAACAAGAGAGATTTGATTTACCAATTGAGGTGCTTCCGCAATAGGATAGTATTTCCCACCGGTCATGCTCGCGAGATTCGATAGCAGGGACATATTAAGTGCTGCATCACTAAACTCAGCATAAGAGGGTTTCACCTCAAAAAGTGCTTGCTGTTTTCCAAGATCTTCTCCAGCAAGAGTTCCAGTGGCTGTTACAGTATAATCACCGTTTCTGTTAGGTATGAATCTGGCAGTATATAGTCCATCTTTACCTAAAACTTGCTCAAGTGTAAGTTCTTTCCGTGTTCCTGTTTCATCAACAACAATTGCCCGTATTTTTGCCTTGTTGGTTAAAGCAAAGTTCTTATCCATAGCTGTTACTTCAATAACAACAGGTTCCTTTAATGTATATTCAGTCTTGGGTATATCCAGTTTAATGGAGGATTGCGGTGCGGTTGTTAACCATTTTGCAACCTGTCGCCAAAAACGTTCACTGCTATCATCTTTACTGTCTAAACCTGTTTGCCATCTATATGGATCGTTAGGAGTGAATACCATGACACGACCAGCATTGTAATTATGGGTTGCCATAAGAATACGGTTGCCAAATTCATTTCTGTCAGTAGGGTGTTCAGCGAGAATCGTAGCACCTGCCTTTGCACGTTTGACTTTGCTATAGCCGTACAGTTCAGGCATTTTTTCCCATCTTCGTAAGTTCTCAGTAGTGTTGTCTACCAACTCCAATAACGGGTCAGTTTGCCCTTCGGTAGTTAATTTGAACTTAAACATCTTAGGTGTAGGCACTTCAGAAGGAGCAAGGTTTAATGGTACTTTCTCAGGTGGGTCTCCTAATTCTATCTCAACTGGTAATAATTCTGCGATGGGTGTATTTAAATATGATTTAGCAATATCAGAATTTCCTAAAGATTGTGTGCCACCTAACATTAAGAAACCACCACCACGTGTACGGACGAACTCAACTGTATCCTCAAGTTGCTTTTTTGTGAAATTAGAAGCAGCAATATTTCCGAAAATGATTGCATCAAAGTTGAAGAGCATTTCCTTTGACTCAGGATAGAAACCGAAATCTTCATCTGCACCACCTTGAGTCCCTCCGAAGCTTTGTTCACTGGTGATATAACGATCTGTTAGAACAATATTCGGATCATCTTGTAATGCGCGTTTAATGAATTTAAATCCCCAATAGGGTCTGGAGACAAAGAGGATCTTTACACGTTTTGTGGGTGTTACTTTTAGTATGAAGGTTTTGTTGTTGTTTTGTGGGATGGCTTCGTCTACTTCAGGTAGAACTTGGACTTCATACTTTTGAGTCCCTGGTTGGCGCGGAGTGAATTTTAACGGTATCCGGACAGTCTCATTGTTCAGTGTGATGGGTAATGTTTTAACAACTCTACCATTTTCAATGAGTTGGAGGGTGGCTTTTTTCTGACTATTATCTGTCCGTTTCACTGTGGCAGATATTTCCACTGGAAAATCTTCTTCTGCTGTACGAGGAACATCTACTTTCACTAATTCTATATCAGCGATACCTGTTTCTGATCCAATGCCAACAGTATGAACGGGGACTTTTCTTTCCCTTGCTTGCATCGCGGGTTTTTGAATGTCTATACCACTCCGATCTACCCCATCAGTAAAAAGGACGATACCGGATAGTGGTACTCCCTGCATATCTGCTAATGCTTCTGTTACGGCATTAGGGATGTTGGTATTTTCTCCCTCTGCATCCATGAGAACTTCGTCTGGTATCCGTTTCGTATCTGTGTCAAATGCAAAAAGTCGTGTCTTAAATTGATTCGCGTTTAGCTTGTCAATAAGACCGCCACCTTCATCCGGATTTTCACCGAATAGAAGTTTATTGGCTTGGTCTAATCGAGATGTGCCGTCCTCTGAATCGGTAATCTGCATACTCTTGGAACGATCTACCATGACTAAAAGGTACGAATCATCAGGGTTGTTTTGGTAAATTGTAAGAAAAGGTTTGAGCAAGCAGAAGGCGAGAAAACACAATACAAGTGTACGAAGAACGATTAGAAATCCATGAAAAAAACGTCCTGTTCTACCCTTGGTACTCCGGTATGCCCAGATGGTTGCTGCAACAAGACCAACCATCAGAACAAAAATAAGAAGCCCCGGTATTGGAACACCAAACGAGAAATCCCCTTCTCGAAAGACATCTATCGGGTACTTCATAAGTTTTTCAAACATAAGTGTGTGTTACCCTTGTTAAACCTATACTATTAATTGAGATATTTTGTAATATGACAGAGTATATATTAATATTGTGCGTTTTTTATATTATACATTTAGAAAAGGGTTTCTTCAACCTTTTCTGAGGAATCGTTAGGATATTCACGGAATTAGATAAGAGTTTAAAGTAGGATGGATGAAGTTTTAATTCCTTAAATCCTGCCTTCACAACCGCGTGTGAAATAATTTGTGAGATCAAAGTATTTTGTGTAGGTGTTGAGGATCGAAACACTTACTACCAAATTCTGGGAACTCGTAGCGCAAAATGTCAGATTGTGCTACCAAAATGATACCTCCTCAAGACGGTTAATATTTTTTATCTGAGTACCTTACTCCCTGTGTTTGCTTTCACTGTTGTGTCTATTCTGAGTTATGAACTATTTTCAATTAGTTTTTTCAGATTCAACACACTCAGTTATCACTTCCATTGCCCTGTTATTGTCCCCGAAAATAGTATCTTCCAATTTCTTATAAGTGCTGATACCGGGCTTGATACAAGAAGCCAATTGCCTTTGGAAATGTCCAGTAGTTTCACCGCTTAGAACATTGGGTGCCGATTCACGAACTTTTCCATGTAAATCTTGTATTGCCCGTTTCATCTTGTCACTTTCTTTTCCGGGCCACGTTTCCTTCTCTTTTAGTATTCCATTCCATTCATTAAGCAGAAAATTTGGTTCTAATTGATGGTCTTCACAGAATTTACGAAGCACATCGGGTTGGACAAAACAATGTTCAATAGTCCGAAATGGCAAAACCCTAATTCCCTTTTCTAAGTAATCCATCCGTATTGTTTCTGTATCTGATAGATCATCACGATCTCTTAGCCCAAGAATTTGTACATTCTTGTCTTTGACGAATTCAGTCATCTGAGTAGAAGAATCTATTTCATTAGCTACGTCCTCTTTTCCTCCGACGGACCTGAAATCAACAATTGGCCATCGTCCCTCGAAAATTTTCCTGTAATATACCTCATCTGAATATTCCCCACGCTTAGTTTCTTGCTCACCTTCACAAAAAATAATTGCTTCGGGTAATAACCTATCTTTTAAGTTTCCTATTGAGTGTTCTAACACCCGAGATCGCATTTCATATGTTGGTTCAATGGGTCTCAGTGTTTCTTCCTGATCAAAGTTTTTCCCAGTGAAATCCAAGAAAGCAACCGCTGATGGGTCCTTATTATAAAGTTCCAGTGATTTTTCCAATATCTCAATTGAATGTGTAGAAATCCACAATTGTCCTTTATCCGGAGTTAATCTAAATAATTCTTCGATAAGCTTCCCCCGAACTACTGAAGCAACATGCAATTCAGGCTCGTCTATAACATATATAACTTCATCACCAAATTCTCTTTTTATGACGAAATGATTTAAAACGAGGTCTACAACTGCACTTTCCCCAGAAGATAATTGATCTAAACTTAAAGTAATGGAGTCTTTTTCAAATATAAACCCACGATTATGTTTCAAGTCCCCGAGATTACTTAATTTCCAATTTCCACCTAATACAGCTTTTAAAGCCTCTTCAATGGGAACAAAAGTATCGCGAATAATTTGATTCCATCTGCTAAAATCCCCGCGGACTATAAAATCAGAGCTGTCTTTTATCCATTGAGAACATAGGGTGCGCCAATTATGAAGAAAAAATGGATCGCCATCAATTAATCGTTGCCAAGTACGTTGCTTTAGATCCGTCGAATCGTTCACTCCACCACTCTGTGTCCCTATATTTCGGTAGGGAGTTCTTACATTAAAACAATTTATCCAATCATCTTTGTTGCAATCTGTGTGATTATGGAAATCTATATTTATGAAATGTTCTCTAACCAAATCCAATGTTGCTTGAGTGCCATGATGTAGAAATTGAGGGATTACGTTCGGTGGATTTGCTAAACTTCTTGTATAGTACCTACCCTGAAAGTTTAACTGTGACAACCGTGTTTCTATGAGGATATCTTCTCTTGTTCGGATATCCGGCCCTATCTGCGGATACACTTTGTCAATTGTTTTATCTTGCTTGATATAGTAATTAAAGTTTGAATTACTCCAAGGGATTTGATAAAGTCCATTGATTTTCCTGGCTACTTCCATAGATTCAATTAATGAGGATTTGCCACATCCATTTGGCCCTAACAGTACAACTAACTTCACTGTGTCCGACAAATTATCTATAGTCAAATTTGAAAACTTTTTGAAATTCTGTAGTTTGATATTTCTGATTTTCAATTTCGATTCCTTTCATTTTACGCATTTTACCACGCATAGATAACCTTCTCATCAAGCACCTTCAACGCTTCCTGCTCCAAGTTATAGGCTTCAGTCCGTTTTCCGTTCGCTTCCAAAACTGTGTCGTTTATTTTTCGCTGTGTGCTTTCATCGCGCAATAACGGGACCATGATTTCTGAAACCTGTGCATCATTGATTTCATCTACTACTGCCCCATAGATATACTGAGTTATCAGTGGATAGGCGTAGGCACTCGAAAACCACGCGTAAAGGTATCCCGCAATTTCCCTATTTGCAGGAACGACTCGGATGATGTGTTGATTTGCTGTCCAGCCTTGCAAATGTTTAGGAACTATTGTTACTTTTGTAATTGTCCCAACTACATGTAATGAGAGTCATGTTTTCACGAAGTGTTAATTCATCCTTAATTCTGTTCCCGTGCTGTGTTAGAGACAGATATTTTTTGTTGTTTGGTTCTAACTCAAATATCTGTTTGCTCCAATAAAAGGGACACCGCTCCCTTCTTCAACATAGCCCCATATTTAATTGCAGTTAAATCATCTTTATATGATTCTTCAAAATCTCTACTAACCTTTTCAAATCTATATGTGGATCTGAGAGTGCTTGTTCCAGTATAAACTTTTCAACTTCAATAGATCGTTTCGGATCAAACTCTCTGAGTTTCCTAAATGCATCAACATGATTAGATTTACACTCAAAAAATCTTTGAACGTCTTTAAATCTTGAATCTTCTTGTGTTGGTAGTGGTAGATGAGTTCAACCTATTTTGAATTAGGACTATTCAGTAACTGACAATCCTAAAAATCAAATAACGTCGGCTGCATCTGTTTACCTGTCCACGGGTTTGCAAGCGATGGCAATTGCAGAATCCGATTCGGGTCTTGGTCGTTACGGAAATACTCTTCAACTGAAAAACACTGGATAGGTGGATACTCAGACACACCGATCTTGACAGGTTCTAACGTATGTGTCCAATTTCGTTGCGCGTTTTGCGCGTCAAGCGTGATAAGGATACCCATCGCTGCGTTTTCGTTGCGGACATTTGCATGAAGCCGATCATACTTTGCTTTTTGTGAGCCTGAGGCACCGGTGACCTGCACGATAATTGCTTTACGATCCATATTATCAGGTTTATAGTGTAGCATCCCGAATCCGTCTATACCATCATCACCAACTTTCTTTGGATTGGCAGCGAACCCGTCAATAAGCGAAACCGCCCAATCCTGAAATTTGAAATGATCAGTCTTTGCCAGTTGTGTCGCGGTGTCCATATCAATAGGGATTCCTTGCACCGGAAAAGCGTCTCTACCATGCAGTTTGATGCGATGTTCATTGATTAAACGGAGCGCGAAAGGAAGGATATCAATACCGATAACATCACGACCATTGATGAGAGCTGCTTCAACTGTCGTGCCGCATCCTGCAAAGGGGTCAAGCACAACATCGCCAGGGTTAGAGGAGGCTTTAATGAATAGTTCATAGAGTGCTATAGGTTTTTGAGTCGGAAAGTGGAGATTCTCTGTTGAATCACCTACATTTTCTATATCTGTTATAAGATCTTGTATCCTGCGCCCATGAGATATTGATAAATATCGCTTAAATCTTGGAACTTTACCTTTTTTAGTCTTAGGCCAATGGATTAGGTCCTTTTCGTCTAATATATCTAACTTTTCATGAACTGAAAGTGATTCATAATTTTCAGGAGGTTCAATACCTGCAGGCCAAGATTCTCTGCGCGGTGCAGCCCAATGCCTACCCTTACCAACATCACTTGGATTTATACCTCGCCAAGGTTTGCCAGATTCACCTTTTTGGGTAGCACCAGGACCAGTTAAAGTAATAGGTTGATAGAGTCCTCTTTCATCTTCATTTTTGAAATGTTTCTTTATATACTCTGGTTTATATTCCGCGTGGATTGGATTCCATACATGTTGCCCGTCCTTGCGATAAAAAAGTATTGTATCATGAATTCTTCCATATTGATTACTAATATGTGATTTAGTTCGCTGCCACACAATCTCGTTTAGATAGTTATCAATATTAAAAATAGCATCCATGATTAGTTTCAGGTAATGACTCGCATACGGATCACAATGTAGATAAATGCTACCTCCGTCACTCAAAATGCGGTGCATCACAAACAATCGTTCTGCCATATAGGAAGTATATGACAACATCTTGCTCTGCGGGATCAACACCTCAAACCCAGCAATCACTCTTGATGCGGGGTTTGCCACAGCATTTTTGAGCCGTTGCACACGTTCAGCTGATTGCTCATCCCAGAGCCACACATCGTCAAAAGCCTTGATTTGTGCTTCAGTTTTCAACCCAGAGTCCTTGAAGATGTTATTGTATCTGCGGTCAGAGTTAAAAGGCGGGTCCAGGCAAATAAGGTTTACGCTGTTTTCGGGGAAATTTGCCATGATGTCAAGGCAGTCGCCGTAGTACAAGGTGTTTGGTTGGAATTGTATGTTCATATTTTTGTGCTTCATCAAAAATGTCAACTGCTCCACGTTAGCAAATCTAACGAAATATAGTAGCGATGTTTTGTAGGAGAGGCTGCAAATAATTCCACAGCCAATGAAGTAGAGGTTTTAAAATAGCGTTACCAAAGGCAAAATCTAAAATAACAAAAATAACCCCCACAACACCGATAATATAATTTTTCTTGCTGATAATGTAATTTTTCTTGCTCCAGAATTCGCTACGACTTTGGTTATGAGGGTGTTCTGGAGTTTGATTATTATCCTTTTCCTGTATACTACTATCGTCTTTAGGTACATCTAATCCATTATCAAACCTAACTATTTGAACAGACTCTTCATCCATCTCATAACGGTATTTAGCGTTGTTTTGAGACAACCTATGGTTTAATTTCTCCAAGGCCTCCTTAAAAAAACTTATATGCCTATTACGAACAGATTCTTTGCGACTCCATAATTCGTTACCAGCGTGTGGATTCGGAATGATGTTATCAGGTATCATTATCTGAATGTGAACTATATCATATACTACTTTCAATAAGCATTCAATGACATTAAAAAATTTCTCTGATGGAACTTCTCGTAAAAAGTCAAATACTTCATGACGATAATTAGCATTTTCAAAGCGCCTCATACCAAACTCATTCCATAAAAATATGTAAACTTCTTTGTAAATAACCTCTTCATAATTAAGAGGAAAAAATATATTAGGGAGCAGATAGCCCGGAGATATCCTCTCTACTAAATCATCTACAATGTTAACAATCTGCTCCCTCAACTTTGGAGAGACATCCAGTTCAGATTGTTGTCTTGCCCGATTTGAAAAAAATCGCAACGAACTCATTAGGGATCCCCTTCAGTCTGTAACTCATCTTCAGCCCTTGTATCGTAAGGTCTCTCATCCTGATTTTCTTTTGGAACTTCATCAAGTGCATTAACTGTAGGAATACGCTTTTCCTTTTTCCTTCTATTAGAGAAAAAATAAGTAACTACACCACCAAAAATTGCAGCTAAAATAATCAATAGAATTGCCGTAATCCATGTTGTGCGTTCTTCAACCACAGCCATTCTTGTATTGATATTATTCACGCTTTTCGTTAGTTCTTTTACATTATCTGTTAGTTCTTTTTGATTATCGCTTAATACCTTTACATTTCTGGTTAAGTCCTTCACGGCATCAACAAGTTCTCGTAAATCTACTGTTTCAATATACTGTAAATCTTTTGGTTGTGTTGGTTTTTGCTGAGCGAACACAACAGAGGTAACACAAAGCATTAAGAGAATAGCAGTGGGTATCCAAAAAATACTCCACACTTTACGCATCATAAATCTCCTATGTTACTTTTGCTTCAATATAACAAGAAAAACATAACAATAAACATGGTGGAGAACAGAAACCTCTGAATATCACACGCATATTCAGCCTTGATTCCGCCCTGCAAGTGATCTATGAAATAGAAGTTTAATTAGGCACGTGAATTCGTTGTCCGGTATGAGCGGATTCGTGTAATGCATCAATAACACGCATATTGGCTAACGAATCAGATATGGGTAGTCGGAGAGGTGTGTTATTTTCTACGGCTTCACATAGGTTTAAAATTTCCGCTGCATAAGGATTTACACCGGAGACGGTGACAGTTTCTCCATTTACAGTGAATTGTGATTCCCCTTCACTGTTTCCCCATGCGCTTCCTACAAAAATAGTTCCTTTTGTACCAGTAACCTCATAATTCTCACGCCATGTCCAGCCGAAACTACAGTCAAACTGACCAGTAATACCATCCCCAAAATCTAAAGTGCCGATGAGTGTTTCCCAGACATTATTAATCGGTTCATATTTGCCAGTTGCCCATGCGGATTGGGGTTCTTGACCAATAACATAGCGAATGATGTTGATGCAGTAGCACCCTAAATCCATAACCGCACCACCACCGAGATCCCCTCTTAATCGCCAATTCGTTCGATCCGTGAGTCCAGTTGAAAAAGTGGAACGTGCATACCGAACATCCCCGATTGCTCCCTCCTCTATTTTCTCTTTTACTGCCAAGGTTAGCGGATGGTGTCGGTACATAAACGCTTCCATCAGGAGAATGCCAGCATTTTCTGTAGCCTGAATCATCTGTTCAAGTTGGGATGTGTTCACCGTAATCGGTTTTTCAACGAGGATACCCTTAACGCCAGAACGTACTGCTTCAAGAACATTTTTGAGATGACTCGAGGGCCAAGTAGCAATTACAAGGACATCCGGATTCTGTTTTTCCAACATTTGTCGTAGGTCGTTATAGGTGTTCTCTACATTATATTCTGTAGCAAAACGGGATAGTGCTTCAAATTTCTCATCACATGCCCCAACAATTTCGATTTCTGGTACATGACGCCATGCGTTTCCGTGCGCGGTTGAGATACCACCACATCCGACTATTGCGACGCGATATTTATTTGCCATGGTTTTACCCTTGTTTAGATTATTATCAGAAAATGTAGGTGTAGAACGCATGTACTTCTACAAAGAAGAAATCTCTATAGGTTTATTCTGTTCAGCAGAGAGGTTTGCTGCGAGAGAGATTTCCAATGATTTTACTGCATCCGTATATGGACTTAAGATCTCAGAGCTATCACCACTACGTACAGCGTTTACAAAAACTTCATCAATCGTGGGACCGGGTTCGTTCTTATCTACCCAGTTGCCATCTTCTTGAACAGATACTCTTCCCGGACTCCAATTTATAAGTTCACCATCATAGAGGATATCAAGTACGTTTGCGTTCTCCCAACCCCCAGCATAAGCCCAAGCAGCCGTGAGCGAACCGATAGCCCCGCTACTAAATTGAAGTGTAACGCTATTGCTATCAGGACAGTCGATTTCATTCAACGTGCGGTTTGCCTGCATTGCGTAAACAGTATCAACTTCTCCAGCAAGATTTCGCATCATATCAATGGTATGTGTTGCCTGTTCAACTAATTGTCCACCGGATTTATTCATTTGTCGCAACCATCCATCAGGATTTCCACGACCACTTCCACACCAATATTTGCCGATGACCATGTTAATGGTGGTGTCTTTTAGGATGGATTCAGCTATCCGTGTTGAACCGAGATACCGTAGTTGATAACCAACACAGGTGATGAGTCCTGCTTTGGTTACTGCAGCTTCTATTTCACGTGCAATGTCGATATTTATGGCAACCGGTTTTTCAACAAAGAAGGGTAATCCACGTTCAATTACCGCTAATTCAGGTTGTCCATGTACAAAAACAGGCAGACTTAAATAGATGGCATCAAGATCATCGCGTTCTAACATTTCGCGATATTCTGTGTATGGATCAGCATTGTGTTTTTCAGCAGCATTTTCTGCTTTCTGAGCTACAATATCGCAAATAGAAACGATATTTGCACCTTCCATATCTGATAACCGATTCATGTGTCCGTTAGCATTACCACCAGATCCAATAAAGCCAATTTTTATTTCTTTCATATTCTACCTTTCTGTTGTTTGAAACTGAAACATGGTCAAACCTGCGAATCATGTTTTTCAGACAACTGTGAGTGCAGTTTGTCGATACCTATCTGTTCGTATAACAAATTGGGTAAATCTGCACATAAGTCAGCATGTTCAATTGTGATTGCAACAGGATTACCGTATGCATCAAGGTCTATGTAGATGTTTTCATTGATCTCTTTCGTTTCAAAAACGGGATGTGTTGAAAACTCAATAAGGGCAGTCCCAGTATCATGGTAATATTTAACTTTCATTCTGAAATACCTTTAAAACTTCTATCAAAGACTGCATTATGAACTGTTTCCCCATCTTCAAGTAATACAATTTCTAAGTAATATTATGACATATCAACACCATTCACCCAACCCGGTAGGAGCGGTTTGATGAAGATTAAGTTATTAATTCAGTAATTTCTTAACGGGTGATAAATCACCCTACTACGAACCAACCTGTTTGTAGTAAGGCAATTCATTGCCCGTCAATTACCCAAAGTATTATTTAATCTTCATGAACCGCTCCGAATATAACATAATACCATTTCTGATATATAATGTCTCTGTTGTAGCATAAACTTTCCAGTTTGTGCCACATTCCGCTTCATTTCTAATAATAGGTAATGGGACAAAAATTAATAGAAATGGTATAACATGCGTATTTATGACACTTATTCACTTAGATATGGTATAACCTAATTTTGATACTAAATTTCACATTCAAATATTGGTATTTTACAACTGAAATTGATTGAAGTATAAGTAGTTGTCTTAACTAACGTGCTTTAAAATTAACTTCTAATGCTTTCTCAATATCATCCCGTGGATGAACACCAAATGACTCTTCAAAGTTCTTATCAAACGCAGCCTCTTCGTCTGGGTCAGGTTGTAATGGAAGTTTGACAGGTTGACGATTCATTTGGATTGACCTATGTGCAGCAATTACCATCTCCTGATCTGCTCTACCCATCTCTCCTGTCCAGAGCGGTTTTGTATTTTCTCGGACAGCATGTCCGATACCGTCAAGCATAGTCGCAAGTGAAATTCCAGATTCGGTGATTTCTGTTTCACGGTAAGGGTTTATCCATTCAATTCTACCACCAAGAGATTCGGGGAGATCGACAAAAATACGTTGTAAAACTTTGTTTTCACTGTATTCTCTTTGGAATTCGTAGGTTTGTGCCCTTCCACCATTCTGGAGATCTTCATCTGTGCATACGTTAACAGTTTCACCGCCAGATGCCCCTTGGTTGCCATTTGTAATGATTGTTCCGCGTTCACCACATGTCTCAAATCCAACAAGTTTGTTCCGTCCGAGACAACCGTTCTTGTTCCCTACCATGGCAATGCCAATTCCACTGTTTTCGAAATCGACTGAATAGAATTCTAAACCTTCATGAGTGAAATCCCGCTTTGCCCGGTCAATGTAAGGGACAACAGGCATTGAATGCCCTATACTACTGACCGATATTGGAGCAGCATTCATACGGCACCTTATTGCTGCGAGACCATGATAACCTGTTGTTGAAAAAAGCCTATAGCATTTATGGACTGGACCGATCACATTTTCCTGAATAAGTTTGCAGACAAACTGTTCTACCGGAACAAATGGGAAGTTTTCTGATGTTTGCAGTATGACCCCGTTTGATGCAGCATCGTCTATCATCATATCCATCAAACCGAGTGTCGGTGCCAGTCCTGTTTCAACGTTATGGGGTATACCACGACGGGACAGGTAACATGAAACAGTATGGTGTAACTGCACTGGAACAACAACATCGCAAACATCAGGTGACATCTCGTCAACAAGTTTGCGGACATCGGTGAATGCTTTAACACCAAATCTTGCGGCACCTGCTTCTGCTGATTCCTGATGCGCATCACATACTGCAACGATTTCAAATGTGTCTTTGAGGGCAGCGGCTGTTGATAAATGTGCTGAACCGCGTCTTCCGTGACCAATTAATGCGTATTTTAAACGTGACATATCTTACACCTACTTCCTTTGAGATGTCTATCAACTAATTGTCAAGAGTGAGATCCCACAATAAAACGGTGCCATCACTACTCCCACTCGCCATCAACTTACCATCAGGACTAAACACAATGCTATTGATGGAATGTCTATGTCCTTGCAGTGTTGAAATTTGCTTTCCGGTATCCACATCCCACAACCATATTGTATCACCCCAATCCAAGCTACTCGCCACCGTCTTCCCATCAGGACTAAACGCAACACACTTAACCGCATCCGAATGTCCATCCAATACACGAATTTGCTGACCTGAATTGGCATCCCACAACCTCACGGTTTTGTCCCTACTTGCACTCGCAATCATCTTCCCATCAAAGCTATATGCAATGTCATAAATCCGATCCGTATGTCCATCCAACGTGTTTATCTCTTTACCAGTAGACACATTCCATGATCGGATGGTTTTGTCAAAACTCGCGCTTGCCAACGTCTTCCCATCAGGACTGAACACAATATCACTAACTGGCTCCTTATGAACTGAAATCGTATTAAGACTTTCCCCAGTACGTGCTTTCCACATACGGATTTTACCATCTTCATTACCAGTAGCCACAATCATTCCATCAGGACTTAACGCAACACTGTGTATCCACTCATTTTCTCTAATTAACTTCTGTTGTATAGCGTTTGTCTGTAAATCCCATACACACAAGGTATCTCCCATACAACCTCCCACCAATAACTTTCCATCTGCACTAATAGCTACGTTGTTAACTGCTCCCTTATTCCCCTTGATCTCACGAATAAATTTGAGAGTCTGGGGATTCCACAAATGAATGATAGGATCATGTTTACCAATCGCCAACAATGCGCTATCCGGACTGAATGCAACGCTATGAACAATCTGTGTATGATCACTGATTTTTAGGATCTCTTCACCTGATGTCACATCCCATAAACGCAATGAACCGTCCCGACTCGCACTCCACAGATTCCTACCATCAGGACTGAACGCAACACTTAACACCCAAGAGTCATGCCCTTCCAAGTCTTGTAGATGTGTACCTGTCGGTACATGCCACATACGCAGTATTCTGTCTCTGCTTCCACCCGCAAGTATGTTTCCATCAGGACTAAATGCAACGCACATCACAGACCACTCAAATCCCTCAAAAGTATGAAGGGGTTTACCCGTCTGTGTATCCCATAGTATCACGGTGTTGTCATTACCAGCACTTGCCAACTTCTTTCCATCAGGACTAAACACAACATCAAAGGCATCTCTTGTATGTCCTAAATACCTCCGGATTATTTTTCCAGTCTGCACATCCCACAAGCATAAAGTTCCGTCAAAACTGGAACTTACTATTGTTGTATTATCCGGACTGAATGCTACATTATTTACTTCCCTCTCGTGTCCGTTCAGGGTCCGTAGAAGTGCCCCAGTGCGGGTGTCCCATAGAAGGACAAATGTATCTCCTCCTGCACTACCCAACAATTCACCATCGGGACTGAACACAACGCATCTTACCTCATCTTCATGTTCGACCAAAGTACGTAGCAGCATACCGGTGTGGGCATCCCATAAACGTATAGATTTATCAGAACTACTGCTTACCAACTTCGCATCATCAGGACTAAAAGCAACGCTACGGACTATTTCAGTATGACCTGTAATCAACTGGAGTGCTTCACCCGTTTGAGCATCGTAAATCCATATTCCAATACCGCACGCAACTGCTAATCGTGTGCCATCATTCGAATATGCTATGTCGCCTGTTAACGCACCTTTCCCGATTCGTGCTATTGTCCCTTCAGGTAAGTGTTGTAGATGCCAATCAGATTCTTCTTCTGCGATGCTCGTTTGTGGAAGGATGTGTATTGAATACCAAATTGCTAATAAGAGAATTAATGTCTTTTGCATGTGTATTTTCTTGAGCACAAACGATAGTTAGTTGACACATTGGTAACCAACTTTTTCAAGCTCAGTTCGTATATTGTGTATTTCGTCAGATGATAGCTGACGTAAAGGTCGACGCATCGTCATGGATGGGAATTTACCCATCAACCATCTCGCACACTTCATACGTTGATGTGCATCACTACTCGGTTCACCGAAGTTATATACAATTCGAGCTAATGTATCAACCTGATTGCGTGCCTTTCTTGCTCCCATTAGGTCATTATTTAAAGCTGCATGGACGACAGCCACCATCAACTCAGGGACAAACCCAGCAAATCCGATAAGCGCACCATCACTCCCTTCTAATAGTGAGGCAAGTAAGTATTCATCATGACATGTAAGAATCGGAATATGAGGAGCAGCCTCCCTTAATTGTTCGTAATCCCATCGCCATCGTGCCATATCACGCGTACCCATCTTAATACAAACAACTTGAGGGATTTTAGTCATCTCTAACATCTCTTCAAGACTATAGCCTGCTTTTGTCCATGCAGGATACTGATGTACTATAATAGGAATATCTGCACCATCGGCAACGTCTTGAAAGTATCCAACTGCGGTTTCAGGTGTTCTTCCAAAACGTAACCAGTGATGTGCTGGCATTAATAGTATTGCATCTGCCCCTGCTTCCTTTGCTGCGATGGCATCATCAATCGCAGGAAGGCTGCCTTCGGCACTCACACCTGAAACCACTTTCACCCTATCACCAACGGCTTCAGCGGTGATTCTTGTTACTCGTTGTCGTTCCTCTATGCGGAGAGACATAATCTCACCTGTATGACCATTACATACAACACCTTTTATACCGTCTACATCCGCGAGTTCCTGCATATATTTACGTAATCCAGTTTCATCTATTGATTCATCTGAGTGGAAAGGACAAAGTGTCGCCGGGAATACACCTGCCCAAGGATGCTGTTGCCAATTAAGATTCATGAGAATTCAAATACCTCCAGTTGTTCCATGTAAAATCATTTCTCAATTTTTTATTGGATTTAACTATAGTCTATCAGTAAATATACAGAAATAAAAGAGAAATTGATGATATTTCGATTTCTGAAATACACTATATACTTTGCAACATTCTTTTTAACAATGATTTCACACATTATTCTAAAAAATTGAAAATAAAATGAAGAAAATATCTGTATCTAACATCTAACATTACCAAAAGCTACTTTTTCAGCACAAACTGGATGTGAAATCAACGGTATGAATACCTTAATGGCATTCCCCGTGCTACAGAATATTGGCTAACTATCAGCTATATGATATGAGGGGTTCCTACTTCAAAATCACAATCTTAATGAGAAATATATAAATAGAGAATAAAGCATGAATATCTATAAAAACGTCCTAAATAAAATAAATTCTTTATGTCAAAAAATCAACTATAATATGCAGGTTGAAATTGTCAAAATCTGTAAGGACACAAAAAACACAAAATCACACTTTTTGCAAATTCTTAAAAAGTTAATTCAAAGTGGAGTAAAGTCAGTCTATGACAGTGGTTAGAGGGGTAATTCACACCAATTTCAATCCTACAGAATGTAGGAAAAAGTGTAACTTTTTACACTTTTTCCACGAATTGAAAAATTCAATATTTTCACGATTTTTTAGCTGGGAATTTAGGATTAAAGGTCTGTTTTTGCACCTTATTGGTTGTCCGCATATTAGGATTAAAAGTGCAATATTCGTCTAATATTTCTAAATGAAAACATCAGAGCATCAACGATATAAATATACCTAAACAAATGATGAATGTTCTTGTCCTAATGGTACGCACGGAATTCCGTATCAACATGTTCAATTCCACGCTATTTTTACTTGATTTTAAAAGGAAAGTCAAGTATCATTTTATAGAGAGAAAGTTCATTCCCTACCATTTTTATTGTTTGGAAAGGCAATAAAAATCCAATATAGTATACCCGTTGATTTTGGTTCGAGGGTGTTATTAGGTTTCGGGTTGTAGGAGGAAGTTCACATGAAGCAAAGACGGCTGAAGATTTTCGCTGCCAGCGCAATTTTACTCGTTGCCATGGTTTTCTTAGTGTTGGCAATGACCGAAAAAACAAGTGTGTTGCATTTTACACCTGCTGAGCTTGTTGCCAATGCAACAGAAAATGATAAACAGAATTTACAGGTTGATGGTGTAATAGCAGAAGGTAGTTCTACTTGGGATGCAGCGAATTTCAAACTTACCTTTGCTGTGCGCGACCGTGAAAGTAGCGATACCGTTAATGTAATTTATGAGAATCGTCTCAAACCTGATAACTTTACAGACGGTGGCAGTGTTTTTGTAGAAGGTAAATATGATGCTGCAAAAAACAGGATTGTCGCTACGAAGTTAACAACCAAATGTGCCTCTAAATACGAAGGTGCTGAAAGTACTTCTTCCAAAAAGGGGTCCTCCTAAATCTTTCCTAACGAATACTCGGTTTTACTTCGCTGTAATCAGCATACTCAGGCATCAATATGTTCATAGAGGATCTTTTAGTAGGTGTACAAGGTGTGACCGCTGAACTTGGTCAGGCGGCAATTTTTCTTTCTTTATTATCTGCTCTGTGGGCAATTTTTTCCCTCTGTATTGGACTTATCAATAGAAGACTAAACTTTGTACGTAGTGGTCGAAATGCGGTTATTGCCACATTAATCCTCATCTCTATTGCTACTTGTGCCTTGATCTTTGGGTTTGTAACCGATGACTTCTCTATGATGTATGTCGTTGAAGTCTCGAGTGCAGCACAACCCCTCCTTTATAAAATAACTGCACTCTGGGGACACATGTCCGGCTCTCTCCTGTTTTGGCTTTGGTTGCTCACTGTTGCTGGTGGTGTTGTCGTTCTCCAAAACCGTCGATCTCAAGATTCACTTGCAGATTACGCTCTAATTCCTATTGCCATCGTTCAATTATTCTTCATTGTTTTGGTCACTGGGTGGATCGAGGGAGTTTACAACCCGCTTGCCCGTTTCCCAGATGGGCAAATCGCAGTTGATGGTAAGGGGTTGAATCCGTTACTACAAACACCAAGTATGGCATTCCATCCACCAACCCTTTATATTGGGTGGATTAGCCTGACTGTTCCATTTGCCTTTGCTGTAGCAGCTCTTTTGTCAGGTAGAATAGGAAGTGATTGGATACTTCGTTCTCGTAGATGGATGCTGTTTTCATGGATTATCCTTACAATTGGCATCACACTTGGTGGACATTGGGCATATCAGGAACTTGGATGGGGTGGTTATTGGGCATGGGATCCAGTTGAAAATGCATCTTTTATGCCGTGGCTACTTGGCACCGCATATCTACACTCCGTAATGATTCAAGAAAAAAGGAGCATGCTAAAGCTCTGGAATATCCTTCTCATTACCTTAGCATTCCAATTTACGCTGATAGGTACATTTATTACCCGAAGTGGTATCATTACCTCTGTACATGCCTTTGCCCAATCTGATATGGGAGGTTATTTCTTAGGTTTTATCTTACTGTCAACATTGGGTGTTATAGCATTGATCGTCTATAGGTGGGAACGACTAAGAAGTGAAAATCGTCTGGAATCCTTACTTTCTCGAGAGAGTTCTTTTATTCTGAATAACTGGTTGTTAGTGGGGCTGACCTTAATTATATTATGGGGTACATTATGGCCAATTATTTCTGAAGCAATCCAAGGTGAGAAAGCATCTGTGCCAGAGTCATTCTTTAATCAAGTTGTTATTATACCAGGTCTTATACTTCTATTTTTGACAGGGGCTGGTCCGGTCATCTCTTGGAAAAAGATTACGCCAAATAACTTCAAACGCATGTTTATACCACCAATTATTGTTGGTTTGATTGCAACAGGCATAGCATGGATTTACCTTGCTGTTAGGGGAATTTTAGAGATACCGAATCAGTTAGAAAGTAGTTTCTTCGCTCGATTACCTGAAGGACTTACTTTTAGTGGAGAGACGTTTCCTATTTTTTCATTGCTTTGTGTTTTCGCAAGTGTATTTGTACTCTTTGCGATCGGTAGTGAATTCTATCGAGGGGCAAAACTTAGAACAAAACGTCAACAAACTACTTTTCTCAATGGGTTAGGACTGCTTATCAACCGCAATAAACGTCGGTATGGTGGGTATATAGTCCATATAGGAATTGTTATTGTCTATATCGGGATTATGGGGTCAAAGGGTTATTTTTTACTTGAATCTGCAAGTTTGAAACTCGGTGAATCAATGGGTGTTGGTTCTTATCAACTGACGATGCAGGATACCTTTCAAGAAGAACACCAAAACTATTTCAGAGCAGGTGTTGAATTCGGTGTGATGAAGGATGGTAACCAGAAAACAACCATGAGACCTGCACGACACTTTTACCATAAGGCAGGACAAGGTGATCAGGATACAATTGAATCTGCTATCTATGGAATCGGTATGAACGAATTATATATTGCACTTGGACCATTGCCAGCTAAGATTGACAATGATACAGATGTGAATGTTCAAGTATATTATAATCCGTTGATCAGGGTCGTATGGATCGGTGTTGCTATTATGGTGTTGGGTGGTCTTATTGCGATTGCAGAACGGTCAGAGAGTACAAAAAGCTCATAAGCGGGGTATTTTATGACAATCTTCAATTCACGAAATATCGTGTGTATTTGTCTGGCTCTACTGGTAGGTAATTTGTCTATCGTGAGTAATACAGTTGTCGCAGATGAGAAAACAGAAGACACTAAGGCTTTTGATACCCAATTAAATGAACTTCTAACCACGGTTTACTGTTACTGTGGATGTGTAAAAGAAACCATCCAAGCGTGTGTTTGTGTGACCGCACAAAATATAGAAGCAGATTTTCGAAACAGATTACTTGAAGGGAACTCGGTTGACTTAATACGTACAGACTATCTTGAGAAATGGGGACCTGAATTTTCGGCAGTCATGCCTGCAAAAGGTGTGAATCTTATTGCATATATAATGCCAGCAGTTATTCTCTTAGCTCTCGGGGGTGTTATTCTGTTTATTCGACTACAATCAAGCGGTAATAAGGTCATACGAACACTTCCTGACAAACAGATTTCCGATGAACTACAGCAAAAGGTCGAATCCGAACTTAAAAAGTATAAGGAACAGAATTAATGGTAGGTATCAGTTTTTTATTACTCCTATGGATCGGTATACTTGGGGTGATGTTGTTAGTTTATCTTTCCTATCCACTTTTTCAAAGTTCTGAACTTTCCTCAGAAATTAATCCTGCTGAATTGCGTATGCAGACTCTTGCCATTGAACGTGAACAAAGCTATTCTGCATTGGTCGATCTTGAAGACGACTATGAATCAGGTAAACTTTCTGAAGAAGATTATAAGGAATTACGAGCTGCGTTATTGCAGGAAACTGCTCAAATCGTTAGTCAGCTTGAGGCAGCAGCTCAGATTGATGTGGAATCTGAAATTGAAAGGTATAAACGAGAAAAAGGTCAGTAGGTTAAGGAACAGATATGGAAATTGAGAGTAAAATGAAAAATTGGGGTAAGATACATTCCAAATTATATATTAGTGTTCTGTTAACTATAGGTACTACATTTCTATTAATGTCTCCTATCTATTCACAAGATGAGATGGGTGTTATTCATGGTAAATTGATAGATAGACAATTGAATACCCCCATCGCAAATCAAACCATTACGCTGAGTATACATAAAGGTGAAGATATCACACAACAGGATACGATGACTGACGCGGAAGGTATTTATCGTTTTGAAGGTTTAGCTATTGATGCCACCACACATTATACTCTCACTACAACCTATAATGAGATTGAGCAGATAGAAAAAAATATCATGTTATCCACATTCGTACCGACCATTACTGTGGATATGAATATAGGTGGTAAGACTGATGATTCGTCAAAAATTCGTATAAAGTCGTATACTCTGGTTATCGGACCTCCACCTGAGGGACACCCTCCAGATGGTGCTATTTCAATTATTGAAGCATTTGATGTAGAAAACACTGATGAATTACATTTTCAAATGGAGCATGGAAATAAAGAAGTTGGGTTTTATACAACACTCCCAAGAGATTTTGAAGCATTTCAACCTCATGCTCCTGCCGATTTAGTGTTAGATCCGAATACAAATAATATTATTCTCCCTAAATCTATACCACCTGGACCTACTCAAGTCGGTTTCACATACGTAACACATGTTCACAATAACAAAGTGGATCTCTCACGCCGCGTTCCTTTCCAGACCGATCAAGTTTCTATATTAGTTATAGAGGGTATAAACTTAGTGCCTGTATCAAAACACTTTTTAAAAGCGAAGAGTGAGCCAATTCATAATAGAATATACAATGTCTATAGAACAAAACCTAACACCAACTTTCTTGAAGGGAATAAGGTAGATCTAAGATTGGGAATTCCGAAAGAAAGTATTGGACAGTTGGTGTTCATAGCGATTGCCTCAGCTTTAACTGGTGGTTTTCTGGTTGCTGCGATTTTCATGATACGCAGTACGCGTCGAACCTCTACAGAAACTGATGTTTCTGATACTTTACAACATGAGGTGGGTTGGCTACGTAAACTCAACAATGATGATATTGAGCATGCAAGAACCGCACGGCTTGAATTTATAACTATACTTGACGAGCTACACGAAAAAAACGTCATCTCTGAAAGAATCTATAATAGGTTCCGGCGGGAACAGACGGATCGTCTCACTGAAATTCTTGATCAACGTACAGAACGTGGGTTAGATAAATAAGAGGTATAATCCTGAAAATAGAATAGATTGTGGAAATATTAAGGGGATATTTTTGTAATGGGTAATGAAGAGAGAATCGCTGAGCTGATTGAAGATTTAGCAGAATTAGATGATGATGTTATCAATGAAGCTAAAACAGAATTAATCAAAATTGGTGATACCGCTGTAACCCAGTTAATTGAGACACTTGCTCATAACCTATATGATGTTGTTGAAAATGCTGCAGATGTACTGGCAGCAATAGGTGAACCGGCAATTCCTACCCTGATGGATGAGATGGAGATAGCTGTAAGACACCATGCGCTCGCTATAAGCAGTACACTTAGTCGTATGGGTGAACAGGCAATCCCTGTTTTAGTTAATGCATTATCCAATACACTAAATGAAGATCTTCGGGAATATGCAGTTCGTGCGTTGAGTTCGATGGGAGATACAGCAAAAAGTGCTATCCCTGCCTTGATTGAAGCATTAGATGATCCGGCTGATGAAGTGCGCACCTATTCTGCTTATGCCCTCGCTAACTTTGGAGAAGATGCCTCAGATGCTATACCGGCACTCGTTAAAGCATTTGATGATGATTCGGAACGTGTTAAACATCATGTCGCTTTTGCCTTAGAAAAAATTGGCACCCCTGAAGCACACGAAGCGCTTAGAGCGTTATTGTAAGAGTATGCTATTTTCCTGCCATTTTATTGATGAATCTCTGAATTCTAAATGCAGTAAGTATTGATATAGTATGTAAAATTCTCATCCTGCCTCATCAAGCTTTTATTACATCTGGTAATTCTCGGACAATGAATATACATCTAAATTATCTACTTAATATGTCATTTTCCAGAAGCATGCTACTCTGCTATTGAGGTAATTAGTTGTCTAATTTTTGCATGCTATAACATTATGATAAGTCAACGATGCAATAAATAAAACTTGTAAACACATAGCAAATATGGTATAATTAGTAAAAGTCATTGATATGGATTATTACGAAATAAATATTATTTCATGAACAGAGGGTATTGAGAAAAGTATCAAACCAACAAACAGTTATGTTACAACCTGAAAGGAGCTAAGATGGCAAAGTACGATTTTGTAGTCGCTGTAGGAGGGGCACCCGGACAAGGTATAGAAACACTTGGGAAAAGTCTGGGACAAATATGCGCACGATACGGTCTATACGTATACACATATAGCGCATATCAATCCCTTATCCGCGGCGGTCATACCTTCCTTACCATCAGAATCAGTTCTGAACCGGTCGAAAACCACGGCGATGAGATTGACCTTATTATAGCCTTGGATCGAGACAGCATAGAAAAACATGTACCACACGTCAAACCCGGTGGAGCACTCATTTATAATATTGATGATGTAAAGCAAGAACCAGAACGAGACGACATTCAATTATGTGGTATTCCTTACAAAAAGTTCTCCAGTGGAATTGAAGATAGAAAATTACAAAAAACCATTTTGAATACGTGTCTACTCGCTACTGCCATGAACATGGTAGGTGCAGATTTAAAGGTGCTTGAGGAGATCATCATTAGTGCACTTCTCAAACGCAAAGGGCAGGAAGTCGTTGATGCAAATATCACGGTTGCAACTGCAGGGTACGAACACGCCGCTGAACACTTCACAGGATTTGACGCTCAATTTGAAAAACAGGAACCTCCCCTTGCCTTTGTTGATGGGAATTCAGCAATGGCTATGGGCGGTGCTGCAGCCGGCGTTAAGTTCTATTGTGCATACCCCATGAGTCCATCAACTGGTGTACTACACTGGATGGCAGCCAATGCGCGTAATTTGAATATAATGGTTCGGCAATGTGAAGATGAAATAAGTGTAATAAACATGGTTATTGGTGCCGCACATGTTGGATGTCGCGCAATGTGTGCTACATCTGGCGGTGGATTTGCACTTATGTCAGAGGCTATCGGAAGTGCTGCCATGATGGAAATTCCCATCGTCGTCATCAACGTACAACGGGGCGGTCCATCAACAGGTTTGCCTACAAAAACAGAACAAGGTGATTTGTGGCAACTCCTCGGGGCAAGTCAAGGTGATTTCCCTAAGATAATTGTCGCTCCTACCAGTATCATGGATGGGTTTCATACCATGCCTGAGATTTTCAATCTCGTAGATAAGTTCCAATGTCCGGGTATGGTGCTTTCGGATCTTACGCTCTCTATGGGATTTACAACCTTTGATCCTGAAACTCTCAATTGGCAACCAGAAATTGACCGTGGCGAATACATTACTGAACTTGACCAGACAGATGAAGAATACCTACGTTACAAGATTACTGACAGCGGAGTATCCCCACGTGCTATCCCTGGAACTCCGGGACATGTCCATGTAGTCGCTACGGATGATCACGATGAAGACGGTGGACTTATTAGTGATGAATTTACAAATCCACATAAACGCCGGGATATCATGGAAAAGCGCCAACGGAAAATGGAAGGTATTGTTAAACTCCTTCCACCACCAACTTTTGAAGGACCTGAAGACGCAGAGATTACCCTCATCGGGTGGGGATCTACAAAAGGGGTTATCAATGAGGCTGTACAGTTATTGAATGACGCTGGTACTACCGCTAACCAAATACATTTCAAATGGCTCTATCCCATTGATGAGGATACAATTAACGCAGTACTCGAAAAAGCAACAAATCCTATTATTGTTGAGTGCAATTACACAGGACAATTTGCACGATTCTTGCGCAGTGAAACTGGATTTAAGGCAGATGGACATATACGGAAATATGATGGTGAACCGTTCATGCCACATCACATCGCAGACGGGGCACGTGAACTTCTAAAAGGTAAGACTGACCTATATGTCCCATATCAAGAAATTGTAGTTTAATAGGAGGATTAACCAGTGGCGAAAAAAGAAAGACCAATAAAAGGTGCTCCTACAGCGAAAGATTTCAAAGGTGATGTTAATCCCGATTGGTGTGCAGGTTGTGGGGATTTTGGAGTGTTGAGTGCCCTACAAATTGCTTATGCCAAAACAGGAAATGGCATTCATGATCATCTAACAGTTAGTGGAATTGGATGTTCGTCTAACCTTCCCGGTTTTATCAACACTTACGGAATGCATACCTTGCATGGAAGATCTCTCGCAGTTGCTACGGGAGCTAAGCTTGGTAATCATGAGTTGAATGTTGTTGTTACAGGTGGTGATGGTGATGGCTACGGTATTGGGGGCAACCATTTTATTCATACCATGCGAAAGAATATCGATCTTCTTTACATTGTGATGAACAATGAGACTTATGGCTTAACTATTGGACAAGCGTCACCTACTACTGTGGTAGGTGAAAGTACAAAAAGTACACCCTTTGGTAACTTGGAAACACCTCTTAATCCTGTCGCTATGGCAATTGTCGCAGGTGCTACTTATGTTGCAAGAGGTTTTAGTGCTGAACGTACACAACTTGCAGAATTGATGTACGAAGGAATGCAACATAAAGGATTCTCCTTTATTGATGTTATCAGTCCTTGTGTGACATGGAAGGATGATGAAATTTTTGATTTTTGGAAGGAACGGGTGAATTTTCTTGAAAATCATGATACGAGCGACAAAACTGCTGCCCTTGAACAGGCAGTCAAGACGGGTCATGATACCCAAATAGGGTTATTTTATCATGACACAAGTCGCCTGTCATTGGATCAATCTGAACCCGTATTGGAAACTGGTCCTATGGTACACCAGACTGCAGGTGTTACACCAGAACAGGCTTCTGCTATTATCCAACGAATGATGTAATAAAAAAAAGGATTAACCTGATGGCAAAAAAAGAAAGACCTATAAAAGGTGCTCCTACAGCGAAAGATTTCAAAGGTGATGTTAATCCTGATTGGTGTCCAGGTTGTGGTGATTTTGGTGTGCTTAGTGCACTACAAATTGCTTATGCCAAAACTGGAAATGGCATTCATGATCATCTGACTGTCAGTGGGATTGGATGTTCCTCAAATCTTCCCGGGTTTATCAATACTTACGGAATGCATACGTTACATGGAAGATCTCTCGCAGTTGCTACGGGAGCTAAACTTGGTAATCATGAATTGAATGTTGTTGTCACAGGTGGTGATGGTGATGGATACGGTATTGGTGGCAACCATTTTATCCATACCATGCGAAAGAATATCGATCTTCTTTACATTGTGATGAACAATGAGACTTATGGATTAACTGTTGGACAAGCCTCTCCTACTACTGTGGTAGGTGAAAGAACAAAAAGCACACCGTTTGGAAATATAGAAACACCCCTTAATCCTGTCGCGATGGCAATTGTCGCAGGTGCTACTTATGTTGCCAGAGGTTTTAGTTCTGAGCGTTCTCAACTTGCAGAATTGATGTACGAAGGAATGCAACATAAAGGATTCTCCTTTATTGATGTTATCAGTCCTTGTGTGACATGGAAGGATGATGAAATCTATGACTTTTGGAAAGAACGAGTCAATTCCCTTGAGAACCATGATACGAGCGACAAAACTGCTGCGCTTGAGCAAGCAGTCAAGACTGGTCATGATACCCAAATAGGGTTGTTTTATCATGACACCACTCGTCTCTCATTGGATCAATCTGAACCCGTATTGGAAACTGGTCCTATGGCACAACAGACCGCAGGTGTTACACCAGAACAGGCTTCCGCTATTATCCAACGAATGATGTAAGAGGAAACTACATTAGGGCAGGTATCCAAACCTGCCCTTTCTTTTTGTAGACACCTGGAATTCCATACCACTGTTATGTACTATGCGTCTGGATGCTTTGCAGATAACAAAAAATATTGGACACCTAACAATTGTTAAGGATGTCACACTCTCCATTAACCCAGGAGAGGTTGTAGCGATTTTCGGTCCAAACGGTGCTGGTAAAACTACACTTATCAAGATTCTGTCAACTCTTCTTCGCCCAACATCAGGGAAACTTAAAATTGGAAACATTGATGCTATCGCTGATTATTTACAAGTACGGAACACATTAGGTGTTATTATACATGAGCAATTGGCTTATCCTGTCCTAACACCATATGAAAATCTAAAGTTTTTTGGACAGATGTATCATGTTGAAGATTTAGAAACCCGTTGTAAGACATTATTAGATGAAGTCGGATTAAATCGTTTTATTCATGAACCTATTCATACCTTTTCACGTGGTATGACACAACGGTTTATGATTGCTAAAGCCCTCCTTCACTACCCTTCAATTTTATTGCTTGATGAACCATTTTCTGGACTTGATGCATCTGCAAGACAAATTGTCATTGATCGAATTGCCAAAGAACAGCAAAACGATAGAAGTGTCGTGATTACAACCCACAATATTGATTTGGGTTATCTTGTGGGAACGAGATTTCTTTTTATGATCAATGGAGAATTGGAAGAGATAGCTCAGAAAAATGAAATAGATAAAGAAACGTTACAGAAATTGTACGAAGTCAGGATGGTGGATACTGTTCAAAAGCGGTTATAGGTGAGTTCAGTAAATTGAGATAATACCATTTCTGGTAATTAAAATCTCATTAATAGAATCTCTTTAATGTAGCACAAACTTTCAGTTTGTGTAGTATTTCAAGACATAAATAACACCTAATCATGGGAGAATCATTTATTGAAATGGTATAAGTATGAAGGCACTTCGGCAAATTACCGCGTTGATTCGGAAAGATCTCAGACTCCAAATAGGCTCTAAGGAGACATTGGCATTAATTTTCGTTTTTTGTGTATTAGTTGTTCTTATTTTTGCTTTTGCTTTTGGTCCTATATTTCCCGATAAAATGGAACGTGGAAAGTTAACTGCCAGTGTGCTCTGGGCAGCATTCGTATTTGCCGGGATTATTACCCTAAATCGTTCATTTATTTTAGAACGAGCACATGGGGCATTACACGGTATTCGACTTACTGGGGTTGATGCTGGAAGTCTCTACCTATCCAAAGTTATCAGTAGTGTAATTTTCCTATTCCTATTACAAGTGGTGATTACTCCTATAGCCTTGCAGTTGTTAGATATATTTGATGTTGTAACGATTGAGATTTTACTGAAACTATTCGGGATACTTATTATAGGTACATTTGGTTTTTGCTCTGTTGGTGTGTTGTTAGCAGGAATATCAACAAGCACCACCGGCGGTGAGAGTCTGCTTTCTGTCCTCCTTCTTCCGCTTGTAATTCCAATCATTATGTGCGGTACAAAATGCACAGTCTCTATTTTGATAACTGGTGGATTAGAGGACAGGTTATGGTTGTATATGTTAATAGGTTCAAGCCTACTTTTTTTCGCGTCTGCCTACTTGCTTGCAGATGCTGTTATAGAGGAATAATAGTGGTTCAAATATCAGAAAGAGATGATTGACTCTGGTAACATACCCACTCATATCGGAATTAATAGATACGGAAGGAAAGAAAATTGTCAGAAATTATATTTATTAACGGTCGAGAAATATTAGATTCACGCGGTAACCCCACTGTTGAAGTAGACGTTAATTTAGCATCCGGTGCAGTTGGGCGCGCTGCGGTTCCGTCCGGGGCATCTACAGGTGAGCACGAAACTGTTGAATTGCGCGACAATGATTCGGAACGCTATTTAGGAAAAGGTGTTCAGAAGGCAGTTGAAAATGTTAACACCACCATTGCTGCCATGCTCATTGGACAGGATGTATTCGCACAATGTGAAATTGACGCCACTATGTGTGAGATTGATGGAACAGACAACAAAAGCAAACTTGGAGCAAACGCAATTTTGGGAGTGTCTCTTGCTGTTGCTAAAGCTGCCGCAGATGAACTCGGACAACCTCTCTTTCGGTACATCGGGGGATCAAATGCTAAAGAACTGCCTTTACCTATGATGAATATTCTTAACGGTGGTTCACATGCAGATAATAACGTCGATATACAAGAATTTATGGTAATGCCTGTTGGCGCAAGCAGTTTTGCAGAAGCACTTCGTATGGGAGCAGAAATTTTTCACAGTCTTAAAGCTGTACTCCAAAGTCGGAATTGTAACACGGCTGTGGGTGATGAGGGCGGTTTTGCTCCCGATTTAGGATCAAATGAAGAGGCAATTTCTGTTATAATTGAAGCTATTGAACAGGCAAAATATGTTCCAGGCGAAGATGTCTTATTAGCCTTGGACGCTGCTTCAAGTGAATTCTATAATCGTGATACTGGCTACTATGAATTAAAAGCTGAAGCACAACCTACTAAATCACCTGAAGAAATGGTTGATTTCTACACACAACTATGTGAAAAATATCCGATTGTTTCCATTGAAGATGGGATGGATGAAAATGATTGGGACGGTTGGAAGAGTTTAACAAACGCTATTGGAGATAAAGTCCAGCTTGTTGGGGATGATCTGTTTGTTACCAATACGACTCGACTGCAGCAAGGAATTGATGGGAAAATTGGGAATTCTATTCTAATTAAAGTTAATCAGATCGGCACATTGACTGAGACCCTTGATGCTATTGAACTTGCTAAAAGGTTCAATTATACCGCGGTTGTATCTCATCGGTCAGGAGAGACTGAGGATACAACGATTTCAGACTTAGTCGTCGCTACAAATGCAGGACAAATTAAAACCGGTTCTCTCTCCCGAACGGATCGTGTCTGTAAATACAACCAACTCTTACGTATAGAAGAAGAACTTGACGAAAGTGCTATTTTCGCAGGAAAGAAAGTTTTCTATAATTTACCAGATTTCCGGTAGCTTCTATATCAACATTGGGACGGTCATATATTGTCCCAATGTCCTGTAATGGTATTCTTATGCGTATCTTTAGAGTTATTCTACTTATCGTGGCTTTGGCTTTACTTGCTGTCAGCGTCAGACAATTTATGAATGGTTATAGTGCATGGCAAGATGCACAAAATCTTGAAGAGGATTTTCAAAAGGAAATTCTAAGACTTGAAAATAGACGAGATGAACTAAAAAAACAGGTCGAATTACTAAAGGATGACACCCTCACGAAAGAACGCCTTGTAAGAAAAAGGTTTGGTTATGTTAAACCTGGGGAAATAAAAATAAAGGTCATAAAACCTACACCTGCTAAGTAGTCTTACCAACGATATCTGTTCCTGAATTAGCACTAAATACCCACTACCTGACCATACTCCTTAAACGCTTTGCAAAATACGTATATATCAGTTATAATGTGATAAAACATGATACGATAATACGTAAAAATTCACTCTCCGAACCTTTTTCTTGTAGGTTTGGCATAATCCAATCTAAATATACTGGAGTGATACCGTCAAAGTAGGAAGAATTATGAACTCGGAAAATAGACACCCAAGTCCTTTACCTAAGTTGATTGCTATATGCGGTCTTCTTTTACTGTTTATTCTTGCCGTAAATGCTATGCGGGTTATTGAAAAGAGAAGGAGACCTACCCCGACACACAACCTTGAAGTAAGGGAAACTAATACACAACCATTACCAAATCCACAACCTATTAACGCAGAACCTAAGGAAAAGAATTCAAACTCTGTAAGACGTAGAGATGTACTTACTACGAGACGAGGACCTGATGGTTTTAATCTCTATCGCTATTGGTGGCGTGGTGGTGCAGCTGTTTATGTGGCTGAAATGGACCGTAATGCTGAAGATCTGAAGTTTGATGTTGAGCTTGCTAATGGACAAATACTCAGAAGGGAAACAGTATCCAGCGCAACACGACGGCTAAAAAGAAAAGGGATACAGTCTATAGCAGGTGTTAATGGAAGTTTCGGTATACGCGAGGATAACTGGGGACGAGGTGGGATGATCTTTAACCTCCATATACAAAATGGTGAACTTGTTAGCATCCCAAAACTCATCAATAGATGGGGGTATTCACCACCGACACCTTGGGGGGAAACAAGTTTTGGCGTCACACCAGATGGTGAATTCCTTATGGATGCAGTTCAATTAAACGGCAGTTTTCACGTTGGAAATGACACCCTTGTTATAGACGCAATTAACCAGATCTGTGATTCCTATTGTCCGGTAGTCATTTTTACACCACGTTTTGGTAGATCAACTTTGACCAGACGATGCTATGAATTTACACTCAAGAACCTCACACTTCCAATTACTGGAAAGTATAAGAGTAAGTTTGTTGTTACGGATGTAAATTCAAGAGGGAACAGTATCATACCCTCTGATGGCGTTGTTTTAGCAATTGAACCACGTTTAGCAAGAAGTTGGTATAAAAAGATTACCGAATTTACAAAAGGTGAATTAGAAATTGCTCTTACACCCAAAAAGTGGCAAACAGTCAACGAAGGAATTGGCGGGAATCTACGACTATTACGAGATGGAAGAATTGAACCCGAACTTGTGCGGTTTAACCGTACCCGAGGTGGCAGTGCAATCGGACATCATAACGGAGCACAACGACATCCAAGGAGTGCTTTAGGTTTCAACGATGAAAAATTGTTCCTGATTGTTGTTGATGGCAGACAACCCGGGTATAGTATGGGAATGACACTATACGAAATGGCAGATTTCTTCAACGACATAGGAGTCAAAAATGCCATAAACTTTGATGGAGGGAGTTCCTCCGCATTGTGGACATTAGGGGAAATAGTCAATGAACCCGCACACGGTTATGAACGACCTATCTTCAATGTAGCTGTGATTCGTAGGAATGATGAATAACTACAGAATATATGGATGTGTTCTTTTAACAATCCTGCTCTTTGTCGCCTGCACAAATAGAAATACGCCACAAGGGGTAACGGAGGACTTTATCTATAATTACTATAAACACGCAAACCAAGGAGCCTCCCTCAAATTGTGTGCTGGTAGAGCTGAAGAAAAACTTCATGCAGAAATTGCGCGAGTGCAAGAGGTGCGTTCTCAGGATCAACCTGTCACGGACATGCCACAAATTGATTATCAACAGACAGGAAAAGAAAGATCAACTGAAGTTGAAGGGGTAATACACGAATTATTTAACTATAAATTGACAATTAAGAGTCGAGATGGAAGAACAACACATTCTCGAAATGTTGTGATTACCACTGAAAATATTGATGGACAGTGGAAAGTAGTCAATTTTGATGAGTATGAATGATGTAAGAAATACGGGGAATACAAAGATTTGCCTATGGAGAATTTATGAAAACTGGTAAGGTTGCTATTTTTACACAACCTCAAACCCCGTTGGAATTTAGGGAATATCCGATTCCATCTGTAACACCTGATGACATGCTTATACGAATCCGAATGGCAAATATATGTGGTTCGGATTTACATTTTTGGCGTGGACACGGTCCGAAAATCGATAGTGGTATTCCACAAGTTCTGGGACACGAAATGATTGGCACAATTGAAAAAATGGGCAGAAATGTCAATGCTGACAGTATTGGACAACCATTAGAAGAGGGTGATCGCATTGTGTATTCATATTTCAAACCATGCCAACGTTGTTGGATGTGTCTCAACGGTAAACCCGGATGTCCTAACCGTTACCGTGATTGGCTTGGGGTTTCCAGTGATCAACCACCACACTTCCATGGTGCCTACGGTGAGTACTACTATATGAAAGCGGGACATTGGGTGTTTAAAGTTCCTGATGATCTGGCAGATGAACTCGTTTCACCAATTAACTGCGCTTTATCGGAAGTAATCTATGGATTAAACCAAATAGGTATCACTCTCGGAGATACGGTTGTAATTCAAGGTGCAGGTGGATTAGGACTTTATGCTACTGCTGTTGCCAGAGAGATGGGCGTAGGAAAAATAATTGTACTGGATAGACTTCCTGGACGTCTTTCGCTTGCACAAGAATTCGGTGCAGATTATACCCTAAATGTAGAGGAAATTGGAATAGAAGAACGTGTCAATTATGTACTTGATCAGACGGGTGGTATTGGTGCTGATCTTGTCGCAGAATTTGTCGGTTCACCACGTGTACTCGCTGAAGGTGTTGAAATGCTCCGGTGGGGTGGTCGTTATTTATGGATAGGTAATATAAATCTTGGATTCCCAACCGAAATTGACCCGGGCAATATTGTACGGTGCAGCAAGACAATCCGTGGCGTCATCGTTTATGAACCGTGGGTTATACCACGGGCACTTAATTTCCTTAGCCGTACACGAGATAAATATCCATTCCATAAAATCATATCAGACACCTTCGATTTTGAGAATATAAATGATGCATTTTCCTACGCCGATGGAGGTTCTGCCATTAGAGTTGGATTAGACTTCAATACGAGTTCTGAAACTAACAACAGATAGGAAACTCGTATGAATCCACAAATCAAAAAGCCTACCTCACTATATATCCATATACCGTTCTGTGCAACGAAATGCTACTATTGTGCATTCAATACCTATTCTTTCCATAAAGAACAAGCAAATGCTTACTTAGATGCACTTAGCACAGAGATGCAAATCTATACACCACAAACCAGTCAATTACAAACAATCTTTATTGGAGGGGGAACACCATCAATCCTCTCTGCAAACAGTTTAGACCGTTTATTTACCGATATATACACTAAATTTCAGATATCTACAGATGTTGAGATCACCGTTGAATGTAATCCAGGAACAGTTGATGCAGAAAAATTAGGAGTAATGAAAAAAGCATGGGTAAACCGATTAAGTTTCGGTTTACAAGCCATGCAGGACGAGATATTACATCAGTTAGGACGGATACATACCGTCAATGAATTCTACGACAGTTATCATCTGGCACGCGAATTCGGTTTTGACAATATTAACATCGATCTCATCTTTGCTCTGCCAGAACAGACAATGGAAATGTGGCAATTCACACTAACAGAAACAATATCCTTAGAACCCGATCATATCTCCACCTATAATCTTGTTATGGAAGAGTCAACACCGTTTTATGACTGGTGGAAAAATGGCGACCTCATCCTCCCATCCGAAGATAAAGAAGCGGATATGTTTCAATATACAATTGACACACTCATTAAAAACGGATATTTACACTATGAAATCTGTAACTTCGCTAAACCAAACCAGGAAGTGAAACACAACCTTGTATATTGGAATAATCAAGAATATATAGGGTTAGGTGTTGGGGCGTGTGGATATATTGAAGGTGTGCGATATACCAACATAAAAGGGATACCACCCTATATTCAAAAACTCCGTGAACTGAAGAAACCGATTGCAGATACTGAAATTCTTACTGGGAAAGCAGAAAAAGCAGAAACCCTTATGCTATCACTACGGAAACGAGAGGGAATTTGTATAAGGGATTATACGTTGCGTTTCGGTGAATCAATTGATGTAGAATTTGGAGAAGTTATTCAAAAATGGAAGGATTTAGAGTTGTTAGAACAAACGCAAACCCATCTCCGGCTTACGGATCGTGGTCTCTTATTGGCAAATGAAGTGTTTGTTGAATTGATGTAATTCTACTTCTTATACCAATTCTATTTATTATTCTGGTATTCTTTGTAGGTCGGGTAAAGGTACGAAACCCATAGGTGTCAACTTAAGGAATTTCTAATCATATTTGATTGATTTATACCCTCTTGTAGGTCGGGTAGAGGTACGAAACCCGACGAATTCCATACGCGGATTCGGCGTTGATTTGGACATGAGGCGCTTATATATATAAATACAGGAAATGTTGGACTTCACCTACGATTCAACACAACCTACAAGGACATGCAATCACTAAGTTGACACCTATGGATAGAGGTACGAAACCCATAGGTGTCAACTTAAGGAATCTTGTAATGCAGAAGACCTCCTTAGTTCCTTTGGGGTGGAATGTTTATAGACAAACGTTGATCTCATCCTCTTTAGTTCCGTAGGAACGGAATGTCTATAGAAGTACGAATTCACACAGTCTTGAGTTCCATCGGAACGGAATGTCTATAGAAAAATGCTAACCGGCACACTTGAGTTCCGTAGGAACGACATAACCAATAAACATATCGTCACTACGGTGATTGAAAACCATCAAAATTGATTTATCTGTAGATACCACTTTTGGGTATCAACAGATAAATCCCTATTAACCTAAGACACTTAAAACGAAATAACTCTGCCTATGGGTACGACGTACTTGACACCCCGCAAAAAGTATGACAGAATACCCGTATGCCGCGCAAAAACAAAATCCTCAACATTGGTGATGCTGCCCCATCATTCTCCCTGCCGTCCCATAGAAGACAAGCAGTCTCCCTCACATCCTACCGCAATAATCAGCACATAATATTAGCCTTTTTTAGGGGTACATGGTGACCAAACAGTCGCCGTCAGTTGACTGCCATACAGGAACATACAGACGATTACGCACTATACAATGCAACCCCAATAGCTATTGCTGGACAATGGCCCCGAGAACTACGCGGATATGCAGAACGCAACGGAATTACCTACCCACTCTTAGTTGACAAAGACCGAAAAACTATAAAAAACTATGGTGTCTACCATTGGCTTAGCTTTGAGGCATATAATATCGCAAGACCTGCAACCTTCATTATTGACATAAAAGGCATTATACAATATATGTATATCGGATCACACCAATTCGACTTAGTAGATCAAACTGAAGTTATAAACTACCTAAAGTCCTTAAATACAGACAACGGACTGCAGATTTTATAGAAGTCTATAAACTATTCATTAGGTGGATAGAGTATACATTCATGCCCTACCCAGAAGACGCTCAGATAGTGATTTATTGTAGTGTTTTCTAACAATATCATAACATATTACAGTAGATAAAATGATTTTGAATTACAGTAAATGTGTGGTATACTATAAGACGCATACAGCATTGTAGGTGAAGCAGTAGAATGAACGAGTCGCACATTGCCTTTATGAACCGCGCACTTACATTAGCAGAGATAGCAAAGGGACGTACAAGTCCAAATCCCCTTGTCGGTGCAGTGGTCGTTAAGGATGGGAAAATAATTGCTGAAGGATATCATAAAAAAGTCGGTGGACCACATGCCGAAATCCACGCTTTAGATGCAGCTGGAGAAAAAAACCATGGTGCTACACTCTATGTTACCCTTGAACCTTGTTGTCATTGGGGACGAACACCTCCTTGCACAAAAGCAATCATCAATTCTGGAATTGCCAATGTTTATGTCGCACATTTAGATCCAAACCCGAAAGTTGCTGGAAAGGGTATACAAGAGTTAGAGAAGGCAGGTATAAAAACCAACGTTGGCGTATGTGCAGAAGCCGCGAAGATACTGAATGAAGTTTACATTAAACATATTACAACTGGATACCCGTTTGTCATCTTAAAAACGGCGATGAGTCTTGACGGTAAAATCGCAACTACGACAGGGGAATCGCAATGGATTACTTCTGAATCATCCCGTCAAAAGGTACATGAAATACGGGATCAGATAGATGCAATTATTGTAGGTGTTGGAACGGTTCTAAGCGATAATCCTACTCTTACCACAAGACTCCCAGATAAGAAGGGAAAAGATCCAATACGGATAGTTTTAGATTCACATGCAAGAACACCTTTAACCGCAAGAGTTATTAACCCTAATAGTCATGCAAAGGTGATCGTTGCTGTTACACCTCAAGCATCGAAAGAAAAGGTTGCTAAACTCGAAAAAAGGCATGCCGAAGTAATTGTCATTCCCGAAAAAGAAGGACGAGTCTGTTTCAAAACGTTGATGCAAACATTAGGAGCACGTGGAATTACAAGTGTGTTAGTGGAAGGTGGAGGAAAAGTTAACGCAAGTGTATTAGAATCAGGTATGGTGGATAAAGTCATGTGTTTCATTGCTCCAATATTCATCGGAGGTAGACAGGCACCAGGTATAATAGATGGAGATGGGATCAACCGATTAATAGATGCTCCTGAACTTCAAAGACTTACAGTCACCAAACTTCATAAAGACTTGCTGATTGAAGGGTATTTCACTCAGAAATGTTTACAGGGATAATTGAGGAAATTGGAAAGATTTCCCAAATACAACCGCAATCCGGGGGTGTTACAGTCAAGATCAATGCGCATACTATTCTTGAAGATACAAAAATTGGGGATAGTATTGCTGTTGACGGTCCTTGCCTTACTGTCAGAGTACTTGAAAAAGACGGATTTGTTGCTGATATCAGTGAAGAAACCTGCCGCAGAACCACATTACGGTCATGTAAAGTTGGCACACAAGTAAATCTGGAACGCTCCCTACGGTTACAGGATCGACTCGGTGGACATTTGGTTTTAGGACATATTGATGAAGTAGCTACTATCAGTGGGTGGAAACACGAAGGCACATCAGTCATTATGGAGGTTACTGTTGGTGAGAATGTAAGACCTTACATCGCATATAAAGGTTCAATCGCTGTTGATGGTGTAAGTCTAACAATAGCAAATGTTCTGGAAAATAGATTTGAAGTGGCACTGATTCCACATACCCTACAAGTTACAACCTTTGGTGAAAAGCAAGTCGGTGACGCTGTGAACATAGAAGTTGATGTAATGGCACGATACGTTGAAACCCTAATGCGAAACCAAGCGACACCTACACAGACACTAAATTTAGAATTTCTTCAAAAACATGGGTACAGTTAAAGATAAAGAACGCGAGACTTCATTATGAATTTTAGTACTATTCCTGATGCCCTTTCTGCCATTAAAGATGGAGAAATGATTATCGTTGTTGATGAACCAGATCGCGAAAATGAAGGTGATCTCATTATGGCTGCCGAAAAGGTGACTGCCGAGTCCATCAACTTTATGGCAAAATACGGGCGCGGACTTATATGTCTTCCGACATGTACAGAACGCCTTACCGAGCTTCAACTTAATCCAATGGTCATGGATAACACTGCACAGATGCAAACGGCATTTACTGTGACAATTGATGCAAAGGAAGTCACCACTGGAATTTCTGCACAGGAACGCGCTTTTACCATTCGCAAATTTGTGGATGAAGATGCTGTGCCTTCTGATTTTGTCAGACCCGGACATATTTTCCCTCTTGAAGCACAACCCGGCGGTGTACTCCGACGCGCTGGACATACAGAAGCTACGGTCGATTTAGCACGACTCGCTGGTCTCTACCCCGCAGGTGTCTTATGTGAAGTTCTCAATGATGATGGAACTATGGCACGGGTTCCTGAATTGTTTGAATTCGCAAAAGAACACAATCTCAAGATTATTACTATTTCAGATCTTATCGCATATCGTAGACACACAGAAACACTCATTAAAAAGGTCTCAACAGCTACAATCCCTACTATACATGGAGAATTCAAACTTCACGCCTATGAAAGCAATGTCGACGGTTCACCATCTCCAATCGATTCTGCTGAAACACATGTCGCACTAACTAAAGGAAATATAACAGATGAAAATCCTATCCTTGTCAGAGTTCATTCGCAATGTCTCACAGGAGATGTGTTCGGTTCACTTCGGTGCGATTGTGGTGAACAACTCCAAATTGCCCTCGGAAATATTGAGAAAGAGGGTAGAGGTGTATTATTATATATGCGACAAGAGGGTAGAGGTATGGGACTCAAAGATAAGATTCGGGCTTATCATCTTCAAGATAATGAAGGCTTGGATACTGTTGAAGCCAATGAACGCCTCGGGTTCCCACCCGATTTACGGGATTACGGAATCGGGGCACAGATCCTCGTAGATTTAGGCGTAAAAAAAATGCGAATAATGACAAATAATCCTCATAAAGTCAAAGGATTATCTGGCTATGGATTGGAGATCGTTGAACAAATCCCGTTGCAAACTACTCCCAACTCATATAATAAACATTACCTACAGACAAAACGCACAAAACTGGGGCATCTTCTCTAAATACTCAGGTGCATCAAAATCCAAATATCATCTCATGTAGAATATGACTGATAAATAATATATAAGAGCATCCTTTTTTCAACATATATTGTAATTACAGTATTCACATTTACAAATATGGGGTGAGGAGGTAGTCGGTTAACTCGCAACTGTTTTCAAGCACATTCAATAATTAAGCCAGTGTGGAGGTAATCCCAATTGTTAATCAACTTTGAAGTTGAAAACTTGTAGGAAATAATTATGCCAAATATATATGAAGGTAACCTGAATAGCACAGACCTTAAAATCGGTATTATTGTAAGTCGATTTAACAGTTTTATCACCACTAAACTATTGGATGGAGCACTTGATGCCATTAAACGTCACGGTGGTAATTTGGATGATGTTGATGTGGTGTGGATACCCGGAGCATTTGAAACTCCCCCTATTGCTAAACAACTCGCTGAAAGTGAACGGTACCATGCACTTATTTGTATTGGGGCAGTAATACGCGGTTCTACACCCCACTTCGATTATGTAGCAGGTGAGAGTGCCAAAGGTATTTCACAAGTTTCATTGCAGACAGGGATTCCGGTTATCTATGGGATTATTACAACAGATACAATTGAGCAGGCTATTGAAAGGGCAGGAACAAAGTCCGGGAACAAAGGAGCCGAGGCTGCAGTAACCGCAATTGAAATGGCGAATCTATGTAAACAGCTTAACTCCCTTGATAAATGATTATTCTTAGATAGTATACAACCTGCAGGATGGAAACGTATAACTCAGGTATTTCATAAATAGAATATCGGTTGGTTGAGGTACGAAACCCATAGGTGTCAATTTAAGGAAAACAACCTTTGTAACCCCAGACCTGGTAGGAGCGGTTTGGAACCGCTCTGGATTTTAGTCAGATACAGGGTTGAAGAACGAAACCCACCGAATTCCATACGCGGATTCGGTGTTGATTTGGACGAATTCCCGGGGAATGCCTAATGGCATTCATACCTGGGAATGTCTAAATGACATTCATACCTGGGGAATGTCTAAATGACATTCATACCGTTGATTCCTTGATTCCTTGATTCCGCGGATTCGGCGTTGATTTGGACATGAAACCCTGTTTAAAAAAATAAATTGAAGAAATTAAAAAAACAGACATCATATATACGAAAAGAGATTGACACAAGAGTAAATACACGTTGCAATAACATATAGAGAACTACTATTATACTTATACTAATAATTAATATAGGATAAATCAATATGATTAAAGAAAATATACACAGTTATGCAAATGTCAATGTAACACATCTTATTCGGAAATAATATGTTAAGAAATCTATCAAGAGAACTTTTTTATTTTTTTATAGAAAATCGTAAATTGGCTGTAAACATAGACGGGGACAGACCTAACAGCGACTATACTAAAATTGGTGTAACAGAAAAAAGTTACGATTTCGTAACTTTTTTACATAAATACAGAAAACTATCTAATGACTATCCAATACATTCATAATTATCTTAAAAACAAAAACAGCATCACCTATACTTTTTCTGAGAAAAAAAGTTCTATTGATGGTTTATGGGGTTGTTATCTATTAGGATACGTCCTAAAATATTACGTCACAATAATGAGATATTATTATTTAGAAAATGTATTACAAATGTCTGTATCGGATATTCCCCCAAGAATTATAAAAAATAAAAAAGAAGAACGACACAAAATCATACAATTCAAGAATTGTTACTATTTAAAAAAAAAAACCGATGAACGCAGACTGTGAAAGGGCGGACAGCCGTTTTACTAATGACACACAATGTGTCAAAAAGTGTAACATTTTTAACATAATAAATATAAATTATTACTTATGTGAAAATTGAAAGCAGATATAATAGAGGGTTTTTTATACTAAGTTCTATATAATTAGTTCCCATTACGAACACTTTTTTAGTCGCAACCATAGGCGTCAATTTAAGGAAAGACAACCGTTGTAACCCCACACCTGGTAGGAGCGGTTTGGAACCGCTCTGGATTTTAGAGATCAACCTTGTATACCACAAAACAGAGGTATGAATTTTAAATAGCATTCAACGGGTTGTTGTTTGATGTAAACTGATTAATTGGTGAGTTTAGCCACAGACTGAAACCTGTCTAAAAAGAATACTATTGACCAAATCGGCAGCACCAGCAGTGCGAAAGGTGTATAAAACATTGGTAAAAGAAAATACGAAAATTGTCCAAACTATAGTAAAACATAATGGTTGCAATAATAGATTATAAAGCCGGTAATCTCACAAGTGTTGCTCGAGCTTTAGATAGACTCGGATATAAAAACGAGATAACCGATAATCCTGATACAATAGCAAATGCAGAACGTGTTATTTTTCCCGGTGTTGGTGCCGCAAAAGCAACAATGGAAAACTTGCAGTCGCGTTCCCTTGACAACATCCTCAGAAAATATTATAAATCCGGTAAACCGATGTTAGGAATCTGTATCGGTATCCAAATCCTATTTCAACATAGTGAGGAGGAGGATACAGCATGTCTTGGTTTGTTACCCGGGTACGTCAAAAAATACCCCAATCAAAAACGACTAAAAGTGCCTCAAATTGGATGGAATGAAGTATGGCAGATACAACCTCACCCCATATTTGAAGATGTCCCAAACCCAGCACACTTTTATTTTGTTAACGCATACTATCCTGAACCAGAGATGAAGAAAACGATCATTGGAAAAACTACCTATGGTCTCGAATTCTGTAGTGCGATTGCACATAACAACCTTATCGCCACGCAATTTCATTTAGAGAAAAGTGGACGGGTCGGATTAAAAATGTTAGAAAATTTTCTGAAAATGTAGATCTAATCTAATTGTTCATAATCCGATACTCACAGCAAATAGCTATGAAAGCTTTTTTATTAGTATTCGGTGTAATATGCGTTAATATTATCGTTTATGTCTCAGGGTGGCATCAGTATTATTTCACAGTTTCACACCTTTATTATGGTGTGATTATGTTGGCAGCCCTGTATGCAAGTCAACGCAAACAACAGATTCTCCTCGGACTAACAACAATAGCTAATTGGGTCTATGTATTGCGATTTCCACAACAGGCTGAAGGTATTGCAATAGCGTTCTTATATCCTGTTGTAGCATTCCTCTTAGGGAGAACTATCCGCCAATTGCAGATTCAACGTTTGAATCGTACCAAAGAGATGGATAGAATCAGTATTGATATTGCTACATTGGAAAAACGGGTACGGGATTTATCAATCGTCTTTGAAGTGAGTCAAGCAGCCAATGATGCTCTCGAATTTGATGAACTTTTTCAACGGATTATTGAGATTCTATCGGAACGACTCGGAATTTATCGGGGTACACTAAACCTTTATGATGATGGTATAGTGGTAACATCCTCTGAGGTAATTTTAGGTTTAACCGCAGCAGAGCAAAAACGTGGAACTGATCACCAAATAGAGGAGATCGAGAGAAAAGTACTCGCAGATGGTGAGGCGCGGGGTGTACCGCAGTATCGGATTCCTCGTTCTTCGGTAGAATTGTATCCACCAGAACAGGTGGAATCGAAAGATAATATCGATTTCTGGTGTCTACCAGTTATTGTAGAAGAACAAGTTATTGGAACTTTAAGAATTGACAAGGCAAAAGATGAGTTATCAGCATCAGAAGACCTACAGGTATTGGAAATTATCGCCTCAATCATTGCACAGAGAGTAAAAATACAACAAACCATTGATGCCTTAGTTCAAGCAGAACGGTTGGCAGCACTTGGGAAATTGGTAACTACCATTGCTCACGAAGTCCGAAATCCACTTGGAAGTATTCGATTGGCAACACAACTTCTAAGCGAACCTTCCGATAGATTTGAAAAACTACCTATAGAGGAACAAGAAGAGATAGCTGAGTATACCTCAATAATTATTAAAGAGGTAGACCGGTTAAACCGATCTATAGAGCAGCTATTGGCGTTTGGTAAGCCAGCAACAACTGACGCAGAACTTTGTGATATACGGAAATTACTTGATAATTGTCTTGCCACCTATCAACCTGAATTAGATAGACACAATATTGAAGTTATATGTGAGTTTGATGAATGTTCATCGGTGTATCTAAATCAGGATGGAATAACACAGGTAATCTTCAACCTCTTTTCTAATGCAATTGAAGCAATGGAAACTGGTGGGACGTTAACAATTAAAACTTACACGGAGAAAGAAGCCAAAACCGTTTTCATCAGAATACAAGATACCGGGCAAGGTATTTCACAGACTGACATACCGAACTTATTTGATGCCTTTTATACAACAAAACAGAAAGGCACAGGACTTGGACTTTACATTAGCCGTAAGATCTTAGCAGAACACGAGGGGAATATTGAAGTGGATGCATCACTTTCAACTGGCACTGCTTTTATTATATCTCTTCCCTGTGTAATTTAGTACTCTGGGTTCTGGATACTTATGAACTATTGGCTTTTACTGATAACAGATATAGAATAAACGAGATATAATTATGTCTTACGCAATCCTCATAGTTGATGATGACAATAGTCTACGACAAGTCTTAAGTGCTGCTCTCAATAAGGCTGGATATAACACTATCAAAGCTCGAAATGGGAAAGAGGCTATTGAGTGTGTACGCAAAAATGAGATTGATGTCATACTACTTGATATCTTCTTAGGGGATGTGGATGGACTTGATTTGATAGAATCTATTCAAGAGATAAATCCAACTGTTGCAATCATTATAATTACTGGACACGGTACAACACAAACCGCTATTGAAGCAGCAAAGAGACGCGCTTACGGCTATCTTACGAAACCTGTTGATCGTGAAGAATTGCTTGATTTAGTTGATCGTGCAGCATCGGCAGTGAGCATTACAAAAGAGGAAACAGACGATACACAAGAAGCAGAATCCATTGATTCTCAAGGAAGAATGGTTGGAAAGAGTCCAGCTATGCAGGTTGTATATCAAATAATCGGACGGGCAGCTGTCAGTGACGAAACCGTTCTAATTATGGGTGAAAGTGGTACTGGCAAAGAATTGGTCGCGGAACTTATACATAAAAATAGTCCGCGTACTGAAAACCCTTTTATTGTCGTAGATTGTAGTGCGATACCTCCCAGTCTAATTGAAAGTACACTTTTTGGACACGTTAAAGGGGCATTTACCGATGCACACGCCGATAGGAAAGGTAAATTTGAACAAGCTGATAGCGGTACGATATTTCTTGACGAAGTAGGAGAATTACCTATTGATGTCCAGATGAAATTGTTGCGAGTTCTACAAGAACGAGAGATAGAACCGGTCGGTAGTAATGATACACGCTCGGTAAATGTACGGATTATTGCTGCAACTAACCAAAAACTTGATACTGCCATTACAGAAAAAACTTTTAGAGACGACCTGTACTACAGATTGAATGTCGTTCCAATTTCTTTACCACCTCTAAGAGAACGTAGAGAGGATATTCCAGATTTAATTGACTTATTTACAAGTCGATTTGCACAGGAATATCAAATACCAAAAATCGGGATCTCTTCAGAGACAATTGACAAACTAATCGAACATGAATGGCACGGGAATGTTCGTGAACTCGAAAACGCTATAAAACGCGCACTGGTCATGTGTTCCGGACAGATGTTACTCCCTGAACATTTTTCAGAAATCTTGGATAAACCGGTTCTGGAAACGAACTTAAATAATCAAAATCTGGATTTGCAAATGATATCACTACTTCAAGGACAAATAGCACATTTGTTAGAATCTAATGAAGATGATGGACAACTATATGCTAAAATTCGAGCTATTTTTGAAAAACCGCTTTTCGAGATTGTACTCGAGCATACTGATGGGAATCGGAGTAAAGCCTCTGAGATCCTCGGCATCAACCGAAATACACTGCACACAAAATTAAATGAATACGATATTAAATAGAGTTGAATCTTCAATACAACAGAATTGGTGTCGATTCCGATCAATGCCTAATATTTCTTATACGGATTCCCATGGGTTCTATAATTCACCAAGATCTAAAAATAATGAAGAAAATTAATAAGAGATTACACTAATGGATATAGGAAAAGTAATTGGTACGGTAGTCGCAACACGTAAAGATCCAAGTTTAGATGGGACACGTCTACTTATTGTCCAACCATTGGACGAGAAACAGAATCCTATCAAAACGCCAATCGTCGCAGTCGATACATTAAAAGATGCAGGAGAAGGGGAAATTGTCTACTACGTCACTGGAGGGGACGCTGTAGGTGTGCTACCCGGAAAACGAATGCCTGTGGATGTGGCAATTGTCGGACTTGTTGATACTATTTCACTACTTGAAGAACAAAGTAATACATAATCATAATATCGCCAAGCCTGTAGTTTGTATTACTATGACATTATCAGAATTCAGAAGGTTTTTATGTATCTCGCAAAAGTAATTGGCAAAACTGTATCAGTACTAAAACATCCTGCGTATGAAAACCGGACGTTACTACTTGTCCAACCCTTAAGTTTAAGATCACAAGTTGTACGAACACCAACGATTGCTGTGGATTACGTCGGCGCAGGCGAAGGGGATACCGTGATTGTTGGTGCTGGTCCCGGGGTTGCACAAGAAGTATTCGGTATAGAAAATGCACCTATTCGAGAACTAATTATGGGAATTGTTGATCATTTTGATGTAACTTTACCGGAGGAAACAAATGATACATAAACACACAATGAGATTACAAAATGTTTTACACATTGAATTTACATCGTCATTTACCATTTGTCGAAATATCTTCCTCAGTGTCCTCTTACTTTTTGTCTGTTTGCAATTGAATGCTTGTCGTCTCGCACAGGTTTTATCAACTCAATACAGTGAGAATATAGCAACTGCAAATTATGGAACTGAAGCAAACCATCCCGGTTTAAATGATGGCAATTTAGAAACTATAGCAACCCTACCCGCAAAGAATGATCGGAACTTTATCATACGTTTTGCTGAAATACATCCAGTTCGTAAAATTATCATTCATAACGGAAATCTATTCCGATTTCAGATGGAATATCTTAATTCTGAAACAGATAAATGGGAGGCTTTTCATTCTGTTATCCAGCGACGAAACTTAGAAGGCAAACGCGCTCAACCCACCTTTGTTATTGACAGGTTAGATATTGAAACGAAAATGATTCGCATTGCTGTAAGTCGCACTGTTGATGACATCATCGTCAATAAAGTTGTCGTAGATAAAGGAGACAAAGTGGTAAATAGACGAATGACTATTGGCAATCAATATTATCCTCACTATCGAGTGGTGCGACCATCAATTGCACAAGTACGAGAAATCGAAATATATCACCTTGCAAAAAATAATTAATTACCACTGTATTCTCTAATCTACTACTCACTAATAATTCCCATGATAAGACATTTTATATATCCTACAACTGTTTTACTGTTTTTTGCGATTATTGCGTTTTGTGCTGCCCTACCTGTAGAAACAGTACCATTTAGTCAGACTAACAAAAAGCATACCATCGGAAGGATTGAATTGGTGAATGCATCCTCACGTGGTGTGACAATACAGATCGCTATTGAAAAGTCAGACCTGAAGATTGAAATCGAGGAACAGAACGGTCAACAATACCAGACTCTCTCCTTTCCAAATTGTCGGTATAATATAGAAAAGGGCATACCACGCCTACCTATGCAAACTACCTTAGTAGGAGTTCCGTCTGACGTGAGTTTCACGGTACATATAGTTGATAGCGGTGATTTCAGCACATATAAACTCACACATAGAATAGCAAACAGTAGAGACGGCTATATTAAAGAGTTATCTAAACATGGAATCAAATCAGAGAGAATATATACTGCCAATCAATATATACCACGAAACATTGCTGAAATTGGGACTGCAGGATGGATACGTGAGAATCGAATTCTACCCATTCAAGTTAATCCTGTACAATATAATCCTGTCACTGGTATGGTTAAACTTTATCATCGACTTGTAGTTGAAGTACGGTTCAACAGATTAGCGAATGCACCTTCAGCAATTCCGAGAATACCTCGTCCAGAATCATCAGTTTATGAAGGTATGTTTGAGAATCTTCTTATTAATCCAGAAACCGCGAATCAGTGGCGTTCCACAGACGCGGGAAAATTCCTAAATAATGGATCTGCTGTAGACCTACATCTAACAGACCCATCCTTCTTTTCTTTACCCGCAGGTGACCGGTACAAGATCATTATCAACAAATCAGGAATGTATCGTATTACAGCAAGGGATTTAGCTGCAGCTGGTGTTGATCTGCCTGCAATAAAATCTTCTACATTGACACTATCTAACAAAGGTAGACATATACCAATTTTAGTTCGAAACGCGACCAGCGGACAAGAAATATCAGAAACTGGAGACAATTTTAGCGGATTCGATCCAGAAGGTGAAATCATATTTTACGCAGAACGCCATACGGGTGAAAAAACTTATATAGATCCTTATTCTGATGAAAATGTTTATTGGTTATCGTGGAATGCTGGACCAGGACTCCGCATGGAAACCAAGACCATTTCTGTAGATTCATCAATACGATATCAACCAAGAAATTTTCTCACAAGGGTACATTTTGAACAGGATAACCAGTTTCGTAGATTTAAGGATTTTGGACTATCAGCAGGTAGCGATTATGATGATTTTGGTGAAGGACTTCAAGAACGTCACTTCCTACTTAATTCCTTGCCAGACCTGCCAGATGATAGTTGGTTTTGGGTACAACTCAGTGCACCAACAAAACGAGATTTTGCTTTTACAATTAACGGTGTTGCTGGAACCGGAAATAAAGCGACTCTACGGATTGCTCTACATGGGAGATCTGTCGATACACATTTTGCAGAATTATGGTTAAACAATGATATTAATATCGGGAGTTCAAGCTGGAAAGGGGATATTGAATACCTATTTGAAAATACTACTATTTCACAGTCTTTTCTCAAAAATGGTAGAAATACATTAGGAGCTGTACTTCCTGGAAGCCAAGCTTTAGATCTCCTCATGTTAAACTGGTTTGAGGTAGATTATTGGCGAACTTATGAAGCTACAAATAACGTCTTGCCATTTGCTATTACACTAATACCAGATGAAACAGGTAGTGTGAATCCAAACTTTAGGGTAGAATTAAAAAACTTTAATACACCTGACATAGAAATATATGGTATTGACGGAACTCGTTATGTCGGTCTATCCCCACAACAAGATGAAGACATACGCGGAAAATATAACGTGGTTTTTCAATCAACACAAATTGAAGCTACATCACTAAACATCACTAATCAACCCTTAAATACTGAAATACAATATATCGCATTGACAAAGCAAAAATATCTTACACCAATGGATATAATAAAGGATTCACCATCCGATTTACGAAACTCAAACAACGGTGCTGATTACATCATTATTACCGACACTGAATATTTACGGGAGGTACAACCACTCGCAAGTTTTCGAAGCCAACAAGGTTTACGGTCTAAAATAGTAACTGTTGAGGATATCTATGATGAATTTAATCATGGGATTCCAAATCCTTACGCATTACGCGATTTCTTAAAATATACCTATGAAAATTGGCAATCCCCTGCTCCAACCTATGTCCTATTAGTTGGAGATACAAATTTAAAAGAGAAGAATAGTACGGTTCCAACGATTCAAGTACAAATTCCAGGATATGGATCATCCGCAAGCGATTACAAGTTTGTCACCTTCCGTGGAAACGATAATTTCCCAGAAATGTTTATCGGGAGAGTACCAGCATCAAATAGTGTTGATGTACGGGTATTCGTCGAACGTGCAATAAATTATGAAACTAACGCAGATGTTGGACCGTGGCATAAACGTATTCTAATGCTTGCTGGATCCGATGATAGGTTCCATTTTCAGACAGATATTCTAACCGATGTGAGTCGTCTAAATGAAAAATATGAAACTGTTCCAATTTATGCTCCAACTACTCCTGATGAAGAATTACCATTAGGAGAAGGTAGTACACCTGTAGGTCGGCAAGTAATTAATGGATTCAATGACGGGGCAAGTTTAGTTAATTACATCGGACACGGTGGTGGTGGTGTTTGGTCATCAAGTCGTATGATGGATTTAGAAGATCCTGAAAAAAATCTAAAAAACATATCAAGGTTGCCTTTTGTCATCAGTATGACATGTTTTACCGGTGAATTTGATAGTCCAACAGGTTGTTTGGCGGAAGCATTATTACGTTCTGAAAGTGGAGGTGCAATTGCTGTAATCGGGGGTACCAGTATTGGACTATTAGATGGAGATTTTCTACTCAACAAGGAAATATTCGAGGTGATGTTTAATGACAAGACAGAACATATCGGTGCAATACTCGCTGAAGCAAAAACACAGTTCCTTATTAATTCTCCAGGATTCCTTGATCTTACGGAGGTTTTTACGCTTTTCGGGGATCCTGCAACCCGATTAAGATTGCCACGGACCGAAATGCAGCTAAGTGTAAATCTGGACGATCCCAATGATGAGGATAACGAGCGAGAAGATACACTATTAACTGTTGCTGGAAGTTTGCAGAATCCAGATTTTACTGGAGATGTCGAGATCACTGTAATTCCTAACCCACCAGAAAGAAAACAAAAGAAAAGACCAATTGGAACCCAAAATATAAGAGCACCACTCGTACGGTCTGTAGACGATGTGCCGCGTATCGAAACGTTTTCTGTAGTAGATGGGAAGTTCCAAACACAAATGCCAATCCCTTATAATAGTGCTTTCGATGCATTACAGTTAAGAGTATATGCTTGGAATACACAAGAAGATTCAATTGGATATACCGCCTACACACCTCTTCAACGATTGGTCAAAAGTGTTCGTCTGGAACCTGATCCCATCCCACCTAATGAACCTGTGCATGTTTATGTGGAGGTGTTAGATGACAAAGCAATCGATGCAATAACCCTCTACTGGAGCTATCAGGTAATTGAAGATCGACGACAAGTGCAAGATGTGGAAAAAATTCCTATGGTGTATCAAGATGGAGGAATTTATAGGACGGAATACCCGATTCAAGCTGCTGAAAGAGGAGATCTGATCGATTATTATTTACTCGTTGAACCTAAGGGTGGACGCATACTACAAACAAAGGTTGTTACCTACGGGGTAGGTGAACCAGATTTCTCTGTTTTAGGACACACAATTAATTGGAGTATGGATTCCTCTTTTCATCTCTCCGCACAGATTAAAAACTATGGTGATATTTCTGGGAAAAATGTTCCTGTCCAGTTCTTACAATTACCGGCAAATGACTCACCTGAGGAGCAAGAAATTACTCTTGAAGACCTAAAAAAAGCAACACAAATTGGGGTTGTTCAGATTATTCCTGAAATACCACCGGATGAATATGCTATAGCAAGTGTGCCTTGGAAGCCGGAACCTGGTGAATACACTGTTACTGTCTTTGTAGATATGCCAACAGACGAACAGCCAACAGGTGTTTTTAGGGAGTTGCGAGAATCCAACAACAGTTCCTCCAAAGAATTTATTAACAACACTGTTTTTCTCACATCAGAGAATATCGACCGACCGATCCAAAGCATAGATGGTGCATTTCGTATCACACTTCCAAAGAACAGTCTACAAGAGACATCAACACTGCTCTTTGAAACACAAGAGTTAATCATCAAAAATCAACCAGATATTATAAATCCGGTTGGCCTTGAACATGCAACCCCAATGGCATATCGTATAATTTTGAACCAGCAATTGGAATTGACAGGAAAAGCCACCTTCGTCAGGGAAACTGAAGTGAAATCATATATTTATATGCGTGATGATGAAACAGGGAATTGGATACGTGTTGGAAACCAAACTGAGGATGGTGAAAACATCGCTGCCGAGGTGAAACTACCCGGAACTTTCGCACTACTATCACACTCAGATAATCGTCCGCCATTGCTTGAATTATCTGTGGAAGATCAAGGGTTTGTTGATGGTGATTATATTTCTGATTTACCTACAATATCAGCAAGGATTGTGGACGCAAATGGGATAGATCCAAGACCAGACAATATTATTCTTACCAGAAACGGAAATCGTGTCCCACAATACGAATATATCATATCTACCTCACCCACAAATAGCAATGTATTGTTGTTAACCCATTCACCAGATCACGCATTACCAGCAGGGGAATATCGTATCCGCTTACAGGCACAGGATGCAAACGGCAACACGGGGGAATCAGAACTAAACGCAAAAGTTGCAGGTGGGTTAGAGATAAAGAATATCGCAAATTTTCCAAATCCGTTCCGTCCTGGGAAAGGCACAGACTTCGCATATTATCTTACGGAAAACGCAGACACAGTTAACCTGAAGATCTATACACTTACGGGTAGACTCATCAGGAACGTGGATACACTTGATGCCGATACATCTTACAACGAATACCATTTTGATGGATTGGACGAAGATGGAGATCCTCTTGCCAACGGTGTCTATATATACAAATTTACCGCCACCAAGAATGATGAACGTGTACAAAAGGTTGGTAAGATACTGATTCTTAAATAACTTGAGTTCAATGTAAGAAATGAAGATCTTAACGTCTTCACAACCATAGACATATGTCCTTACAAGTCTAAAAAAATATGTTTACTATAAATTATCATCTATAGTTTATTCTGTATTCTAACCTACCGTCCAAAAACAAGAATATCGTAATCCTTTCCACCATACGAAAACTGATTCTTAAATTCACCCTCGCAGGAAAAACCCACAGATTCCATTACCTCCGCCTTTTTTACAGATGTGCTATCAACATAGCATTGAACCTTTAAATCAGGAAAATTCACCGCAGAAATTAAATCAGGAACAGAATCAGTAAAATTAGGATGAAAAAACAGATCCAGAAGAGCAATATTATCACGCCATTTTCTATCCCTGCACACTGTTGCCCAACCAACGATCGCTCCATTCTCTGAGATGAGTAGTTTCGCATCATCATACACATCTTCAGTTTCAAGAATATGTTTAAAGGATAGAAAAGGACCTTCAAGATTAGATGGTCCGTAGATATTCCATGCAAGACTCCGTAAAATATCCACTCCAACTATACCAGACAATGCGGTCAACTTCGGCCAATCATGCCATTCAACTGGTTTAGAGGATGCAGTTGATGCAGCGAAATATTCATCAATAAAATCCTGATTCACATGATATTCCATAAAACCAGATTCAGGAAACACGCTATCAAATCCAAAACTGTTGTAGATATGATATGGATGACTATCGTACCCTGTTCCTAAGTAGAGTGCACGACCATTTCGTTCTCGAAAATGTTCCATCTGGTAAACCATTGTGCCTTTACATGCCCCTTTTCTACGTTGGTCAGGTAGTGTAAATACATGCCCTAAAATCCCAATTCCTTCATGTTCAACAGTCATGATATTGGTAATAACATGACCATTTACTTTTCCAACATAGAAAAGTGTTGATAAATCGTCAAGACGTTCATCAACACATCTTTCAATATGCCATTTATAATACCCCGGTTTATGTCCAAGGAATTCCTTGATTTCGTCAGCATGTGGTTCATCAGGTGCGCTAATTACACCTACCTCCATGCATTCTCCAGTTTTCAGTACGGACTCACCTAATTTTTCGTACATTTCTCTATTACGCATCCATTTTTAATGATTTGACAATAATTACTAAATATAATATACTCTCAACAGGTTAGGTGTCAAGAATAGACACTTATATTAGAATTACAGGAACATGTTTAACATTGAAACGGAGTTGAGATGGAAATAGAAAAGACACTGATTCTGGTGAAACCAGATGGTGTTCAACGCGGACTTATCGGAGAGATAATTTCCCGTTATGAACGAAAGGGACTCAAACTTATAGGGTTGAAATTGGTGCAATTGTCACGGAGCAAAGCTGAAGAACTTTACGAAGTACATTTAGGACAACCCTTTTATGATAAACTCATCGATTTCATGACCTCAACACCTATTGTTGCTATCGGTGTTAAGGGGAAAAATGCGATTCAATTAGCACGGATTATAAATGGAGCAACTGATCCACTTGAATCGGAACCGGGAAGTATCCGCGGCGATTACTCAACTGATATCACTGAGAATCTTGTACATGCATCCGATTGTTTGGAAAACGCTAAACGCGAATTATCAATAATATTTTCCCCACAAGAACTCTGTTAATAGTATTGCTAAATCTATAATCACTCTTTATTTGGGGATAACAAACTTAATTGACAAAAGTCTCAATCATACATTGACACTTATATCCCGTTTGGAGACAGATATTGATTCAGAGTTAGTAATCAGAAGCATAAATATATTGGTCCTGTATACAATTCACTTTATGTCAATATGGAGGTTTATATGCACATTGTTAATATGTATAGGGCAATTAATGATAGAGGTAGTATGTTATTTCTAACTCTCATTATGATGGCTCTAATTATAGGGATCTCTTTCACAGTATTTGCTGCAAAAGATGATTGTACAAATATAGATGGTGATGGAGCAAAACCGATTAAAGAAGTCGGTAAAGAAGCAGTAGGGGTTGAGAATGATTATGATGAAGTCGTTGAAGAAGACGAAAGGAAAGGTGTTGTCTATCTCGCATTGATTGGTGGAGCTACACCCAAACCAAACGCTTGCGGTCTCATTCCAAAGAATCCTGCAGGTGAATGGACAGGGTGGGGTGGACCTCTAAACTTTGACAATGTTACTATCGGTGAAGGTGGTGGGACAAGAAACCATATCGTAATAGGTGGAACACTATTTGTACGCGGAATTGGGAATCATGCTATTGGTACCCTTGTTTATGATCTATCTGGAGATAAATATCTCAAATTTGAAGCCTATGTCGGTATGTCTGATGAAAAAGACCCAGGTGGTTGTGGACACGGCGGTAGTAGCGATTTCACCTTCTCTATTGATGGAAAGCAAGCCTTCAAATCCGAAACACTTAAGGGATCTGATGGTGGAGAAAATGTCGAAGCTGTCAAAGTTGAATTTGCCATACCTACAAATGCTAAAGAACTCACAATCGTCATGGGAGATGGTGGAGACGGAATAGGTTGCGACCATTCCACTGTCGGGGATGCAAAACTCCTAACCGCACAAGCGCTTGACGTTGATCCGGCAAACAAAGTTTCTACAACTTGGGGTTCACTTAAAGCAAGTTATTAAACTGAATTGCCATACGATTGTTGTTTATGGATATAAATGATTGAGGGGATGAATTCTAATGATTTGTTCCCTCAAGATAGAAACTAACCTAAACTTTATTTCGTATTTACATAGAACTAAGATATGGAGGTAATTTACATTGAAAATCGTTAATTTTTCTATTTTATATACTTTTCTAATCATTGGTCTCGCATTCAACATATATGCTGCCAAAAGTGATTGTACCAATCTTGATGGTGATGGTGCAAAACCAATTAAAAAGGTAGCATCAGAAGATCTTGCTGTTGAAAACGATTATGATGAAGTCGTTGAAGAAGATACTCGTGATGGTGTTGTTTATCTTGCACTAATTGGTGGAAATCAACCGAAGCCAAATGAGTGTGGTCTTATACCAAAAAATCCCGCTGGAGAATGGACTGGTTGGGGTGGACCTCTAAACTTTGACAATGTTACTATCGGTGAAGGGGCAACAACACGTAACCATATTGTCATCGGTGGAACATATTTTGAACGCGGGATAGGTGCACATTCTGTAGGAACTTTTGTTTACGATCTAACCGGGGCGGATTATGTTAGATTTGTAGGATATGCCGGTATGTCCGATGAAAAAGATCCAGGTGGTTGTGGACACGGCGGTAGTAGCCATTTCATCTTTTCTGTTGATGGAGATGAAGTAGTTAAAACTGATACCTTGACGGGATCTGCTGATGGTGAAAATGTTGAACCACTCAAGGTAGAATTTGATATTCCCGCAAATGCCAAAGAACTCACAATCGTTATGGGAGATGGTGGCGATGGATTAGGGTGTGATCATTCTTCATTAGGCGATGCAAAACTTCTCACATCCTCAGTTACAGCCGTTGATCCTGTAAACAAAGTGTCTACTACTTGGGGATCACTAAAAGCAAGTTATTAAACCTTACCTCTTAATAGGTAGTATCATAATTCGTAACCTGATTCAGTTAAAACGCACCGTGAATAACTGAATCAGGTTTTCATTTTCACTATATTGAAGAGTATTCTCAAGACCAATATATACCCGTTATAAACAAAAGTATAACAATGAGATGATGTTACAATCTACCGATCTAATCCGCGAAATATGTGTAATCCAAACACAAGATAAGGGAATTAATACCAAAACTTTACGCACTTAATATCCAATAGGATTGAAATCAAATACTTGCTATGATAAAATAACATTAGACATATCGTACTTATATAAAGGAGTTATTGATGCCGGACCTCTCTCATAATTTATTTAATACCCGTGAAACACTTAAAAGCGGGGATTCTGAATGTATATATTATTCGCTACCAGCTTTAGCTGAAGCAGGTAAAGGAACAATTGACAACTTACCTGTCAGTATACGGATTTTGCTTGAATCATTATTGAGAAATTACGACGGACACCAAATTACTGAACAGGATATCCTTAATTTAGCCAGATGGGATGCGAGTTCTCCACAAGCAGCAGAAATTCCATTTAAACCTGCACGTGTGGTTGCACAAGATTTCACTGGGGTACCTCTGGTTGTTGATATTGCTGCAATGCGTACTGCTGTGGCAGAACTCGGTGGTGATGCAAGTATGATTGAACCGCTTGTTCCTGTTGATCTGGTGATTGATCACTCTATACAAGTAGATGCTTACGGTACAGAAAATGCTTTCCAGTTTAACACGCAGAGAGAGTTTGAGCGAAATAAAGAAAGATATGAATTTCTGAAATGGGGCCAACAAGCGTTTGATAAGTTCAAAATTATTCCCCCATCTATTGGTATCGTACATCAAGTGAATCTTGAATACCTCGCACAGGTTGTAATGACAGAAGAGTCAGTGGCGTATCCTGATACAGTCGTTGGAACTGATTCACACACAACAATGATAAACGGATTAGGCATTGTCGGTTGGGGTGTCGGTGGTATTGAGGCTGAAGCCGCTATGTTAGGACAACCAGTATATATACTAACTCCGGAAGTACTTGGTGTTCATATGAAAGGTGTACTTCAAGAAGGTGTTACCGCTACCGACCTGGTATTGACTGTTACACAACGACTTAGAGAAGCTGCTGTGGTTGGAAAATTTGTTGAATTTTTCGGTGAAGGTGTGGATGCACTTTCACTACCTGACCGAGCAACACTCTCCAACATGTGTCCTGAATATGGGGCAACAATTGGTTTCTTCCCACCTGATGATGAGACAATAAACTATCTACGTCTTACAGGGAGAGACGATACACATGTTGAATTTGTGGAAACATATCTCAAAGCACAAGGATTGTTTGGAATCCCACGTCTTGGAGAAGTTGAATATTCAGATGTGTTAGAAGTTAATTTAGGAGATATTGAACCAAGTATTGCCGGACCAAAACGTCCACAAGACCGTATTGCATTATCAGATGTAAAGGACAAATTCAATGAGATGCTTTCACGTCCCGTGTCAGATGATGGGTTTGGTGTAACTGTTAATAATCAGACTGAGGACGACATAACGCACGGTTCCGTTGTAATTTCAGCAATTACAAGCTGTACAAATACAAGCAATCCGTCTGTGATGATAGGAGCTGGATTACTCGCCAAGAAAGCGGTTGAGAAAGGTTTGCGTGTTCCAGATTATGTTAAAACAAGTTTAGCACCAGGATCTCGCGTTGTAACGGAGTATCTAAGGAACACAGGTCTATTACCATATTTGGAAAAGATTGGGTATAACGTAGTAGGGTATGGATGCACCACCTGTATTGGTAACAGTGGTCCACTAAACGAAGTTGTTCAAGAGGCTATTGACGAGAACAATCTCGTGACTGCCAGTGTCTTAAGTGGAAATCGTAACTTTGAGGCACGGGTACATCCAGAGATTAAAGCTAATTTCCTCATGTCTCCACCACTTGTTGTGGCTTATGGACTTGCAGGACGCATTGACATTGACCTTGTTACAGAACCGATCAGTCATAATGATTCCGGTGAAGCCGTTTACCTACGTGATATTTGGCCAACACGTCAAGAAATCGCTGAAATGATTGCAAATGCTGTTAACCGTAGAACATTCAAAGAGATGTACGAGTCGATTGGAAATCAAGCCCCAGAATGGGAAGAACTTGAAGGTGCTACAGGTGTACTTTATCCGTGGAATGAAAGAAGTACATACATACAGCATCCACCCTTCTTCGAAGGATTTTCACGTGAACCTGATCCTATATCTGATATTACCGATGCGCGCATTCTTGGCATCTTTGGTGATTCTGTTACGACAGATCATATTTCTCCTGCCGGCGCAATTGCAGCAGCAAGTCCTGCAGGTAGCTATTTGCAGGAACGCGGGGTTGAGACACCAGATTTCAATACCTATGGTGCAAGACGCGGCAATGACCGTGTAATGAGTCGTGGTACATTTGCTAACAGACGTGTCCGTAATTTAATGACATCTGATGTTGAAGGAGGATATACTCTCCAGTATCCGGATGCTACCCAGACAACTATATATGACGCAGCCCTACACTACCGTGAGAATAATGTGCCTACTGTTATTTTAGCAGGGCAGGATTACGGTATGGGAAGCTCACGAGATTGGGCAGCAAAAGGTCCAAAACTCCTTGGTGTCAAGGCTGTCGTTGTGGAAAGTTACGAACGAATACACCGTAGTAATCTTATAGGTATGGGTATTCTACCATTGCAGTTTAAGGATGGTGAAAATGTCCAAACACTTGAACTTGATGGAAGTGAGATTATAAGTATTACAGGATTTGCAGATGACCTTCAACCGGGACAAATGGCAACCCTAAAGATTACCAGAGCCAATGGCGATGTGCAGACAACTGAAGCATGCATCCGAATTGATTCCCCCATAGAGGTAGAATACTACAAACACGGCGGAATTCTTGATTATGTTATCCGGAACTTCTTATCTGAGTAGGTAAAGGTACGGATGGTTTCTAACCGGACCGAATCCGAGACGTGAATTCGTCGAAATATCAGTACTAAATTATGAACTCGCAAGAAAAGTTAAACCTATTCTTTGAGAGGACTTAAAGCATAACTAAACGCGTTGATAGGGGAGGGTAATGAGTTTAGTCGTGTGAGGAATGTATAACCATAGAATATCAAGAGATTCTTTCCTTGATATAAATAAACCTACATAAAATATGATGAGAGAAAAGATGCAATATACAACAAAAATAACACTCATAGTTTTACTAATCCTCCTACCCCTCACAATCGGATGCGGACCTGACTCGGAATTCAAGAGTCCATGTAAAGGTTCGTGGATAACCCGTTGTGACGCAAATACGAAAATCCTGATTATCGGACCGTATAAGACTACTTGTGTCGGAGCTTTTGAGCAAGAATGTTATTTGGAATACAACGAGGAAGCACAGCGATGGCATTTCTTCTATGATGGTATAGATGGTTTTGATTATGAACCAGGATTTATCTATACATTAAAGGTTAGTGTATATGAATTTAACTATGATATCCAAGATGCAGGTATATACGATTATCGTTTGATTGAGGTGTTAAATAAGGAAGAGGCACCAATTGATGTGAGACCACCACGGAAACCGAGTCAGTATCAATAAATAAGTCAGGATTATACCCAGTCTGACAACTGAAAGTGTGAAGTTGTATCAAGTGTCTTATTGCTTACCTTCCATGAATTGCTTTCAAATCTAATCGTCCATTAACATTGTCAGACACAGCGTTCGTCCAATCTACATCCTTTAAACTTTGCAGACTCATCAAGGCAACATTTACCATTGGGTTCGAAAGCGTATAATTCAACAGAAAACTATCTACATCAACTTCTGCCATTTCATTAGCAAAACACTGTTTAATAAGGTTTTGGTAGGCATTACTTGTCGTAGAACGCATCAGCACAATGCCCATATCTTGTTTAACTGCATCAGGAATAATACCTTGTCCACTGAATGCATCGTAAGTGCTCTGGTACATAAGGTTATAATGAGTTTGTATCATATCGAATTCACCTGTGTTAATGAGCAGCTCAATTCCTCCTGAAGGACCATCAGCAGAAAAACCTATATACCGAACCTTACCTTCTTCTTTCAATTTAAGATAGGTTTCTAATCCACCCTCATTCAAGATTCGGTTTGCTTCATCGGTATAAAACCAGCCCCCGTGGAATTGAAGTACATCAATAAAATCTGTACCGAGTCGTTGCAAACTCCCTTCAACTTCAGTAGTAATACCTTCTGGGTTGATCGCCTTTGTTTTGGTGGCTACGAGACAAGCATTCCGTCGTCCTGCAATAGCCTTGCCGAGAACTGTTTCACTATATCCACCTCCATAGGAGGAGGCTGTATCAAAATAATTTACGCCGTTCCCGATGGCATAGTGTAGCATATTAACCAAAGCGTTTTCATCATGCTCTGGACGGACTCTACCACCACCATAACCTATTTCTGAAACACGGAGTCCCGTTTTACCAAGTGTGCGATATTGCATATTTGCTTATTCCTATTATATGATTTAGATAGATGATAACTGTCCATATTATGTGTAAGTCTGATTTTACACATAATCCATTCTTGCAAAGCGGTTGCCATTTTTCTTTTTTTGTTTTGTCCGATTACTACATTTGATAGAATTTTCCCCGAACAGACTCTCTACCTGTTCAAAAACAGAATCTGTTTTCTCTATCTTATACTTAGAGCCACACCGAGCAATTACTTCTCCGAATCGTGGACTTACCAGACGCAAAACAACATCCAGCTTACCACTATTGGTAGAAACGATCTCTCTAAAAGCCTTCATTTTTTCAAGATTCTCAATATCTGATTCGGATATTAATACTTCAACTGCACAAGTTTGTTCATCTGCGACAGTTTCTATATCGGTAATTACGTTGGCTTGTATCTGTCGTTCCTCCTCTTCTTCCTCAGATTCATCGTCAGAATTCCGATTTCTTCCGTTCTGATTAATCTTAACTTTACCTTCAATCCATACTATTCTTCCTTCAAAGAGTTCCCCAGCTTCTTTATATGCGTCAGGAAAAACAACTACCTCTATTGAACCCTCTAAATCCTCAAACATTAGAACTGCCATCGACTCACCTTTTCTTGTAGTAATGTCTTTAACATCAGTAATCATTCCTGCTACAGAAACGTCGGATTCAATTGGATGTACACTAAGAGTTTGGGTGCTTGCTGTTGTATAATACTCAATGATATCTTTATATTCTTGAAGTGGGTGTCCTGATACATAAAACCCGAGTTGATCCTTTTCCAACTTTAGACGTTCTAAAAATTCAAAGTCTGGTGTTTCTGTGAATACAACATTCGATGACGGTGCTTCTTTTGCTTCTCCAAAAAGATTCATTTGTCCACGGTCACGTTCTGCTTGAGCGTTTTGAGCAACTTTTACTATATTTTCTAAGTTTGCGAGAAGTTGTGCTCGATTTTCATCAAGTAGATCAAAAGCCCCACAAAGAATAAGACTTTCAATTGCGCGTTTGTTGACGACTCTTGTATCCACTCGTTCACAGAAATCTTGTAGTGATGTGTATGAACCTCCCTCTTCTCGTGCTTCAACAATTGCATCTATGGCATTATCACCTACGTTTTTAACAGCTACAAAACCGAAACAGATATCGTTATCGTCTACTGCAAAACTTTTATTGCTACTGTTGACATCTGGTGGGAGTATGTTTATTTCTATATCAAGGAATTCTGCGAGTTTAGCACATTCGGTTCGATATCGTGTGACTTTTTCGGTGATTCCTGCTTCACCAGTCATCATTGATGCCATAAATTCATGCGGATAGTGAGTTTTCAAATATGCCATACGGTATGCTAACATAGAATATGCAACGGTGTGTGATTTGTTGAAGGCATATCCACCAAACGGAACTAACAGGTCGTACATCTTTTCTGCATCTTTTTCTAAAATACCGTTTTTGACCGATCCTTCAATGAATTTGGGGCGTTGTTCTCTGAGAAGGTCCATCTTCTTTTTCCCCATTGCATCCCGGAGGATATCCGCTTCACCAAGTGTAAAACCAGCCATGTCGCGGGCAATTTGCATTACCTGTTCCTGATAAACACAGACACCATAAGTTTTTTGCAGAGCATTTTCGAGCGAGGAGTGTAGGTATTCGACATTTTCCAAGCCGTTCTTTCGATTAATGAATTGTTGTGTCATGCCACTTTCTAACGGACCTGGACGGTACAGGGCGGGGATCGCTGAGAAATCCTCAAAATTATCAGGTTTGAGTTGGGTCACAACTCTATACATTCCAGGAGAAGTCTCCAATTGAAACAACCCTTGAATCAAACCTTTATTAATTACAGAATAGGTTTTGTCATCGTCAAATGGTATATCTTCCAGTTTGATATCTTTTCCATGATTTGATTTAATCATTTCAATGCAATCATGAATCTCAGTTAGACTACGAACCCCAAGAAAATCGAATTTAACAATACCAACATTTTCAACAGTTTTCCCTTCAAATTGTGTTGCGACTTGATCGTGTTTATCCTTGAATAACGGAGCGAAATCTGTCATGGGTCCGTTTGAAACGACGATTGCAGAGGCATGGCAGGAGACATGTCGTTTCATACCTTCAACAGCGAAACTGAGATCCATCAGTTCTTTATTTTCAGGTTGTTCGATAAGAGTTTTAAATTCGGGTACTTGTTCCAACGCTTCGTCAAGTGTGATACCTGGAATACTTGGAATTAATTGTGTTAACTTGTTGACATTCTCCAAAGGAACATCAAGGGCGCGACCAACATCTTTGATAGATCCCTTTGCCCCCATAGTTGAAAATGTTGCAACTTTGCCAACAGAATCGGGTCCATACTTTTCCACAAGATATTCTATAACAAAGGCACGCGTGCGATCTGAAAAGTCAATGTCAATATCAGGTGGACTTATACGTTCAAGATTCAAAAACCTTTCAAAGATACAGTCATAATCCATTGGATTGAAGGTAATTACATCAAGTGCATAAAGCACAAGACTACCAGCAGCCGAACCCCGAGCAGTAAGTGGATATCCTTGCTGGTTGGCGAATTTGACATAGTCCCATACAATCAGGAAATAACCGGGGTAACCTGTCTTGTTAATTATGTCAAGTTCATGATCTAATCGTTGCTGTACCTCCGAGGAGAGTTCTCCACCCATTTTCTCTCGTAAACCTTGGACACAGAGTTCCTTTAGGTAACTTTCATTTGTATGTCCTTCTGGCACCTCATATTTCGGCATTATACTCTGACCGTAATCAAGTTTAAGATTACATCGATTTGCTATTTCAATAGTGTTACTGATAGCTTCAGGTGGAAAATTTTTGAGTACTTCCCGCATCTCATCCACATTCTTAAAATAAAAATGATTGTCAAACTGCATTCGATCAGCGTCATTTACAGTTTTCTTTGTCTGTATACAGAGAAGAACATCGTGCATTCTATGGTCTGATTTTCTAAGGTAATGGCAATCGTTTGTACCAACAAGAGGAAGGTTGAATTCTTGCGCTAAATCGACCATGATCGGGTAAGCTTCAAGTTCCTTGTCAATATAATGGTTTTGCACTTCAACATAGAGATTCCGTTCTCCCATTATGTCAATCAGAGTTTTGAAATTTTGGATTGCTTCTTCACGTTTGTTGGTGGAAAGGAGTTGTGGAACTTGTCCTTGGATGCACCCTGTCAGTGCAATTATCCCTTCACGGTGTTCACGCAATTTCTCCATGTCAATACGCGGTTTACTATAGAAACCTTCGGTGTAACCAAGCGATACCAATTCAAGGAGGTTTTGATAGCCAGCAGCATTCTCTACAAGTAGCGTTAAATGGTAAGGGTTACCTTGTTCCTTGCCACGTTCTAACCGCGATCCGGGTGCGACATATACCTCACATCCAACAATTGGGTTTACACTCGATTCTTCCGCAGTTTTGTAAAACTCCCACGCGCCAAACATATTACCGTGATCGGTGAGTGCAACGGAGGGAGCACTACTCTCAACTGCCCACTGAATCATATCGGAAATGCGACATGCACCGTCAAGCATACTGTATTCGCTATGGTTGTGTAAATGGACAAAATCCGATGACATGGAACCCCCTACTATATGTGATTATGTGTGTTTTAAGATCGAAAAGAAGGTTTGATTGTAATCAATTTTCTTTAGAATATGGTATTTAATTATAACAGAAAATATGTGAAGAATGATACAAGAAAAATGCAAAATGACGTTAATATTTCCGATTTTAGCTGCAGAAAATGAAGTGGTTCATTGGGAAAATCCAGACGTCAATATAGGCATAATGGACGAAGAAGGAAGGTCATGTCTGAAACAACAACAATATGTCAGGATAATATGAGAAAAGGTTTGATATTATTTTACGGATTGCATACCTTACGTTGTGCAGGAATCTATCTAAAAGACCTATTCTTCTATGGAGGACGAAGGGAAAATCTGAATCTGTAGGATTGTATCTACTCAATCCATGCCATTGTTTCGCGTAATCTTTCCTTTGCTTTGGCATAGTCTCTTCGAGCCTGATAAGACACTCGTTGTGCTTCAGTGAATTGTGCCTGTGCCTGAAAAGCATCGTTAATTGTTAATCCTCGGTATCCGGGTATTTCAACAGTGACTTCGTCCAAGACACGTTCTATTGTGCGTAATTGTTGCTCAAAGATCTTAACACGTTTCTGTTCGATTTCCATCCGTTCTTTTGCGTTTGCTACTTCACGGTAATCCCGTCTTACTGCTACCTTGATTAACTTTGCTTTTTCAATATATTCTAATTGAAGGCGTTCCAATTCGGCAAGTTCCAACGAACGAAGGTTTTCTGTTTTTTTGCCATCATATAAGGGAATATTGATATTGAAACGAAGTTCCCATCCATCTTGTGTTCGAGGGTTTATCTCAAATGGACTCGGTAAATTTCCTTCCCTATTAAGGATTGCAGGATCATACAATGCCTTTGCATCCCATGTGTTATTCTGTTGGTGTTGTTCCAATAGTAGGTGTAGGTCTCTATATCGTGCTTCAGCAGAGAGTTCAGGAAATCTGTTCCACATTGTCTCTGCAACCAATCGTTCTTGCCGAGTAATATCACCTTGTAAGTCCTGAAGGTCAAGTCGATTTATGAGTGCAAGTTCAACTGCTTCCTCCAGTGCGATCTCGTCATCAGCGAGTGGTTGAGTTAGAGAAACCTGTGTAAGTGGATCCAACCCAGTAAGGCGGATGAGTTCTGCAGTATCAACATCAAGTCGCCGTTGTAGTCTGTTTAGAGATAACTGCTGTTCAGATAGTTCAAGCTCTGTATTTAGTCGACTAAGAAAGGGAATCCGTTTTTCCTCATGTTTGATTTGAGTTCCCTTTAACTTCTTTTGTAGTTCTACCTCAATTGCTTGCCGTTGTGTAATTTCCTCTTGTGTAAGGGTGATGTCATGCCAGAGGTTTCGTACAGCATGAACAGTTTCCTTCTTTACTCTTTGGTATTCAATTTCTGCCTTACGTACCTGTTCATAGGCGTCATCAAGTCCATCAGGTATTTCGCCAAATTGTGCAAAGAGAAAACTCATTTGTGCCCGGGTGAGGTAGTCTCTATCTTCAAAATCACCGTCTTTTTGTCGTTTATATTCACTGGTAATACCTACTTGAGGTAAGTATACAGCTTGGGATACACCGAGGTTTGCTTTCGCACGTTGTACTACTTTTTCAGCTTTTTTAACTGCTTCGTTGTTTTGTAAGGCGAGTTCTATTGCACGCGTTGACTGAAGCGAAACCATTTCTTGAGCAGGTACATCACAAATTCCACTAAACATGAACAGAAAGTTTACAAGCAATAGGTAAAGTAAATAGTGATAATCATAGGAATGTGTAGTCCTTTGGCTCATTTCTAACTCCATTTTAGGAATAACTGTCAACAATCAGACCTTATCGTCGGCTAATTCGGACTGTTACAATTACAATACCGATCATTATAAGTATCAATGCACCAACTAACATTGTTGTGATAGATATTTGTGATTTTGATTCAATCAGTATTGTGATGGAACGGTCGCGTGCTTCAAATTCTCGATTATCAACGGTTACCTCAGCAGTTACCTTTGCTTGGTATTCACCCACACTAATATCTGCAGGTGGATTTAGTGTTAGTTGTATTTCCTTTTCTTCGTTTCGTTGAAGTGATCCGATAACTTCAGGTGTTACAGTGTATTTCCAATCTGTATTAACATCCACAATCATACGAAGGTCAATGAGGTCACGTGTGCCGATGTTTTTCAACTTGGCAGTCATGTTAACTTGTTCACCGACTTTTATTGTCTGAAATGCATTTTGAACAAATACCTCAATTTCGGGTACACCTTTTGGAATTAATTCGAAACGTTCAACCCCACCTTGTATACTGGCAATCTCTTCATCTGGTAAATCTACCCGATTATTAACACCTCCAAGTTCATTCGCTTCTGTTTCATCAACGACAGCAACATAGAACTCAAGTGTATTGTCAAGGTAGGCGGCATCCAGTTCTTCCGGCAGATACACAATTAATGAGAGATTTCGCTTAGATTGTTCCTGTGTAAATTTTACTTGAGATTGTCGAGATTTTGTTTCCGGGTCTTGGAATTCAAACGAGAGACGATTCAACAGGTTGATGACACGCAACTGGAAGGTGTTTTCCGTTTCTGCCAACCTATCCAAGGTCAAGTCGTAGGTTACACTGCTACCCAAATTTCCCTCCTGAGAAAATCGTAGTGAACTTACATTTACCACATCCAATGCGGATTCTTTCTGAAGATATATCAGACGCATATCCGGTTCAGCAAGTTCAGGATACTTCATAGAAACCTTAAGGCTATCGACATCTTTCTGGAGTTGAAATGTCAAATCTATTGTTTCATTGTACCCGAGTACTTGGATTTTCTCTTCATAGGGTTTAACAATATTTGTGCTGTCTACTGCATCAAGTAAAGAGACATATATGGATCGAATTTCATTTGCTGCAGCAATTTCTTCAGGCGTAGCATTACTCGGCATAGCCTCAGTAGTTGATGTGTTTTTGAGTTGAATGGTTACCATCATCTGGTTTTCAATCCGGAATTTCTTAGCACTGAGAATAGAGATGTGGCGGGTGTCTTCTTCAAGGTGGATTTTATACGGATATTCCCTATCTAAGTATCGTAGCGTAACCGTGAGACTATCCACGTTGCGTCGTAATTCAAAATCAAGTGTCTTTTTCTGTCCATCTTTTAGTGTTGGAATACGGAATTCATAAGGGAAACCGATAATGGCTGCATTCTCATCTTTGATAGAAACATAGACATTGTTAATTTCTTGGGCAGTGTTGACGTTAGTTTCTTCGGTTTCATCTTTCACTGCACCATAGGTGAGAACCACTTCAATACGTCTACGATCACCTTCTTTATAACGTCTTGTTGACACGACAGAGATATATGGATCTTCTTGCTTTAGATGTATATTCCGTTCATCTGTTGTATCAAGGTACTTTAGATGGACTACTACATCGCGTACATCTTCTTTTATAAGTTCAAATTCCAAAGTAGTCGATTCATCCTCTTTGAGAGTTTTGATACGGCGTTCGTAAGGTTCGGCAATAATTGCTCCACCAGAACCAAATTCCTCTTTTTCTTTTATAGATACGAAGATATCATCAATCTGTGCACTAATTACGATATCTCGTCCCATAACCTTTGAACTCTCAACTAATTTTACAGGTAGTGAACTGTTTTGAAGCGTAATTGAAAACATCTCCCGTCCTTCCCGAGATTCATAGAGACGGGTACTCTCCACAGTAATGTGCCAAGCGTTCTTGAGTGAATCCAATTCAACTTTCTGTAGATTTAGTTTAGCTTTTTCATGTTCGGAAACAGCACTTTCATAAGCCTCCTCAGCATTGTTGACTTCAGAAACAGTGATGATATTATTCTCTTCTTCAAGCATCTTTCGTAAGTTGTCAAGTTCAACCTTTTTCTTATTCATAAGGTTTTCCGCCAATTCCATCTCTAAACGTGCAGTCTCTATCAGGATTTGTCGGCTTTGCTCATCTCTGGTTTTTGTAGAATTCACATCATTTGCTGGTTCTTCAGATTCTTCTGGTAACACAACGTTCGGTGCTATCCCTACTAAGAGGACGCAAACCAGTATAAAAAGTATAAATCGCAAGGTTCTTCCCCGATTAGTGTAATTTATGGTTTGATAATGATATAAGCGTAATTTGGGATTTACGGACTGGGTTCATACCCAGCGACATAGTGCAGGTATAGAGCTTCAAGATCAGCATCTTGTATTTCATCTCGTGTTAATTCTCGTTCAAGATTACCCTGTACGAGAATTCCGATTCTGTCAGCGATTTCTTTTGCGCGGAAGATATCATGGGTAGACATAAAGATAGCTTTCCCTTCTTCTTTTAATTCACGCAATAGATTCAGAAAATCCGCACCACCTTTAGGATCAAGTCCGGAAGTTGGTTCATCAAGCAAAACAGCTTGTGCATCTTTCATAATGGCAATTGCGATCCCAAGACGTTGACGCATTCCTTTTGAAAATGTCTTTACTCGTCTTGTAAATGCTTCTTTAGGTAATCCAACTCTTTCGAGTGTGGCATCCAGCTCATCGTTTGTCACCTTCTTTTTCCCACCTAATTTAGCGAAAAAGGATAAGTTCTGACGTGCAGTAAAATTACGGTAGAGTTCAACGTTTTCAGAAACATAGGCAAGATGTTTTTTTGCTTCCAATGGGAACTTAGGAATTTCAATATCACCCACCAGTGCAGTACCGCTTGTGGGTTCAATGAAATTCAATAACATGGATATAGTTGTGCTTTTTCCAGCACCGTTTGCACCAAGAACTACGTAGATTTCTCCATCTTCCACTTTTAGATTTAGTTTATTTACCGCTAAAACATCTTCGTTATATACTTTGGTTAGTTCGCGGGTTTCTAACATATCTTACTCCTTGTAATCTTGTGTTCTATTCAGGACATTCAAGCTACATTAACTTATGTTGCTTAGACGCGTTTTATTGTATAAAGGTTGCATATTTTTAGGCATTGATTTATAGGTTAACAGTTTCTAATCTGAATTCCTGTCATAAATTCGGTTTTCAGACATCATTATAAGTTACATACACTTTTCTGTGAAAAGTTCAACAAAAACGGTAGGACCAGAAACGTCACTGTGTAGTGAAGAATGTCAAATTATTGAGAGTCCTTAACGATAACGATTTCATTATCATGATTAGACCTCAACACGAATAAACCTAAGATAAGTACCTGACATAAGAACGACAAAAAACAAAATCAACAAGAACAAATCAATAGCTGCAGCGTTGAAATCACGACTGAGACTAAATTCGTCTTCAAATGTCGGAATTGACTCCGGATTCACTGGCTTTTGTGACATACCTTCTCGAACCCCAATAAAATGACGACTATCTGGATCTGCTCTATCCATATCTGTGACGAATTCTCGGTATTCGCGTGCATAACGCTGCACGTTATCTAAAAATTGTTGGTGCCGTTCAAACCCTGTTCCGACAAAAACCTCAAGAAGATGCTGCATAAGCGTAACAGGTGAAATACGGGTAACGGAACGTGCCAGTTGAATTTGGGCAATCTGTTGAGTTAACTGTTCTTGGGACAAACGTTCCTCTTGTTCAGTACCTTTGGCGACATACTCACTATCAATCTGTATCTTTTTATCTGCTAACCCACGCGTCTCTTGCAAAAGAGTAACGTATTCTTCCTTGAGTTCTTTTATGTTTTGGTTTCGACGTTTGAAGTATTCATCATAAGTCATCGGGCTTGAGAACCCACTTGCAATGGAAGCGAAGGTGCTCGGTATAAAAATGACAAAAACACACCACGTCAATAGGAGGATCACAAGGCTCGCAACACTGTTCTGCACAGATGACGAAACTAACAAACCTAACGCAATAAATAGGCATAGGTACAAAATCGCAATAATGAAAATAATACATAAACGTATCCACACATCTGCACCAAGATCAATGTCTCTGGACATAGAAATTACCAATAGATTCATGAATATCGCAAGAGTAAACGGAATGCTAATACTTACTAATGCACCTAAAAATTTGCCAATCAATACAGTGTGTCGTGGCACTGAATTCGCCAACATCAATCGGAGCGTACCGCGTTCACGTTCACTGGAAATAGAATCAAAGGTGAACAGAATTGCTATCAGACTCAGAACATACCCGATTACAAATCCCCAGTCTACTTTGACAGTATCCGGACGTATATTGAATACATTAGGAAACGCTGCGGGATAATACAACGACCAGAAAGCCCTTAAATTATTGGCGATCTGAACCCTAGATATGCCGTAGGCATAATCTGGCAAAAAGATGTCACCCCCGTCTTCACAAAAATAGAGTGAAGACGGCTTTTTGTAGAGATTTCCAGGTCCTTCTTGTGCAATGCTAAATAAATCTGC
>PYJD01000043.1 GCA_003635315.1 Candidatus Poribacteria bacterium
AGATGTGTGATTTGAGCATCTTGAGTGAGACTTCCACGTAAGGTTTTTCCATCTATCGCTACCGCCTTCATATCTTCTTCAGTCATAGCTGTGAACACTTCAGGTGCCCACTCACTGAGTGTTTTTTCTAAAGCGAGAACGTCTAAATCTCTGAAACAATAATAGAGTGTTGAAGCACAAGGTGTCTTCGGATAAGTGAACCCAAGTGCTATAGCAAAATCGGGTGGGTAAGTCCGTCCCCATTGTGCGATAGCACTATAACTGCGATATCCACACATCATGGCAACCACGGAAAGCCCTAAGATAGCAGATAACGGATGTCGTTTTCCACGAGGGTTGCGTTTATCAGGAACTTCTGCTAATTTATTCAATAAGTGGCGATGATTTTCATTCGTCATTTTTACCTCCAAAGAATAATGCTAAAATAAAACTTTGAGGTAAAGTATATCAGATATGGCGTGACTTCTCACGCCATATCTGATATCTAAAAAATATACGCCAACTAATATCGACAATTGAATACCTCTGTCAGGGTTTCCCTTTTCCTTGACAAAGCCAATATTGAATGATATAATATAATTATTATCAAGCCTATTATAACATATATACATTACCTTCAACGAAAGGCAAAAATATGGCAAGTATGCCGAGGTTAGTCGTTGAAGTCTTTGAGCATGTCAATTATCAAGGACGGAAGGTAACCCTCATAGAATCTGTTCCAAGTACAATTGAAATTGGTGCCCAGGATATAATCTCTTCAATAAAGATATATCAGGGTCCAGGATTCAATGCGTCTCCTAACTACAAAGCTATTTTTCATGAGCATGTAAAATTTCAAGGGAGACGATTAGTATTAGCACCAGGATTCTACCCTAATATACATGAAGTTCCATATAATTTCGGGGATGCCATTTCATCTGTTAGTTTCAGTCCAGCTGCACATCCCACACCTCCAGAATACGGAACTATTCCTGTCATCATAGAAGTTTTTCGAGATATTGATTTTAGCGGGCAACGAAACGTTATCCTCCGAGATGTGAGTTCAATGTTCGAAATTGGTATCAATGATACCATATCCTCTGTCCGGATTCAACGTGGACCGAATTTCCCTTTCAGCGGGTGTCATATCCTTTTTTATGAGCATGTAAATTTTGAAGGGCGTAGGCTTAACCTGAGTCTAAACTCCCGAGAATTCCAAATGTCCTTCAGAAATTTACGGTCACTTCCTCACTCCCAATCGTTTTCTGATATTATTTCATCCCTAAAAATAGTACCGTTAGGTGTATTCAGAGTGTTAATTGTTGTTAGCGACAGTTTAACCGGTGAACCTGCGGTTTTAGAATCCCTTACATCGCTGGAAGGTTTAGAATTTCAATATACAACGGTTTTTATCAATGACAACCCTGATAATCGTGGGGATGCACGCAATGCTACAAAACTATCCAATATTTTACTCTCTGATTTTGACATAATCTGGTTTACTTGGAATGGTCCAGGACACGACGGTGAATATTTCGTTGAAGACGCAGAAGAGGAAATCAAGGACTTTGTCAGAAAAGGTGGAATTGTTTGGGCATCAGCAATGGATAACCATATTATTCGTCCTGATGGAGTGAATATAACTGAACCTACATGGCGAGGGGATTGGATGCCTGTTGATCGACATCCAATCAAGGTCATAAATTCTGAGGATTCAAATCTCACTGTCACAGAAGATGGACAAAAAACTGGAATGTTTACATGGCCACATAAGATCAATGTTGACACTTTGATAACTGATGATCATTGGGTTACGAATGATCCAAGTTATCGTAAATTGGCAGTGAGAGAAGATAATGGCGACGCTGCAAGTGTGTTATTGCCATGGGGTGAGGGATACTATGTTACCTTTGCTATAGATACAAGGGATGAACATCGCACTGCTATCGCTAAACCTTTAATCGAAAATACTCTTTGTTATTTAGCAAGCCTTGCATGGCAAACCTCTCCACGACAACCTCTTAGGGGACGTTATCGCACAACCCAGAATAGTGACTTAAAGTTCCGGTAAGAACATTTTCTTAAAGTATGCTTTACTATAGGAGAAATTAATGCGTTTTATTTTTGTTGTTGTTTTCCTTATTGCCGTCGCTGTTGCTGTCGGATGGTTTACTTTTAGCTTTTTTGACAATGTGCAAACAGCTGCACGAGTAATGATAGCCGGCGGAGTCGTATTGCTTGGGCTCTTAATAGCTTTCGGTATTTCTGTTATAAGGTATCGGATACCTAAAGCGGATATAGCACTTGTAAGGACTGGGGGTGCGAAAGCCAAAATTAACATTACTGGTGGCCTCTGGGTTAACACGATTATTCACGAAATTAAAGAGATTTCACTCAACACTATGCGAATTGAAGTGTTGCGCGAACAGTCCGATTCTCTGATAACTCTTGACCTTAACAGGGCAGACATTGAGGTCGTTTTCTATCTAAAAGTAGACCCTGATGAGGACGATATTCTAAAGGCAGCTCAAGCTCTCGGCGATAAATCTATGACACCAGAGACAGTTCGTGAACTAATTGAACCTATGTTAGATGGTGCCTTAAGAAGTGTTGCTGCGGAAAGTGATATTCAAGACCTACTTCAGAAGCGAATTGAATTTGCAATGAATGTTGAACGGACTGTTGGAGATAGTCTCAAAGATGATAACGGATTGACGCTTGATACGGTGTCAATTATTCGTGTTGATCAAACTCCTATAGAGATGTTAGATGTCGAAAACAGATTTGATGCTGTCGGTATACGGGAAATTACCGACATCACTGCTGATCAAGCACGTGAAAAAGAGCGAATCATACAACAGAAAGAAGCGGATATCGTTGAAATTGAAGTATTAGCCAGAATCCGTAAACTTGCAGCCGAACAGGAAGAGGAATGGGCTGTGTCTGATCAACAGAAAAATATCGCTATATTTGCTGCTGAACGAGAAGCGGAAACGATTAAATTCCAGTTCGAAATGGAGCAGAGCGTTCAGGAACGTGAATATGAAATGAAACAGGAAGTCGAACGGGCACGCATCGCACAAGAACAGGTTGTTGTCGAAAGAGAAATTGAAATGAATCGTGATGTGGAAGTCGCTCGTGTCCAACAAGAGCAAATAGTTCAAGAACGCGAAATTGAGAAGAATCTTATTGTTGAAACCAGACAGATTGAACAATCGAAAGTTGTTCAACTCGCAGAAATTGAACAGCATCTCATCGTGCAAATGGAAAAGATTGAACAGGAACAGACCATTGACGTTAGAGAAATAGAAAAACAATTGATGGTCGAGAAAGCTCGTATTGCTCAGGAAGAGGGTGTTGAGCTGCGAAATGTTGAGCGAGAATTACAAGTTCAGACTGCTAAGCTGTCTCAAGAACAACAAGTACAACAACGTGAAATTGAGAAACATCTCGTTGTTGAAACTGCTCAAATTGACCAGAATCGACAGGTCGAACTCACTGAAATCAATAAGATGTTGGTTGTTGAGCAGTCTCGCATCAATCAAGAATTGCAGGTTGCTCTTGTTGACGAAGACAGGAAGATTGAAGTCGCAAGCAAACAGCAGGTCACTGCATTAGCAGAGAAAGAGAAATTGGTTGCAGAAGCAGAGCGAATGGGTGCAGAAGTTAATGTCACTGCTACGGAACAGATTATGGGTGCTGAATGGCAAAGAGATGTTGCAGTCCTTGGCGCGGAAGCCCAAGCGCAACCTATTGAACGACTTGCGGATGCTGTGTTATCAGAAGCTCGAGCAAAAGCACAAGGTGAAATGGCGGAATATGAAGCTCGTAATGTTGCTGAACAACGTGTTCTTGTACAAGAGGCTATTTTGGAGTTAATTGAGGAAGCACCGGATATTGTTGAACAACTTATGCGGCCCGCTGAGAAAATTGATAGTATCAAGATTCTTGATATGGGGAATGATGGTAACGGAGGAGTCAATCGAAGCAGCATGGGGCGTCTTGCGAATGCATTACTCGATACTGGGGCTATATCACCGATGCTCAAAGAACTCTTTAACTTTGCTGATGTTGATGCTGAAAAAGTCGCTGATAAAATCGCGGAATACCTTGCTGGATTGGTTAACCCTACCAACAGACCTGACGCTTAGAATTATAGGTTTGTGACGCGATTGTCTTAACATATTTCGAGTAAAAATCTTGGTTGCCACCCTATACCGTATCAGTTAATGGGACATACACAAAGTCATGCGTCATCAGAGAATTCCTACCAGAAAGAAACGCATCAAAAACCAAAGGTGTCGTACCTGTAATTCTAATAATGGCAAGCGTTCTTGTCCCGCTCTCAGTAACATGATAATCTGTCCTGAATGCTGTAGTGCTAAGCGCGCAAAAATTCCAGGATGCGACCAAAATTGTAAGTACTATAGTTCTCTCATCGTAAGTAGTCGAAGATTAGCATCCCCAGAATATCCAATTTATCGATGTATGATTAGCCGTTCTCGTGATACTGGAATGGTTATTGTCGTCGGAACACGAAAAAGACCTGATGGAAAACTCAAGGCGATGTTCCTTCTCCTTGATCTTTGGAAAAAGGGAGTTCGCGACTGTTTCTATGATGCAAACCTTACTGAAAGACAATTTGAACGCGCTACACAAAGGTTTGGAAGCAGTTATGTAGAACCCGAACAACCACTTCCTGAAGAGGTTGTTGAACAACAAGAACCCGATGAAGAAGTGAAGGAGCAATTAGTTCGTGTTCCACGGAATACGCTGATTATTGAAGCAGAATCCGCAATACATTTTGATAATGGTGTGAAGCTTATTGAAGATCCGGAAGCATCAAACGGTAAAGCAATTGTTAGCGGAAAAGATGCTCGTGGATTATATGAACTATATATACCAAAGCCTGGAAAATGGTATATATGGATCCGTGCATTTTTCCCAAAAGATGGTGAAGATTCATACTGGATTGGTATAGATAATGCTGATTCTTTTCCCCGTGATGAGCAAGGTGGTCCCAGCGCAGTAAGAGTTAGGGTAGAACCAGGAGATACATCAAAATGGGGACGTTGGTTATGGGATACCGCTACACATCCCCTTGGAAAGCGAATCCCTGGATACTTTCGCATCAAAAGTAAAGGATACTACCGTATTTGGTCAAAAGGTAGAGAAATGGGGTCAAGATTAGATCAAATCCTACTAACTCGTTCCAGAAAATTTAATCCGGAAACTGCATCCGAAGGTAAACCGATACCTATACTAACTGCCCCTCATCCTTATGAACCTGCTACCTTTGAAGATTGTCGAAAAATGATTCGTCATGCTGTGGAAATATCTAAAGCTGTACATACCGAATTTCCATGGGAGTTTCAATATTGGATTAACGACATCTGGGGTGACATCAGGAGATTTCCTGAACATGAAGGTTCGCTTTACAAATGTCATAAATGTGATGCAGACTTACCAAGTCAAGCAGTTGACCTAATCAAACAACACGCCCATTCTGATGATATTCAATTTTATATTCTATGTAGAAAATGTGGTGGTGAATTTGATTGACAGGTCTCTTCTCTTTTTAATGTTGTGTGTTAGTAATCTTATTCTTTTCACTATCATAGGTCATTCAGCCCCACCTAATCCTTATCTCTATTTTGATATTGATAGCGACACTGGAACATTAACCCCAAAATCTCTTCCAGGACAAAATGCTGAACTCAGTGTTCTGCAATATATGCAAGCTTTGGATGGATGCTGTTTAGCCAGGGAGCAGAGCATCCTTCAACCAGATGGTATAGAATATGTACTCGCCCTCAAAATTGACTTCAGTGACCAACCCGGTAGAAGAAGTAGTGAAGAATTCAACGATTATCTTTTTGCTGAAACAGGTGTATCCTTAAAAACCTACTTCCGTGAAAACTCTTACAATCAGATGGATATCCAACCTGGACCTGTTGGTGGTGTTTTACCCGTTGGTGATAAATGGATTCGTGCACAGAAACCGATGTCCTATTACGGTGAAGGAAGAATATTGGTGCCACGTTATCAAGAATTAGTTGCTGAAGCGTGTAGAGCAATAGATAACAGCGTGGATTTTTCAAAGTATGATCGTAACAAAGATGGGATTGTAGATCATCTATTTCTTATACATTCTGGTAATGATGAGGCATCTTCACAAGATGAAAATGATATATGGTCTATATTAACACCAAGTGTGAATATAATCGTGGATGGGGTCCGTGTTGACACAGCAGTTGTTGTTGGTGAAGAACCCGATTCTGAAAAACCACACTTAGGAATATATTTTCATGAATTTTTTCATGATTTTGGTGCTCCAGATGTATATGGACCAAACTTCACAGACGCACGAGATCATAAATGGGGATTAATGGGTCAATTCGGTCCTTTTCTCGGTCCTGAAGTTTTCGGGATTGGAAATGGATTAGCACCCAGCCATATCATGGGATATCTAAAATGGGATTTTGATGCTCGACCCGCAAATGGGAGAGTCGGGTGGATTAAACCTGTAGATATTACACAAAGTGGGGAAGTGTCTGTCCCAGCATTTGAACTATCCTCAAAAACAGATAAACTGTTTAAAATAGATATACCACATGAGAGGGAAACACTTACGATTTTTGGCATTGATTTACCATTACCCAATGCTTTAACAAACAGAGAATTTTTTCTTATTGAAAATCGTTATAAAAACTCTGGGGCTACCTTCGATACTTATCTTCCAGAATCAGGGATTCTTATTTGGCATATTGATGAAACACAGGTGCGTCCCGAAGATAGTTTTGACGCGGGGTACCAGATTTGGCTTGAAGATCCGAATGATCCTGAACACCTTGGTATCCATCCTGAAGATCCGGGTATCATAAACATCAATACCATATCTGAAGGAGCAGCATATTCTGCCGATGATGACCAAACCGCTTTTACTCCGGGAACTTTACCAAATAGTAATTCTAACAAGGGAACACCAACCGGTATATCTATTACCAATATTGGACCGGAAGGTATGGTTATGAAGATGCTTGTTTCTTTTGGTGATACCTATGAACCGAATAATACTTTAGATACAGCTTTTCCTATCTATTACTCTCAAACCTATTATTCTTTTCTATACGATGCTTCAGATACAAAGGATTATTTTCAAATTGAAGCTGCTGGCGGTGTGACAATTCGAGCAACTTTTTCTGTTTTGTCTTCAGATGTGGATTATCGTTTATCACTTGTTACACCAACCGGAGAAACTGTGGCAACTGGAGAAAAAGCACCAAACACTTTAGAGTATCAAATACTTTACCAACCTATTGCAAAACAAACGTTGTATCTCTTAATATCATCAAATAACGGGTTTAGCAGCACAGCTACTTATCGACTATTTGTTGAACAATTAGAACCCGGTCCTTTTGATTTTTATGAGACACGTGTTTATCCAAATCCGTTTCGTTTCGTGACACCTGAAATGACGTTTTCCTACCAACTATTTCCATCCCAATCTGCGGATAACGTGTCTCTTGATATTTATACTATTAAAGGCGAGAATGTCTACCGCAACAAACATCAGGATGTATTCGCCCCTGGAGAATTCCGTTGGAATGGATCTAATCTCCATGGTACACCACTCGCAGCGGGAGTATATATTTATCGATTATCAGCTTCTCAGGCAGATACAGTTATTCAAGACATCGGTAAGTTTATAATTCTTAGATAGTTTATTCCAACTGTGCAGGTTCCGTTCAACCTACATGAGATGTACATATCCATCTGAATGTGTTTTACCTTGTGAAAAACGACTTTGAATATATTCCCATCAACATTATTATGTTGTTGACTAAAATTTGTAGTTATGGTAACTTAAAATCACGTCTATTGGACAAACATCTAACCAGTTGCCATACTCATATGGTAGGCAAGGAGGCAATTTTATCAATGAAAATTTTCAATCAACAGAAAAAAAACTATAAGCATCCTCCAAGGATTATGGACTGGAGTTTAAGGAAGAGCAGGTTTGAAGGATACGGTATACTGCTGAATCTTGGGATGCTTTTTCTGTTAGGATTCGTCATATCAGGGTGTGGTCAATCCTTACAAAGTCTGTCACCAGTACAACCCGTTCATAATATTGCAGATGCATTAATGGAACAAAGTATAGATCCCTCAGCAGATATAGTTATACCTGCAATACCATCAGAAGATCTTGCTAAACCTGTATTAGATAAACACGGTTTAGACACCGTAGGATTCCGGCTTGTTAAGGCAGAGGAGGCAAATACAAAGAATCTCTCCTATATAGTTGCCTATTCAGAATACGCATATTCTTTTGATGATTGGAAGGCATTTCTGACAGACTGGGCTGATGTACAACCCCAGATTGAATTACCTAAAGAAAACGAAGACAGGAAGAATGTCGATGTAATGCTTATTTCTGATTATCCACAAGCTTTTAGTGTACAGGCACGCCAGCCTTTCCTCACAAAAACCCGTGATGGCATCACCGTTTCCATCTGTTATTGGCGTAGTGCGGATCTTGATCGGAAGTATAATATCGGTAATGCATTTTCTCCCTTCTATGAAACTGAGGCACTCCACCAAGGGGACAAGACAGATGTGTATTACGTGAAGATTACTAATGAACGGGAGAATGATATCATTATTGATGTGAAGAAATGCTCTATTGAGGATCAAGGCGAGAATGTATATCCAGGTATGGATTACGAGGATTTAAGAGATCGATTCCTACTTATGCCGCGCGCTACAGGACTCTATGTTAAAAACGGTCTTGAAACAGCAAAAGAGATTTTACTTGAAAAAAGGATGCCTATAGTTCAAAGGCAGGTAGGGGCAAATAGAACCGGAGTTAAACCTGGTGAAAGTGTAGAAGGATTTATTCCATTTATCGAAATCAAACATAACGCAGTTGATCTGACAGTGACGATTCCAATTGAAAAAGCACCACCTCCAGGTGGCGTCCAGCGATATCAAACTATAGATTTCGATTTTCCATTCACACATAATAGGGGTATTCGGAACGCTCAACCTTCACCACAAAGATATTAGAATTCACCGGGTAGTTATCTTCTATCTTATCGCATATTATTCTAATAAGGCGTTCAGTCAATAGTATTGAACGCCTTTTCTATTGAAATTCCAACGGGAGTCGTCTGAAAAGATATGAATTATTGGGTGACAATATCACAAGGTGGAAGAGAATCTATAAAGTGTTTCCCATAGCTTCGGGTTCGAATACGTGAATCCAGTATTACCACAATACCTTGATCGTTTTTTGTACGAATAAGTCGTCCGAAACCTTGTTTGAGTCGTAGTATGGCTTCAGGTAAACTGAAATCAAGAAAATCATTTCCCCCTTGTTCCTTAATTTGTGATACACGTGCTTCCATCACTGGGTGTGTTGGCACTTCAAATGGTAGTTTCGTGATGACCACATTACTAAGTGCTTCCCCTCGCACATCAACCCCTTCCCAAAAGCTTGATGTTCCAAATATCACCGAATCGGTGTCTTCCCGAAAGGCATGCAGCATATCTGTCCGTGAAAGTTCACCGCCCTGTTTAAAAACGTCAATCCCGATTTCTTCAAGTGAAGGAGCGACTTCTTCAAACACTTCGTCCATCATTTTGTAGCTTGTAAATAAGACGAATGCTTTGCCGTGTGTCATTTTCAGGTAATGTTTTATTTCTTTGATTGCAGCGGGAATAAATGCTGCACTATTTGGATCTGGCATTTTTTTTGGGATGTGAATTTTTACCTGTTCTTGGAAATTGAAAGGAGAATGTACGAGCAATTCGCGACATTCTGTAATTCCTATTCTCTTTTTAAAGTAGTCGAAATTCTGATTTGTTGAGAGTGTAGCACTTGTCATTATAACGCTTTCTTTAGCATCAAACAGATTTTCGCGTAACATTCCACTAACGTTTACAGGAGTTGCGTTAATAAGCACACGTGGTGTCCGTCCTCGCGTTGATGTTTCAATCCAATAGATATAATCGGGTTCAACCTGCCTAATCATCAGGTCAAGTTCCTCACGAAGCCGTCTACACTGATTGTAGTGCGATGAGAGTTCCTGTTCCTCATCGTCTGAAGCAGCATCATCATTTAGTTTTTTCAGTGTACTTTCAATACGAGACAGTGGTATCTCTAATATGTTCCCTTTAGCAAAAACCTTGGATAGTCTGTCTTCATCAATTCGCTTAGTTGTTGTATAGTCGTTATCCTCAGAAAAGTGTTCAACAATACCCTTAAAAAATTCATTTGTTGATTCTCGCGCTTCCTCAACTTCATCCGTAAGTTCAGTTGAATCGAATCTTGTGGCTATGCCACTGTTGTTTCTCGGATTGTGTAAAGAATCTAACAACCATTTGATCTGTGAGTTGCTGATCTCAAGACTGCTATGCTTCGTTGCTGTGGCTTCTAAATGGTGTGCTTCATCAATAATGAGATAATCGTATTGCGGTAGTATCCCAGCAGAAGGATCGGTCTGTCGGATTGCTAAGTCACTAAAAAGGAGGTGATGGTTGACGATGAGTAAGTTTGCCTCCTGCATCTCGTTCCGCGCGTTGAAATAGAAACAAACATCGTAGGTAGGACATTTACGACCAAGACAATTGTCCCGATCAGATTTGACTTTCTCCCAGATATTGACCTTCGGTTGTATAGGTAAGTCTGCTTGGCTTCCATCCTCAGTTGTCTCGACCCATTGAACGATGTCCTTTACCTGTTCTACCTCTTCCATTGTATCAAAGAGTCCACGTTCATAAGTAAGAAGGCTATTGAGTCGTCGTCGTGAGAGGTAATTGCGTCGTCCTTTTGCCAGTACAGCCCTAAATTCCCGTGGGAGTACTTTCTCCAGAAACGGTAGGTCTTTAGTCATAAGTTGTTCTTGTAGACTAATAGTATTGGTCGAAACGACAATGGTTTGTTGTGTTTTTAGTGCTAAAGATATGGCAGGTATCAGATAAGCGAAACTTTTACCAACCCCAGTTCCAGCTTCAACAATTAGATGTTCGGACGCTGCGAAGGCACGCGCAACAGCGTTAGCCATATTCAATTGTTCCCCGCGAAACTCATACCCTGGAAGATGGTGTGAGATAATGCCTCCGGGACTAAATATATCTTTTATGGTCAGTGTTTTCGGGGATTGTGTCATGGGTGTCTGTGAGAGTTGCAAAATAAGAAGAGTGTGAAAAGAAACTACTTTAAGGAGATATTTTTTCTAATTTGACCGTTAATTTTTCTTCTCCGTAGTTGCTTTTAATGTCAATTAAGAGTTCTAATGAATCTTGTTGAACCTGAAGTAATGCCTCAAGTGTTTGAACATCGGATACCGGTTTTCCATTGATTGCATAGATAAGAGCTCCGCGTGGTATCCTTGCCTTGAACCCAGGTGCGTTTTCCAAAACACTTTCGACAATAACCCCACGATCTTTTTCTGTAAGGTATGTGTATCTTTGAAAATCTTTCTTTTCTAACTTCCTTACTGACAACCCTAACATTTTCCATGATATGGAATTATCTTCTACAGGTAATCCAGCCATTTCTCGAGGCATTTCACCGATAACAACTTTCAATGTTCTTTCTTTTCCGTGTCGTAAGACTTTTATTATAGATTGTTTTCCAACTTGCGATTGCGCGACAAGCATCTGAAAATCAGGTGTTTTATGTACCTTTTTACCGTTATATTCAACGATAATGTCATATTGTTGTAAACCACCGTGAAATGCGGGTGTATCGGAACGAACTTTCGTCACAAGGATACCATTCAAAATCTCTCGCATTGAAATTCCCAGATAACCGTGGATAATCTTACCATTTGCGATCAATTCTTTGCCAATAGAACGGACAAGGTTGCTGGGAATTGCAAATCCGGCACCAGCTCTTACTGGAGCAGGCGTGTTTTCAGATTTTTGTATCAAGGCATTGATACCGATAACTTCCCCATAGATATTTAGCAGAGGACCGCCACTGCTCCCGGTGTGTATCCACGTATCGGTTTGTATGAAGTTTTGGTGCCGAACGACACGCATACCCCCAAGAATTAAACGACTTTTCCCACTGACAACACCAGTTGTAACAGTATAGTCAAGTTCAAAAGGATTACCAATGGCGATAGCAAATTGTCCTACCTTAACCTTATCAGAATCAGCTAACGGTAAGGTTGGGAATTCCTCTTTTCTACTAACCTTGAGTACAGCAATATCTGTGATAATATCTCCACCGATTAATTTCGCATCAAGCAATTTGCCGTCTAACAATTTAATTCTTAGTTGGTCTGCATCAACAATATTGTGGTTATTCGTTAGAATGTGACCGTCTTTTTTAAAGAAAAATCCTGATCCTTGTTTGAATAGGTCTTTACTTTCATTTCTCGCGAGAACACCGACAATAGCAGGCTTACTCTGTTCAGCAATATCAACAAACGCGTGTTCAATTTCACTTAACAGTTCCAAATTTGCTGTCTGTTTAGAACGGAAAGTACACGAAGATAATGTGATAACGGAAAAGAGTAGGATACAATAGCAGATATATTTTTTATCCATCAAATATTCCTATCAAACTATATTTACATCAATTTCCTGCAAGAGGGAGTATTGTGTTATGCCTTCTGCTATTACTTATGGAACTGTTCTTCTTAATTCTCTTTAGTGTTGTTACTTTCCAATGTAATAGATACTTTTTCTGTCCCCTGAAGACTCTTGATATCAAGTGTAATATCTGTGATGTCTTGATTATTTGTGAGATATGTTTCAAGACTGTTAGCGTCAACGATTTCTTGCTCATTTATAGCAGTGATAAGAGCGTTCCGAGGAATCTTAGCCTTAGAAGCATGTGACAATCTTTTTATTTTTTCAACGATAACACCACGATCATCCTGATTAAGGTAGCTATATCTGTGCTGTATTCCGTTTTCTAAATTTCGCACCGCTACCCCCAGCGTTTTCCACGATGTAGATTTAATTTCAGCAGAACGTCCTACTAATTCAAGGGGCATTTCGTCAACTGTTACATTGAGTGTAAGTTCTTTATCTTCTCGCAGCACTTTCAAAATACATTCTTCACCAATCTCATAGTCAGCAATAATCAATCTGAATTCATTGAGTGACGGCACCTTATCACCCTCGAATCCTACGATGATATCATTCCGTTTTAAGACTTCGTTAGTGTGAGAATTTGCAGTTTGGACTTTTGCCACTTTGATTCCATTAGAAACATTCTGCATCTCAGCATTAATGTAACCACGGATAATTCTTCCATCGGCAATCAGTTTACGGGAAATCGTTTTAACAAGATCGCTGTTAATTGCTAAAGAGGATCCTTCACCAGGATTTAAAGTAGTGATTCCAATAACTTCACCGTCAATATTGAGTAGTGGACCACCGCTACTTCCAGGGTTGATCCAAGCATCTGTTTGGATGTAATTTCTATGATATTGAAAGAGTTTTGATTTTGGGTGGTGGCAACGTCCTTTACCCCCAATGATTCCTGCGGTAACTGTCTGTCTAAAACCTATCGGGTCCCCGATCGCTATAGCAAATTGTCCAACACGAACATTCTTTGAATCCCCGAGAGAGAGACTGGGGAATTCTCCCTCTCGCTCAATTTTAATAACCGCTATATCTGTGTTTGGATCTCCACCGACCAAAGTTGCATCATACCTACTACCGTCGACCAATCTTACCGTAATTTTTTTTGCTCCGCTTATGACATGTTCATTGGTTAGGATATGTCCATCTTTCTTAAATATAAAGCCAGATCCACCCCCAGTTGAAGGTTTGTCTATTAATAGTTTGGATGAATGTTTTTCTACGGTTAGGCTGACAACAGCAGGTTTGCTCTGCTCTGCAATTTTACTTATTGTGTTTTCAAAGGATCGCAAAATATCAATGTCGTTTGCCTGACTGGAAGGAGCTGCACACGAGATAGTATTAACTGAGCATAGGAGCATAACTAAGTATTTAACCGTTTTTCTTATCATAAGATGCCTCATTGTTATTTAGTTGATGACTATTAACCGGTCTATATTAATGGGGTGTTTCATGTCAGCATTGTACATTCTTGTTACCGTTTGTTGGTCTTCAGTAGAAATTTAGTGGAAAATCGATTAAATCTTAGTTGGCTTTATAAATATAAACTTGATTATCGAAATAGAAAGCAGTTTAGTTGTATCGCGCACCACAATACTATCTTGGTATATTGAATTTTAACAGATTATAGTTGGTTTTGTCAATCTATTTCTACCATGAGAGAGTTTTATGATGAGGTGTGTTAGGATTTATCCTAAGATTTATTTTTGTTGCTTCCTGTCTTTGACGGAACGAATTTGCTGTGATATACTTTTTATTATAAAACAGAATAACGATGGAGAAGTGATAACCGTATGAATATACTCCGTTATACCCTAATACTTATTTTTACAACGACATTGGCAGTAGCTGAACAATCTGTTTCGTTTGGCACTCCACCTTGGCAACCTATAGGCAGGTATACACACACCGCAATCCGTGAAAGTTCCGGAATTGTAGCCAGTAGACAGTTTGAAGGTGTCTATTGGACGTTGAATGATTCAGGGAATCCAAACGTACTTTATGCTACGAAGCGGAATGGTGAGTTAATTAAAGAGATTAAAGTCAATGGACTACGGAATTTCGATTGGGAGGCACTTGGTATTGACGAGAAAGGACAAATTTGGATAGGAGACATCGGCAATAATAGTCGAATGCGTTTTGATTTGAATGTTTCTGTTCTTAAGGAGCCAAATCCATATACAGCGTCAGAAGTGGATGTTATAGCAAAGTATCCGTATAAGTATCCAGACAAAAACGTTGATGCTGAAGGACTTTTTATCGTCGATGGCATACCTTATATTGTATCTAAAGAACAACAACAAGCCGTGTTATACGGTTTTCCTGAATTGAAAGCGGATACGAAGCAGGTCTTAGAACGTATTGGTGCGTTTGCAGAAGCAAGATTAGTTACAGGAGCGGGTATTTCTGAGGATGGGAAACGATTGGTGGTATGCACCTATAGGTCTCTTTGGGTGTACCATAATATTATTGGAGACTTATCGGAGATGATCCAAGCTAAACCGTGGGTATTACAGCACAATTTTGAAGGAGAGGCGATTTGTTTTGAAGGGTATAATCTTTACTTAACAAACGAAGCGCGAGATCTTTATGCCCTACCACAATTTTGGTATGAAAAGCAGTGGAAATTACCACCTAAAGATACGCAATCCGCTTTATCTTTGTCAATAGGAGAAGAATCGAGGGGGTATCAATTCGAGAGTTATCAAGATGCTGGGGTAGAAATTGATGGTGGACATGTTGCCTTGAATGTGAATAAGACAGGATCCGTGGTTCATCAAACAATTTCAGTTCCTTATGAGAATCTTTATGAAATCAGTGCTATCTTAACCCGTGGTCCAGTATATGGGTATGTGGGTTTAACCGTAAATGGTACAAAAATTGGAGAACCGTATGATTGTTACCACACAGAACTCCTGGCAGGAACACTGGTAACATTCGGTACGATATCCATGAATAAAGGTGATAATCAGATAACATTAAGGGGTGTTGCTAAATCGGTTGAGTCAACAGGATACAAGGTTGGGGTGGATTCGTATCAGGTCCTACATGCTTCACCATTTGTGAGGCGTTATATGGTTTTGGGTCCGTTTCCTAAAGTAGATACAGACAAGCTCAATACACCATTTTCTTTTGTTGAGCCAATCAATCTTACTGAAAACTATATTGGAAAAGATGGTCAAACTATCCGATGGCATGAAGTTGATACGAAAACGAACGGTATGCTTGATTTACGAGCAAATATTGGTATGGATACAAGGGTAGTGGGGTATGCTTTTACTTACGTCTATGCTCCAAAGGACATGGATACCGTGCTTCTGTTAGGCAGCGATGAGACAGTTAATGTATGGTTGAATGGTATAAAGATACACCAGAAGAATGTGTATCGTCGGATAACACAGGATGCGGATACTATACCATGTCAATTGAAAGCAGGATGGAACGAGGTGTTATGTAGTGTTGAGCAAAATAGTTGGACATGGGGGTTATATTTGCGTTTTACTGATGGGGATGGCGTGCTGAAATATAGCGTTCAGTCAGAAGAGTAAGAGAAAGATTGTGTATCGGAAATCGGGTATTGTCTGAACCGTGGATTACGCGGGTATGAGGAAGATAGGATGGAAGTTTGGAAGGGGCGTGGATTTGAGTTCGAGGTAAATATGCTGAGAAATATTATGCAGATAGAAACCTGATTCAACTTGACGAGGATGTAGCACAAATATTTCCGGATGCGAAATCCGTCAATGATGCTTTGCGTGCATTAGCGAAGATTATCTCTGAGTATCAGAAAAAAGTATCATAGTCTATGTCTGCTCAACGCTAAGGGTTGCGGGTTCTCCGTTAAGTTTTTGGTCAAGACTGAAGGCACTTTCACTTGGGGATTCGGTTAATTCGGTTGTTAAGGTTTCGGATAGGATATACTCCTGATGGGTTTCAAATGCTTCAGCGACAATCTTTGATTCGGTATTCAAAGTGAGTTTAATCCTATCAGATACGTTAAAGTCTGCTTCCTTCCGCATATTCTGGATTTTGTTGACAAGTTCACGTGCCATACCTTCAAGTATTAATTCATGTGTGAGCTCTGTTGAAAGTGCGACAAATTTCCGTGCATCTACCTCTACAAAGAAACCTTCCCGATTTTGTGTCTGCACATCAATATCTGATTCTTCAAGGGTATAGGTCTCGCCGGATGCTTCTACCTGTAAACTTCCGTTTGCTTCTAATTCAGCTTTTATCTGCATTGTATCTGCGGTAGCCAGTGCTTTGGCAATTGCTTGTACACCCTTTCCGTACTTTGGTCCTAATATCTTGAAGTTAGGTTTGAGTGTGACCTGAGCAAATGCATCCAAGTCTTCTGTAAAGACAATAGATTTAACATTTAGTTCATCCAGAATAAATGATGCTAAACGGTTGACGGTTTCTTTCTCTGTATTGGACAACCCACCGATGGTTATATCGGCAAGGGGTTGACGGGTTTTTATGTTGGAACGGTTTCGTGCGGCATGTCCCATGCTGATAACATCACGAGTAAAAGCCATATCGTCTTCTAATAGGGTGTCTATCAATGAATCATCTGATTCGGGATATGGAGCGAGGTGGACACTGAGTGGTGCCTCTGGATCGAGTGAACAGACTAAGTTCCGGTAGAGTTCATCCGCTAAGAATGGGGTAAATGGTGCAGAAAGTTTGGCAACGGTAACGAGCACTTCGTAAAGCGTAGCATAAGCTGCTTGTTTATCTTGTCCTGCTTCTGCTCCCCAGAACCGGTCTCGGGAACGTCGAACGTACCAGTTGCTGAGGTCGTCCACAAATGCCTCAATGGCGCGAGGGGCATTTGTAAGGTGATAATTCTCCATATCGTTGCGAACTTTATCAATTAGCGAATTTAGTCGTGACAGAATCCATCTATCTATGGTAGCGCGTTCGGCAACTGGTGGTGCGTCATCTAATACATTGACCTGCTCCAAATTGGCATACATAACGAAAAAACTATACACATTTTGTAGTGTCCCCATGAATTTTTTGAGTGCTTCGTCAATACCTTCGAGTTGGAAGGTGCGTTGTGTCCAAGGAGGTGATGCAGTGAACATATACCATCGCATAGCATCAGCGCCTTGGTTATCCAAGATTGTCCACGGATCTACAGTGTTTCCACGGCTTTTACTCATTTTTGACCCGTCTGAGGCGAGGATTAGCTCAAGACAGAGACAATTCTTATAGGCTGGTTTGTCATACAGGAGTGTGCCTGTGGCGAGAAGACTATAGAACCAACCGCGGGTTTGGTCAATTGCTTCGGAGATGAAATCTGGTGGATATGCTTTTTCAAACAGTTCTTTGTTTTCAAAGGGGTAGTGCCATTGTGCGGTGTGTGCACACCCGGAATCAAACCAGCAATCAATAACATCCAAGACACGGGACATTGTGCCATTGCATTTGTGGCAGGTAAGTGTGACGTCGTCAACATAGGGACGATGTAGTTCAATATCGTCTGGTACATTGTTTCCGATTTCTTTTAATTCCTCTATACTCCCTACACAGTGTTGGTGTCCGCAATCATCACATATCCATACGGGTAGTGGTGTGCCCCAATACCGTTCGCGGCTCAGTCCCCAGTCAATGTTGTTTTCGAGCCAGTTTCCAAAGCGTCCATTTTTTATGTGTTCAGGATACCAGTTGATTTCTTGATTGTGTTGTAGCATTTGATTTCTGATGGCGGTGGTTCGGATGAACCATGATTCACGCGCGTAATAGAGTAGTGGATTATCGCATCGCCAACAGAATGGGTATTGGTGTGTATATTCAGAAGCCTTGAATAATAACCCGCGTTGATCTAAGTTTTGAATGATTTTTGGATCAGCATCTTTGACATATTCGCCTGACCAGATGTCTTTAACAGTAGGAATGAATTTACCATCAGCTCCCACTAATTGTATTAAGGGGAGATTGTGTTTCTGACCGATATCATAGTCGTCCTGTCCGAAGGCAGGTGCAATATGTACGAGCCCACTTCCTTCTGTGGTAGTGACGAAATCCCCTGTAACGACATAGTATGCTTTTTGATCATGCTTCCCGGCATCAAAAAGCGGCTCATATTCCCAATCACATAGATTGTAGCCTTTATAGATTTCAACGATTTTCGGGGGTTCATCTTCAAACAGTGTTGGTAGACATTCTTTCGCGAGGATAAGGTTTTGTCCGTTTTGTTCCACGGCAACATAATCGTAGTTTTCACCGACAGCCACGGCAACATTGGATGGCAATGTCCATGGGGTTGTTGTCCAGACAAGTAGATAGGTGTTTTCTTTATTTTTGAGAGGGAAACGGACGAAGATAGATGGGTCTGATACCTCTTGATAACCGAGAGCGACTTCGTGGCTTGCTAAGGTTGTGCCGCACCGGTAGCAATAGGGTTGCACCTTATGTCCTTGATAAAGGAGATCTTTATTCCATGCTTGCCGTAATACCCACCAGACACTCTCAATATAATCGTTGGACAATGTGATATATGCATCATCTAAGTTGACCCAATAGCCGATTCGTTCGGTCATGGCATCCCAATCTTCTTTATATTGGAAAACGTTTTCTTTACACTTTTCGATAAAATTCTGAACACCGTATGCTTCGAGTTCTGCTTTGTTTGTGATATTGAGTTGTTTTTCGACTTGGTATTCGACGGGGAGTCCATGTGTATCCCAACCAGCTTTTCTTTGGACGTAATGTCCGGTCATAGTCTTGTATCTGCATACAGCATCTTTCATGATGCGTGCGAGTACGTGATGTACACCTGGCGGGGCATTTGCAAAGGGTGGTCCCTCCAAAAAGACAAAGGGTTGTGCGTGTTTATACATCTCCATACTTTTCTGGAAGATATCATTTTCACGCCAAAATTGAAGGATCTGTTTTTCCTTTTGAGCAAATGTGAATTGGGATGATACCTCATTAAACATGTGAAATTTCCTCGTGTGTTAAAAAAACAAAACGCCCCACTGAAATTGTGTGTCAGTGATGGGCGTGTCTGAATACTATTTTGTGCTTACATTAGCCCGTCACAGCACGACGAATAGCGATAATAATTCGTATGGTGTGAAGGGCAGCATTGTGTGTTGCAAGCGATTGAAAAAGCATCGGTTATCCTGCAGAGTCGTCTACGATTTGATTTTGATCCTCTTAATGTATGATACTACATGCTATGGGATATTGTCAAATTTTTAGGTGTCTAAGTTATGCTACTAAAGAGACATTTTCAATTAGAAATTGTGTTAGAATTAATAGTCGTAAAATCAACTTTTAATCCTAATATGCGGACAACTAATAAGGTGCACAGACAGACATTTAATCCTAAATTCCCTGATGATAAATTGTGAAAATGTTGTATTTTTCCCAGTGCGAAGAAGTGTCGAAAAAGTGAAAAAAGTTACACTTTTTCCTACATTCTGTAGGATTTAAATTGGTGTAAATTACCCCTCTAACCCCTGTCATAGACTGACTTCACTCCACTTTTAATTAACTTTTTAAGAATTTGCAAAAAGTGTGATTTTGTGTTTTTGTTGTCCTTACGGAATTTGACAATTTCAATCTGCATATTATAGTCGTTTTTTTGACATAAAGATTTTTTTGTATTTAGGACGTTTTTATGGGTATTCATCATTTATTCTCTAATTATTTGTTTCTCATTTCGGCAAGTTTCAGGTTTTTGCTTAACTCATCAAGTAGAATATTCTTATGAAACAACAGTCTGGTGAATGTTATTTATGCTAAACTTTAGAATAAATTAGACACTCCACAACGGGTGAGGGGACCTCCCCCTACGCTGGGTGGTCTTCGTCTACATCGAAATGTCTCATTAATTATTAACTATACTATAACATTCATACCTCTATTTTGTTGTGTTATGCCACTGTTTAATTCTTAAAATTGTCCAAACTATAGTATATGTTATGACTTACGTAAAAAATCTTTCCTTTCTTGCAGCATTGAAAGACAGGTTATGCTACAAAAGAGACATTTTTATTTAGAAATTTTGCATTATTGATTACTTTTTCGTTAATTTATTTTGGTTATCAATCTCCTTTCAAGTGTTTCGATTCGGTGGTTTAAAAAAGCGTCGAAAAGCGGAAAATGTTACACTTTTTGTCACATCGTGTGTCATTTATTTTCGATATAATTATGGCTCCCATACCGTACTACACTGGGTTTATTACCTTAAATATATGAGAAAGTATAATTTTAAATTTTCTCATTTTTGTGTTATTTCTGTTTTGCACTAAATATTCACAATTGTTAATATATTGATTCAATTTGATTTCCAAACTTTGTATCAACCTTGTTACTCCAGTGGAGGGGTGGTGTAGTAGTACTTTCTTCTATTTTGTTTATGTAATTCGTCATTTTTATTTATACCATTTCAATTAATTTTTGTCCCATTACCTATTGTTAGAAATGAAGCGGAATGTGGCACAAACTGGAAAGTTTATGCTACAAGAGAGACATTATATATCAGAAATGGTATTATACACCTTTAAAAATCTCTGTCCTTAGTTCTCAAATTCGTGAGGGATTCAAGGTTATCCTCGTTTTTTAGTTTTTCAAGTTTTTTTAGTCGGTTTTTAAAATTTCCGATTTTGAAGTGCCTTGCAGTAAGTCTGGGCTTGTGTTCATAGCGTATGACTAAAAGCAGGTGAATTTTTTAAAATTTGAAAAACTTGAAAACTATGTTTTCTTGTTAATTTGCTATATACCCAGAAAGGTATAAGGATTGCCTGATATTTGTCAGTTGAATTTTAATATCATATTTTATCATAACAAAATAGACCTATGTTGCTTATATATCCTATATTACATAATACTATTATAACATTAGATGTCAAACATTTGCAACCTTATTTTTCACGTATGTAACTTTAGTTGTTAGTGTATATATTTTTCTTCATTATTTTTTTAGTTAGTTGGAAATATTTGCGTTTAGGCGTCGGATTGCGCGGATTAAGCGGACTACGCGGAACGCTTTTGGTGTATTTTAATTTTCTTTTTTTAATGGTGAGGGGGTTAATGGTTTTTGTTTGAATTGTGTATTTTGCGGAGGGGTGGGTTTGGGATGGATTCGGCGTGTTTGTAAACCATCCCACCTGTGAAATCTGAAGTTTTATTTTTCCGATTTTTCTATTTCTTGTAGAAATGTTTCAACGCTGGATGTTTGAACTGCTTTGCGATGTAGCTCTGATAAACGATCAAGGTCTTGAATGGATTCAAGGATTTCAGCTACGGGTGTCGTATCACTCAACGGAAAACGTTCTGTAAGAACAGATTGTATGTTCTTTATATAGACTTGAAGTGCACCCCGTTCAATGCCGCGCTGCATGATGATTTCGTAAAAAGGAGATTCTTGCATCATTCCCTCCGATATTAGTTTTTGAAAAAGATTAGGATCATAGTTTAGACTACCCAAGGTGGTTAACGCATACAGCAGTGTGCTCCGCGTTTGTGAGTCAACAGGTGCGGATTCTGTTCTTTCAACACATTTCTGTAACCATCCTTCAGTGTTCAAGTCTACTGGTGGTTTCATTAATGGCGTGAAGGGCAACAATCCGACAGATGCTGATTCTAAATATGATTCACCCTCTAAATCTGCCAACCGTATCACCTGATACCTATGGTACAATCCAAACTGGTCATTTCCATAACTATAACCACCCGGATCGGTTTGCCCCGCATTTGAGCTTAAATATAGGACTACTGAATAGACTGGAAGTTCATACCGTAGTAAAAGTTCACCAGCATACGCGAGAACCCGTAACGGCATCGGTTTATCTCTACTATCCTGGGTTTGGGCTTCTATATGAAGTATAACTGTTTCATTATTCCATAACACTTTAAATGTCATGTCGTTACGGTGGACTTTAACTGTTTGTTGCTCTGTGTCAAGTGTCTCTAAAACTTCAACATTGGTTGTATCAAAGGATAACATTGCGAATTCATCAGCAAATCTATCCATTAGATGTTTTACGATTTCATCGTATTGTGCCATGTAAAGTGCTATAACCTATCCAAAAAGTCTTCTATTGATTATATATTGTGGGGATGAATGCTGTCAAGTTAAACCGTTTAGTTTTTGGGTGTTTGTTGTTGGGATGTCTGAATCGCCCAAATCAACGGTATGAATGTATGTAACAAAGGTGTAGTGAGTAGCGTAATTTCTATTGATATTTGATGATATAGATAGGATTAATATACTCACGGGTTGGAAAGCTGGAGGGTTTGCCGCCAGTTTTTTTATTGCAGATGCGATAAGGAATTTTGATGGAATATATAATAGAAACGGATCTGAATGCGATAGCGAAGAAAGCTTTGGCAGGTTCTGTAGTTCGTTTGGATGTGGAAAAACCGATTACTTATCCTGATTATGTCTCGGCATTTGATGTGGAAAAAACTGTACCGTATGCAGGAATAAAATCATCTGAGAATAGAATTCGACATCGTCTTCCTCTTTTTGAAATGAGTGGTGGTAGTGGGTTTTTCATAACAGAGCGTTTGATTGTTACCAACTTTCATGTAGCGGTTGGTGCCTACTCTATATTGGCGAAATTTGCTGGATCAGGTGGCGAGTTTCCGATAGAGGGTGTTGAGGCGTTTGATATAAGAAATGACTTGGTTCTTTTGAGGGTTGGTTGTGAAGGGATCCCGCTTCGTCTTGGGGATAGCGATTCTGTTGCGGATGACGATGCGATTTGTGCTGTGGGTTATCCTGATGGGTTTGCTAATATAACTCACGGAACAGTTCATGGTACCCCGTGTTGCTGTGATCAAATTCAGATGAAGATAAATACGTCTGTAGGGAGTAGTGGGTGTCCAGTTATGAATGGTGTGGGTGAAGTTATCGGTGTTGATGTTTCTGGTGATGATGTTTACAGTTATGCTATTCCTGCTAACCAGTTACGCCGTCTTGTTGAATCAAAAGGGAAGGCTTTTACGCTAAAATCTTGGCATAAACACCCGTATGTTCGTGCTTTTATTGAGACGAAGGAGGGTGATATGAAGAGGCAGATAGGGTTGTATGAAGATGCAGTTATACACTATAATTTAGCGATTGATCTTAATCCAGTATTTGTTAAGGCTTTTGCGGGTAGGGCGGAGGCGAAATTTGGTGTTAGGGCATTTGATGAGGGTTTTGGGGATATATTGCGTGTTTTACGTTTGAATCGTGTGCCTTTTGGTATTTCGAGCGTTGGTGCGTATTTTTCTTGGAGGCGGAATATTTTTCAGATTTCTGTTGTTCGTTTTTTTATGGGTTTGTATAGGAAGGTGTTTTAATGTAAAAGATATAAGAGGATGTAATATCGGGGATCGGAATCCTATCGGGAACGGAATCCTATCGGGGATCGGAATCCCCTCCTACCGTAGAGGATGTAATATCGGGGATCGGAATCCTATCGGGGATCGGAATCCCCTCCTACCGTAGAGGATGTAATATCGGGGATCGGAATCCTATCGGGGATCGGAATCCCCTCCTACCGTAGAGGATGTAATATCGGGGATCGGAATCCCCTCCTACAGAAGAGGAAGGTATGAGGTGCGACTGATGAGATTTAATCGAGGTTTTTTCTTTTCTTATAGTGTATTTTTTCTGACGGTTTTTGCTGCTTGGTTTCCGTATCTGGGTTTTTCGGATGATTCTGTGTCTGAATCTGATGTTGCTGTAGAAACTAAGGCAAAAGTGTCAACGGTCCGTATAGCTGGTGGTAACCTTTCTCGCTCGGGTGCTGGGAGCGGTTTTTTTATTGAACCGGATAAGGTTGTTACTAACCTTCATGTCGTTTTGGAACCGGGACCTATATATGTCAGGCAGGATGGTAATAAGGAAATCTGGTCTGTTGAGGGTGTTCTTGGGTATGATATGGATAATGATCTTGCGATCTTGAAAATCTCGGGTCCAGGTATTCCGCTTCCTCTGGCTGATAGTGATACGGTTAGAGTGGACGATATACTTTATGCTTCTGGTTATCCTGGTGGTGGAGATTATAAGTTTACTAAAGGTGTTTTGCATGAATCTAATCCTAAAGAGAATTTATTTGAGACGACAGTCGTTACTTCCGCTGGGAGTAGTGGTGGACCGATGCTAAACATTGATGGAGAAGTAGTTGGTATTTGCGTGGGTGGGTCAGAATTGTATAGTTATGCGATTGTATCGAATGTGCTTAGGACTTTACTCTTACTACAGCATGGGGAACAACATGAGGTAATACCGATAATTGATTGGTTTAAAAAGGAGGATGTGCGTGCGTATTCGCTTTACCAACGAGCGAAACGTAAACATAATCTGAATGAGTTTAGTGGTGCAATAGTTGATCTTAATGAATCTATAACACTTGCTCCGAGTTTTGTAAGGTCCACTGCTGAACGTGCACATCTCCATTCCCATTTAGGTGATTTAGAAGTAATACAGGAGCGGATGATTAAAGCCCGGAAACATTATGAAGATGCCCTGAGAGATTATACAGATGCGATCAGAATGACTCCTGAAGATGATGTTGCTTATCATCGTCGGGGACATATGTATGCCCATTATGGTAAGGCTGAAGCGGATCAGGAGAATGTAGGTGTGGCTAAGAAACAATATGAGGCATCGTTAGTTGATTACAATAGAGCGATTTCGTTAGATCCTGCGTTTGATGCGAATTATGCGGGTCGTGGTGTGGTAAGGTATTGGTTTGGAGAACTTTATGCTGAACAGGATGATATGGTTGCGGCTCGTAAGTTGTATCAAGAATCTATCAATGATTTTAATGAGGCAATACGGTTGAATCCGATTGAAGATCAACATTATAATGGTCGTAGTTGGGTAAAATTTCTTTTTGGACAGTTAATTGAGGAAGAGGGTAACTTTTTTGCCTCTAAAGAGTATTTCAAAGATGCAATGATAGACAGCGATAAAGCGATAGAATTGGATTCAAAGGTGGCGCACTCCTATTATAACCGTGGTGCGGTGAAGGCTTCATTGGGTCTTTATAAAAGTGCGATTGATGATTTTGATGTAGCTTTGGAGTTGGAACCGGATTATAAGAAAGCGTATACGGATCGCGGTCAGGCGAAGGTTGAACTTGGACAACTTGAAGATGCGAAAGTTGACTCTTTGAAGGCTAAGCAGTGTATTGGTCAGGGTGTTGTATCAGTTGAGGAAATAGATAGGTCAGCAGAAGAGATGATATTAGTTCCTGGTGGTGCGTATGAAATGGGTAGTAAACAGTCTTATGCTGCGCCAGTGCATACGGTTTATGTAGATGCGTTTTATATTGATGCATTTGAGGTGACGAATGCGCAATTCAAGAAGTTTATTGATGCGAATCCTGAGTGGCGTAAAGGTAATATTGATCGTAAATATCATAATGGTCGTTATTTGCGTCTCTGGGATGGGGATAATTATCCTGCGGGTAAAGGGAATCATCCAGTAGTGTATGTGAGTTGGTATGCGGCGATGGCGTATGCGTCTTGGGTGGGTAAACGTCTTCCGACGGAGGCGGAATGGGAGAAGGCGGCACGTGGTGGCGTTGTGGGTGAAAGGTATGTTTGGGGTGATGGGCGCGATCCGAATAAATCGAATTATGGGTATTATGACACGAATACGTTGCCGGTAGGTAGTTTTTTGCCGAATGGGTTTGGTTTGTATGATATGGGTGGTAATGTGTGGGAGCTGTGTTTGGATGAATATGATAAAGACTATTATAAGGTATCGCCGAAAGAGAATCCGCTTTGTGGTGATATGGTAATGGGTGTTTTGTTGGTTGATTTTTTGGGTGTGAGTACGCGTCGTGTATCTCGAGGTGGTTCTTGGAATTCACCGGGTCCGGCTCAGACAGCTGACCGTGGTAGGGGTTTGCCGTCGAATACTAATGGTTGGGTTGGGTTTCGTTGTGTTCGGGATGGTATTCAATTTATTGATTAGTTTTTGGCTTTCGGCTGTTGGCTTTCGGCTTTTTGTCTGAATCGCGGATAAGAGTTTTTTTGGTATGATAATGTTTTTGGTGAACAACTAATGGTTTGTGGTGCAAGGTATTGTATTTATGTGGATGATTCAACAGGATGGTTGATGTTTGATTCCTCTGAGGTTGTTAATTGACTTGCCATATCCTTGTTTTGAACTTCTGTAATAGATTCAATTGAAAGTTGCCACCCGAATGCTTTTATAAGAGAAATAAGCGTGTCCAGATGTAAAGGTTCTTCATCAGATAGGAATTTTGTAAGTATATCTGGCGGTATTTCTGCTTTTTTTGCGACATCTGTAATTCCCCCTTGTGCTTCTACTACATTGCGTAATCCTTTCCTAAAGAATTGTGTATCTCCATCTACGAGGTATTCTTGGAGTGCGGTTTGAAGGTATCCCATGGCTTCATCTGGGTTGGTGAGTTTCTGTATCAGGAATTCGTGCCATGTTGTTATTTTATTCATTTTATTGACTCCTTATATTGTTTCCAATAGTCCTTCGCCCGTCTAATATCCACGGATTTCGCGGATAAGAGGGTTTTTTGATATTGTAGTGATTACTCAATATAGAATTGTATAATATTTTCATGGAATTTTCTACCATTTCAAGTTAATGTTCGCTAATTATGAATTTACGATCCCATAAAGTCTTTGATTCAGATATATTAACTTAATACACCTTTCGCCCGTCTGGGGCTTTTTTTATTTGTTTGAATTGGGAGTTTACGGATTTCTCGGATAAGAGGAATTTCATCTGTCAGAATTGTCTTGTTAGGGAGGTTTCAATCAACGGTATGAATACCATTAAGGCATTCACCGCAGTTTCAAACCGAACCTACCAGGTGGTTTGGAGGATGTTAGGGAATATGGAATCAATGGTATGTGGGTGGTGGATGTAACTTTTTTATATGTTTTTCATTCTTACTTATAATGTTGGTTGAAATGATCTGTTATATGTACATTCATGATGCGTATAAAATGGAGGCAATGCCATGAGAGAACATACCGTTGATGTGTGGGAGGCTTTTTTGGATTCAATGGAAAATCGTGGGGTTTCACATAGTTGGGATGTGGATCCTGAGACGCAAAGGGATTTGATTGAATATTTCAAGATGAAAATTGATGCTGGTGTTGTGGATGGTAGGACTGCTTTTCCAACAGATCTTATTTGGAATGAATATGTCTGGCGGTTTCCTGATGAAATGCGTGAAGAATTGACGGCGTATGCGAGACAGGTTTTTGAAACGGATGCTTATAACGGGGCTGCCGTGAAGTTCTTGGCAATTGTGACAGCGGGTGTGCCTTATGATTTTCCACCGGACGAGTTCTGGGTTCTGTATGAGAAGGCTGTAGAATTGCTGCCACACGATGTGGATATTTGTTATTATGCTTTTGAGAATGCGAGTCTTGATATACTCTTTGAAGAGGGTATTGTTGCTCTTGAAAGGATGTTTGACCGGTATCGTGTCGGTGAGAAGCCGACTTTGTATCAGTGGTTATATCGGTGTTGTTACGACTATTTACATGTGATGTCCAGACCTACAGATATCTATGAGCAACTTGATCGGGATGATCCTCTTTTCGATCGGTGGACAGCGGCGTTTCGGAAGATGCAGGAGGTGTTTGAAAGGCAGTTGGAGCATACGCCTGATCATTGGCATACAGTGCGGATGTTGGGTGAGATTCTTGAGGCGGTTGGTGATACCGATGGTGTGGAACGGGTATATAGAGAGGCACAAATAGTCTTCGAAAGTAAACTGGCACAGGATGAAAATGACTCTGAGGCGTTGTATGGGTTAGCGAATATTCATGAGAAGTTCGGGAATGCTGTGCTTGCGCGAGAATATAGGGTTCGTAAGAATCCGAGTTTGGGGTTTGAGGGTGTGGAGTTGCCTGATTTTCCATCTGGTACGGTTGATCTTGATGGTGAATCTATATCGCTTTCGGATTATCGTGGTAAGGTTGTGTTGGTTGATTTCTGGGGGGTGTCGTGTGGTCCTTGTGTTGGTGAAATACCGCATATTCAATCTGTATACGAGAAATATAAGGCTCAGGGATTTGATGTGATTGGTGTGAGTCTTGACGTAGATGTTGATGTGTTGCGGGAGTTTAGTGCGAAGAAGGGTATTTCGTGGCGTCAGGTTCAGGATGATGGTGGTTTCGGTGGTGGTTTTGCGAAGCGTTATGGTATTCGTAGTCTGCCTACACCGTTTTTGGTTGGTCGTGATGGGAGGGTTATTTCTACGAAGGCGCGTGGTCGCGTATTGGATACGCTTGTTTTGGAGGCTATTGGTTGATTGGAAGGGTGGAAGAAGATTGGAAGGGTGGATGGATGGAAGAGGTTTTTGTCAGAATTGCCAAATCAACGCCGAATCCGCGTATGGAATTCGTCGGATTACGCGGATAAGAGGTTTGGGATGGATTCGACGTGATTGGAATCCACCCCAGCCTGGGAAGTCTGGTGTTTTTTATTTTTCCTGTGTTTCTACTTCTTGTAGAAATGAATCAATGCTGGATGTTTGGACTGCTTTGCGATGTAGCTCTGATAAACGATCAAGGTCTTGAATGGGTTCAAGGATTTCAGCTACGGGTTCCGTATCACTCAACGGAAAACGTTCTGTAAGAATAGATAGAATGTTCTTTATACAGTTTTGAAGTGCCCCTTGTTCAATGCCCCGTTCAATGCCGCGCTGCATGATGATTTCGTAAAAAGGAGATTCTTGCATCATTCCCTCCGATATTAGTTTCTGAAAAAGGATGGACGAAGGTTTTTTGTTTGATTGATTATATATTGTTGGGTTGTATGTTGTCAAGTTAATCAGTGTTAGTTTTTGGGGTGTCTGAATCGGGGTTTGTGGGGATTACGCGGATTACGCGGATAAGAGGAATTTCATCTGTCAGAATTGTTTGTTAGGGAGGTTTAGGTTCGGTTTATGAAGATTAATTTATTCATTCGGTAATATACGGGCGTGGCTTTTTATATTTAATTTGGTCGTCCCTACGATAACGAGAGGAAGATTGGGATTGGAATCCGTTCCTGAAGAATCGGGGATCGGAATCCCTCCTACAGAAGATCGGGGATCGGAATCCCCTCCTACAGAAGATCGGGGATCGGAATCCCTCCTACAGAAGATCGGGGATCGGAATCCCTTCCTACAGAAGATCGGGGATCGGAATCCCTCCTACAGAAGATCGGGGATCGGAATCCCTCCTACAGAAGATCGGGGATCGGAATCCCCTCCTACAGAAGAGGGGTTTTGTCCTGAAGATTACTTTGGTTGCCCCTACGATAACGAGAGAAGGATTGGGATTGGAATCCGTTCCTGAAGAATCGGGGATCGGAATCCCTCCTACAGAAGATCGGGGATTGGAATCCGTTCCTGAAGAATCGGGGATCGGAATCCCCTCCTACAGAAGAGGGGTTTTGTTCAGAAGATTAATTTGGCCGCCCCTACGAACGTTCTTATGGGATGGATTACCTAAATATTTATTTATTCCTCATCAAACCGAACCTACCATGTTTGGGAAAATGGATGAAAATAAGTTGATGTTTAATAGCGGCTTAGGAGTTCTATGCCCCAGAAACGGGGTTCGTTGGTGTAGCCGGTTAGGTTGTTGAAATCTATGCCACCTGTGGGGGATGTGTCGTTGAGTATGTTCCTTCCGATGATGGCGATCTCTGAGTATGCATGGGGGAATTGGAGTGCGAGTCGGATACCACCTTCGACGAGTGAATCATCGCTATATTCCACAGAATCGTATAGGAAGAAGTGGACTCGGCTACGATATGACCAGTCTGTGGATGCGATAAACCGGTAACCTGCTGGAAGCTTGATAAGATAGCTTGCTTCCGCATCTGCAATCCATGCGGGTGCTTGTGGTAAAGTGTTTCCGTCAATAGAGTAAGTATTCTTGACCGATCCGACCGGGTTAAGCACTGTACATGGTGCGCCGCATCCTTGTATTGCTAAGTTTGGATCATCAATGCGTGTGTGGTTATAACTGAATCCTGTTGTTATTGCGAATGCGTAGGTTGGGTTGAAAGCAATTTCTACCTCGACGCCGCGTCCAATTGTGTTTTCAGCGTTTACCAATCGATTGAAATTCGCCTCTCCGCCGACAGCAGTGAGTTGTTGATTTTGCATAGTGTAGTTGAATACAGCAAGATTGAGGTGTAATCTTTGTTGCCATAGCCGCATCTTTGTACCGATTTCAACAGAATGGATGGTTTCTGTATCAGCTATGGTAACTTCGTTTCCGAATAGCAGGCGTCCTTGAATGCTGGGTGCTCGGAATCCACGTGCAGCCCGTAGATATGTCTGCATGTTTGCGTTGATCTTATATCTTAGGCTTAGGTCTCCACTCCATACCGTATCTTGTGGGTTTTTATGAATGGGACCGAGTTTTCCAGCTTCTGTAACTGCGGGTGCTTGGTCTCGCCATGCGGTGTAGTTTTTTAGATCATTTGAGAGTCGTATGCCTGCCCCTAATTCCAGAGGATCGAACAGTTGGTATGTAAGTGATGCAAATGCTGCACTTGCTGTAGCTGTTTGTTCTTGTCTTACGAATCCATCCAAAGTGCCCCCCGCCAAAGTATTGTAATTGAAATCCTCCATCTCGACGAATTCATGGAAGTAGTATAGTCCGAAGAGATATGTGAAGGGTAGGTTTTCCGGACTCATGAATCTGAGTTCTTGACTAATCTGTCGTAGGGTTGGAATTCCGGATGCGGTTTCGGAAGGGAACGGTATGTTGCCCGGACCGCTTGGTTGATCTGTTAGGAACGCTGCCCCGTATCCGCCATCTATATCTCCCCGTGAAAAGGTGGTAAGACTTTCTATGCCTGTGAGTGAAATGAGTTGGTGGTTTCCGAGATCATAGCTGATTTGTAGCGCTATACCGAGTGATTGTAGAGTTTGCTCATTTTGCCCGTCTTGCGAGACGTTTTTTCTATCAAAGTCGTCTATCAATCCCCCGTCTTTTTGTTTGAGTATGTTTGCGCGAAAGATGCGTGCTGTGCCGTCAAGATCGCGTGCGTGGAGTTTGAGCCATGCTTCCAATTCTGGTGTTGGTGTCCATAATAGTTGTATTCGTGAGGCAATATCGCGGTGTCCTCCCAATGCCTTTTCTTCGTTAGTGTGTTGGTTGTCTACCCAATCACTGCGTGTTTGGACAATTCCAGAGATGCGTGCCAATAGGATGTGTGGGATGAAAGATATGGATATGCCACTTTCAAAATTTGTTGTGTTTAGGCTGCCGTAATTCACCCGGCTAAATCCTTCAGATTCGTGTGTTGGACGTACGGATTCAAATTTCACCGCGCCGGCAGGTGTATTGCGTCCGAATAGTGTGCCTTGTGGTCCCCGGACGACTTCGATTCGATCTAAGTCGAATGCCGGGTAGCCTTTTAGTAATGGGTTTTCCAATACGACTCCGTCGTATAGCACTGAGACGGGTTGTGATGCATTTAGGTCAAAGTCAGTATTGCCGAGCCCTCGTATATAGAAGCGGGGAAAGACGCGACCGAAGGATGATTCCATTTGTAGACTGGGTGTTCTGTTGGATAGAAATCGTAGGTCTAACCCGGATGCGCGTATTGCATTGGATTTATCGCCACGTATTGTGGAAACGGATAGGGGAACGTTAAAGGGTTGTTGTGTTCTTTTTTGTGCGGTGATGACGACTTCTTCTAATGTATAGATTTCGTCTGTGTTTTCGTTTGCGATGGCGGTAACGGATATGATTAGTATTGCTGAGATGTATATAATGTAGCGTTGTTTGGGTAAGGTCATTTTAGTTGTGGTGAGAAGTTGTTTTAATATCATTTGAGATCTCCACAAAAATTCTATTTACGATAATTAGTGACGTGTTTTTGATAGGAAAAGGGTGCATAATCTGCATTAATACTACAATATTTATTATCTTTTAAGATTCCCTAATGTCAGAATGTAGGTCATTAAACTGGAGAAATGGAGTATCCGTCTTTTTCTATATCGTTTTGTGCTTCTTCCTCATCGACTATCGGTATTTTATCCCATATTTTTTCCAGTATAGCATAAGTTATTTAGATAATCAAATTGAGTCGGATTATTTGTCTGAATCGCGGAAAGCGCGGATCACGCGGATGAACGTGGATAAGAGGGTTTTCTACAGGTTCTCTTGCATTGGATAGAATGCTTTGGGTGGAATGGGTGGATAAAAGAGGGTATACTGGAATGCATGTCATTGATGTAACCTTTTTATATGAATTACATTCTTACTTTTAGTGATAGTGAAGACACAAACTGAAAGTTTGTGCTACAAAAAGAGGATTTGTGGTTATGGATGAATTTCGTGATGATGAATTAGTGCATCAGAATTTAGATGATGCGGATGCGGGTGCATTTGAAATCCTATATCACAGATATGAAGGTCCTTTGCTGAGTTTTTTCTACCGGCGTGTGAATAATTGGGAGACGGCGCAGGATCTTGTGCAGGAGACGTTCATCAAGGTGCACCAGAATCTGGACAGTTTGAAGAATCCGAAGAGTTTTTCAAGTTGGCTTTTTAGTATTGCGTATCAACTTGTTGCTGCGCATTTTCGTGAAGCTCAAAGAAAATTGGAAACGGCTTCTTTGGATGGGAATCCAGAGGCGCATTTGGTGGATCTTGAACATCGGTCTCCTATTTATCGTATTATCGGTAAGGAGCAGATGGAGATTGTTACGTCTTTGGTTAAACGTTTACCGAAGTCTGAACAGGAGGTTTTTGCGTTGAAGCTTGCGTACCCGAAGATGATGCTTGAGGAGATTGCGGATCGATTGGATATTGCGTTGTCTGCGACGAAGGTTCGTATGTATCGTGCGAAGAAGAAGATTGTTGGTTGGATGAAAACGGAGTATCCTGGTGAATTTGATCATATTTTTGGTGGGAAGTAGGGAGATTGGAAGAGTGGAAGGTTGGAATTTTCCCTTGAATATTCTACCATTTCAAATACGCTTATAAGAGTATTAGCCCCATCGGGGCGGAATGTGTGTAGAAAACGTGTAATAAAATTAGTGTTAGCCCCATCGGGGCGAAAGGTGTATAATTTTTATATATAATATCATTATGGCAAATACCTATACTCAACTTTATATCCATATTGTCTTTGCAGTCAAAGGAAGACAACGTCTAATACCGAAAGAACATAAAGAGGCATTACATCAATATATAACCCGCATAATTACAAACAAGAAACAGACTGTGATTCGGATTAATTCAATGCCGGATCATATCCACATCTTTATTGGTCTGACTCCTGATATTGCCCTATCCGATTTGGTGAGAGATATTAAGGCAAATTCAACAAAATTTATGAATAATAACGATTGGGTTGTTGGAAGATTTGAATGGCAAACGGGTTTTTCAGCGTTTTCGTATTCACGTTCTCAGATTGATGATGTTGTTCAGTATATCAAGAATCAAGAAATACATCATAAGCGTATGACGTTCCAAGAAGAATATCTTGAGTTTTTGAAGCGTTTTGATGTGTCGTATGATCCGAAATATGTCTTTGACCCAGATGATGACACAGAGACTTAATACACCTTTCGCCCCTCTGGGGCTTTTCTCTGTGTGATATACGTTTTCTACAAACCTTTCGCCCCTCTGGGGCTTTTCTGCTTGCCATCGGGGTTTTCTACACACCTTTCGCCCGAATCAACGCCGAATCCGCGTGCCGAATCCGCGTATGGCATTCGTCGGGGGCTTTTCTCTGTGTGATAGATGTTTTCTATGTACCTTTCGCGCCTCTGGTACTATTTTATTTGTAATCTAACATTTTTACGTAACCTTTTTTGGTGTTTGGCATTCTGATTGTTGTATAAGGAGGATATGCATGGTTCCGAATGATGTGAAGGAATTACTTAAATCATTGATCGCGGAAGAGAGGCTGCCGATTGATGTCGTTAATGTAACACCGATCGAGAATTATTCGATGTCCTCGGATCATACGACGGAGTGCCGTATTAAGGATGTTATTCATCAGTGGAATGCTGTGAGTAAAGTGGATTCTCGTTCTTCTGGCAAAACGGAGATTATGCAGTTCTATACGAAAACGGATGTTTCTTCTGCTGGTAAAGAGTTGTTGGAGTCCTTAGATGTTGAATTATTGCTTGAATCGCTTATTGCTGAACGTCAACTCCAGGTGGGTTATTCAGATCGGGGGTTTCGATTGGCTACTTTAGCAGAGAAGGATGCATCGCGGTATCCTGTTAAGATTCTTCATGGGGGTATTCGGTTTGAGAAACGTATGGGAGCTGAGGTGCGTTCATCGGATCTTGTGGGTGTTGTTGGTCGGTTTGAGGCGATATTAAAGGAGAAAAGCACGAAGGCGAAATTGTTTCATCGTGGGTTTAAGTTGGTGAAGACTTCTGATGATAATCTTCCGTTGGCAGAGATCAAAAAGATTGCGGATGAAATCGTTGATCGGTTGGGTATTAATTATGTTTTGGATTCGTATAATAAACCTGTGTCTGAGGATGTGTATAATTCGACGGATTGTACGAGTGCGAAGATTTGTGTGTCTTTGTGGCGGTTCCCACGGAAAATATAGGTTCGGTAAGAAGATTGGAAGAATGGAAGATTGGAAGAGTGGAAGGTTGGAGGAATGGAAGGATGGAAGGTTGGAAGGTTGGCATATAAAAAGACTATTTACAAACATACAAGTTACGTGTAAAATGGAGTATAATAAATGACATATGTAATCTGTGAACCGTGTATTGATGTAAAAGATCATGCCTGTGCTGAGGTGTGTCCAGTTGAATGTATACACCCGATGCGTGATGAGGAGGCGTTTGAAGAGGTAGAGATGCTTTATATTGACCCTGAGGAGTGTATTGATTGTGATGTGTGTGTCGCGGAATGCCCCGTTGAGGCAATCTTCATGGATCAGGATGTTCCTGAAGAGTGGGAGCATTTCATAGAAATTAATGCGGATTATTTTAGATAATTCCATATTTAATTGACAAATTGTCATAACATATTGTAGGTCGGGTTGAGGTACGAAACCCGACATGACAGAATAAAAAGTCGGGTTTCGCTATCGCTTCTACCCGACTTACGAAAGAAAGGAGATTACTCAAATGACGTATGTGATTTGTGAACCTTGCATTGACGAGAAAGATAGTTCTTGTGTTGATGTGTGTCCAGTCGATTGCATTCATCCTCATCCAACGGATGCGGAGGATGAGTTTGAAGAGGTTGAAATGTTGTACATTGATCCTGAAGAATGCATTGATTGTGGTGTGTGTGAACCGGAATGTCCTGTAGAGGCTATCTTTATGGAAGAAGATGTTCCTGAAGAGTGGGAACATTTTATTGAGATCAATGCTGCGTATTTTGAATAATTAGCAGTTTGTTTATATTATTAAAGGCGTTATCCGCATTTTTGTTTGGATAACGCCTTTATTATTTTAAATGAAGATACCCCCGACGAGATTTGAACTCGTGTCGCCGCCGTGAAAGGGCGGTGTCCTTGGCCAGGCTAGACGACGGGGGCATAATTTGGTGAGCCGTACAGGAATCGAACCTGTGACCACCTGATTAAAAGTCAGATGCTCTACCTGCTGAGCTAACGGCTCAAAGCACAAAGTAATATTATACATAGTTTTTATTGGATTGTCAAGTTAATTTGCTATTGGCTGTCGGCGTTCAGCTGTCGGCATTCAGCTGTCGGTTTTTTGTCTGAATTGCGGATTTTGCGGATAAGAGGGTTTTGGGATATTCACGGTTTCTGACTTGACGAAATCCGGTGCGGTTACAAACCGCACCTACCAGGGGTGGGAAGCGGGGGCAGGAAATCCGGGGGTGGTGATAGCTGATAGCAAAGCAAAAAGCGATAGGTCTCGTAGTTGCCTACGAGACCTATCGCTTTTAAGATCATGGGGATTAGGTTTGTGAGGTATTCTACAATAAGAGTGCTGTAACTTATGGGGAGATTACAGCAGACTCTTATTGTAGAATATTGTTTAGATAGATTCCTCAATCGGGACTCTGCAGTGTCCTTTCGTTGAGGAGAACGGTTAAATTATCCCTGAAATTTAACCCTATTGTACCTCTTTAATATCGCCCCACGTTGTTGTGGCTTTACCTACAGCTGAGATATAACCTTTCAACTTCGTGGTTTGGAGCGTTTGTCGCTCACCGGCGAAGGATACGTCTTCAATTTGATAGTAGTAAACGACACCGGGTTTCGCTGTAGCATCCACCCATTTATAGGTGTTCCGTTCACCTGTTGTTCCGTTACCTTGGATCATTTCGGCGTTTACCTGCTTGAACTCACCGTTCCGTGTATCACTACGAAGGATGTTAAATCCAGCGTTGTCAAGTTCGGATTCGGTTGTCCAACGGATAACGACTTCGCCGTTTTCCAGTTCAGGACGGAAGTGTGATAATTCAACAGGTAATGCTTGACCGACGGTTTGACCCGGAGTTGCGATATCATCTTCGTGTCCATAATAGACATAATCGATCAGATCTGTTCTTGCATCATCACTGGAAAGTATCCAAGATGACATCATTTTACCATCACCTATACCTTGTACCATGTTATTCGTACGAGCGACAGAACTACGGCTTCCATCATCACCAACGGCATTGGGCCACATCCACATCGGCATATCAAACTGCTCATTGTCACCACGACGATCTCTTGGATTCACAGCGGCAAGGTTACCGATATCCTCAACTAACTGCCACTTATTGCGATCACCTTCGTGTCCATTGGCGTGTAAGGTAATTCTGAATCCGAATGGATTGATAACATCAGAGTTCGCATTCGTCATACCAAAAGTGCCTCTATGACTTGGGAAGAAGCTAAAGATATCAGTGGAAGGAAGATGTACTTCACTTCGTGGTCCCTTACGAGATGTAATCAAAACAGTACCGTTGGGTTTGATTTTTAAGTTTCTCAAAAGGACACTTGCTGAACCTTTACCTGCCCATCCGCCATCTTCAAACGCGTCTTTATCCGCATGATTTATGATGGTAAGACGCCAGTTATGTAAGTCAGCACCTTCAGTATTAGAAGTATTACGAAGTTCAATCCACTGTGGTAGTGAACCGTTTCTCGCATCAGCATACATAATTTCGCTGATATAAACAGCAGTTGTGATTGTAGCACCGGCACCGTGTAATGCGCCGTTAGGATAACCGGGTGTGCCACCGTGCATATTAGTAGTTGAAACACCGCGTCGATAGCCAACACCTTTCCATCCTTCATCACGGAAAGCGGCTCTGTCATCCTGATTCTTATTCTCATGAGCACCTACACCACTACGACCGTCATTCGTTGTAACATATTGACGACGATGGACAGTATTCTGCCAGAAAGCGTTCCTATCCGTGAATGGGGCACCAAAACTATGAAGTGGATATACACCTGTGTTTGAAACTGCATTCGGATAACCTTGTCTTCCTACGTTATCATCCCATCCAGCAACATCCACAACTTTATCAAGGTCAGCATTACCAGTTTCAGCAACACCGTGGTCATTATGTGCACCAGATCGATGTCCTTCATTGTTGTCTTTTCTACGGACAATCAGAATGAATTTACCATCATTTGGCAAGTTTAGTGCGCCACGTGTACCGCCACTAAAGACCTTATAGCGAACAGGACTGGTTGATGTACCGGGTTGCTGTTCTTCGGCAGTTTTATCTACATTGTATCCAGTAGCAGCAATTGGATGATCAGGATCGTCTGCAGGATCAGATCGAAGTATAAGCAATACGCCATTGTCAGCAATTTTGGCGTTATCGTTGTTATCAAACTGAACCAACACGTCATCTGAATCATTATCTGTTACGATTGAGATGAGGTAATTCCGCAGGTTTTTACCAGCAGCACCTTTAAGTTCAATCCAATCGTACATATCATTGCTGTTGTTTCCAACTTCGTTGATATAAACATCATCACTTGCGACACTTGTACGACCTGCTCTGATATGTGGTTGCACATCAACGGATGCGTCATTCACACGACCCGGTGTACCCATATACTGAAATACAACATCAGTTTCATCAGTTCTTGTTGTGCGTGCAGTGATGTAAGCTGTATCGGAAGCCTTCCAATGATCTTTGTGTCTGCCGTCACGGTTATCGTATCTTGCGCCATCAGCATTGGCATAAGCGGATCTTTCGTGTGGTAGAATCCGTGCCATTGACTTAAAGTCTACCCCTGCGACACTATTACCACTGTTCCCTTTTACCTGCCATGCAGGACCGCCAGGACGGTTGTTGAAGAAGTTTGTAACAACATCAAGTGTGGGATTTGCAAGATTACCTGTTATTGCGGAATCGTCGGTAATATCACGACCTGTTTTCCAGGTTAGATAAACCTTTGCGACACCATCATCACCTTCTACAGTCTCATCAGCATCTGTCATAGGATCATCGGCTACAGCCTCAACCATTGCGTTGAGATTATGGAGTTCAATCCATTGTCCAGATTTTTCTTGGCTTTGGTCACCTAAGTGTCCAGCGTCAATACCCCACATGATCTCACTGATACCGACAGAACCAACACGACGATTATGATCAGCGTCTTGTGCTGCGGATTCATTGAGTATGAGCGCACCACCGCCACCATTACCGAGAATAACACCTTGATTACCTGTATAGAAGAGTCGTTCTAAATCCGGCATCATTGACCATTCAACGACGGTAACATCATCACGGAACTGTATTCCCTTATTGTTCATTGCGCTCATGTTTCGCACAACAACAACGAAATCTTCGGGTTCAATTGTAATAACAGCACTGCTGGTCGCTGACTCAACTTCATCTAAAGAAGGTGTAACTGGCGCAGCATTAACGGTAATCATAAACATCAATGTATCAGTTGCACCATCACCATCTGTAGCTGTATAGGTATATTGTGTTTGTGCCATCATTGCTGTTGGTGTACCAGCAAGCATACGAGTACCAGCAGTGAATGTTATACCTGCAGGTAAAGCCGGTGTTATGCTATGAGTTACGGTATCACCACTATCCGGATCAACCGCAGCAGGTAAAACCTGTGATATAGCAGTACCTACTGTTGCTGTTATGTCTGCAATAGTGTTAGCGCCAAAGTCAGGTGCACGATTTGGCTGTGGTGGTGGAGCTAATACTTCTGTCAACTTAACTGAAGTAGAAAAACTACCTTCGTTACCAGCGTTATCAATAGGTACGATGGTGATAATAACGTCTTCTCCAGCTGATGTAACTCGATCAGCTTTCGGTGTTATTCTAACAAGATATTCAGTGTCAGTAGTAGTATCGTCTTGAATACCCAATCCCACAGGACCTACTTCAAGTTTAGAACGGTCTGTTTCAATTCTGACAGGATTTACGTCTGGTAATCCACTACCAGTGCCGTCATCCGATACAGAGAAAGTGAGAATGAAAACAGGGAAATCACCACCCCATACACCATCCGGGGGAGTGGGGGAACCAGGAGGTGCATCGATAGTAGGGACATTAGTGCCGGGGGTATTAGTTACGGTCGGTGCCGTATCATCATAGATAACTGATGCTTGACCGTCTGTTACTGGATCTGCTGGCTGGGCATAAGCAGCACCAAGATCTACTGTGCTACTTGCTGAGGTAGCACCAGCAGCAAGATTTGAACGAAGTACTACTTGATTCGTTCCCATAAGTCTTACAACTTGTAATCCAGCATCATTAGCAAGTGTGATATCACTTATGTGGAGCGGGGCACTCGGGGTACCAAAAGTACTATCAGCCACCGGAGTTTCAAAATCAAATGTCACAGTTACTTCTTTATTATATGATACGTAATACTGAGAAGTGGTAAGATCCATCAACTTTGGAAGCAAAACCAAGTCCATTGATACAGGTGTCGCATTAGGACCTGCTACTGGAAAGGTTACACGTTGGTACATTGTGGTTGTGGTTCCACCGTCATCTGATACTGCGACCTGCACTGCAATTTGTAAACCAAGGGCAGCTGCAATTGTACCTTCAGATGTAGTTGCACCATCTGCTACTTGAGCAAAACCAGCAACAACAGTAGTACCACCAACATCAGTAGCGGCAGCTGCCGCAGTGCCATTAACATCTAAAAACGTAACGGTTGGATCGTCGTTATCTCCGGTGTTATCAGTGGTACCACCATCAGAAAGACCACCAATAGTAACGTCCCATCCTGGGTCATCTGTTGCGGGGTCATCATCTAAATCCGCAGTCCATGTAGCGGTGATTGTCTGAGCCATCGCGGGCATCGCAACGAATGCCAATAGTAAAATAAAACATACTAAGGAAAATGTCGATTTATTTGACAATCGCATTACTTATTTTCTCCTTATAGAAATATTAAATTCAAGTTAAGATTCAGGGAATTTTAATCCTGTATATCTAAATCTATTAAATTCTCAAATATCGAATATTGATATTTGGTTTGTATTATAAAAACAGGGATAACCTGTTAACCTATCTTTTGACCACTCGTTATATTAACTATGTCTGAACATGACAAAAGGGGAATTACATCACATTCATATACCGAAATATTGAATTGTAGGCGTGTAATACTTATGCTTGTTAATAAATATGCCTGTAACAGGTCATATTAAAGTTAGAAAAACTTTAATAAAAAGTCATATATCTTAATATGATGTATCTATAAATGAATGATCATATATTTGCTGTTGATTTACAATGATCAGATGATAGGGATCGTTGGTTGGGAATTGGTGTTCCCGCTTACTGGAGAGAGGAAAGGCTGGGGTTCGGAACGCCAGTCTAAGGCGTGGGGGATTAATATGGAACTCTAACGTACTCGGGACATGTGTCTTGAAGTATGATTAGGATAGCGTTTGTATGTCCCTACCATTGCTAATTATCTTGCAACACGCATATATATTAAAACGTATAAACCAACATATACAGCATATACTGCTGTATTATAATAATATCATTTCTAAATAATTCGGTACGGTTACAAACCGCACCTACCGGGGAGATCCGAATCAACGGTATGAATGCCATTTAGGCATTCACCGTGGTTACAAACCGCACCTACCGGGGAGATCCGAATCAACGGTATGAATGCCATTTAGGCATTCACCGTGGTTACAAACCGCACCTACCGGGTTAGGTAATGGTATAAACTATAATTTGGAGGTGTCCATGAAAGGTACAAGACCTCTCATGAACGATGAAATACGTCGAGTTCTAACATGTTTTGATGGCACTTTTGCTATACGGAATAGATGTCTGTTTTTACTCGGCGTTTCTACCGGTGGACGGATTTCTGAGCTGTTGGGGCTGCGACTCAGAGATGTCTATCAGAACGATGCACCTGTTACGGATCTGCTTTTTGACAGATCTATTGTCAAAGGGAAAGAGACATCGCGCGCGGTGCCGATGAATTCTGATGGTATTCTGGCGATTCAAGAAATTATCAAGTGGCATCAGGAACAGTATGGGGTGCCACTTACTATGTCACGTCCTCTTTTTCCGTCTCGGAACGGACAGGGGACACAACCGATGACACGTAAATCTGCACACCTTATATTAAAGGATGCATTTAAGAAAGCCGGATTGAACGGTAAGCTTGCTACACATTCTATGCGTAAAAGTTATGCGCAACGTCTTTATGAACAGACCAACGATATTTACACGGTTCGTGAGATGCTCGGTCATAACGACGTTAAGACGACACAAAGTTATCTCGGTGTGAATTACACGAAACTGAGACAGGCAAGCGAAGCGATGTCTTTGATGGCAGATAAGCCGAAAGGGAATATTTCTACATCCGTAGGAGAGGCGGCGGATGAGATATTATTTGGGGAGCTGGTTCGGCGTGGGTATGATCCTGGGGAGATGGTTAATAAAAAAGGTATCAGAAATATGAGTGCATCTGCGGTTGCGTGAATTCGCACGCAGTAATACATTTTAATAATATATACCAGAAACAACAAGGGTGCCGGATTTTTTGTTTGGGCATTCTTGTTGTTTTTTTGAATGTTTTCCGATCTTCGGTAGGATGGGATTCCGATCCCCGATCTTCGGTAGGAGGGGATTCCGATCCCCGATCTTCTGTAGGAACGGATTCCGATCCCCGATCTTCAGGAACGGATTCCGATCCCCGATCTTCGGTAGGATGGGATTCCGATCCCCGATCTTCAGGAACGGATTCCGATCCCCGAACTTCGGTAGGAGGGGATTCCGATCCCCGAACTTCGGTAGGAGGGGATTCCGATCCCCGAACTTTTTAGACTTACATTTTATATTTACATCGCCAATATGGGTAATCCTCTGGATTTTTTACCATATCTTTTCTTACAGGATTTTCATATAAATAGCGGATAATCTTTTTCAAGGACTCATCCTTACGAATCCCATGGTCATGATAACTATCCTGCCAGACCTGCCCCTTTTGTCCCAGATGTATATTTATTTGGTTAGCTGTAAACCGTTTAAATGAATAAATGACTTGAGATAGAGTTCGTTTATCTCCAAGTTTAAAAACTATATGAACATGGTCGGGCATAACCATGATACACATCCATTTGAGATATTTCTCTGTTTCGAGCCAATTTAAGCATTTAAAAATAATCTCAGGAATGTCTGGTTTCGTTAGGATAGACCTTCTATCATTCGTAGCAATTGTAATTGAGTAATATGTTCCCGCTATAGATTTTCTCCCCTTTCGTAATTGATGATGTCCTTTCTTAGGGATTTGGTTCATTTTCCATTCCAATGTGTAAATTTGATGTAGATTATTCCATGATTTGGATTTATTGTCAATAGAGAAGAGAAGATCGGGGAACGGATTCCAATCCCATTAATCTTCTGGACAAAACCCCTCTTCTGTAGGAGGGGATTCCGATCCCCGATTCTTCAGGAACGGATTCCAATCCCATTAATCTTCTGGACAAAACCCCTCTTCTGTAGGAGGGGATTCCGATCCCCGATTCTTCAGGAACGGATTCCAATCCCATTAATCTTCTGGACAAAACCCCTCTTCTGTAGGAGGGGATTCCGATCCCCGATTCTTCAGGAACGGATTCCAATCCCATTAATCTTCTGGACAAAACCCCTCTTCGGTAGGAGGGGATTCCGATCCCCGATCTTCAGGAACGGATTCCGATCCCCGATTCTTCAGGAACGGATTCCGATCCCCGATTCTTCAGGAACGGATTCCAATCCCATTAATCTTCTGGACAAAACCCCTCTTCGGTAGGAGGGGATTCCGATCCCCGATCTTCAGGAACGGATTCCAATCCCATTAATCTTCTGGACAAAACCCCTCTTCGGTAGGAGGGGATTCCGATCCCCGATCTTCAGGAGCGGATTCCGATCCCCGATCTTCAGGAACGGATTCCAATCCCAATCCTTCTCTCGTTATCGTAGGGGCAACCAAATTAAATATAAAAAGCCACGCCCGTATATTACCCCATGAATAAATTAATCTTCATAATATATATAAAATATAAGAGAAGATCGGGGATCGGAATCCCCTCCTACAGAAGAGTAGGGGCAACCAAATTAAATATAAAAAGCCACGCCCGTATATAACCGAATGAATAAATTAATCTTCATAATATATATAAAATATAAGAGAAGATCGGGGATCGGAATACAATCATACCACAAGAGGGGATCGGGGAGCGGAATACAATCATACCACAAGAGAAGATCGGGGAGCGGAATCCCCTCCTACAGAAGAGGGGATCGGGGAGCGGAATACAATCATACCACAAGAGAAGATCGGGGAGCGGAATCCCCTCCTACAGAGTGAGAATAAAACTTTTTCAAACTTTTTTGTATCCATTATTTGACATACAACGTATATATAATGTATAATACGGGAATGTTAGCATACAAAAACACATACCCTAAAATATGCTTTTTACACAGAGGCGTATGTTTTTTGTAATTATCGCTTGACATAAAACGTACAATGTTGTATAATAATCAACAATTCTGCGTGATAAACTATAAAACGCAAAAAAATTATTGATTAATTTTTTAAATAATGTTAAAATGAATGCAAGTTCATTGGGAGACTTCAAACAACGGCACTGCCGATCCCGTGTATAGAACAGATACAGAAAAGCATACACACAACGCAAAAAACAGATATTTTACGCACTTGAAGTCCCATTTCTACTGTTACATACATAAACAATAGAAAAAATATTTGACATTATATTATTATTAACCTATAATAATTGTCACGTTCGCAGATAACGGTGCTAAACACCATCTGCAACATTAGGTTTGAAGATCTTGTGGATTGGAACGAAGCAAACCTGAAACACAAAATCGGAACTGCTTCAACAATTCAAAATGCGAGGATGATTGACCACCGTAAATTGATTCACATAGACAAATTTCCCCTTTTGTCTAATTCAGAATGCGGTAGTCATTAAAAGATAGATAAACAGGTTATCCCTGTTTTTATACAAAGCAAATATCAAATATTTGGTATTTGAGAATTTAGAAGATTTAGATATAAAGGATTAAAATTCCCTGAATCTTAACTTGAATTTAATATTTCTATAAGGAGAAAATAAGTAATGCGATTGTCAAATAAATCGACATTTTCCTTAGTATGTTTTATTTTGATCTTTGCACTTGCCTTTGCGGCACTGCCAGCAATGGCACAGGTGACAATCGAAGCCACATGGTCAGCAGATCGAGATGATAATGGTACAGCTGACGATCCGGGTTGGAGAGTTACGGTTGGTGGAATTGCTACAGGTGATACCGTAACCGTTACTGCTGTAGAGCCAAGTGGAGGCGTAGTAGCTGATGCTGATATTAGTACTTTTGCAGAAGATGCTGGACCGCCAATCACGTCTCAAGGTAACATTGCAGCTGTCGTTGGTAGAGTTATTGCAGTGCGGGTTGCAAAAGCAACCGCAGGAGTCACAACAACATATCAACGTGTACGCTTTCCAGCTGGTGGTACCGGTGCAACACTTGCGTCGACAACCTTAACTTTGATTCCAAAGTTGAGAAAACTCGACACTCCCAACTATTACGTGGATTTTACAAACAACATAGCAACTATAATGTTTGATTTTGAAGCTGCTATGGCGGATAGTCATGGGGCCCCAAGTGCTCCACTTCATATAAGTGATGTTAATTTAGTTGCTCCTAATTCAGCAAGTTTACAAGTTGTAAGTGTTAGCGGCACTAATATGGTAATGGTTCGTTCAACTCTTGGCAGTGCTATCGCTTCAGAAAATACCATTGTCAATCTTGTTGCTGCTTATGCTTTAGCTGCTGATCCTGATGATCCTGTTAATGTTCCAGGTAATGGCACAGCGAGGGTTTATTACGATGATACGGCACCAGCAGCAACTATTGGTACAGTGAGACCCGTAGCAACCCCCAGTGATTTTGCCGCCCCAGAAGTAGATGAGAATACCATATGGGATGAAGCTTTCTATCTCAGTGTCACTGTTATTGATGACCCTGCTACTGATGGTACCAATAACACTGCTGTTGATGGTAGTGGTCCAGCTCTTACAATGGCTAATGTAATGGTTGATGACACACTAACAGTAGTGCGGGTGGGTGTGAATGCCACTCAAAGTGCTACTGCTGTTGATACCGCAGATACAGATATGGATGAGACGGATTATCTTATTCAAATTATGCCAAACGACACACCAAGAGCTCAGGGGGCAGAAGCCACAATTACCATCACACCTGTTGACAGATCGGGTAATGCAGGCACACCTGTGAGACACATGGTTAAATTGGCAGCAGTAGTAGCTCCAACGGTAAATAATGCGCCTGATTTTGGAGCTAACACTATTTCAAATATAATGGCAACAGCAGGCACTGCTATAACAGACGTCACATTACCAGCCGCGACAGATGCGGATAGTGGTGATACCCTAACTTATACCATAACTCCAGATCTACCTGCAGGTATAATGTTCAATGCTACAACTCGTGTGCTTTCTGGAACACCAACAGCAATGATGGCACAAACTACATATACCTATATGGTTAGTGATGGAACTGATTCTGATACAATAATGTTTATGATTACAGTTGCTGCTGCACCTTTAGATGAAGTTGCCACAGATACAAGCAGCGGTGTTATCACAATTCAACCCGAAAGTCACGTTGTTGTCGTGAGAAACATGAGCGATACGACTACTAAAGGTATACAGTTCCGTAGGGATGTTACCGTCGTTGAATGGGCTGGAATGCCGAATTTAGAAAGACTCTTCTATACTGGTAATCAAGGTGTTATTCTCGGTAAAGGTGGCGGTGGTGCACTCATCTTAACTGAGTCTGCAGCGCAAACAAAAGATCGTCGACACGGTTCTGTTGGTATCAGTGAAATCATGTGGGGTATTGACGCTGGACACTTAGGTGACGAAGATATGGAACAAGCTGGACAATGGATTGAACTCCATAACCTCAACAAAATGGTTGAGGCTGTAGCCGATGATCCCGCGACAGATGCTGATGAGACTGTAGAAGGTGATGATGGTGTTGCGAAAGTTGTCTTATCATGGAAAACAGGACGAGATATTACCAGCGATTCCGCACTAACAGGTAATCTTTCTAATCCTACCCTTGATGTTGTTACAAACTTCTTCAACAATCGTCCTGGTGGTCAAGCTTGGCAAGTAAAGGGTAACAGTGGTAATAGTGTCGCTGGTGTAGACTTTGCCTCAATGGGACGAATTCTACCTGACAAAAAAGCCAAGTATGAGAATGCTGATGGTTCAAGGTACGATAACCGTGACGGCAGAAACGCTGGTCATTGGAGCGCATCTACATCCGCTTACCTCACTGCACGCACAACAAGAACGGATGAAACTGATGTTGTATTTCAGTATCTTGGTACACCCGGTCGTGTGAATAACGCAGTTGTTGATGTGCAACCACATATCAGAGCCGCTCGTACAAGTGTCGCAAGTGATAATATTTACATCAACGAAGTTGGAAATCTTACTGGTAGTAGTCACGATTGGATTGAATTGCGTAATAACTCAGGTGGTAATATCAACCTTCGTAATTACCTGATTTCAATCGTTGCTGGTAATGCTGATGATAGCGATAAGGCAATGATCCAGTTTGATAATAACAATAATGCTCAAGTCGCTGCGGGTGAAGTTTTTCTCTTACTCCGTACCGATCCTGCTGACGATCCTAATCATCCGATTGCTGCTACTGGATATAATGTAGATAAAACTGCCGAAGAACAGCAACCCGGTACACCAAATAGTACTGTTCGTTATAAAGTGTTTGGTGGATTAGACTTACCCGATGATGGTAATTTTATTCTGATTGTTCGTAGACCAGACAACCATGAAGGACATCGATCTGGTGCACATAATGACCACGGTGTCGCTGAAACTGGGAACGCTGATTTGGATAAAGTTGTGGATGTTGCTGGATGGAGTGATAAAGTAGGAAGAAACGGTTACCCCAATGCAGTATCAAACACAGGTGTATTTCCACTTCACGGCTTTGGTAATCCATTCACGGACAGAAATAGTTTCAAAGTGAACACTGTCCATCGTCGTCAGTATCTTACAACGAATGACGGTCGTAGTGGTGTAGGCGCTCATGAGAATAAGAATCAGGATGATAGAGCCGCTTTCCGTGATGTAGGTTGGACAGGTGTTGGCTATCGACGCGGTGTTGCAACTACTAATATGCACGGTGGAACACCCGGTTATAATAACGGCGCATTACACGGTGCCGGTGCTACAATCACAACTGCTGTTTATATCAGTGAAATTATGTACGCTGATGCAAGAAACGGTTCATTACCACAGTGGATTGAACTTCGTAATTCTTCTAATAGTGAAGGTGCTGACTTACATAACTGGCGTCTTACCATCATAAATCACGCGGATAAAGACGAGTTTGAAGATGGCGGATGGGCAGGTAAAGGTGTAGCAAGTGTCCTTTTGAGAAACTTGAAAATCAAACCCAATGGTACCGTTTTGATTACTTCTCGTAAGGGACCACGACAGGAAGTTCATCTTCCTACAAGCGATATCTTTAGTTTATTCCCAACCCATAGAGGCACTTTTGGTATGACGAATGCGAATTCTGATGTCATTAATCCATTCGGATTCAGAATTATACTTCAAGCGAATGCACATGACACCAATAAAATGAATGAATGGCAACTTGTTGAAGACATCGGTAACCTTGCCGCTCCGAATCCAAGAGATCGTCGTGGTGATAATGAGCAGTTTGATATGCCGATGTGGATGTGGCCAGATGCCGTTGGTGAAGATGGAAGCCGTAGTTCTGTCGCTCGTACCAATAACAAAGTACACGGTATAGGTGATGGTAAAATGATGTCATCTTGGATACTTTCCAGTGAAGATCCAAGAACAAATCTGATCGATTATGTCTATTATGGACATACAGATGATATCGCAACACCGGGTCAAACCGTTGGACAACCACTGCCAGTTGAATTGTCACACTTCCGTCCAGAACTGGAAAATGGCGAAGTCGTTATCCGTTGGACAACCGAATCTGAACTTGACAACGCTGGATTTAACATCCTGCGTAGTGATACACGGAACGGTGAGTTCAAGCAGGTAAACGCCGAAATGATCCAAGGTAATGGAACAACAGGTGAACGGAACACATATAAATGGGTCGATGCTACAGCAAAACCCGGTGTCGTTTACTACTATCAAATTGAAGACGTATCCTTCGCCGGTGAGCGTCAAACGCTCCAAACCACAAAGTTGAAAGGTTATATCTCAGCCGTAGGTAAAGCCACAACAACGTGGGGCGATATTAAAGAGGTACAATAGGGTTAAATTTCAGGGATAATTTAACCGTTCTCCTCAACGATAGGACACTGCAGAGTCCCGATTGAGGAATCTATCTAAACAATATTCTACAATAAGAGACCGCTGTATTCTCCCCGTTATTTACAGCACTCTTATTGTAGAATACCTCACAAACCTAATCCCCATGATCTTAGCGATAGGTCTCGTACCAAACTACGAGACCTATCGCTTTTTGCTTTGCAATCAGCTATCACCACCCCCGGATTTCCTGCCCCCGCTTCCCACCCCTGGTAGGTGCGGTTTGATGAAGTTTAATTATTAAAATCGGTAATTCTAATTTACCGCTGCCCCGGTAGGTGCGGTTTGTAACCGCACCGGATTTCGTCAAGTCAGAAACCGTGAATATCCCAAACCCCTCTTATCCGCGTTTTTCCGCGTCATCCGCGCTCTCCGCGATTCAGACTGCTGAAAGCTGACTGCTGACAGCTAACACCCACCAGCCAATTAATTTTGACAACCCCATTTTAATATAGTATAATACAGTCACACATGTGAACATCATAAAGATAGGAATACAACCTTATCCAAAAGGTCAAGAACTAATGATATTGAAAACAAAAACCAAATTCCCAAAATCCGACAAAGACATAAAATGGTACGTCGTCGACGCGGAAGGGAAAATATTAGGACGGTTAGCAACACAAATCGCACAAATACTCAGAGGAAAACACGACCCAAACTTTACACCACACGCGGATTTAGGACATCGTGTCATCGTAACAAACGCTGAGAAAATCATCGTTACAGGAAATAAAGCCGAACAGAAAACATACTTCAGACATAGTGGATACCCCGGCGGCGACAAATACAGAACACTCAGTGAACAAATACAACGCCAACCCGAATACGTTATCACATCCGCTGTCAAAGGTATGATCCCAAAAAACAGTCTCGGGGCAAAATTAATGAAAGGATTGAAAGTATACGCCGGTCCAAATCATCCCCACCAAGCACAAGAACCAGAAGTGTTGACTTTCTCATAACTTCATATAAACATACACTTACATACCACGGTAGGGGCGGTTTGAAACCACGGTAGGGGCGGTTTGTAACCACGGTAGGGGCGGTTTGTAACCACGGTAGGGGCGGTTTGTAACCGCCCTGGTGTTGATTGTAAAAATAAAACTAAAACATCCCACGGTAGGGGCGGTTTGTAACCGCCTTGGTGTTGATTGTAAAAATAAAACTAAAACATCCCACGGTAGGGGCGGTTTGTAACCGCCTTGGTGTTGATTGTAAAAATAAAACTAAAACATCCCACGGTAGGGGCGGTTTGTAACCGCCCCGGCGTTGATTGCAAAATTAAAACTAAAACATCCCACGGTAGGGGCGGTTTGTAACCGCCTTGGTGTTGATTGTAAAATTAAAACTAAAACATCCCACGGTAGGGGCGGTTTGTAACCGCCCCGGCGTTGATTGCAAAATTAATTCTAAATTTTACTATACGAGGAATAAATGGCAATAGAACAATATTGGGGAACAGGAAGACGAAAAACATCAGTCGCACGCGTTCGAATTATCCCCGGCAGTGAAGACGGTTTCATCGTAAACAAAAAACCGATTGATGAGTATTTCGACCGGTCAGACCACGTACAGGAAGCAAAACACCCCATAGAGCACGCCGAACGAACAGGTGAATATGCTGTCCATGTAAATGTACGCGGCGGAGGAAACACAGGACAAGCAGGCGCAATATCACACGGACTTGCACGCGCACTCGTGAAAGCCGACGAATCCTTAAAACCAACGCTCAAAAAAGCAGGTTTCCTCACGCGCGACCCACGCATGGTCGAACGAAAGAAATACGGACAAAAAGGCGCACGCGCACGATTCCAATTCTCAAAACGGTAGGAGGGGATTCCGATCCCCGATCATTGGTATGGTGGAATTCCGATCCCCGATCTGGTATGGTGGAATTCCGATCCCCGATTTGGTAGGATTGGATTCCGATTCCCGATTTGGTAGGAGGGGATTCCGATCCCCGATCATTGGTATGATTGGATTCCGATTCCCGATTACTTATTTACATAATCTACTATAATAACCAAAACAAAAACAAATGTCCAACATAGTCATTTTAGGCGCCCAATGGGGTGATGAAAGCAAAGGTAAACTCACAGACGTATTCGCTGAACATGCCGATGTCGTCGCACGCTATCAAGGCGGCGACAATGCCGGACATACCATCGTTCTCGGCGATAAAACCTTCATACTCCATCTCATACCATCCGGTATCCTCAGATCCAACACCGTAAATGTTATCGGAAACGGTGTTGTCATCAACTTAGAAACACTCTTTCGTGAGATTGATGGATTACAAGAACAAGGGGTCGAAGTCAACAGCGACAACCTAAAAATAAGTGATCGCGCACATCTCATCATGCCATACCACAAACTTGTCGAACAGTATGAACAGATGGGAAGCGCAACAAAAATCGGCACAACCTCTCGCGGTATCGGACCCACATATTCAGACAAAATGAACAGACACGCCGGTATACGCGTCGGCGATCTCCTCGAATTTGACAACTTTCAAAAGAAACTGGACTATAACCTTGAAACCAAAGCAGATGCACTTGAGAGTGGCGGAATAACACGACACACCTTAGTCGAATCCTACTACCAATATGCCGAACGCATCGCACCCTTTGTTACCGATACAGTCGCCTATATGCACCAGGCTATCGCTACCGAACAACGCATCCTATTTGAAGGCGCGCAAGGCACAATGTTAGATATTGATTTCGGCACATATCCCTATGTAACCTCTTCAAACTGTACAGCAGGTGCCGTATGTACAGGTCTCGGAATAGGACCAAAAGCCATAGATCAGGTATTAGGCGTATCCAAGGCTTATGTAACACGCGTCGGTGGCGGTCCCTTCCCCACAGAAATGCCACCTGACTTAGATGAAGAAATACGCAATATCGGAAAAGAATACGGAGCCACGACACAAAGACCACGACGATGTGGATGGCTCGACCTTGTCGCCCTCCGATATGCAACACAAATCAATGGATTCACAGGGATCGTCCTCACCAAACTCGATGTTTTCGATACCCTATCTGAATTACAAGTCTGTGTAGCCTATCGCCACAAAGGCAAACAGACAACAACATTCCCCAGTAGTCTAAAAGCATTAGAAGAATGCGAACCCATCTACGAAACACTACCCGGCTGGCAGCAACCCTTAACAGAAGCACGCACAGCCCAAGACATCCCGCAACCCACCCAATCCTACATAAAATTTGTCTCAGACTACCTAAATGTACCCATCCCCATCATCTCAGTCGGTCCAGACCGCAATCAGATTGTCACAATCGGCAACCCCCTCTGGTAAAGCCAACCCTCTTCTCCACCACCCTTGGTAGGAGCGATTTCTACAACTCTTGTAGGTCGGGTAGAGGAACGAAACCCGACAAATGCCATACGCGCATTTGGCGTTGATTTGGACGAATTCCATACGCGGATTCGGCGTTGATTCTCGGAGCGAAAGGTGTATAAGTTTCAATCTAACGCATTCAGCTGGATAAACCGCTCTGATGTCTGAATCGCGGATAACACGGATGACACAGAATTACGCGGATAAGAGGCATTTGGTAACATTCAATATTTTTGCTAAAGAACAAACGTCTATTCTATATAAGAAAGTTCATTCTTTGTCATCCGCGCCCTCCGCGATTCAGACAGAAGTAGCCATCAATCATCAGCAGTCAGCGTAGCCAATAGTAAGGTAGGAGCGGTTTGTAACCGCTCCGAATTTTTGTCAGAAACCGTGAATAACACAGAAACCCTCTTATCCGCGTACATCCGCGTCATCCGCGCCCTCCGCGATTCAGACAAAAAAACGCGATTCAGACAAAAAACCACCATACACACAAAAACCCCTTCCATCCTTCCCTCCTTCCATCCTTCAGATTTAAGTAGCAGTAAGAAAAGCGTTATGATACAATTGATACCATATATATTTATCTACCATACTTACATTAATACTTAAATTCTTAACCTACAATATACTATGAACTCATTAAAAAACATTATTGAACGTTGCCAAGAACGACGCGAGAATCCACTCCGACAGCGAAAAACAACTATCGTCGCCGCCACACATAAAAAAGGATTTCCGTACGAGCATACCGTCCATTGCGCACACGGATACTCCACAACACACTATGCATTAGAAAAAGCAAATATCTCCTTTATGCCGATAGGACGCGCACCAGGAAATGACCGCGGTCCAAGAACTTATGATGCACCCTATAGATATCAAAAACCGCAAGGATGGGAAGATTGGAGACTACGAAGATGGAGAGAATCATGGGGAATTCAAATATATACGGGTATCCCCTCTGAACAACACGGCGCACAATGGCACGACGTCGTTATTAAATACGAAGCGCTCTGTGACGCACCAAAAATTGTTATAGATTGTGTCACTGCACTCGCAAAGGCTGTCGTCAACCCGCTCCTAACATTGACAAAATCTGGTGATCTACGCTTCTCTTATCGAATTCCCAATTACCTTCATCCCTATTTAAAAGATGATAAATTCTATATATATAAAAAAACAAAAAATGGTGAAACTGTATACATTGAAGTTTTAGGCGAAAAGGGGTTTAGTCGGTGGGATGCACGCTACGAGATTATCATGGGGAACCTATTAGACCCACCCATTATTTCAAAAGATGCCCTATTTAAACCCATTGATACCCTACGGAATATTCTGCACCAACCTGAATCTACCACGATTGAGGATAGCAACAACCAGATTGATGAAATCTATATCTCACCCATATCACTCGGTTCACATAAACTTGACCTCGCAAAAGAAGCATTTCTAAGACGCGATTTTATCTATCTACAAGAAAAAAACGGGTTTCACCAAATGACACCCATCCATAATAATGATACAAATAAGCACGTCTCTTTATGGGAACGCGACAGAATCGTATGGGTCCGCGCTTCTACACCTGAATTCGATATACCCATCGAAGCAACACCAATCACCGATATCTGGGATGATACAGGGATTATTAAATTACAACCTACAAATACACAACGCAATACCGATATTTACAACGATATACGCCAACAAAAACTGAGTCCTTTGACTATAAAACGACCCAAAACAACCCTTAAAAAACAACCAAATCAAACTGATCAACTCAAAACCTTTAGTAAGAATGATATTCAAGACTTTTTGAACAGCAACACACACATACTTGTCCTACAAACGGATACTTTTCCTCAGTATAATAAACTCATAAAAACGATATTATCGGATAACACGCCAGTATGTCTAAATGTAGAACATGAACGTTTGGTAGATATGGTAGAGGAACACTTTAAAGATACAAATACACAGAACTTCGCACGATTTAAACCGCGCATGCACCTATGGGAAAAAGTTCAGAATATTCCCATTGACGAACGGATGAAACATCCATTTAAAAATGGAAACGTCTGTGAAGACGCACAACGATGCGATACCCTCGAGAGAAAAGGCGGCGATCCAAACATACATATCTGTCCACACTGTCCCGTATACACCACCTGCCAAAAAGACGGATATTTAGCGCAACACCAACTATTACAAAAAACAAAAGTACAACTCCTAACGGATACACAACTCTTTTTCAGTTCAGAATCAACAAACTCAGAAACGCAACGCCTCAAACAACTTGACAATACCCAAAGACTGAATATACTCCTTGAACCGATCATACAGAATCAAACGAATACTGCTGAACTTTCTATAAAGAGATTGCAGGAGTGGATACTAAATTGGCGTGGCGAGGTTTTGGGAAACTTCGCCAATTTCTTAATGAACGCATTTCAACCCAATAATATGTACTATAGCGATACAATTAAACGTATCCGATCAACCGTACAGGCTTTTGAATGGCAAGAAGAAGAAATCGTCAGACAAATGCAACAAATTAATGTTACATGTCAAGTTACAGAACCCGGATATGTTGATCCTGACACAGGGCAAGAATTAGCAAAGTTTACTATAAAATTCAAAGGCGGTGCTACGGCTTATTTACCCATAAACCACGAAACACAAAACCAGCTAATTCAACGAGAACTGCCCGTCCTTAATCTAAAATTCTTTCAACTGAATACGGACATGAAAATTCCAATGTCTATGACACAGGCTATTGAGTTCGGTATATTGAAGACGGATACGGTTGACCATATTGAAGATTTTCCGACTGTCTGTAAAAATCCAAACTGGACAATTTGGCACCAACTCAAGCATTTCTTCAATTACTACTCGCGTAATGAAGATGTACGCATTCTATGGCATGAAGACGTCTTGCTATTCAGGTGGACAACAACGATACATCCATCAATCAAACAACTCATTATCACCACCACCTCCCTAACTCAACAACAAATTCAGAGATTATTTCCTGATGAGAAGATTGAATTCCGGTTCATAAAACCTAAGACTTGGAAGAAAGGAAACAGAATTTTTCAGATACGCACAGGTTTGTATGCACGCGAAATACTCTTAAACGCTCGCGGGAACTGGGATGTCATCGGTCTAACAAACATCGGCGGACGGATATTCGCTCGTATCTTAGCTGAAATCGAAAAAGATCCCAACATTAGACATACCGTTATCTCCTATGCTGCTGCACTCAAGCAAATAAAGGAATTGGTGAAGACACAGAATGTCAATTTTGTCAGGAATACGGAAAACTACTTTATTTCTAACGTGGTTGTTGAACAAGATTTTCGACAACCCATAGAAGAATCACAAGTCATTTGGATCGCAGGGTGTCCTGAACCACCCATAGGAAATGTCTGGCTACAAGCACAAACTTTGTACGGCAATGACAGTAAACCACTCCTATATGACAAAGATCCCGATACAGGACACTATAAAGATGAAAGATTACACCGTATATATAAACAAATGATCGTCAATTTTATTAAAACCATCATTAATTCCGCTAAGTTAGATCAATTAGAAAATAAAACTATTATCATTATCACCGACGTAAACATTCCACACGTTACAAATAGACCAGAAACCATGCTTTTTGATTGGGAAGATTTTGAGATCGCCAATGATCTAAACACACTCCCTGAAACGATTGCTATACGAGAACGGTTTGAGGCTGAACGGGATAAACTCAGTGCCGAGTCCACCAGAGAAACTGTCGAACGCGTCTTAGGATGTTCACAAAGACAAGCAAACCGTTTATTACAAAAATTCAGAGGCGGCGCACCCTTACGCATACCCTTCCGGGATCAAATCTTGGACATGCTTACTGAGGGAGATAAGAAAACCGCCGAATTCGTCAAAGCCATAGAAGGCAATCCAGAAGCCGTCAAAAACGAACTCAAACGCCTTGTCGACAGAGGCGAAATCGTCAGAATTCGAAGAGGAATATATTCCACACCCAACACTGCAAAATAAAAAGCCCCATCCCATGCCCCTCCCACCGGTAGGTTCGGTTTTTAACCGAACCGTTTGCAAACCGGTCCTACCTTTCTCCGGTAGGTTCGGTTTTTAACCGAACCGTATTTTCTGTTTCCCTTTGGTAGGTTCTGTTTTTAACCGAACCGTATTTTCTGCGTGGTATGATATCTCACCGCTCCTACCTTTCCCCGGTAGGTTCGGTTTTTAACCGTACCGTATTTCCCACAACCGCTACCTATCCCCGGTAGGTTCGGTTTTTAACCGAACCGTATTTCCCACAACCGCTACCCACTCCCCCGGTAGGTTCGGTTTTTAACCGTACCGTATTTCCCACAACCGCTACCCACTCCCCGGTAGGTTCGGTTTTTAACCGAACCGTATTTTCTGTTTCCCTTTGGTAGGTTCTGTTTTTAACCGTACCGTATTTTCTCCGTGGTATGATATCTCACCGCTCCTACCTATCCCCCGGTAGGTTCGGTTTTTAACCGACCCGAATTTCCCACAACCGCTACCCACCGTTGGTAGGTTCGGTTTTTAACCGAACCGTGTTTCCCGCGTGAGAAGAATTCTATAAATAATTTTCTGTACCCACAAGACGTCTGAGGGATTTGTGGTATACTCGGTTTATCTCTAAAATCTGGATCGGTTCCAAACCGCCCCTACCGTGGAAAATACACTGCACCGTCTTTCCGTGTAGAAATATTATATTCGCTCTCTACATCATATACACATCGCCAATACGGATAATCCTCTGGATTCTTAACTAAACCTTTCCTGACAGGATTTTCATAGCAATAACGGATAGTTTTGTATAATGTTGCCTCTGTCCGAATTCCCCAATCTGTATATCCTTTTTGCCATAACTGTCCGATTCTGGATAGGTATTTGTTAATTTCTCGGGCAGTAAAACTTTTGAAAGAATGTAAAACTTTAGAGAGTGTCTGTCCTTGTCCAAGTTTGATAATTGAGTGGACATGATCAGGCATGACCATAATACATATCCATACAATCCTATTATTTTCCTCTAACCAATCGAATGTATCAAATATAATTGATGTAACATCTTGGATCGCGAGAATCTTCTGTCGTTCATGTGTACATATGACAATATGGTAATAAGCACCTTCTATTGAAAATCTACCTTTATGAAGATGATGCCTCCGATATTTGGTATTAGGGGTCATGTTTGTTTTGTCCTTCGGTGTTTATTCAATGCACTAACGTTGAGTGTAAAAAATAAAATCTACATAAAGTATATCATAAATAGCCAATTAGCACTATTCCGAAACATGGTAGGTTCGGTTTGAAACCGAACCGTTTTTCCCGTAACCGCTTCCCCCTTGGTAGGTTCGGTTTTTAACCGAACCGTATCTTCTGCGTGGGAATCGATATATTTTATCAATCTGCCTATCATCTTCTCCGCGTCATCCGCGCCCTCCGCGATTCAGACAGAGGTAGCTATTGGCTATCAGCAGTTAGCAGTCAGCGAAGAAAAGAGAAAAATCACGATCACAAGGATATTATATACACACCTCTTATCTGCGCCCTCCGCGATTTAAACATATTATCTGACAACTGAAAGCTGAAAGCCGACAGCCAATTCCCTGATAGCCGACAGCCCACAGCCAATTAACATAGTTGCAAATTCCATCACCATTAGGATATACTTAACACAAAATAAAGAGTAGGAACACAGACAATGCGAATTATCTTTTATACAGGAAAAGGCGGCGTCGGAAAAACAACAATCTCTGCAGCAACAGGGATCAAATTAGCAGCACTCGGATATAAAACAATCGTCATATCCCTTGACGTCGCACATTCACTCAGAGACTCATTTGATAATGAACAAAAACTCATCGCACAATCAAACCAAAAACAGATACCAATCGCAGAAAACCTCTGGATACAAGAAATAAACGTCCAAGAAGCCATCGTCGAATACTGGGACGAAGTATATAACTACCTACGCTCACTACTCAACCGCTCCGGGCTCGATACCCTCGTAGCAGAAGAAATCGCAGTGTTCCCAGGTATGGAAGAAATATGCGCCCTACTCTACATAAACCAATACGTCCGAGAAAACGCCTATGATGTAATAATACTTGATTGCGCACCCACGGGAGAGTCCCTACGTTTTGTCAGCATTCCAACCACTCTTGAATGGTATATGAACCGAATCTTCAAATTAGAACGAAACCTCGCAAAAATCGCCGGTCCTGTTATCGAAACCGTCAGCTCCGTGCCAATACCAAAAGACGCATACTTCAAAAATATACAAAACCTATTCGATAAACTTGAAGGAATAGATAAAATACTCACAGATCCAAAAACAACCACTGTACGCCTCGTAACAAACCCCGAAAAAATCGTAATCAAAGAAACACAACGCGCTTTTATGTACTTCTGCCTATACGGATTATGTATTGATGCTGTTATCATAAACCGTATTTTCCCCGAAGGTATTGATGTCGAATTCTTTGAAGTCTGGAAAAAAACACAACAACACTATATAGAAGAAGCAGATAATTACTTCTCCGATGTACCGGTATGGAAAGTAAACCTATTTGACGATCAAATCATCGGAGAGCAAGGACTACGTAAACTCGGGGATATACTATACGCAGATATTGATCCGGCTGAACGGTTCGCCGACGACAGTCCATACAAATTTAAAAAAATCAACGATGTCTATCAACTTACCATGCAATTACCCTTCTTGACAAAAGAAGAAGTAGATCTAACAAAACAGGGAGATGAACTCATTGTTACAATCGGAGGATTCAAACGACACATCGCTATTCCACGGAGTTTGGTCGGGAGAAAAGTTTCTGGAGCTAAATTAACAGGACATCAACTCGTTATCACATTCAAGTAAACCTTAAACAAAACAATACGTCTGACAATATGGCAACAATCAAATACAAAAAAATTAGAACCGATAAACCTGTTTTTACTGTTGCCTTGACAACGCTATTAACGTTCTTGTTACTGTTCTTTGTTCCGGTTAAATCGTTCGGAATTAAACCAATTTGGTGGCTATACCCTAACATTTTACTCGCAATCATCTGGTTTGAATATCACATACGATTAAAATCTGATAACAGTGAAGATGAATCCTCCCAACTCCTGCTAAGATGTGTTTTGTTCGGCTGTGCAACAACGGGAACCTACCTCCCGCTGGATTGGCTATTTTCAAGAAGAGTACAGTTCATCGTTTACCACAGTCTCGATTTCTTCGGAAATGTAACAACGCCAATAGCCATAATATTAAGTTGGGTAATATTCGGCACAGTTTATGTATACTGCTACCATCGGTTACGGATGTGTGGCATACATCCTTTTGTAACGTCCATCATTACAGGAGGCGCAGCTGCAATAGGAAGTGTAATTATTTATGCACTCGGAAAAGAACTATGGGTATGGAATCCTCTACGGCTCGAGAATATACCGAACATCGCATCGGTTCCCATCTTTGTGCCGATCACATACATGCTTACATTCACCCTATACCCCTATTATTTTCACGGCAAGCAACATCCCCTAATCGCAGGCATTAGATGTGGACTATTCTTAGGGATCGTCATGTTCCTAAGTTTTCTAATTTTCAGGAGAATACCAAATCCAAGTTTAGGCTAATTATAAAATAAAATTACAATTCAATAAAAATAATGAAGAAAAATAAACATAAACACAACAAACATGAAAAAAGGAAGGATCTGCAAACCTATCATCTTGTTATTCGTAGGTCGGGTAGAGGCACGAAACCCGCCGAATTCCATACGCGGATTCGGCGTTGATTTGGACATGAAACGCTATCATATAATCGAAATGTTGTATGGAATCGAAGAGGAAACCAAACTTAGTTATTCGTAGGTCGGGTAGAGGTACGAAACCCATAGGTGTCAACTTAGCACCTTACCCACCCTGGTAGGTTCGGTTTGTAACCGAACCATAGGTGTCAACTTAAGAAGATCATTCCATTTTAGGAGTGTCTTTCAGTCCCGTAGGGACGGAATGTTTATAGCAAGGCGTTATCCTGACCTTTCTTGAGTTCCGTAGGAACGGAATGTTTATAGCAAAAGTGTATAAACCATTGACTCACTGTTTTTATTATGTTACTATATATATTACAATAAAAACACCACTTAAAAAAATGATAGTTATTCGTAGGTCGGGTAGAGGTACGAAACCCGACATGAAACGCTATCATATAATCGAAATGTTGTATGGAATCGAAAAGGAATCCACCAAGAAAACTTTTTTGTTTTTTTAATTAAAAATTCGTAAAATGGCTGTAAACATAGATGGGGACAGACCTAACAGCGACTATACTAAAATTGGGGTGACAGAAAAAAGTTACGATTTCGTAACTTTTTTAAAGAACAGGAAACTATCAAATGACTATCCAATACATTCAAAATAATCTTAAAAACAACAACAGCATCACCTATACCATTTCTGAGAAAAAAAGCAGCATAGATGGTTCATGGGGATGTCATCTAATAGGGAACAACCTAAAAGGTTATATCACAATAATGAGACATTATTATTTAGAAATTGTATTACAAAAGTCTGTATCAGATAGTCTTAGAAAAAAGAAGAACGACACAAAAACCAGCATTTTCACAAATTCTTATATTCCTAAAAAAGTGCCTCTAAACCCAGTGTAGCACTGGCGGGAGAGGGAATTTCCCAATGACACAGAATGTGTCAAAAAGTGTAACATTTTAAACTATATGATAATTTTTATATTACTATTGTTAACTGATAAAAAGGCATAAAAATAATACCATTTCTAATAAATATTATGCCATATAAACATCATCCAATAACCCGGTAGGATCGGTTTGATGAAGTTTAATTATTAAAATCGGTAATTTTAATTTACCGCTGCCCCGGTAGGTGCGGTTTGTAACCGCAACTATCACCTACCCCGGTAGGATCGGTTTGATGAAGTTTAATTATTAAAATCGGTAATTCTAATTTACCGCTGCCCCGGTAGGTGCGGTTTGTAACCGTACCGGATTTCGTCAAGATATTACCGAATGATTAAATTAATCTTCATTAACCGCAACTATCACCTACGCCGGTAGGTGCGGTTTGTAACCGCACCGTATATGGTATAAAATCTAATTTATCAAACGCACACTAAACATACGTTAGGAAGAAAATGTACGACTCAAACGATGAAAAAAGAATACGCTCAACAACAATATTAGCCGTCCGAAAAAATGGACAAATCGCTATCGGCGGAGATGGGCAAGTCACATTAGGGAACACTGCCATAAAACACGGCGCACAAAAAATAAGAAAAATATACCAAGATCGTGTGCTTATCGGGTTCGCAGGATCAGTTTCTGACGCACTCACGCTATATGAAAACTTAGAAAAAAAATTAGAACAGTATCGAGGAAATCTACAAAAAGCTACTGTTGAACTCGCAAGAGACTGGCGCAGCGATCGTGTTCTAAGACGCGTTGACGCGCTAATGATCGCTCTCGATGAAAAAGACGGATACCTCATCTCTGGCACAGGCGATGTTATCATACCAGATGATGACGTCCTATCAATCGGGTCAGGTTCACCAATTGCACTCTCCGCCGCCAGAGCATTATTAAAGTATTCAAAACTAAACGCCGCGGAGGTGGTCGCAGAAGCATTAAGAATTACCAGTGAAATTTGCATTTACACAAACGCACAAATTGAAATCGAATCATTAGAAACTAACGAATAACCCTTGTAGGTCGGGTAGAGGTACGAAACCCAATATAGCCTCTTGTAGGTCGGGTAGAGGTACGAAACCCGCCAAATGCCACACGCGCATTTGGCGTTGATTTGGACGAATTCCATACGTGGATTCGGCGTTGATTTGGACATGAGACGCTTTTATATACTGAAAATGTTGGGTTTCACCTTCGGTTCAACCCAACCTACGAGCGAGTCCAATTTGCAGGAAAGGAAGGGATTTTGCTACAATACAAACATTCTGTAGGAGCGATCTCCGAATCGCTATCTACAAAATAGAACTTGACCAAGCACTCGTTTATTTAGGAGGAAACTTTGGAGAAACCAACCGTTGAAACAAAGACATTAGAACAAGCACTTACACCAAAGCAGATTGTCGCAGAACTTGACAAATATATCATAGGACAATATGAAGCAAAACGCAGTGTCGCAATCGCTTTACGAAATAGGGCACGACGACAAATGCTATCTGACGATATGCAAGATGAAGTCGCTCCAAAAAACATCATTATGATCGGATCCACTGGCGTCGGAAAAACTGAAATCGCACGCAGACTCGCACGACTCGTTGATGCTCCTTTCATAAAGGTCGAAGCATCCAAATACACCGAAATCGGGTATGTCGGACGGGATGTGGAATCTATGATACGCGACCTTACCGAACTCTCTATTAGTAAAGTAAAAGAAGAACAAACCGCCGCTGTTGAAGAAGCCGCTTTAGAATCCGCTGATGAACGCCTCTTGGATTGCCTGTTTCCAATGCCTCGCGCACTAAAAAATCAATCCGATGATAAATCTGATGAATTAGATATGGACGACATCCAAGAGTTGAATCTCGATGAAGATGTTGATTTCCAATTCCCCTTTGATTTAGAGAATGAAGAACAATCAAATGAGGCATTAGAAAAACAGCGAGAACGACACCAAAAAACACGAGAAAAACTACGAAAACAACTCAAAGACGGGAAATTTGAAGACAGACCCGTGGAAATAAATATGAAAAATCGGAGTATGCCTTTCGTGGAGATTTTCTCACCCGGCGGAATTGAGGAGATGGATATAAACTTCAAAGATATGTTCAGCAATATACTCCCAAATCAGACAAAAAAAAGACGCGTGCCTGTCTCAGAAGCAAGACAAATCCTGATGCAAGAGGAAGCTGAAAAGATTATCGACATGGATGCCGTCATTAGCGACGCTATACAACGGGTCGAAAATACGGGTATCGTTTTCCTCGATGAAATTGATAAAATCGCTGGACGAGAATCAAGACAAGGTCCCGACGTTTCACGAGAAGGGGTACAACGCGATATACTCCCTATTATCGAAGGAAGCACTATCACTACAAAATACGGATCCGTAAGAACACACCACATCCTCTTTATTGCAGCCGGCGCCTTTCATGTTTCCAGTCCTTCTGATCTTATTCCAGAACTACAGGGAAGATTCCCCATTAGAGTTGAACTAAAGAGTCTAAATGAGGACGATTTCAAATCTATTCTCACTGAACCCAAAAACGCTTTGGTCAAGCAATATACTGCTCTACTTGATACTGAAGGAATCGAAGCAACTATCACAGAGGATGCCATTGACGAAATCGCAGCCTTAGCTTTTCAGGTAAACGAATCTGTCGAAGATATCGGCGCACGAAGACTACACACCATCATGGAAAAACTATTTGAAAATCTGTTCTTCGAAGCACCAGAACTGGAAAAAGAGGAAATTACAATTGACGCAGATTATGTAAATAATGAATTAGCAGAGATCGTAAAAGACCAAGATCTCAGCAGATACATTCTATAAAAAATAGCAATTTCTACGCCTCTTGTAGGTCGGGTAGAGGCACGAAACCCGACATGAAAGGCGTCATGAAACGCGTTTATATACTTTTTGTAGATTTCTACCCTCTTGTAGGTCGGGTAGAGGTACGAAACCCGACATGAAAGGCGTCTATATGCTTTTTGTGTGATTTCTACGCCTCTTGTAGGTCGGGTAGAGGCACGAAACCCGACATGAAAGGCGTCTATATGCTTTTTGTGTGATTTCTACGCCTCTTGTAGGTCGGGTAGAGGTACGAAACCCGACATGAAAGGCGTCTATATGCTTTTTGGCGATTTCTACCCTCTTGTAGGTCGGGTAGAGGCACGAAACCCGACATGAAAGGCGTCTATATGCTTTTTGGCGATTTCTACCCTCTTGTAGGTTGGTTGAGGTACGAAACCCGCCGAATTCCATCCGCGGATTCGGCGTTGATTTGGACGAATTCCATCCGCGGATTCGGCGTTGATTTGGACGAATTCCATCCGCGGATTCGGCGTTGATTTAGACGAATTCCATCCGCGGATTCGGCGTTGATTTGGATGGTAAATAAAATGCCAAGAAATCCATCAGGAGAACTTTTTTTATTTTTTTATAGAAAATCGTAAATTGGCTGTAAACATAGATGGGGACAGACCTAACAGCGACTATACTAAAATTGGTGTAACAGAAAAAAGTTACGATTTCGTAACTTTTTCATATAAAAAAACAGAATCACCTATACAATTCTGAGAAAAAAAGTTGTATGGATGGTTTAAGGGGATGTCATCAAGATTGTGTGTTGTAGCACATTCTGTTAGATTGTGTTGTAGCACATTCTGTTAGATTGTGCAGGTTGTAGCACATTCTGTTAGATTGTGCAGGTTGTAGCACATTCTGTTAGATTGTGTGTTGTAGCACAAACTTTCAGTTTGTGTAGTATTTCAAGACATAAATATTACCGAATCATGGGAGAATCATTTATATAATTGGTATAAGGTTAATTGTAAAATCCACTATTAATCTAAAATCTACAATAAAAGCGAATAACTGAAAGCCTTGAAAACGCTATTGATCACCCGAAACCCCACGCATCTGCTGTGCTGTGAGAAGTTTATCTTCAAAACTGGGAATATCTATTGCGCGTTTAATGAAATCATCTAAATACCGGTTCATCATAAGATGATCCCCTTTCTTCTCATAAACAATTGCGAGTCGAAAGTAGGCTTCAACTTCAGTACTATCTAAGGACAATCCTTTCTCATACGCTTGGATGGCAGGAAGGATTTCATCGGTCTGTTCATAAGCAAGTCCGAGATTGAAATAGACTGTGGCATCACCACCGTCCAATTCAATACCCGCTTTATAGTACTTAATGGCTTCTTCATAAGATTCTCTGAAGAGGAAAGCATCGCCAAGATTGTAATATGTATCTACAAAGGCAGGATCAGATTCAATAGCCTTTAGATATGACGCTAATGCCTCCTCAAATCTATCGGATAACGCATAAGCATAACCCATATTATTATGGAAGGCAGGATTATCCGGATCTATTTCAAGCGATGAGCGAAACATCTCTATCGCTAATAGAAACATACGCTGATCTATATAAACTAAACCTAAGTTGTTATAGGCATGTTGATGCTTATCGTCAAGGGAGATCGCGGTCTGGAAGGATTCTATCGCTTTTTCGTGCTCACCTAACTGATGATAGATTTTACCTAATTCAATATGTCCTTCTGGATCAATAGGATTGAGTTCTTGTCCCATTTCAAGTTTGAGCGCCTCACGTTTGAGATCTCTCTCTTGCTGGGTTGTCTCCTCTACAGAACACCCGAATAGATAAAATATAAACACCGTGATGAATAAGAGTGTAATCGCACGAAAACATTGCCTTACTACAATTGGAAAGGAAGATTGATGATTATAGATACACATACACATTTCTATGACCCCACGAGACCAGAAGGTGTGCCGTGGCCAAACCCTGATGATAAAGTCCTTTACAGAACGGTTATGCCAGATGACTACAAAAAACTCGCTGTCCCTGAAGGTGTAACGGGTACTGTTGTTGAAGCCAGTAAGTGGGTCGAAGACAATAAATGGATTCTCGATCTTGCTGCAAATGAACCGTATATTGTTGGATTTGTTGGAAACTTAAATCCTAATGATGCGGAATTTGAAGATAACCTGAATCGTTTTGCTGCAAATCCACTATTTCGTGGAATACGACTCGGTGGTGGTCATCTTCAAGCACTCCACGATACCGAGTTCGTTGCAAATATTGAAATATTGGCTGAAAAGGATCTTACCTTGGATCTCCTCATTAATCCAGATGCACTCCGGTTAGTGCCAACTTTGGTTGAACATATACCGTCCCTTCGTGTGGTTATTAATCACATTGCTGGGGTGCGGGTTGACGGTAATCCGCCTGATGCAGCGTGGGTGTCTGCAATTCAAGAAGTCGGTCGTTATCCTAATATCTTCTGCAAAGTCTCCGGGTTAGCAGAACACACCGGTCAACAACCCGCTCCCGATGATGTTGCCTACTATTCCCCGACTGTAGATGTACTATGGAATGCATTTGGAGATGGTAGACTTATCTATGGAAGCAATTGGCCCGTCTCCGAACGTTTCGCACCATACGCTACAGTGCAAAAGATTGTGCAAGACTACTTTAACCTAAAAGGCGAGGAAGCCACAGAGAAATACTTCTGGCAAAATGCAAAGGTCGCATACAGACTATCGGTTTAGGCAACCCAACGGATAAACTCACCAGCAGGCTTGCGGTTCGGTTCTTTGATTTCATCCGGATACCCAGTATAGAAGAAACCAATAATATATTCCGCTGATGAATCTATACCAAGCAGTTGGTATGTCTGTTCTTCCATAGTAATGGGACCTGTACTCCACTGCATACCCACGCCAGCATCCCAGGCAGCCAGTTGAACGTTCTGCATCGCACAACATGCAGCAGCATAATCTTCCCGTTGACGTTGTTCATCACCTTCCTGCAGACAAGAAACAGCAATGATGGTTGGCTTAGACATAAATTTCTCATAAGCCAACTCACCTATCTTGGCAAGATTCTCTGCATCAACATGGTCAGGTGTACCCTCCATTTTAATCTCTTTATATCGTTCAGCGAGTGTCAATTTTGTCTTTTCACCAATTACAGTAAATCGCCACGGTTCTGTAACATGGTGATTTGGCGCCCATATCCCGAAACTGAAAACCTGTTCTATTATTTCGTTTGGGACAGGTTCCGGCTTAAACTTAAATATCGTTCGTCTTGTCATAATCGCATCTTTTACGTCCATATAGTTCCCTCTCTCATAAATTATGATAGTTATTGGATAGATAGAAATGTGTTAATATCGGTAATTTCCATATCTAATGTTTATATATAATACTATAGGTGTCAACTTAGTGGTTTATAGTTGTCTGATATTGATTTCTTTAGTCCCATAGGGACGAAATGTTTATATATTAAATACAGCATCTTCGTTTTTCCCCACGAAAGGCAGCCATAAACGGTTCAGGCAATTCATCAAAATCATCAGCAATCTTCACTTTTCCCTTCCACTGTCCACCACGGCGAGGTTTATTGGCACCTTGCTTTAAAGGTATCAGTTTGGCAACTGAAGTGCCGTTGCTATCAAATATAATCTCTTCTCCCGCTACTGCCCGTTTGACTAACTGTGCCAAATTATCTTCCGTCTGTTCATGTATATCAATATGCATTTGTCTCACCTCTTGTCCGTTTGCATAGTATTTTACTATAATATACCACAGAAATACAACGCATTTAGAATTAGATTATCAACTTATAGTAATACCTGCTACCTTAATTCCATCCGGCTAATTGTAGGTAGCTATCCCAAAGCTGATCACCCCATACAAGTACTATCACAGCAGCACCAGCAAGAAAAGGTGCAAAAGGAATTGGACTTTGACGATCCTTTTTTCCTATGACTATCAGGAAAGTACCAATAATTGCACCTGTCAATGCAGATATCCCTATGACCATAACAAGCTCTTTCCATGCACCGAGAAACAGTCCAATAATAGCCATCAGCTTAACATCCCCGCCACCCATGGCTGTTTTACGCATAATTGCACCGCCAATAATTGCTATTAGCCATAGGGATAAACCACCGACGACAAAACCGATAAGTCTGATGCGCAGAAAATCTATACTACCACGCTCGTAGGCAATTAAACCGACTATTCCTAAACCAAGAATAAGACCTGTAAGACTAATAACATTCGGGATAATATAGTGTCGAGTATCAATAACAAAGATCGGAATTAGTATAGCTACAAAAATGACAGCAAGGACAAATTCAAGCGTTTGTCCAAAACGTAAATACATTATCAAAAATAGCACCGCTGTTGTAAGCTCAACTATTGGGTATATGAGGGAGATTTTGGTTTTACAATGACGGCACTTCCCACCTAAAAGCAGATAGCTTAATAATGGGATATTGTCGTATGCCTTTATGGATTGGTTACATTCTGGGCAGAAAGACCGACGCGGGGAATAAATTGACTTGTCTGGAAGCGGAATACGGTAGATACAAACATTCAGAAAACTACCAATTGCTAAACCTAAAATAAAAAGTGATATATATAGCCAGATATCATCCACAGTCTACCACCAGTATTTTTCACCTTGTATCGCATCAGTATGATAAACCTTGCTGATTTCAGCGATGCCACCTAATGTATACTTCGTTGGAACTTGAGGATGATCTTTAGCAATACCGACTTTATAGGAATCTTGAATAAGAACGTAATTCCCACCCCAAGGGGTTTCAGGCACGGATTCAAGATAGTTGCCACGCCATCCATCAATGCCAGGATCGGTAACAAGTTGATTCAAATCAGTTGGATAGGTTTGGGTATGACGGAAATATTTCTTTATTGCTGTTGAAATAGTTTCAACATCTATATCGGCTTGACTGGCTTTTCTGTATCCAGACCAAGGCGGATAGGATAACACACCAATTATAATTACGAGAACAACAAGAATAATTAACTGTATGCGGGTCATTCCGCTATTATTGCTCATATTTGTGATTTTTGACGTTTTGCTGAATCTCTAACTTTGTGCATCAGGTCGAACGATATTATATTTGTTCATCTTTTTATATAGATTACTTCGTTCAACTTCCAATACTTCAGATGTCTTCCGAATGTTCCAATCATTTTCTTTTAGGGCAGAGAGAATGCATTCAGCCTCAGCTGAATCAACCATCGTGCTGAGTGGTGTATTCGATTGATAAGTCGCTGATGTGCCGCGTATATCAGTATCATCTATTTCACGAGGTATGACACTATCAACATCGGTACGGAGTATAACTTCTCTATTTACCATAATCAGAAGACGTTCTACGATATTTTTTAGTTCTCTTATATTACCTGGCCAACTATAAGATTGAAAAACAGCGTATGCATCGGAATCGAATGCCTTTGGAGCAGACCCCATGTTTAACTGCAACCTATCTGTAAAGTATTTAACAAGCAATGGAATGTCATCAGAACGTTCTCTAAGTGAGGGTACATTTATCGGGACAATCTTGAGACGGTAATATAGGTCTGTTCTAAACTCACCACGTTCAATTTCAGAGGTTAAATCTTTATTAGTTGCCGCGATAATTCTAACATCAACGTTCCGAATCTGATGGCTACCAAGTCTTTCAACTTCACCATATTCAAGTACACGAAGCACCTTTGCTTGTGCCTTTAGACTCATGTCCCCTATTTCATCAAGAAAGAGTGTTCCACCATCTGCAAGTTCAAATCTGCCTTTACGCATAGAATCAGCGCCAGTAAAAGCACCGCGTTCATGACCGAAAAGTTCACTCTCAACAAGTTCTTCTGGTAATGCAGCGCAATTTAATGGGATAAATGGTTTATCGGATCGTTTGCTATGTCTATGAATCGCATTGGCAACAAGTTGTTTGCCAGTGCCATTTTCACCCGAAATAAGTACCCCAAGATCACTTGTGGCGACTTGATTGATCTCTGAACGTAGTTTTGTGATTGCCGGAGTTTCACCAACCATTTCGTCTTCATCGACAATCTGTGTTTTGAGTATCTGGTTCTCTTTTGTTAAGCGAGAAATCTCCAATAAAGGTTCAATATTGGATAGTATTTTTTCCATACTTATCGGTTTCGTAATATATCGTTTTGCCCCAAGTTCCATGGTTTTTACTGCAATTTCAATATCCTGTTGGGCAGACATCATAACAACATTGAGATCTGGATGCTGTTCAAGGAGTTTTATCAGGGTTTGTACTCCATCAATACCGTCTTCCATCATAATATCCAACAATACGAGATCGATATCCTCAGTGGAACAGATTTTGATCGCCTCTTCACCACTTGAAGCGGTAATATTATTGTAGCCTTTTAGCGTCAATCCTTGAGAAAGCATCTTTTGTATATTCTTTTCGTCATCTACAATGAGAATAGTATTCATAGTTCTTCGCCTTTAATAAAACAGGGTCAAATACAGAATGTATGTCTATATTAATTCTTGATTAGTTGCTTCATTCTGATTTGGTATCATAACGGGGGTAAGGTCGTTCAGATATGTAGATTCGTTAAAGCTTATTCGAATAGTTGAACCTACATTTTCTTCTGATTCAACTGTTAATTCTCCTCCGTGGACAGTGATAATACGACGTACAATTGCCATCCCAAGTCCTGTTCCATGTGTTTTGGTGGTATAATCTGGGGCAAAAATATTCTGTTGTGTCTCCTTAGACATACCGTATCCAGTATCTTGTACTTCAAGCGTGATATATCTACTGTTCTCTACGGTAAGGTCTTCGTTCCTGTTGACACTCATAGATTGGGTGCGAAGTGTAAGTGTGCCACCATCTGGCATGGCTTCAATTGCATTTTTTACAAGATTTCCTAAAGCTCGTTCCATCTGTTCACGATCTAATGAAAGTTCTGGTAGAGGACTTAACTCTTTTTTTACGTTAATTTCTTGTGCTTGAGACAATTCAATATATAGTTTTAAGACAGAATTAACCACATCATTCAAATTAACAGGATGACGATCTGGGACAGGTAGTCTTGCATACTGATGGAATTCGTCTATTAAGCCGCGTATCCGGTCAACTTCTTCAATAATTGTTTCTGTGCAAACATTAAATATCTCATCAAATATATCTGGTCGATCCTTTGCTTCTTGTAAATTCTCGACAGATAACCGAATAGGAAATAACGGATTCTTTACCTCATGGGCAAGTTGACGTGCAACATCTCGCCATACAGCGATTCTTTCAGCAGCTTTATGCTCCTCCAGACTTTTTCGTAATGCCAATGCCATCTGGTTGAATTCGTTCGCCAGTACACCGACTTCTCCTTTAGACTGAACGGCAATCTGATAATTTAGGTTACCAGCACCGATTTCACTCACACCTCTCTGGAGCTGGCTTATCGGACGAGTAATACGTCGACTAACAAGATAACTGATACAGTATACAAGTACTGCGCCACCACCTACACTCAACAGTAATATCACTCTCATCTGATCTAACCATTGGATACGATTTTCATGGGAGTATGCGATAATTAATTCCACAAAAGGGAGACGTTGTGAATCTGAAAATGGTGTGCTCAATATATCAGTGCGGACAACTGTAAACGTAGGTGTTATTGATCTATTGTTTGATGTTTCTTCTCCATCTTGTGGTATAGGGGTTTTCAGTGCTACGACCAGTCCTTCAACAGGTTTACCCTGTGCTTCTGCGGTCTGCATCTGCAATTGCCATTCATCTTTTAACGATGTAGTCTGACCAGCAGAGTTGTTTAGGGGTATCCATTCTTCCTGTTCATCCATTTTCTTCACAAGAAAGATCGGATGTTCTGCATATTGATTTAACATTGTTCTTTCTAACCATTTACGTAGGGATCTACCACCCGTAATATATCCCCATTCCATCCATTGTGTGACTTCGACAATCAGTTGTGGATCTTCACCTCTTTCTATTATTCGTTCTCGAATAGTCCCCTTTCCTTCCTTCAAAGTTTCATCTGAATTCACCTCGGTCACATCAGGATCTTTGTGTCCAATACGTGGATCATCTCCGCGTTTACTCAATACCAGAATTCCCTCCTGGTTACCACACTCAAAAACATCAAAGTTGGTTTGGGGGATTTCTCTCCCACCACCTCTTTCAGCCCTTCGTACAGCATTAAGAATATCCCTGTCTTCACCCATTGCCTTTACTTCATCCCGAATGGAATCAACAAACAAAGCATATAATTTTGAGATATTCGATCTTAACTCAAACAGGTCTTTATCAAGTTGATCATCAAAAGTGCGATCTATTAATAGATTGGCTATAACGAATATAACAGCGAACATCAACAAGAACACAAGGCTATATGTAAAAAAGATCTTGTTTTGTAGACGAAGCGCGGATAATTTATTGAGTATTCTTCGTAAATAATCCATAAAATAAACCTGTTGTAGATTTTCAGTTGGGAGATAACGGAAGTTGATTTGGAAACTATCTACAATACTCTGTAAACGTAAATATCATAATCCAATCTTACCTGTAATACACAATGAATTAGATACTGAAGCTACCCAGATATATAGTATAACTGGATATGATCTTTAGATGTATTTAACCCCTTTTCATTTTATGTGCGATTACTTCGGTACGTTTTTTATATCCCTCAACAGCCGATTGATGGTAGGTTAATTCTTTTTCAGGGGACACAACCCCGTCTATAATATGGAGATTTTGTAATTTGCCTTTAACTGCAACCGTATCCATTAATGTTCGCATTAATTCACATACGTTGCTGATATCTCGTTTGGGTAGTATGAGTGTGGCATTCGGGATACCTTCATCGGTAAAATCCTCCTCAGTTCCACGATAGGAAGCGGTCTGACTATCGTTCATTGACAGTCCTTCAAACGCTTCTAATCCAATGTTTTCATCCCCTTTAGGTATAATCAAATCTGTTCCGAGATTTTCCCAATGTATAAATACAATTGCTTTTTCTCTGGGACCCGCAAGGATGCCGTTGAGGATGGAATGATTACTTGTGGGACCTTTCGCCGCTATCACATTAGATCCAGCACCACGTTCCTGAATCGATTCGGTATAGAGTTGAACAAACCATTCTCCGAGACGGGTATTGTCTCCGTAGTTATAGAAGACTATATTACCTCCACCATAATATTTCTCCACATTGTGAAGCCAAAACGCGAGGTGGTAGGCAGTGTTATTTTGATGTGTGTATGGTAATTTAAAATTATCATCAGCCCGTTGGACACCATTTATTGCATGGTTGATTCTATCCTCTGGAGTTTCATCTGGTCCAGTTGTCATTGCTAAAAAGAATAAGCCAACAGGTGAAAAAGCGGAAAAACGACCTCCCACACCTTCAGGAACGGGAAGTATACCGTAAAATGGGGATTCTTGATGAAATTGATATAGTAGACTATTTTGTGATAATCCTGTAGTAGCGACAATCTGATTTCGCCATGTCCCGAATTCTTGCTGAAGTCTATCTTTAATAATCATTAGGGTAGCAAGGGTTTCACCTGTTTTTCCTGATTTGCTAATCACATTGAAAAGAGTTTTCTGTAGCAAGTTTCGTGAATTTAGCATCTCAAGTAATGCATTTAATCGAACTGGATCAAATGTATCCCCTGTAAAGTAGACTTTTGGTGATCCTCGTTCTGTAGTTGAGAGTAGATTATGGTAGGGGTGATTAGCGACTTCGTGAAACAAGCGAGCACTAAGGTCAGATCCCCCGATCCCAATAGTTACAAACGCAGAAAACTCGTCTCTTGCTTTTGTAGATAAGGAAAGTATTTCCTGAATATGGTCGGTTTGTAAATGACTTTGTGTCCACGCCCGTAGATGTTGTTCTAATAAGGATAGTGGTGCTCCGATCTCTTTATTGAACAAGCACTGGATTGTTTCTAATTGTTCATCAACCCATCCATCTCCATCTGTTTCTTCTGTATCTGTACAGACAGTGATTTTGAGTCTTATACCGGTATCGTTTCCAAATTGAATATGTTTAATCTTATCATTCATTGGTATTAAATCTAATGTGAGATTAGTATGAGGAAATATTGAAATTAGCGTGGTAAATCAACGTTGAATCCATCAAATCAAGGCGTCAACGGTATGAATGCTATAGATACATTCCCCTGGAATTCGTGGGAAACTGCACCTACCAAGTGTTGAGAGTTATGTTGCTGTTCTTAAGCCCTTCCGTATTTATCGTCAAGCCGAACGATGTCCTCTTCATCAAAGTATCCGAAAGAAATCTCAAGTATTCGATATGTTTTAGATTCCCCAATAAGTTGATGTTTTGCACCTTGCGGTATAAAAACGGGTTCCATTGGTTCTGGGTGTATGACTTCATCTTCAAGTCGGACACATGCACCTTCATCAAGCGGTATCCATAGTTCACTACGTTCGTGATGATATTGATAACTAAGTTGTTCCCCAGCAGTAACCTCTATAATCTTGACTGTTACAGATTGGTTGAGAACGTACTGGATAAACCGTCCCCATGGTTTTTCAGTAGTAGATATTTCTGCTAATATCTGAGAAGGATCCATTAAAGATGGCATAAGTATTCCATATAATTTCTGATAGAGGTAGTGATATAGTTGTGGTACGCTAAAGCGTGTCATCACAAGCTTTTTCGTATTATATACTGCAATAATTTATCACATATACGGGGGTAAAGCAAGGACAAAACAGGTGGTGTGTTTATTGATAAAGATATGATTATCAGGCTTTGAGGATTGCCAGCATTACTTATAGATTACATAACGATTAAGAATATTATATATTGAAGTCGCTACTGTTATCATATTGACACAATCAAATATATAGGATAAACTTTATAGTAATGGATATTCAATCAATATCAAGACTCATTGAAAAGAAGATCACCGAAGAGATATTTCCTGGTGCTGTTATTGCTCTCCTGGATAAAGATAATGTCATCTATCACGCAGCTTTTGGACAACGTATTATAAAACCTAAACCAGCCCCAATGTTCCATGACACGTTGTTTGATCTTGCCTCCCTTACGAAACCTATTGTTATCGGAACGCTTTCCATGCTGATGGTTGCTTCTGGTGATTTATCTTTAGATGCACCTGCTCAGACATATCTACCTGAGTTCAAACAGCCATCAATTACCTGTCGTCATCTGCTGATACATACATCTGGTTTGCCTGCATGGAAACCACTGTATATTGAAGCCGATTGTCCTGAAACAGTTATTGAACAACTAAGTAACATACCGCTTGAATCTACTCCGGGTGAGAAGGTTACCTATAGTTGCTTAGGGTATATTCTTATGGGTAGACTAATTTCTACTATCGCTGGAGAATCGTTAGACACGTTTGCTATTAACCGTATTTTTAAGCCGCTTGTTATGAAACGCACTTTCTATAATCCTCCATCTCAGCTGCACAATAACTGCGCGGCAACAGAAGATTCTAATAGTTTTGAGCGTAGGATGGTTAATTCCGGTGACCATGGTCGTTATTATCGTGGTCACACCTGGCGTGAAGGGGTAATCTTAGGCGAAGTGCACGATGAGAATGCCAATTTTCTGGGTGGGGTATCTGGTAATGCGGGTCTATTTTCAAATGCAAGAGATCTTATCACTTATTGTCAAATGCTCCTGAAAGATGATGGTTCGTATCTTTCACATGACAGCGTGATGGGATTGGCAACACCGTATACACCGGATAATGCTTCGGAACATCGGAGTATAGGTTGGCATATCCTTGATGATGGATCGCTATATCATACAGGTTTTACTGGTACTTCAATACGGATTGACATTGAGAAAGGTATTGCAGCCATCCTGTTGACAAATCGTGTTCATCCGGATGCGCAACGTACAGGTATCATTGAATGTCGCAATCAATTTCATAGGTTAGTTTTCGGATGATTAAACTCGGCATAACCCATCTTCTAACAGAAAAAAGTGAATGGCTTAAAGGCAAATCTATCGGTTTGTTGACGAATCATACTGGTGTGAATGAAAATCTGATTCATACAATTGAACTGTTAAAGAGCTTCAATTTAGTATCGCTATTTTCACCTGAGCATGGCTTGTGGGGAGCATCACAAGACGGAGTCAAAATCTCAGATTCGAAATATGAGAAATCTGAAGGTGGGAATTCAGAAAGTCAACCACTTCAAATATATAGCTTGTATGGAAGAAGGCAATTTGCGTGGGGAGAGGTAATCCAAGATTTAGATGTGCTGATTTACGATATACAAGATGTTGGGGTGCGATATTATACCTATCTTGGGACGTTGTTTGAGACTATGAAGGCACTTGAATGGTCAACGGAATCAGATAAAAGTGTTGAATGTATTGTGGCTGATCGTCCTAATCCCATTGGTGGTATTCATATAGAAGGTCCGATGTTAGAATCTGGTTACATATCCTTAGTCGGTCCCTATACTATTCCTGTACGTTATGGAATGACGATTGGAGAGGTGGCAAGACTATTTCATGCAGAACAGGGGTTTAACTTTTCACTTAAGGTAGCTCGAATGGATGGATGGTCTCGTAGTGATTGGTATAATGAAACAGGTTTGCATTGGGTGCTTCCTTCTCCGAATATGCCTACTCTTGAGACTGCTACTCTATATCCTGGCATGTGCCTATTTGAAGGAACAAATGTAAGTGAAGGCAGAGGGACAACAAAACCGTTTGAGTATATTGGCTCACCGTGGATAGATAAGGATAAATTGGCAGCGCGGTTGAATGAAAAACAGTTTCCTGGCGTCTGTTTTCGTCCAGTTGTGTTTACACCGCAGTTTTCAAAATTTGAAGGAGAGGTGTGCCATGGTGTAGCAATACATATCATTGACCAAGAACAGGTTGCCTCTGTAGAAGTAGCGGTATGGATGTTGAGTTTTTTAATGGAAGAACACTCTGAGAGATTAGAATTTAGGGAGACACATTTTGATAGATTAGCGGGAAGTTCTATTCTCCGTGAGGGGTTATTGATTGGTGCATCTTGTGATGTAATTATTGAAGATTGGGATACCGACATAGAACAATTTCATGAGCGACGAGACCCGTATTTGTTGTATTAGCTGACGGCTTTTGGCTATCAGCATTCAGTTTTGGCTATAAGTAATCACTTGCACATGTTCCTATGATAGTTCGGATAGGAGTTCCATCTACTTGGAAAATACGTAAGTCCTAAATATATTACTGGAACTCACGTTATCGTAAGTATGAAACACTTTATTGATCTATTAAACAGAGAGAAGAAGACAGTAATTGGACTGATGAGTGGTACTTCGGCAGATGGTGTTGATGTTGCTGTTGTTGACATTATAGGTTCCGGGTTGAATACGGAAGTTTGTTTGGTTGCATTTGAAACAATACAATATAAACCTGAGATACGTACGAGGATATTTGATCTGTTTAGTGTTGAGACAGCAAGGGTAGATGAAATATGTAGGATGAATTTCGTTATAGGTGAAATCTTTGCTGAATCTGTTTTAACAGTATTAGAAAAGATTGATATGACTTCAGCACAGATTGACCTGATAGGTTCACATGGTCAAACGATTCATCACTTGCCATTAGGAGAAATTCCTTCGACACTTCAGATTGGAGAACCTGCTGTTATTGCACATAAGACAGGTATTCCCACCATAGCGGATTTTCGTGTAGCAGATGTTGCTGCCGGTGGAGAAGGTGCACCGTTGATTGCCTATATAGATTATATGCTATTTCATAGTTCAATGAGAACGATTGGATTATTGAACATAGGTGGGATTTCAAATCTAACGGTGTTACCTGCTGATGGAGGTATTGAGGTTGTTCATGCATCGGATACTGGTCCAGGTAATATGATCTTGGATGCATGTGTCGAAAAGATGACTCATGGTGAAAAGCGGTTCGATGAAGATGGAAAGATGGCTCAGCAAGGGATGGTATGTAAAGATCTATTAGATTTGTGGCTTGCACATCCGTACCTTGAATTGGTTCCGCCGAAAACGACAGGACGCGAGGTGTTTGGTAGGAGGTATGCAGAAGAATGTTTACAACAGATTACGGCACATGGGATATCAGAATATGATGGACTTGCTACACTTACTGCATTTACAGTAGAGAGTATAGCAGGATATGTTAAGCGTTTTGTTGAACCGAATTCCCCATTGGATGTTTTGTATGTCAGTGGAGGTGGTGCACAAAATGCATTTATGATGCAGTGTCTTGCTGAAGTATTTGCCCCTATTCCTGTTATGGATGTTGGAGAAAAAGGGATTTCTGGTGATGCGAAAGAAGCGATTGCGTTTGCTATTCTTGCGAACGAGGCGGTGCATGGGAATTATGCTAATGTTCCCAATGCGACAGGGGCATCGTGTCGGAAGATTTTAGGCAAGTTCGTTTGTCCATAGGTAAGGTTTTTATTACCACAGAATAATAGTTTGCAGTAGAGGGAAGATTTGAATCGGAGACCGTTCCAACCAAGAGAGAATAGGAGAGTATGTCCATATTTATAACCGGATACGAAGGGAGAGACGGTTGCTGATGCCTAAATCCGGCTGTCGTTGGTATGCGTAGTCAACATGGAATGCTGCACCCGTTACGAATTGGAGTTGGAGTCCAGCCCCTGCGGTAAAATACATGGCACGTGTAGAGCCGTTTCTTCCATCGAATCCGCATCGAAGTGCTAATAGGTCAAAGAGGATATATTCCACACCTGTGTGGAATTCATAGTCGTTCCGTGTATCCATATCTGCTGCTAATGTGAGATGGCTGTTGAATAGTGATATGTCTTGATGATATGCCAACCCAACTTTTAGTCGAGGTGATACCGTCTCGGTATGTGGTGCTCCACCTTCATTTTCTGGGGGAGTGTTCCAATAGAGTTTGGTAGTGAAGAAGTCGCTTGCAACAAGACCGAAGGAGAATGCAGTTGATTTCTCAGGATTAGTTTTGGCAAGAATTCCGAGATCACTTCCTCCACCGATAGCGTTTGTATTCCGATATGCCCCGATATATATAAGTTTAAGACTTGCTCCAAGATGTAGAGATATATCTTTCTTTAGTTTTCTTATTTGTCGTGCACCACTGAGTACTAATGCATTGCTTGTATTGCTGAAAGTTCCGATTACATAGGGACGGTTTTCCGGACCAATTGCTTTACTGGTAACTGGTAAACCGGTGATTGGTATATCATCTACACCTACCCGTAGCCAACTAAGTCCGAATGTTGTTTTAGAAGAAAACGGATATATAAAACTTGCGACATCATAGGCAGCGAGGTCAGCAAGTGTTGCGTGCATAAAGTTAAATTCGTGGTGCGTAAGTTGTGAGATACCAGCAGGGTTATAGTATGTCGTGCTGGCTTCATCTGCAATTGCGGTAAATGCGTTTCCCATACCTAATGGACGGGCTCCAGTACCCAATGTGAGGAAGTCAGCAGTATATGTTTGATTTGCTGCTGCAGGAAGTATTATTACTAAGAGAAGGATATAGATAGAAGTTATTTTTTTCATGTGTTAGTTGTTTTCAGTTATCGGTTGTGTGTAAAAAATTGGGATTGAATACTCTCTTTTTAAGATGAGCTACTTTAGCTTCATCATTTTGAGGATTTGGGTTTGATCGTCTTCATCATCAAGACTTTTGACAATCATCTTTCCGTAGTATACACCGTTTGCTACCTCGTTCCCGTCGTCATCTTTACCATCCCATTTTAGTTGTATAAAACCTGCGGGTGCTTCAGATTGTAGTTCTCTGATAAGTCGTCCTGTGAGTGTATATATTTTTACTGTGAGTGATTCAGCAGGACGTGTCAATTCACAAGTCACTGTAGTATCCGATTTAAACGGGTTTGGATAATTTAGGGGTTCAACTAATTGCAATTTTCCGTGTACTTGGAAAGCGATTTCACTCTCACCGGTATTTCCATCAAGGTCACTTGCTGTAAGTCGTAGTTGATATTCCCGCGGTTCAAGTTCAGGAGAATTATAGGTCAATACCAGTTGACTTGATCCTGGGTGTTGTGTAAGTTTATATTCTGTTTCTGCGATTGGCTGAAACTCTCCGAGTCTTCCTAATTGAAGCTGAACAGGCCGTGTGATGTAATCGATTCCACGTGGATCGGTAAGCGTCGCTTGGATGAGTGGGGAGGCATCTACAGGGTCGCCGGAAACAAAATGGTCTTGATTACCAACCGTCAACTGTATGTTAGGAGGAACTGTATCCTCACTTTGTAGACAGGTAATTGTTCCTAAGTATGATGTCGTCGTTTGAATAGTTCCCACTGGAGAAGTATTGAACAGGAATCGGTCTCCTGGTGTGAACGGTGTTGTTCCGTGTGTTATCAGCAGGTTCATTCCATAGTCACTATACTCATAAGGTTTCCCCACTGTGCCGTAGACCGGTACACCGTTGTTTTGTAATATTCCAGAGTTTTCCCCTTCAATCTGATACTGGTTTTCGGATACAAAGATGATAAGCCAAGAATCCTGTGGTATCGTTGTGTCAGAGGATAAATCCAGATATTGAATAGTTCCATTTCCAGCGTTACGTGTGGTAAAAGAAGACGCGAATAGTTGTGAGACACCTTCACCAGGTGCTTCCAGCTTTGCGATGCGAAAACGCATCATATCACCGAACTGAAATGGGATATCACCCTCTTGTATTTCTAATATGAAATTAGGTATTTCTTCAATTGACACTCCAAAGATACTGGTAAAGGAAGTAATAGGTATTCCTCTTGCGATTTCTATTAATTTGGGTTTGTCTGCCAGATTGTCATTGGAAACTTGATCAGTTATGAAGAGAACTCTGCAGGTATGTGTTGTGTCAAAAATGAGTATCCATGTCCCAGTATCAACACCATCGGGTGGTATGATAACATCGTTAAGTGCTGCATCGCTCCTATTTATAGCTCTGATACCGGTTGCGCGTGTAGTGGTATATATACTACCATTTGGATGTCTCTTTACTTTAGAATCAAGTCGTGTCCAGTTTGCAATTGCATCCAGCCATAGATAAGTTCCAAGGTGTTGCGTTCTTGCTTCGATAGCCGTATTGACAGTTTCTTCAATGTCAGGCATTTCGTGTGTAACATCAATATCACTCCCGAACAGTTCCCGAATAATTTCATGCTGAAGTGCGGTAAAATCGAAATCGAGTTCTATGGAAACAGGTGTTTGTAGTTTATATGTGCTTTCAGTTTCATTGGACTCAACCTCATTTATTTTAAGGGAGTATCCGAGCATAGAAGGATCACTTGGGAATGTCACTGGTATAAGTGTACCGACTTGAAGATGACTTTTCTCTCTGTTACCTACGGATGAGAATACCGGTTCAGATTTTTTTGCAATATCTCGTGCATTACCTGTACCACCAATAGTATAGTCTTGGTCAGGATATATAGTGTTTTGTTTTATAGATGAGATATTGAGGACAGTCGCTTTGTTTTGAATAACACCTGCTGGAACGTTGATTCTTAATCCGCCATCAATACTTGCAACTCGCGTGGGAACTGCTCCAATAATGTCACTTGAGACAGCAATTTGCCTGTATCCGATATTGTCATTCTCATTATTTTCGAGGACTTTCCCGTTTTCATCCGCATCGTTAAAAACAGGATCAACATAGACGAACACGTCGTGTATACCTGTTCGCAATGCAATGGGAATTGTAACAGTAGCAATTGGGTTAATATTTAGAGGGTTGGGTATGTAGGCATTGGATCGGTCATTTAGTGGATTTCGTACCACCCAATTCTTCGGTGTAATTTGCGTTTTGCCGAGTATATTTGCATCTTCATCAACGATACCGTTATCATCAATATCTGGATTACCACTGAAAAATACGACATCTATATTAACATCGGATAATCCTAATACAGAAAGTAGGTCATTTTCTGAATCAATTTTATCAGAGGAGTTTTCTGTACCTACTAATTCAATATCAACAGATAATACATGTCCTTGCGTTTGATCATCAGGATTACCCAATTCATAATTGATCTGTGTGATTTTTTCTTCACGACTTTCAGCAACAGAAAGGTTTGGATAGGTATACGGAAAGAATCGTAGAATTTCAGATCTGATAGTTAGACCGTCGGTATCTGTCACTTGTATATCATACCGGAAGGAAGATCCATCAGTTGGTACAGGTAATGGCTCAGGAATTTTCCACCATCTTGCGGTTGCTATGTTTGGGGTATTTGGTTTAGGAGCTGATTGGGTTGGAATTAGAGGTATTATTTCCCAAATGGCAGTATGTGGATTCCGCCATTCTAAATTAACCGAATCTACAGCTTTTTCATCGTCAGACACTCGAACAAATACGTCAATCACATCCTCACCAGATGCATTTTTAGTGAGTATTGGTTCTACATCAAGTATTTTTGGTATGTTTACAGTGAACCCGTCACCACCGACTGCGATTTCAGTATTGTTTTCTGCATAGTACTCAACGTGTGCATCACCTGCAGCAATGTTATTTGGAACATTTATTTCCACTGCAGGATAGCTACCATTTGTTACAGATAATGTTTTAGTCCTAATAACATCTCCGGAGTAATATTCTTTTGGAGCACCCGTTTTATCTACACCGACGGATTGCTGTCCTGGGAATACAACTTTTACATTTAATTCTCCATTAAAGTTTGTATTTCGTGTGAATTTTTTCTTTTTTACAATAGGATCGTAGCTGGCAGTCTGTATGTATCCGGGTGCGATCTTTAGAGTATCCCCTACCTTAACCGTCTTTGTCTGAATTTCGGGTAAGATTTCATAATCCGCCATAGCAATGTGCATAGCGGGATCACCAAATAGTGTATATTCCAGCATAATATCCAGCTGACCTGTGCCTTGTGTCAGGAGATATTCAAGCTTGGAGTCAAAACTAAGGGGACCGAGTTGATGTATATTCCGTTTGAAAAGCATGTCAAAAATGATTTGGTTCAGATCTTCATTTCCACTACCGTAAGTTAATCGGGTGGCACTGAGCATTCCTATGATTCCACCTCTTTCTTTGCGTAACAGCTTTTCTGCCATACTTGGCTCACCCGGTTCATCAAAATATCCGTTATAGCAACTCAAGACCAACATAAATGGTAGGTGTCCGGTTTCTTTCACCTTATCAACGGATGCGTTTCCAAAGATAGCTTCATGTGCCCATACGATCCGTCCGCCGTGTCCAGCATATTGTGCGATTGCTGCCCCTTCCCCCAATGCGTTAATAATCCTTTCTTTTGCGACGTGTCGAGGTAGAGAACCGGGAAATTGATCAGGATTTGCTTCAACTTCATCAATTACATCTTCAAGATAAATCTCGATTGTTTCATATCCGAGACGAGTATGGTTTTTTGCAATTTCGTTTAGACTCTTTTTAAAGATGTGGTCACCGGGATTATTCACCTCATCATCTGCAACAGATATAATCCGTCTTCTCCATGCCCCATTTGGTCGTTTGGATTCATAGTTAATGATCTTATCAATAACGGCTTCAGCCTCAACTTCAGTTTCGATTGTGATTCTTCCGAGATAAAAATCGACAAACTCATCATGTCCAGAGACTGTAGCATACCAATGGTCTGTTGAAGTTCTACCGAATGAATCTGTCGTAATGTAGTGTGTTGGTATATACCCTGTGAGTTCAGGTGGTTCTGAATATATATCTTTATCTATACCCCGGAAATCGAAAGTGCCATCACCTAAGATAACCATATATAGGAGTGCCGGGGGTGTCCAATTATGATATGCATAGGTAAGGAAATTTTTTATCCAGATTGGATGAACTTTCCCGTCTCCAAAGGTATTGTAAACATCGTTGATATCAACAACTTTTGTTCTATGTCCACCCCCTCGTGGTGTGGATCGCCAATTTGCTAACCTATCTGCCTGGTCTCGATATCTTGCATGGGTTAGGATAAGGTAGTCCACACCGTTCAGCGTGTTTCGTAGGTCATTGGGTTGTATCGTTTCAATTTTTACAGGTTTACGAAGAGCAGAATTTGAAACAGCGATGAATTCAGTTGTTCTTGTATCTGGTATCTGAAAAATGGCAGAGTATGTTCTATTGGGAACACCTCTGAGATCTCCAGAATTTAAATTCTTTAGACGATCCTGCATTTCATTGTCAACATTCTGCCGTATAATATCAATACCTTGCAGCTTTGCAGTAAGTGTATTTCCATCTGTCTCAAAAATGGTAATTTGAGGATCAAGAAAAGCATCAATCCGAAATTGGTGTATTCTCCCTTTCTTTTCTTCCTCACCCATAGTCTTAATGGGAGTGCCAAATTGTAGTTCATCGTTAACAGCTAAGAAGAGTCGTGTATAATCAACCCAAAAACGATTTAAGTAGATATGATATGGATATCTTTTTGTGTCTTCTTCATAAGTGCCATCGACTCGTGTTAGAGAGAGGATATTGTTTTCATTTGCCGATGCATCTTTAAGGTTATTCCAAACGCGAAGATTTTTTGTGAGGGTTACTTGGGATTGTGAATCCCATTTAGCGAGATCAATTTTAACTCCGTTTATAGAAGCCAAGATTTCATGAGAAACAGGTGTTCCGCCTTGTAATACGACGTGTATTTGGGGTGCGTCGAAACTTTTGGCTATATCATGGAGTTGGAATTCATGTCTGAGTTCACCTATATCACTTGCATTTTTGATACCGTCCCAGTACCAAAAGTCTAAGGCATCAAACCATTTATGTTTATCTCCATCTGAAACGACATGTGGATCAACGAATTCAAGGTTGTTTGTTAGGTGATCCTCCTCAAAAATAACGCGTGACCGAAATGTTGGAACTTGAACGGCGGTTGCATCGCTTGGACTTACTTCAATTTGTGGTACACGGGATGGTAATCGTCCTTCGGATGATATGGTTAACCAGTATACATTCCACAATGTATAAGCATTTTTGGGATAGGGGTTATCGGGATCTGTTGTTCCATGTGCGAGGAAAATTATAGCATCATCTGGATCGAAACTTCCATCTCCTGCACCAGTAATATAGATAGGTATTTCTTGGTCTGCGTGGGAAAGGTGTATTTTCTGAGGATCAACACCGATAAGGTCAATATCCCAATCGGTATGGAGTGATGCTGCGGATACACTATATATACCGGTCTTATCAATATAAAATTTATAACGTGTTTGATTTGATTGGTCTTTTAATCCTGGAGCAGCGGGAGCAGATGGTATATTTCCATTTTGAATATATGAAGAGGTGGTTCCTTGAATATCTGTGTTGAAGATTCTTTTATATTCAGAATAGTTGTGGATATGATGTGTTAGTGAATGTTTGTTAGCGTTTAGACGTATGTTTGAATTCGATAGAACAGGATTTGGTCTTGTTGCTTTTCCCAGTTTAGATAGTTGTGATTTAAAAGGAATAGAGACTGTGAGACTGGTGTAAGACTGTAGTACACGCGTCTGTATATTATATTGTACTGGATGTAATGCTAACGTAATGACGCGTTGAGACCGTATGTATCCATCCATTTCTATCCGCGCTAAAACTGATGGGTAAAGATTTCTGTGTGAATTAGTGGTTATTTTCTCTTTATCAACTGGAAGTTTCACACCGTTGCGATTTTGTAGAAAACCTGTATGAACTGATATGTCAGTATTGTTTAGTTTTACATCGGCAGGTATTGCTAAGAGCAACCGCGTTGCCGGTAATTTGGGATAACCCGGTTCTTGTATCCAATCGCAATCTGAATAATGAACTGTATCGTATGGGGTGTTTCCTTGGGGGTTAGCGATGTTTACATCAGGGGTAACTCTATGTACATGGAGTTGGGGTAATTTAAAAGTTACTGTTATACCGTCTTCGGTTGTAACATGAGAGACATCCGCATATATGGCAGTATTAAAGGTGCATAAGGTACAAGCGAATGCCAGGAAGCACATGTGGATGATAGCGAAGCGGGATTTTGTGGTTAATACATCTTTAAAAGTAGATTGTATGTATTTTAGTGAGTTTATGAATATATGATTCAAATGTTTAATCACGAGCATTAACTTGCCTTAATTAGTTGTAAGTTGATTTGATGATAAATGTAGTTTGTAAGTTTAGATGCATGAGATATGTTTTTCTTCAATTAAAATACATATTGTAGTATTTTTAGTTTTAGTTGCATGAGATATATTTTTCTTCAATAAAAATATACATTTTTAGTATTTTCTATGTTTTTAGAATAATTTTTCCGAAATTACGATTTGCCTCCATATATTCGTGTGCTTCCTGTACCTGTTCTAATGTGAATACTGTATCGATGATAGGTTGGAGTGTTCCATCTTTTAATTCTGGTAACCAACGTTCTACAAATCTTTGCGTGATAGCAATTTTTTCTTCAATGGATTGTGGTCTCATCACGGAACCAATAATCTTTAGACGTTTCCGCATTACTATTCCTAAATTGATATCTGTTTCTGACCCGCTCATCAATCCGACCTGTAGTAATCGTCCTTTGGTTTTTAGTATGTTCAAATTCCGTTGTAGGTATTCTGCTCCGATAAAGTCTAATACGACATCAACACCATCGCCATTTGTCAAACGACTTATTTCATCAGCGAAATCGGTCTCTTTATAGTTAATCCCAGCTTTTGCTCCGAGTTCAATACATTTGTTGATTTTTTCAGTGGTACCTGCAGTTACGAACACATTTGCCCCTGCATGGTGTGCTATTTGAATTCCAGCGCTGCCGACCCCGCTTCCACCTGCATGGATTAGAATTGTTTCACCTTTTGTGAGTTTGCCTAATGTGAATATATTTTCATTTGCGGTGAAGAATACTTCAGGTACAGCTGCAGCTTCTTCAAAACTCCAATCTGAGGGAATAGGAATTGCCATACGGTAATCAATGACGGCTTTTTCTGCGTAGCCACCACCACCAACGAGTCCAAATACCCGGTCACCTATGTTAAAGCTGTTTACATTTTGTCCGATACCTGAGACTGTGCCTGCGATTTCTAAACCGAGTATTTCAGAATCTCCTGGTGGTGGAGGGTATCCGCCACGTCGTTGAATTAGATCCGCGCGATTTAGAGCAGTTGCCTTAACATCCACCAGAAGTTGTGTTTCAGTTGGTTGGGGTGGCGGTATTGTCCCGATTTTCAGGACATCTGTTCCACCATCACCAGTTCTAATAACTGCTTTCATGTGTCACCTCAAATTATATTCTGAAAGTTTAACATATTCAAATAAGTAGGTCATTTTTTTTTTTTTGAGTGTGAATTTGAAATAATAGTCGAAAATTTCACTTTTAATCCTAATATCCAGACAAACGAATAGGGTGCAAAAACAGACCTTTAATCCTAAATTCCCAGCTAAAAAATCGTGAAAATGTTGAATTTTTCAATTCGGCGAAAAAGTGAAAAAAGTTACACTTTTTGACACATTGTGTGTCATTGAAATTGGTGTAAATTACCCCTCTAACCTCTGTCATAGCCTGACTTTACTCCACTTTGAATTGACTTTATAAGAATTTGCAAAAAGTGTGATTTTGTGTTTTTTGTGTCCTTACGGATTTCGACAATTCCAACCTGCATATTAAAGCTGATTTTTCGACATAATTAAAGTCTTTGTATTTAGGATCGTTTTTATAGATAGTCATCATTTATTCTCTAATTATATATTTTTCTTAAAGGTTATGATTTTATATGCTGATAGTTGGCTAATTTTATGTGATAATGGCACATCGGACAAGAAACCCCACCCCTACGAATTTGATTAATTTAAAATAAACAATTGTTAATAGGTATTATACGTATATATTATGATTTTGACAAGTAAATTTGCTGAATTTATTTGTTTTATGTATTTTAGTTGCTTGTGGTTTTGGTTTTATTCAATTTTTTTAGTGGGTATCAGGTATTTAGTTTATTTTCTGAATTGCGGATTTCGCGGAGAAGAGGGTTGGTGATAGGTAAGTGGTTTTGGTACCAACCCTATTATTAGGTTGAAATTTCATACTGAAAATGGTATAATGCAATAAGTTCTAAGGAGGGATTTTGAAAAAGTTTAGCACTTTCTGGCAAGTTGTCCGAGATTTCTGGAGAACAGGAAAAACAGGGGTCGCCCTATTCCTAATCTCTCTTTTTTCCCTCATATATGGGGACATTGCACTGGACTTTGAAATCGCACAAGGTTGGAAGGGACACGTATCCGTTCAAAATGTAACGAAAGATATTTCGGCGTTTATACCGGTTGTCGGTGCATTCGTCGCCATGATAATCGGAGGTATAGACCTAATGATGTTATTAGCAGATTTCATAGATGCAAGACGAAAGAAGCGAATAGAAGAAGCCAAAGTCATTGCTAAGGCAGAAGGCAAAGCAGAAGGCATAGCAGAAGGTATAGCAGAAGGTAAAGCAGAAGGTATAGCAGAAGGTATAGCAGAAGGAGAAGCGAGAGCTTACCGAAAATTCGCAGATTGGGAACGCAGACGAAAAGAAGCCGAAGCGCGGGGTGAGGAATTCACAGAACCCCTACCAACAAAACCTCAAGACAATTCAGAAGAATAGTGATCCTAAAGTTCAACCGTACAAACGTTATAACCTCTATGTGACGTGGACTACTATACCCTTGGATTTATGGCTCAATTCGTCCTTCGACGAATACACAGATACACTTAGAGAAATAGAAAAGTATATAGGGTTTATCTCTACCCACCTAAATTAACTGCACGCTTACCGGTAAACGTTGACCTTGTTTTTGTCAACATCCCCAAATTAGACACACCGTTGCATAAACTTCTAAAATTCACAGGATGACAAATTTCGTACAGATCTTCATTGACACAATCATTATCCCACCTACCGGGATATAATCCATTTCTAAATGAAAATGTCTCTTTATTATAGGATAAACTGCCAGTTTGTGCTATCTCCGGCTCATTCCTGACAACCTGTAATGAGACAATAATTAATAGAAATAGTATTAGTTTATTTTTTTTGAATTGCGGATTTCGCGGAGAAGAGGGGGTTGGTGTTAGGTGGGTGGTATCCTAAGTTATGTTGATGCAGGATTTTAAAATTTCAACACTTTCTGAAATCTCAAGAACCTTTTTGTTTATAAAAAACTACTTTTGGTATATAAAATTTGTTGAATATCATACAATAATAATGAGAAAAATCAAATAGGAATGGTATTATTAACAAAAAGGTGCAGCATACATAACTGGGTTAAATTTTCTCATATTGAGTATTTCAACGTGTGAGACTCTTCGGTTTAATCAGAGAAACTCAGGTCTTTTTCATCTATTGAGATGTTAAAGATGGCTTTATGTACCTGCATTGTTGTTTTTCTGAATCCTTGTTGTTTCGTAGGATCATAGCTTGATTCGTAAATTCCAGTTCTCGGAAACCAGATACCTGGAGCGAACTGTTCAATTTGAAATGTAGAATGAATATGGAATACTAACTCTTCAGGTTGTTGTGGTGCAAGTGTTCCATCTGAAGAGCTAATCCATGTTTGTGCTTCTTGTGTAGTGGTTTTTAGACTACGTGTCGGACGATAACCTTTCCGTGGATCTATCCATAGCTGTTGGATTATGGAACTTTTCTCGTTACGAACTCTATATAAAGTAAGTAGATATAACTGAACACGATCAACTTCAACTTGTTCAACCTTAATTGGGGGTGCGTACTTGATTAGGGATGTAAAACTAAACACCCCTGGATTCCATCCCCACCTGCGCGGGTTAAACTCTGATCTAAAAATGGATTTATCCGTTGGTTGTGGGTACTGAATCCACACAGTTTCCTTTTTTTCTCTAATCAACATTTTTTTGTCGTCAATCTGAAATTGATAGCGTTTATCTGTCCAGTTTGGAAGGGGTTTCCCGTTGAATTCCATCTTTTTATACATCCTAACATCATAGAAATGGCGGTGCGCATCAAAGTTGTAAGTGATATGCCAGGTACCCACGTCTTCATACATTACTTTTTTCGCATTCTGTGGCTGATGGGAAGATTGTATACTTTGCGTGATCGAAAACGTCATTTTACCACTTTTGAGTTTTTCGTTATAATCCACAACACCATTTTCAATTTTCTCTAACAATTGTGCACTTTCTTTGGAGAGCACGGTTTGTTCTGCTGACTTACCTTGAGGATCAGGTGCTTGCTGTTCTGATGCAAACAGATCGGAAGGGTGTATGTGCAAGAAGGTGAGGGTTAGTAAGAAAAATAAAAACATATTAAATCTATAAAAATAATACATCATTTTCACTCCTTGGCACCTCAAATGACTTCCTACTCCGACGATCATACATGGTCGTTCCCAGTGGCGAATCTAAGATAAAGCGTGATGAGGGCATGTGTTCATTATTTTTAACGTTGGAAAAACGTATGAAAAAACTACTCAGCAAGTTATTCTCATGGCAAGTAAGTTATATTATACAGAAGATTGGCACGTGTATAAAGCATTTATTCCAGAATAAAAAGAACCACCTCGTATTGAGCGTAATTATAACCTCATGCGGCATTGGTTTTGCAGATTTAAGCGTAAATTAATCATTATTTCATAAAGTGTGCAAATGGCAGACATAACAATTGCCTTCTTCACCAAGTTCAGAGTAAATGGTTCAATCTTTGACAATTCCGAAAAGGCACATAACTATACTATAGTTTGAACAATTTTCGTATTTTCTTTTATAACTGTTTCTACACACCTTTCCCTCTTCTGTACTGAGATACTTGTAATCGTCTTATTTTTATAAATTGATATCTTTAGCAGAAGGTAACAGAAAATCGAAGAACAGATATTAATTCTTGTAATTTTTGTAAAAAGTTACCATAATTAAAGACATACAAAAATTACAGAAATACAGAATGATGCTTGTGTTTCTCTATCCTCGCTTTTAAACATATTGTTTGGTGTAAACTCGCGAATATTCAAATACTTGCATCAACCACCAGGATTAGAGATCCGTCATACCGTTTTGCTTTTTTTATATAAATAATATGTGGAGAACAACACTATGAAAAATCCGATTAAAGCCAGTCTATGGTTTTACATTTTTATGTTATTGATATGCATCAATTCCTTTATTATAATGAACGTCAAGGCACAAACCCGTCCTCCCATCAGCGATAACTATACATTTGAGACGATCGACGTTCCGGGTGTAGAGTTCTTAGCATTGACAGCGAGTAGCGACTTTGAAGACTACGCCGGCAACACCCCGAGTGCTGATGGTGATAAAATGGTCGGTTTTACACTCATTGATGGTGTTTATGAGACTTATGATTTTCCGGGTTCGAAGAACACCTATTTTTATGCGTTGGGTAATAATGGAATCGCTGCAGGGCACTACGAAGATAGCGAAGGTCAGTTTCACGGTGTCATTTTGGAAGATGGTGAACTACGACAATACGATTTCCCCGGTGCCGTCGAAACGGAGATATACGGATATAGTGATTCAACCGGTGCATTGACGGGAAATTTCACAGACACATCTGGTGTACGTCGTGGATTCTCAGGAGAGACAATCGTTGAGTTCCCTGGGGCATCGGAAACTTTTGCCGATTTTGTGAGTGGGTTGAACAATATCGTGGGTAGTTACGTGGATAATGAAGGCACATATCATGCATATCTACGTGGACCTGGGGGTAGTTTTGCAACTCTGGGTATTCCATATATACCAAATATGGAATACTTCTATCTGCACGGGATCAACGATGCACTGGTTGCTGTTGGCAGAGCTAAAGCTGTGGATGGTGTTCCACGCACCTTTGTAGGCAACCCTCTCGCTCTACAAGAATTTAAAGTACCGGGTGCAGTTAGCACAGAAGGCTGGAATATCAATCAGGATAGTTCTGTTGTCGGACACTATACTTCAGATGATGGACGTACACACGGATTTATCGCCAGACCCTTACAGCCAACTCCTGTGCGGCCACCTCCTGACCTTAGTTATACTTTTGAGAGTATTGATGTTCCAGGAGTAGATTTTTTAGCAGTGACGGCGAGTAGCGACTTTTTTGATTACGCAGGCAACATGCGGGGTCCTGATGGGGAAAAAGATGTTGCCTTTACGCTCATAGATGGCGTTTTTACGACCTACGATTTTCCCGGTTCGCAAGGCACCTATTTCTATGCGTTGGGTAATAATGGGGTCGCTGCAGGACACTACAAGGATAGCGAAGGTCTTTTTCACGGTGTTATCTTAGAAAATGGTCAGTTGCGTCAATACGATTTCCCTGGTTCCGTGGAAACGGAGATCTACGGGTATAGTGATTCGACAGGAGCACTGACAGGTAGTTTTGTAGATACATCTGGTGTTCGTCGTGGTTTTTCAGGAGACACAATAGTCGAACGTCCTGGGGCATCGGAAACTTTTGCCGATTTTGTGAGTTGGACAGGTCATATTGTGGGCAGCTACGTGGATACTGGAGGTGTATATCATGCATACATGCGTAGTTCGTTTGGTAGATTTCTATCTATCGACCTTCCAAACGCACTAAATCTTGAATACTTTTTTCTCCACGGTCTCAACAGGACAAGGACTGTTGTTGGACGCGCGAAAGCTGCGGGTGATGTTCCGCGTACCTATGTCGGTAGCCCTCTCAATCTACAAGAATTACAGGTTCCGGGTGCCGTTAGCACAGAGGGTTGGAATATCAATGAGGACGGTTCTGTCGTCGGACACTATGACTCAGCAGATGGACGCAGACACGGGTTCATCGCCAGACTCACTGCCAAGGAAGAAAGTGCCTCTTTTAGCAACGTCTTCAATATGACATTGACCAAAGGATTGAATATGCTTTCTTTACCTTTAGCAACCGCGAAACCGATGACTGCAAAATCGCTTGCGGGGATTGCTGGTGCGACTATTGTAATTGCGCTTGATGCTGAAAAACAAAGTTTTATAGGTTGGACACCGAGTGCACCTAACGACGGATTTTCAATTGATGGTGGACAGGGATATATCGTCAATGTACCAGAAGATCGCAACTTTGCTTTCGTCGGATCAAGGTGGACAAATCAAGAGGTAGACACTGCAGCTGCACCGACTATTTCTGAGACACAGAGGACATGGGCTTTCGTTGTGAGTGGAGATTTAAAGGGCACACAAAATTATGACGGCTATCATATCACAGTGCGAAACACGCGGTCAAACACCATCATGACAGCGAAAGTCAGTGAGAACTACTTCGCAGCTGCCACAGCAGACCTGATGCGTCGAAGTGTCGTGCAAGTTGGCGATACACTTGAAGTAATCGTCACTGACACAACCGGGAATATTGCCTCAGAGACATACATCTTTACGGTAACTCCCGATAACTTAGCGAATGCTTTACTGTCAGTCCAACTTGATGGCATCGGTCAACCGAACAAAGACCAGTTGTTGCAGAACTACCCTAACCCGTTTAACCCTGAAACCTGGATTCCGTATCAACTTTCGGTTGCTGCACCTGTATCCATTTCAATTTATGATGCGACAGGTGGACTTGTCCGAATACTTTCTATCGGCTATCAAGCGGAGGGGTTCTATCATAACCAAGGTCGTGCTGCCTATTGGGATGGTAGGAATGCATTAGGAGAAAGAGTATCAAGTGGAATATATTTCTTCCAGTTGACGACACCATCTTTCCAGCAAACGCGTCGACTCGTCATTGTAAAGTAGGAACCACAAGTGTAACAGTTACGCGATCGGTGTAACTGTAGGCGTTAATTTAGCACCTTTCCCAAACATGGTAGGTTCGGTTTGGAACCGAACCGGGTTTATATCCACCTTACCGGACAGGAGATGGTTTCTATAATTAAACTTCCTTGTAGACAAGACTTCAGAGGGTTTTGTGGCATACAAGGTTTATTTCTAAAATCCGGAACGGTTCCAAACCGCTCCTACCGTGTTTATTGGATGATGTTTATATAGCATAATATTTCTTAGAAATGGTATTAGAAATTATATAATCTATTTTTTATCTTAGAAAATAAAGTGAAATATTTTCCTTAAGCGAGGTTTTCATTTTGAATACTCAGATTAGAGCCATTTTTTTCTTTTACACCTTCACGTTGTTTATGTGCTTGACATCCTTTTTAATAAGGGACGCTGCTGCACAAGCTGACCCAGAGCCTGAGATGTCCTCCATCGAAGGCTATTATGCTTTTCAGAGTATTAATGTTCCGGGTGTTGATTTTCTGGAAGTGGCTGCCAGCAACGACTTTGGTGATTACGCAGGTAACACCCGGGACCCTAATAGCGGGAAGACCATTGGTTTTACATTGATAGGTGGTGTTTTTGCTACTCACGATTTTCCTAACTCACAGAAGACGTATTTCTATGCGTTGGGTAATAATGGGGTCGCTGCGGGACATTACAAGGATAGTGATGGATTTTACCATGGTGTCGTATTAGACGAAAATGGCGAGTTGAAACAATACGATTTTCCCGGTGCAGCCGAAACCCACATCTACGGTATCAGTGATGAAACAGGGGCACTGAGCGGTAACATTGTTGATGCAGCGGGAGTTTTCCACGCCTTCTCAGAGGATCTGGTAATTACAGTCCCTGGCGCAATTAACACTTATGGGGATTTTGTCAACGCCGAAGGGACTGTTGTCGGCAGCTACATTGATGCCGATGGCATGTTTCATGGATTCATACGTAACCCCGATGGCAGTTTCACCGATATAGACCTTCCAGAAATGCCGAATCTTCAATATCTATTTGTCAACACCATCACTGATGCTGGTGTTATCGGCTTCAGAGCCAAAGCTGTAGACGATATCCTACGGTCTTACATCCTTCTACCCAATGGCATCCTCCATGAAGTTCGACTCCCAGGGAGTGTTATTACTGCCGTCCGAAATGTTAATCAGGATGGCAGTATTATCGGCTATTATGACACAGCGGATGGACGAAGGCACGGTTTTCTCGGCATACCCGTTGACAAAGCAGTAAGCGATCTTTTTGGCAACTACTTCAATGTTACGTTGATGAAAGGGTTGAACATGCTGTCTTTACCCTTAGCATCACCAAGACCGATGACTGCAAAATCACTTGCGGGGATTGCTGGTGCGACGGTTGTTATTGCACTTGATGCTGAAAATCAACGTTTTGTAGGGTGGACACCGAGTGCACCTAACGACGGATTTTCAATTGAAGGTGGACAGGGTTATATCGTCAATGTGCCACAGGCTCGTAATTTTCCCTTTGTTGGGGCACATTGGACAAATGAAAGACACATAGGTGCAGCGCCGTTTGCTCAACGAAATCTTCCTGCACAGGAGACATGGGCATTCGTGGTAAGTGGACATTTGGAAGGGAAATTGGTTGCTTTTGACGACTACAAGGTAATTGTCCGAAACCTCAGAACAAACAGCATAATTACTACCTCTGTGCAAGGGGATTACTTCGCTGCTGCAACTGCTGACCTAAATCGGAGAAGTGTTGTGCGAGTTGGGGATAATCTGGAATTGATCGTCACTGATACAAATGGAAATATTATTTCAGAGAAATACATGGTTCGTGTAACACCTGACAGTTTAACAAATGCAGTGCTTTCTGTTAATCTTGACAGGATTGGTCAACCGAACAAAGACCAGTTGTTGCAGAACTATCCTAACCCGTTTAACCCAGAAACCTGGATTCCGTATCAACTTTCGGTTGCTGCACCTGTATCCATTTCAATTTATGATACGACAGGTGGACTTGTCCGGACACTTTCTATCGGCTATCAAGCGGAGGGTTTCTATCATAACCAAGGTCGTGCTGCCTATTGGGATGGCAAGAATGCTTTAGGAGAAAGAGTCGCAAGTGGAATTTATTTCTTCCAGTTGACAACACCTTCTTTCCAGCAAACGCGTCGACTAATTATTGTAAAATAGTGTTCATTCGAATAAAACCAACAGGTGTCACAGTTCTACCGTCGGTGTAACTGTGACACGTTGGTCTTTATAATGACCGTATAAAGCTTGTTAGACTGACCATACCACCATCCTAATTGTAAGGAGTGGGTTTCTGTACCTGTCCTACAATACTTCAAGCCAGATTTTCAATGATGTGAATTATGATCTATCCATTTTATGGTAAACATTAGATTTAATTAGACACTTTACTTGTAGGAGTGTCCTCCTGGTCGCGACCGGGAGGTCGCTCCTACAGAAGAGTTGCGGGATGCGAACAAATGTTGTGCCAATAGAAAATGTCGTATTAATTTTATTGTTCACTATAAATACCGAATACAACTTTAAAGAAACAAAAACGTCTAATCAGGTGTATAACAGGAAATATTAACCTGGACTTATCTTGGAGGAGAATGCTATGTCGAAAGGTGTTGAAAAGCGAACATTACAACGGCATTTCAATCCTGTGAAGGCGAAATTAGCTTTTATGGATGAATGTTTTAGTCAATTGCGGAATGGTCTTCCATCAAGTAGGGATGATTATGTAGAATCTGATCGTCTAACCCATTCTTATGTAAAAAGTTGCTTTCTGATGATTGTCCAGAGAGCAGTTGACATAAACAACGCTATAATAGAATTTAGTGGAAATACACCTCCATACCAAAAACATCAGAGTTTTCGTTCGATTCAGGAGAGTGGGGCAATTGACCTTGAAACGTTAAATTTCTTTGAACACGCCTTAGACTGTTACCAAAAAATAGCTAATCCTTATGAAGGTCTCTCTGCTCCTGATCTTTATGATGTGTCTTTTTTGCTTTTGCAACATGGTGAAGCGTATACACGGCAGATAAATGACTTCTTTGATGATACGAGTACGAAAACAGTTGCTGAAGATATTTAGTGGATGGTATACAGTGTTGTAATACTACTATTAAACATCATACAGTATAAAAAAAGCCGATATGGACTAAAGAGATCTTTAGTCCATATCGGCTTTTTTCGTCAAACATTAATTCTATTTGAATTGAATTATCCCAGCATTACCTTTAAGAACGATATCAGGTTTCAATAATACTTTATCTTCTGGTTCTTCTCGGAGTTGCGTTGGATTTAGCATAAACGCGATGCGTTTTGGCAATTCTAAACCTAAATCAGCGAGCATTTCTACATCTTCTTTGAAGATGATCTGTGCACTGCTCTGTGTCTGATATGCATACCAATACTTGAGATACGATCTAATTTGATTATTATATAAGACATTACCAGTTGCGGTGTCAATAATCTTTATGCGTACCCTTCCAAAAGCAGACTGGCGGGTAGTAATATATGTAGATGTCCCTGAAATTCCGGACTGTCTACCTTGTCGCATAAGGTGTTCATTTGAATCCTTCCGATCAAGTTTGGGTTTGACTACCATGCCTGTGATGATCATATCAGCTTTTAGAGCTTGTCCAATTCTTGCTGCTAATGCTGGATCAGCGTAAACGTCGTTAAGAGCGAGTCCGAGCTCTTCTAATTTATCTTGTACGGGTTGAACCTTTTCAGAAATGTCATATACCCACTCTTTATCTTTTAAGATGAGATCCAACCGTGTTGCCAAATTGGTAGTAATTCTACCTACGAGTTCTTGTCCATGTTCCTCTTCTGCAATGAAAGGAGTTACGACGACCCGTGTAGCATTGCTAAAAGATGGAGGTTCGGTTATGTTAACTTCTCCAGTTGAAAAACATCCAATTATTGAAATGAGTAGGAGAGGTATCAATAGAAAACTGAATAAACGCATAATAGATCTGCCTCCTTGATTATATTTTGTCAAACCTTGCGCTGCTCACATTATTTCGATTTTTGGTGAGTATCTGCTTGCGTTAATGTACTTTAGACGGAGGCCAAAATCTGCACCTTGGCATGTCTCTAACCTTAGGACAAGGTATTGACACGTTCTACCGTTTATGTAGTCGGTATTCAACGGGTATCTCGACAAATCATCAAACCTTGTGTTTTATCCGTCTGTTTTAAACACTTTAGCATAAACTGTTTAAAATTGTCAATAAGCAAATTTAATGAGGTGGATTATAATTCGAATCCATAGGTGTCAATTTAGCACCTTTCCTAATCTCGGTAGTTTCGGTTTGCAACCCACAGAATTCCTTAGTGGGATTTGGTGTTGATTTTGACGAATTTTATACGCCGATTCGGGTTTTTGCAACCTATTTATAGGTTATTTAGGTAAGGTTTCATATCCCACAGGTAGATGACACCGTCAAAGCCTCCACTTGCTAATAGAGTGCCGTCAGGAGAAAAGGCAACAGATTCTACATCACTCTTATGTCCAGAGAATTCTACGACGAGTTGGGTTGTATTCACATTCCATATCTGGATTTGGGGTTTTTTACCTGTCCCACCAACAGCAAGGAAAGTCCCATCTGGTGAAAATACAAGCGACTCAACTCTTTCTGTTTCAAGTGTTATATTTTTCTGCCACGTTTTAGTATCCCACAAATAGACATTTTGATCTACGGCAGTTGCCATATATCTATTATCTGGAGAGAAGATAACTGTTTCCACAGCAGAGGGATGTTCGAGTGTAACGATCTCATTCCCGTTCTCAATATTCCATACTTTTGCAGTTTTATCTATATGATTATCCGCACTCATGAGCATATATTCGACGCCATCTTTTTCTTCTATTTCTATTACTCGACCACCTGTACTTACTAAATGTTTACAATCAGGTGAGAATGTAAGGTGGATAATTGGACCTGTATGACCAGAAAGTGTGTTTAGCAGTTTTTGTGTTGCTCTATCCCATAAGTAGATCTTTTTATCTCTACCACCAGTTGCTACATACTGTGTGTCAGGTGAAATAGCGGTAGATATAATGTCTGCATGTGGAAAGTCAACTGTTTGTTCCTGCTCATTCCAAAATGTGGCATTATCTATGCCGCGACTCACTCCAACACAGTGTCCTTCGGGTGAAAAAGTCATATCTTTTGCTTGTAAAATATCCTGATCAATTGTCTTGATGTTTTTTCCAGATTTTATATCCCATATCTTCAGTGAAGAACCCTCTTCTACGGCAGCTAAATGCTTCCCATCAGGTGAAAAACTAACAAGCCAACCGAATAATCCTCGTGGGTGATTTGCAGGTGGTTGCTTTTTATCTTTAGTCCATTTCCCTGTTTGAAATGCTGCTGATGTGCCATCCTTAATAGAACGTACATCAGGGTTTTCACCGGAAAAACGAGTTGCCATATACCTATTGTCTGTTGAGAAAGCAATAGATGTTGCCGAATTCTCATGGGTAAAATCCCACAATGGTTCTCCACTATCAACATCCCACAATGTCGTAAAACCCTCTATATTACTTGTAATCCGATCACCTGTGGCAAAATATTTTCCATTTGGAGAAAAAGCAATGCAATTGATTCCATGTTGATTATCAGTTTCAACATATCCTGAGTCAAAAGAGATAATTACCTCCTTCTTTTGATGGTTAAAACATCTTCGATTTTCACCAGTTTTAACATCCCATAAATTTGCTGTGCTATCCCAACTTCCGGTTGCTAAAAGTACCCCATCAGGAGAAAAAACTACAGAAGACACAAGGTCTTTGTGGGTAATTTTCCAACGTTCTGTACCAGTATCAATATCCCACAATGTTGCATTACCATCCCGAGTAGCAGTCGCTAAAAGCTTCCCATCTGGTGAAAATGCGACTGAGACTATATAATCTGTATTTGTAAAGGTAGCAAGTCTTGTTCCGGTAGCAACATCCCACAGTGATGCTATGCCATCCCAATCTCCTGTAGCAATTTTTGTGTTGTCAGGAGAAAAAGTAACCCTTGAAAGGAGACCAGTGCCTTCTACAGCGATTGTCTTAATAAAATCATCAGTATGAGCATTATACAGCCATACACCGATACGAGATGCTACAGCAAGCGTATTTCCATCGGGAGATTTGGCAGTAGCCGATACGCTTCCCCTGCCAAATCGAGCCATTGCTTTAGGTGGTAAATAGATAAGGTTTTCTTCAGGATAGTTTTGTAAAGATGTTTCAGTTAGCATATCAAATCCTTCTATCTAAAATCCGATTTTAGTGGCAACCGAAAGATATGCGGCATCAGGTGAGAATTCTAAACCAAGGCGTAACCCTTGTCCAAATCGAGCAATTGCACCATCGGGAAGTTCCCATGTTGTTACATCTGTGTCGTCAACTGGCCTAAGTACTGGGGTTGAAGTGATTTTGTTTTCCATAAAGATGTCTCCTTTATCTCTAATGGATGGTGAGATTCGTTAATCTTACACGTTAAGATGTATTGCGAATTTGACCAAGAGAATTGACGAGGAATGTTTATGAATTGATATACGGTTTCAAATCCCAGAGGAATATTACCCCATCATGTCCACCGCTGGCAAGAACAGTGCAATCCGGATTAAATGCAAAACACTGAACGTCTGTAGTGTGTCCAGAAAATGTGGCGATATTCTCACCTGTCGCTACTTTCCACAAACGGATAGGCACTTTCTGCAAACCACCTTGCCACCATGAACCGGAAAGGAGATATTCCCCACACGGTGAAAAGCACAATGTAATTGGTCGTTGATTTCCTTCTGGTTGGGGAATTGTCATAAAGATTTTTCCATCTGGGGCATTCCACAGCACTATCTCTCCCCACTGACCACCTGCAATTAAGTCTCCACGAGGTGAAAACGTAATACCTCTGTCATAACTTCGGTATTGTCTGGGACCTGAAGGTGGTGTTAACGGTAGTTCCATGATCTGTTCTCCGGCTTCAACGTCCCATAATCTGGCAGTTTTATCTCGCGATATACTTGCGAGTTGTTTTGCATCAGGACTAAATGCCAATGCTTCAATGTATTCTGTATGTCCAGTGAGATGTGCATGCAATTTCCAAGTTTCTTTTTCATCACCACTATTGGATGTTTCTTTATAACCCCATACATAGATGTTATAATCTCTATCTGTTCCCGCCAACCGATTTCCTGTTGGTGCAAACGCTTCACTACCTGTGATCTGGGTCAGTTTTATCTCATGTATGGGTATTTCGGCGATTGATTCACTATTGCCATTCTCCCACACTCTTAGGAAGTCTTCGTCTCCACCCGTTGCATATATTTTGCTCTCATTGTCTTGATACAGGTAAAGTGTTTGACTTGTGGGCAAATCTGTTCCAGTTGGACGTTGTCCTCGCCTGCGGGGAACATCCCAAAAGAGTGCTTTCCACCCCCAGTATGTAGCCACAAGCGTTTTCTCATCTGTTGCATAGACTAATGAACTGACTGTACGTGTATGTCCTTTAATACTTGGAAGTAATTCAGAGACGGGTTCTTCTTTTGTCCAGAATTTGATTTCTCCATCATCAGTATATGCTAATTGGGTGCCGTCATCCGAAAAACGGACAGAACTCTGTTTGCTCCCTTTTTCGAACGTCACCATTTTTTCGTTTCTTTCTAAATCCCAGACTTCGATTTTGGGTTCAGATGGAAAAACCATAGTCGCAATCAATCCACCTCCCGATGGATAATATGGTGTCATTTGTGCATCTCCATAGTCAGAATAGCTTGCAGTCAGACTTCCACTTTCCACGTTCCACACATGAATTTTACCCTCTAAACTGCCGGCAGCAAGAAACCTTCCACACGGTGAAAAACAGATGGCGCCCCATCTTTTAGACCATTCAAGACGAGCAACTTGCTCACCTGTCTCCATGTCCCACAGTGCAATGAAATCAGCGGTACGGTTTCTATGATCGTAACACGTACCTGCCAACAAACTGATATCCGGAGAAAAGCAGGTGGGATAGACCCCATTAATTGTTTCGTTTTCTGTTCCATTTAATTTGATTTCTATTTCTCTCATTTTCGTACCGGTGCGAGGACACCAAACATAAACCTTGTTGTGCTCCTTGAATGCAACGAGACGTTCTCCATCTGCGGAAAAAACAGGTTTGGTAATTCCGAAACGGTCCCGTTTCTCCTTAAATTCCATCTCAGCAATACAACTCTTGTTCTGGATGTCCCACACCCTGAGTGCTTCGTGAAGTGTCGTTGAAGCAATCCATCGACTATCAGGTGAGAATGTAACACCATGAATAGACCCTCTATCCGTTTCCCAGAGCGCTATTGGGGATAGTGTTGAAAGTTGATACATCCAAAGTCCTATGGATGATCCAACAGCGAAGTACTGTCCATCCGGTGAAAATTCCATATCACTTACACTTCCACGTCCCAATCGAGCGATTGCACCTTCAGGAAGTGTCCAATTACATACTTTGCTATCATCAAAGTGAAAGGGGGTGGTTGTTTGTGTTATTGTGGTTTCCATTAGTTCTCCTTTTTGTTATATGGCACGCGAGGCTCGGTATCCTTACATTGCAATATGTTATGTGAAATTGACTGATAGAGTAGTACAATGCATACTGTATTGCTATAAATAAATTGATAAGGAATGTTTAAGAGTTGATAAATGGTTGCATATCCCAGAGGAGGATAGTGCCATCGAAACTACCACTTGCTAAGAGTATGCTATCTGGAGAAAACGCAAGACATTGAATATCTGTCGGATGTCCTAAAAAAGTGGCTATATTTTCACCAGTGCTTATGTCCCACAATCGTACAGGAACTTTTGCCACACCTGGTTTCCAATTCTCACCGTATGCTAAATACCTACCGCAATGTGAAAACTCTATAGGATCTATAGATGGAATATATCCTTTTCCTTCTGTGAGAGGTGGACGAATGGTGGAATACGCTTCACACTTCTCAATATCCCACACAAGTATCCTGTCATCGGAGAAACCTCCTGCGATTAAATTTCCACACGAAGAAAACACGTGGGGTCTGAAAGAGGTTACCTCATCGAAACGTTCACTCAACGTCTCATGCTGTTCGTAAGTTAATTGATCCTGGACAACAATATTCTCTGGGAATTCACCGATTTCTTCACCACGCATCAGATCCCATAGCCGAGTTACCCAGTTGACATCTCTACTAATAAGACGGGTGCCATCGGGACTGAACCTTACATAGTTGATGCGATTGACATGTTTACCTCTAAATACATGCTGCATCTGTTCACTTGCGACATTCCATACATAGACTGCACCGTTTTCAGGATCATCTTCATCCCAGTCTTCGACATCAGTTCCGTTCCCACAAGCAAGTAGGTTTGTGTTGGGAGCGTATGTCATTGCATATCGATTAGGTAATTCTCCAGGGATTGTTAATTGAGCTATCGGTTCGCTTTGTCCGATTTCCCACAGATTCAGGATATTATCCCAATATTCAGATTCTCCCGGAGGAAACCCAGTTGCATAAAATTTGCTGGTTGCTGAGTCCGAATAAACGGTAACAATATGACAAAGCGGTTCTTTAACGACATGTTGTGGACGATGGGTTGCAACATCCCATAGGATAACTCCACCAAATTGCCGGTACCCCGCACAGAGTGTTTTGCCGTCAGATGAGAATATTAGTGAATGTAGATCACCAACTTCCCAAGGCAATGTCGCGATGGGTTCTGTCCCTCCCACGGTCTTTACTTTTACTTCAAATTCGCTTTTGAAGGCAAGATGTGTTCCTGTGGAAAATTGAATAGGAAAGATCTCTTCATCATAAGAATTCTTTTCCTGGAAAGTATACAATTCCATATTCTGTTCTAAATCCCACACAGTTACTGCACTTTGATCATAGGATATACCTGTTACCCGTAATGTGCCTTCGAGGGTATAGGAAATGTTCATCAGGTATTTCCCGTATGATGGATATGTCTGATGCAACTGCCAATTCGAAGTATCCCATACTTGGACTGTTCCATTCATTCCACCAACAGCGAGAAATTGACCACATGGTGAAAAACTAACCGAGTGAACACCGTAAGGATCTCCAGTCAGACTGATGGTATGTCCGCAGGTTGTTATATCCCAGATAGTGATAAGGGGAGAATTGGGTGAAAAAGCAAAGAAACCATTGTCCTGTGAAAACGCTAACGCACCGCAAGAATCATGGTAACGGATTTCACTCTCAAGACGGCGTTTCTTCGCTTCCTCTGAAGTTAAATTTAACTCTGCATACAACTTACCGGTTTTCGATTCCCAAATGTCAACAACTGGACTACCATCCCGAGATGCAGCAAGCCATTTTCCTGAAGGAGAAAAACAGAGGTTGCATAAGTCATTTTTGGGTTTATTAACCTTAAACCTTTCAGGGTATTCCATGACAGCGATACATTGAGACTTTTCCCAATCCCATACCTTTATCTCCTCTTTTCCATATTTGTCACTGTTCTTCACTGCCAACCAAGGTTGTGTCGAACAGAGTGAAATACGGGTGACCATACCCCTTTCCATCTCCATTAAAGCAATAGGAGTACGCGTGGAGAGGATATACAACCACACGCCTATCCAACTACCAACTGCCAAATATGCTCCATCCTTTGAAACTGCTAAATCATTTAAGAAGCCTTGTCCAAAGCGGCTAATTGCGTCCTGTGGTAGTTCCCAAACAGTAAATTTATTCTCGTTCATAGTAGTTTCAAAGAAGAAATTGGTGTATGATACCGGGTTGTTGTATCCAATGAAGGGTAGGTATCCTAACGATGGTTAGATTTCTATAGTTAGGAGTTGATTGGATACTCCTCCTAACTATAGCATATGTGCAATTGCCTTAGCAGCCACAACCGCAGCCTCTTGGTCTTGGCACCGGTTCGGTGATCTCTGGTTCAGGTGGAGAAACTGTGGCATTTGGGTCTCCATAGCAGAGCGCATAACCACCCTTGCCGAACCATGAACCCAGGGATAGTCGATAATTATCAATATGATTGTGTGCTAAAAAATCACCACGTTTGGTATGATCGTGTCTGGCGAAGAAATAGTGTCGATCTCCAATCCAATGGAGTTCATTATTCATTGAAATACGGTAGGAGGTATTCGGTATCGGTTCAAGATCCTCCGGTGTGACATATTCAAGGGGTATCTTGAGTGCGTCGATAAAATCCTCCAATGAACCACCCGTTTTCACGTAAGCAGCAATGTCGTTCCAGTCTGCGAGTCGAACACCCTCTCCTAACTGATCCTTACATTCTACCTTTAGATTATCTGTTTCGTCTAAATCGTGAGCAATGACATGAAATTGTTGGTAACTTGCTACTATTTGTTTTTCTTTCATTGATGTATCTCCATTTGTGATTGTTTTATTATACAAAAATGTTCTATTTTAAAGTAAGCTTCTATCTTCCGATGCATTGGAGCGAATCTTGTTCATTTGAATAGGATATTGTCTACGAAATATCGATAGGGTACATCTGGGATTAACTTCTCATGAGTTCGAAGTAAGAAGATGTGATGATTACAAACCAGAGTTCACCTATATACAACTTCGGATGCACTTTGTTATGCCATTCAAATTGCATTAGCGGATTCTATAATAAATGATAATCCCTTTATTTTAGCCAGTATTGCTTCTATAGATAATTGACCAGAAAATCAAGAGTTGATATACGGTTTCAGATCCCAAAGGTAAATCACACCATCATGCCCACCGCTTGCGAGAACGGTGCAATCCCGCGAAAATGCGAAGCACTGTACATCAGTGGTGTGTCCCTTGAACGTAGCGATATTCTTTCCTGTTGCGACTTCCCATAAACAGATGGATGTCTTTTTTAATCCACCTTTCCACCAAGCACCCGCAACCAAATATTGACTGCATGACGTGAAGCACAGATTAATTGGTCGCTGATTTTCCTCCGATTGTGGAATCGTCATGAGCATTTTTTCATCTGTCGCATCCCATAAGATAATCTCGTTCCAAAATCCACCAGCGATGATATTGCCATCTGGTGAAAACGTTATTCCCACATCGGAACTGCGATATCCTCCTCGTTCCGGCGTAGTTAAGGGTAACTCGGTAATCTGTTCTCCAGTATCAACATCCCATAATAGAACAGATCGCTCCCGAGGCAGTGTAATTGAGATATTCGCAAGCCGCTTTCCATCCGGACTCAATGCCAATGCCCCAACAAACTCAGGTTGTCCTACGAGAACAGCACACGTTTCCCATCTTCCCACTGCGTCTGTTTTATCTGTTGATGGTATATACTCCCACACATATATGTTACGACCTCCACCGACGCGTGCCAACCGTTGACCTGTCAGTGCTAATGCATCGTTACCTGTCCTTGATGATAACCCCGGTACCGGAATAGGAATTTCAGCGATGAAATCACCGCTTCCAAACTCACATACTTCCAAGATTTTTTCGTCTCCACCAACAGCAAGGATTTTACCGATTGAAGTTGGGTAAACATCACGTATTCTATGTGGCAGTTCTTCTTTAGTTGGATGTCGCCCACACTGAGTTGAAACGTCCCATATAAACGGGTTTCTGCCCCAGTATGCGGTCACTAAGGTTTTTTCGTCTGGTGTGAAGACTAACGAACCAACGGTTCCGCTGTGTCCTTGAATAATTGGAAGTGCTTGGTCCGAAGATCTGTCTTTTGTCCAGATTTTGATTCCATCCCTATCGGTATAAGCCAGCTGTGTGCCGCTTTCCGAAAAACGAACAGAACTTCCCTTGCCGTGATGTTCACATGTATCAATTCTTACGTCTTTTTCTAAATTCCAGATTTCAAGCTTAGGTTGAGATGGAAAGACTACCGCGGCTAACAATTCACCTCCCGGTGTATAATATGGATGTATTCGAGCATCCTCGTGATCCGTATAGGTTTCCTTAAGGTTTCCAGTTTCCACATCCCACACGTGTACTCTTCCATCTGAACCAGTGGCAGCTAAAAAACGTCCACACGGTGAAAAGCAAAGACGACCCCACCTTTCAGTCCAATCAAGACGAGTGATTTGTTCCTCTGTCTCCACGTCCCACACTGCGATGAATTCAGCGGTTCGGTTATTACTGTCATAACATGTACCTGCCAAAAGCCTTAAATCTGAAGAGAAACATGTGGGATAAACAGCATAGCTGGATAGGACTTCCGTTTCGCTGATTAACTTGCCTGTGTGTGGACACCAAGTGTATACCTTCTTGGTATACCCACAAAATCCAATGAGCCGTTTTCCATCTCTTGAAAAAATAGGTTTAGAAAGGTTTCTACGATCCCGTTTTTCCCTAAACTCCATATCAGCTATACAAACCTTATTCTGGATGTCCCATACCCTAAGTGCTTCGTGATATGTATAGGATGCAATCCATCGACTATCAGGTGAAAATGTAGCACCGTCAATAAATCCTCTATCCGTTTCCCATAACGTGATCGGCGATAAAGAGGAGAGTTCGTACAACCAGAGTCCTATTTTTGATCCTACTGCAAAGTACTGTCCATCGGGTGAGAACGCCATCGTACGGACTTCACCTCGTCCTAATCGAGCGATTGCATCATCGGGGAGTTCCCAATTGCATACTTCGCTATCATCAAAGTGAAACGTACCGAGTGTTTGTGTTTTTGTGGTTCCCATTCAATCTCCTGTTGCAAATTTTTATTGTCTACCTAATAAATCAAGCGCTTAATTTACAAAACGCACCATACGTAGTAGCACACTCATTGTTACGTAAATAGTTAGGATAACACTATGAAAACAACGAATTTGGATTTATGAGATACGTTCTAAAAAAGAACGTAGAATAGATGGAAAGAAAGTTATTCTTTACGTTGAAATTCAGGTGAATAGGGTAATGTAATTAACTTAACGCTAATCTCAGTAACGCCGTGGAGGCATAAAAATATAGTCAATAGGATCAAAGCCTACTCGCAACTATACATCAGTTTCTCTGTTTGGGGTATTTGATGTGATGAAAACTAAACACAAGTTGAGGATATTTCCTTATAAGAAGGATATTGTTGGGTGGATAATGACAAAACTTGGTTAAAGTGTTGGGTCGTATGTTAATTAATATGTTGAAATGATCGGATGGTTATAAAAGGATGGGCTTACCTGGAATCGAACCAGGGACCTCGCGCTTATCAGGCGCGCGCTCTAACCTTCTGAGCTATAAGCCCCTGAAAGTCGGTAAAGTAAGAAGTTTTTGAAAGTTAAATAGTAAGCCGTAAATGCCTTGTAAGGTTCAGAGCTGAACAAAAGATCGTGTTAGGATCGTTTTGTTATGGCTCCTTAGAAAGGAGGTGATCCAGCCGCAGGTTCCCCTACGGCTACCTTGTTACGACTTCGCCCCGGTCATCGGTTTCATTTTAAACAGCTCCCTCCCGAAGGTTGGGTCACCGTTTTTGAATGCTACTAACTCCCATGGCGTGACGGGCGGTGTGTACAAGGGCCGGGAACGTATTCACCGCGACCTGCTGATTCGCGATTACTAGCGATTCCAACTTCATGCAGTCGAGTTGCAGACTGCAATCCGAACTGGGGCCGGCTTTTTGGGATTTGCTCCACCTCACGGTTTGGCGTCCCTCTGTACCGGCCATTGTAGCACGTGTGCAGCCCAGGGCATAAGGGCCATGCGGACTTGACGTCATCCCCACCTTCCTCTGGCTCGTCACCAGCGGTCTCTTTAGAGTCCCCAGCATTACCTGTTGGCAACTAAAGACAGGGGTTGCGCTCGTTGCGGGACTTAACCCAACATCTCACGACACGAGCTGACGACAGCCATGCAGCACCTGTCATAGTGTCCCGAAGGAAAACTATATTTCTATAGCGGTCACTGCGATGTCAAGCCCTGGATAAGGTTCTTCGCGTTGCTTCGAATTAAGCGACATGCTCCACCGCTTGTGCGGCCCCCCGTCAATTACCTTGAGTTTTAACCTTGCGGCCGTACTCCCCAGGCGGGGTACTTAATGCGTTAGCTACAGCACAGAGGGAATCAACACCCCCTACACTTAGTACCCATCGTTTACAGTAAGGACTAGCGGGGTATCTAATCCCGGTTGCTCCCCAAACTTTCGCGCATGAGCGTCAGTCTTAGACCAGAAAGCCGCCTTCGCCACGGGTGTTCTATATGATATCTAAGCATTCCACCGCTACACCATACATTCCACTTTCCTCTTCT
>PYJD01000044.1 GCA_003635315.1 Candidatus Poribacteria bacterium
CTCCCGGTAGTGTCTTTTCAAACTGCTGAACGAACGCTTTACAAAACTCTTGAACAAGCACATTATGACTACGGAACACCATTTTGTCGAAGCTATCTTTACGATAGATTTGCCAATAGATTGGAATAGCACGCTTGCGAAACGGCGCTGCAATTACTATAACTCTATAATCTTGAAGGATGTCCGTTTCATCAACGAGTAAGATACGCAACTGACGCCCCGCTTTACGAAGCGAACATAAGACAAAGGCACACCAAGCATCCAAAGCAACATCTGTGGGAAAGCAAGAGTTAATAAATCGAAGGAGTCGCTTCTGTTTTGTTTTGTAATGTCTGACAGCAACAGGCAACTTGGCTGCAAGCGTGTTTATCTGAAAAGCGTTGACACGAGTACTCGCAAGCACTGTCAAAAGTAGATTTCTTAGAGCAGGGCGTTTCAACACGGGTTTGAATACTTGTGTCATTTGTGAGATAAGCGAACACATAGGAACTTTATGAGGTAGAGTGTATTTCAATGATAAATCTACAAGAACTATTCTAAAGAATATAATAGAAACACAATTTATCATAATAAACACTTTTGCACAAGATCCGAAATGTCATTGATAAAAACTGGGGGTAAACCAGTACCATTTCTAATTGACAAAGTATCATTCCAATTCTTGAGTTTCTTTGTAGGCGTCGCGACCAGGAGGTTGCTCCTACAGAAGAGAGTGTTGTATTGGGACAACCGAATCGCGACCAGGAGGTTGCTCCTACAGAAGAGAGTGTTGTATTGGGACAACCGAATCGCGACAAGGAGTTCGCTCCTACAGAAGAGAGAGTTGTCTTCGGACAACCGAATCGCGACCAGGAGGTCGCTCCTACAGAAGAGAGTGTTGTCTTCGGACAACCGATTTATGAAATAATGTCCTATCATTATTTAGAAATGGTATAATAAGTTAGATACATGGATTTTGATCCCATTAAATTAGAACTCTATAAGAATATTCTGACATCTGTTTCAGAAGAGATGGGTGTTACCCTCCAACGTACCTCTTTCTCACCAAATATAAAAGAAAGATTGGATTTTTCATGTGCAGTGTTTGATGGATCTGGACAGATGATAGCACAAGCTGCACATATACCTGTTCATCTCGGATCGATGCCCCTTTCAGTGTTAGCTGCAATAGAGAAAACTAAGATGAAACGAGGTGATATGATAATCCTTAATGATCCATATCAAGGCGGGACACATCTACCAGATATAACATTAGTATCTCCTGTCTATGGTGATGAGGATGATGAACCATATTTTTATGTAGCGAATCGAGCACATCATGCTGATGTTGGTGGTATGACACCAGGGTCAATGCCACTTGCCACAAGTGTAATACAAGAGGGGATTCGTATTCCACCTATTAATCTATTTCATAATGGAGAATTAGATACAGATATATGGGACTTAATCTTAGCGAATGTTCGAACTCCTGCAGAACGAAAGGGGGATCTTGAAGCACAGATTGCAGCAAACCGAATTGGTGAACGTCGACTAATAGAGATTGTAGAGAAATACGGTATCTCAGAAGTACAGACATATATGTACGAGCTTTGTTCTTATTCCAATCGGATGGTTAGGTCGGTTTTAAGAGAGATACCAGATGGCAAGTATGAATTCTCAGATTATTTGGATAATGATGGAATCACTGATAAACAAATAGAGATAAAAGTTTCTATAGAGATTAATGATGACACAGCAATTGTAGATTTTACGGGATCATCACCTCAGGTAAAAGGATCAGTAAATGCGATATATGCCATAACTCTCTCTGCTGTATTCTATTCATTTCGATGTATTGTAGATGTAAACATACCTTCTAATTCAGGATGTATTGAACCTATTGAGGTAATTGCACCTGAAGGGACAGTTGTGAATGCTATTTTTCCATCCGCAGTAGCAGGTGGAAATGTAGAAACTTCACAAAGAATTGTTGATGTTTTATTTGGTGCATTAGCTAAAGCGTGTCCAGAGCGAGTTCCTGCAGCAAGCAGTGGATCTATGAATAACATTACGGTGGGTGGAAGTGATGTAGTAAGAGGGATTGAATTCACCTATTATGAGACAATTGGTGGTGGCATGGGTGCACGTCCAGATAGAGACGGAATTGATGCAATTCATACACATATGACAAATACGATGAATACCCCTATTGAAGCGATCGAAACAAGTTATCCACTTCAGATTGAGGAGTATTCCATACGACGTGGAACTGGAGGGAGTGGTAAATACCGGGGTGGTGATGGGATAGTTAGATCATTTCGTTTACTTATAGATGCAGAAGTAACAATTTTGTCAGAACGAAGAGAGATTAATCCGTACGGACTGCAGGAAGGTGAAGCTGGAGAATGTGGCAAAAACACCTTAATTCGTAACGGTGAAGAACATCCTTTAGCGGGGAAAGTCACTATATCAGGACAGGAAGGGGATATCATAAAAATTGAAACACCTGGTGGGGGGGGTTACGGATTGTCAGTAAAACCAAATGAAGAGAGATAAGAAACCAATCTATTCAAATAAAATGGCAGTTATGTACTTGGTCATAACTGCCATTTTATTTTTTAAATCTTGAGAGTTTATCAATATCTAAGACAAATCTTTTAGACTACCGGTACTATCACCCAGTCGTTGCATGTTGACATCCATTCTATTTAGTAGCGATAGCCACAAGTTGTTAAGGGGTGTTTCTTTCGGATATTTTATATGTCGTCCACTCTTCAGTGTTCCACATCCATTTCCAGCTACTATAATGGGTAGATCGTGGTGGCTATGACGATTTCCATCTGCGTTCCCACTTCCATATACGATCATGGAATTATCAAGGAGTGTGCCTTCACCTTCAGGAATTGCATCGAGTTTTTCTAAGAAATAAGCCAGTTGTTCAGTATGGAAGATGTTGATTCTGAGTATCTTTGCAATCTTATCTTCATCTCCCCCATGATGTGAAAGATTATGATGTCCTTCAGTAACATTGACGGCTGGATAAGTCTTATTGCTACCTTCGTTTGCAACTACGAAAGTAGCGATCCGGGTTACGTCTGTTTGGAATGCAAGAACTATGAGATCCATCATTAGACGTACATGTTCTTGAAAATCTGCGGGTATATCATCTGGCGCGGTAAACTCTACATTTTCAATAGGAGGAAATTTTTCCGCAGATTCGATCCTTTGTTCTATGTCCCTTATAGAAGAGAAATATTCATCAAGTTTTCGTGCATCATTCCCGCTAACTTTTTGAATTAGATCTTTTGAATCCTGTCTAACGAAATCAAGTATACTTTTTCGCTCAGCATGCAGTTGTGTTCTTTCAGCATTAGGTTCAACAGAAAACAAACGTTCAAAAGCAAGTTTGGGGTTTACCTCTTTTGGTAGAGGTTGTGTTGCGGACTTCCAAGCCATGGTTGATGAGTAAACACAACTGTATCCTGAATCACAATTCCCTGCTCTATAGCCTTTATCAATACCGAGTTCAAGTGAAGGAATACGTGTTTGATTACCAATTTGTGTAGCGGCAGCTTGATCAACAGAAATTCCGGCGTGTATATCTGTTCCGCTTGTTTTTCGGGGTTGTGCTCCGGTTAGGAATGCAGCCATTGCTCTTGCATGATCCCCACCACCATCACCATTAGCGCGTGCTTTATCAGCAGTTAATCCACTTAAGACAAGTGTTTTATCTTTTATGTTTACTAACGGTTTTAATATATTGGTGAGTTCGAAGTCAGCTCCAACTGATTGTGGCGTCCACTCCTCCATAATCTTCCCGTTTGGTACATATAGAAATGCCATACGATTTGGGGTAACCTGTCCGGTCATCCCTTTTGTTGCAGCTGTTGCCCAATTTGTTAAGGGTCCCATGGTTTCCAACCAAGGCAAGGCAATTGATACCCCTAAACCACGTAAGAATGTGCGTCGTGATAACTGTTTTTTGAATTCCATAACTCTCGAATTACTCCTTGAACTATCTATAAGGAAACTATTCAGACAGGAATAAATATTTATAATGGGTATACTACATGTAATTTTAACTTAGTACAATAAAAAAAGCAAATCAAATCTTAGATTAAACTCAACTCCAAAGTCCTTTAAGAATAAAGGAATTAAAAAAGCGGTGCTCCTTGTGCTTCAACATATACAGAATAGAGAGATTGACTGGCAGTCATGAAGAGTCGATTTCGTTTTACTCCACCAAAACATAAATTGGCACATATTTCGGGTAAATGAATTTTTCCTATCAAAGTACCGTCAGGATCAAAGACATGAACACCATCAAACCCTTCACCGACCCAACCAGCACCTGCCCAGACATTACCATCAGTATCACAACGAAGACCATCTGCTGTTCCTGGTGTCATATCTGCAAAGATCTTTTTATTCTCTAATCTATCACTGTTTACTACGTCAAATACCATGATATTCTTGGGTGAACCTGTATCGGCAATATACAGTTTTTCGTAGTTTGGTGAGAAACACAGACCGTTTGGTCTTTCTAAGTCCTCTGTAACCACTGTTATAGTTCCTCGATCAGGATTTAAACGATAAACAGAAGTAGGTAACTCAAAGGCTGATTTATGTCCTTCATAATTGAAGAGAATACCATATCCTGGATCGGTAAACCAAATATGACCATCAGGATGGACGACAGCATCGTTTGGTGCGTTTAGACGTTTATCTTCGTAGTTATCTATCAACACTGTAACAGATCCATCATATTCTGTTCGGGTAACTCGTCGTGTACCGTGTTCACAAGTAATGAGTCAACCTTGTCTATCACGTGTATGACCGTTGGAATTATTTGAAGGTTTGCGATACACACTCACCAATCCAGTGGCTTCCTGCCATTTTAGGATACGATTGTTAGGAATATCGCTCCATAGAAGAAATCCTCCATCTCCAAACCAAACTGGTCCTTCTGACCATCGAGCTCCCGTCCATAGTCTTTCGACAACAGCGTTGCCAATTTTATATTTTGCGAATCGTTGGTCAATAACTTCGACTGATGGATCAGGATATCGTTTTACCGGCTTATTTGGATCATATTCATTAGCGAATAATTTTAAAGGACTTAATAAGGGAATACTGGTTGATACAGTCCCCAATGCAAGTCCCTGTAAGAATGATCTTCGTGATAGATGCTTCTCTATTTTCATATTTATAACCTATTTAATATACAATAAATGACAATTAGTTCAGTAGTTCTGGATTGAGACGCGTGGTGTATTTTTCTATAATTTGTTTTTCAATGAATTCATACTTCTCTAATGAGACAGAGCGAAGCACATCTGGAAAGACAAGGTAATATCCGAAAGTTTCCGCCATATCTTCATTCGGATTCTTCTCGTAGGCATAATCAGAAACAAATTCAGATCGTTTACTTGTATTTTTCCATCCTGTTTCGCTTGGAAGGTCTTCATACCAACCACTTAAATTTATCCAATCTTCCTTCGTTTGTTCAGTAAAATAGAACTCCCATAGAAAATGTGCTTTTTCATGTGCAAGTAGTCTGCGAACATCATTATCGAAATTGCGTTTAAATAGTGACGCAGATAGTTCAATATAACCTTCAGATGTCCATGCGAGACCGGGTGCTCTAACCTCATCATCAATTCTTTGTATGATATATCTCAATTCAGGTATTCTACGCCAAACAGTTGGAAATTCTTCCAGAATTGAAATGAAAATCATCAGATCTTTGTTGTCAAAATCGGAATAGTCCTCAGATGTTTCTTTTGTGGAGTTTTGTGTCAATGATATATATGAATGAATATCAACCACTATCCCATATCTTGCTTTCAGGATTTGTTCTATTGCAAGCCGATCAGTACCCTTATTCGTTAAGAAATCAACAATAGCAAAGTATAATCTTTTTTGTATTTTATTCTGTTCCTTGGTATCAGTCGAAAACATCTTTTTATTAAGAGTAACGAAAACCACATCGTTTAGATGCATAAGTTTGATGTCGTCTTTTATATCATCTCTGCTCATTTTCCATATAGATGTAGGTATTTTGTAATCAATAGAAATAGTTGAATCTAATATAGTTAATATTTCTTGTGCGTGTGAAGATTTTAGAGATGCATCTAATCTTACTGCATATTTCCTCTCAAGTAGTATAATGGGGTCGTCGGTAGTTGTAATATTGCTAACAGTATAACAACCTGAAATGATTACAACTAATGCGTATAATATTATATAGATTAGTCGATACATTAATCTTTTAGTGTACCTCGTTTTAGTAGGAATGGATCACTTCTGACAATTTCTGATATAAGTACTGAACTCCTATAATTATTCTCATCGAGAACAGAAACAATCTTGTCAACAGCAGGTTTATCATAATATTCTAAACCTCGACCCAATGCATAGGTTAACATCTTCTCAGTTATACATTTTATGAACTGTTTTTTTCTACTTTTTAGGATTTCTTTCAGATCATTCATTCCTGTGAATGAAGTACCATCTGAGAATTGACCGGTGGTGTCGATATCTAATTCTCCATCCTTTGTTCTATATTTCCCAATGACATCATAGTTCTCCATAGCGAACCCAATTGGATCCATTTTTGCGTGACAGTTAGCACAAGAAGGGTCTTCCCTATGCTGTTCAAGTCTCTCTCTTAAAGTCGTTCCCGTAATTTTCTCATGATCCTCGTCTAATTCGGGAACATCAGGTGGAGGTGGTGGTGGCGGTGTACCAAGAATTTGTTCTAAAACCCATCTACCTCTTTTAACTGGGGATGTGCGTGTAGGATTAGAGGTTACCGTGAGAATACTTGCTTGGGTTAGAATACCCCCACGTTCCGGATTATCGAAGGAAACACGTCTGAAAGAATTTCCTTTTATTTCCTCACCATTTTCATCACGCCAGATACCGTAATGACCAGATAAACGCTGATTGAGAAATGTATAATCCGTATCCAGTATATCCAGCAGACTACGATCCTCTCGGAAAATAGATGCTAAGAATAACGCAGTCTCTTTATACATGTCTGCTTGTAGTTTGGGATTAAATGTAGGAAATCGTTCGGGATCAGGCGTAATGGTATTGAGACGTTGGATTTGCAACCATTGTACCCCAAAGTTAGTTGCTAATATATCTGCTTTTGAATCATTGAGCATACGTTCAACTTGCTGATCAAGTGATGAACGCAATTGTCCTTTCTCTGCGAGATTAAGAAGTTCATCATCAGGTATACTACTCCAAATGAAATAGGAGAGTCGTGAGGCAAGGTGAAATTCATCAATGGGAATTATATCTTCACTCACTACGGTATCATCTAATTCTAAACGAAATAGGAATTTTGGAGAACAGAGAATAACTTTAATTGCTTGTTGTATTACTGCTTCCCATTTTGATCCATCTGCTTGTATTGAATCAACATATTGTGTAAGTTGTTCTATTTCATTTTCTGTCGGCGTACGTCGGTATGCCTTCCGTAAAATACGAGTTAAAACTTCTTTGGTCTGTTCAATTTGGGGGATGTCAGGTGTACAGGCTAAGATCTTGAGTTGTGTTTTGGGTCTTGTGTCTAACGGTCCTTCAGACCAAATTGTACGTACATATAGTTTTATATCCTCATTTTCTTCTTCAGACCTAACCATTGCCATTCCTGCACTTTGGATATTTGGAATTCGACTTACAAGATATTCAACAGTTTGATTATTATCCTGATCACTATCTACAATATCAAAAATATTCAATATCTTGATATTTGTATTAGCTGTAGTATCTAAACCGACTAATTGATTTAATTCCTCTTCAGTTGAAACATCAACCAGATCATCACCTTGTATAAACAGTGCAACCTTATTTATGGACTCACTTGTCTTTTCAGCATAGAATGTAGCTCTTAGATATGTTTCTTCATTGGGAAGTAGCTTTAGATATGCTGCATCAGTTGTAAATGGACCTGATATCCACTGTTCCTGTGCGGATGGGTCGAGTAAACGGTATTTTCTATCTGGAACACCATCATTTTGAGGGTGTAGTTGTTTATTACCTCTATAGTGTTTTGCAGGTTTAGGTGGATTGACTAATATAACGCGCGTAACAATTGCTTCTGCTGCTTCAAGGTATCGTTCCATGAGAAGGGGTGACATAGATAGTACATCCCCTATATTATCAAATCCGTGTCCGACATCATCGTCTGGAAAGTTCTCTGTTGGGTTGAAATCTACACCTAATAGATCTCTAACACTGTTTGTATATTCGACTTTATTAAGACGTCTTACTGTTATTTTCCCCGGATCAGGTTTTGAGTTAAGGACAGCATTATCAAAAACTGATTGTATATGTTGAATAAATGATTCAGTCTCCTCTATTGTTGGTTGATCATTTCCTGGAGGTGGCATTTGGTCTATACTAACCATGTCTACGACTCTTTCCCATACATCAAAATTCTGAATTATAGAGAGGTTATCTTCATAAATATCAAGAGATAAGCCAGCTTCAGGTTGATCCCCTGCATGGCACCCATAACAATATTCTTTTACAAATTGAATACCCTCCTTTGCAAAATCGTTTTTATTTTTTTCACCTATACCGAGTTTTATACTAAAAACCGTAAGGATAACAATTACGAAAAGAAATGATATTACATATTTGAGAAAAAGGTTTGAATTTTTCATTATTACATGCTTCTTCATAAGAATATTATAGGATCAAATGGTGAATATATCGTCATAGGAATAAATAAGCTTGAGTTGAGAATAAGCCGGATTCTGTATATGATGATCATTCATCTGGGATTAATGTTGCCATTAACCTCAAGCGGTTACCCGGAGACGAGACGGGCACACCTTTAAAAGTCTCCGTTTTACCTTGCTCCAGATGGGGTTTACCAAGCACCATAGGTCACCTTATGGTCTGGTGCGCTTTTACCGCACCGTTTCACCTGTACAACGGAGTACCGTTGTAGTCTACTTTCTGTTGCACTTTCCATAGCGTTGCCACTCCTGGGGATTACCCAGCATCCTGCCCTGCGGAGTCCGGACTTTCCTCATTCCAAATTGGAACGCGATCATCTACTCAACTCAAGTCTTTAATAAGATACCATAATTAGGCAGTATTTGGCAATTATTCATTACATGGAACACGAGTACAAAGTCATTAATAAGTATAAATCACAGATTACACGGATTACGCGGAGAAGAGGGTTAGTAATATACAGGTGGGGGCTTTTCTATATTTAATTTGGCCGCCTCAACGATAAATAGAGAAGATCGGGAATCGGAATCCCCTCCTACAGAAGAGGGGTTTTGTCTGAATCACAGAGAACACGGGTTATGCGGATTACGCGGAAAAGAGGGTTAGTAATATACGGGTGGTGGCTTTTTTATATTTAATTTGGCCGCCTCTACGATAAATAGAGAATATCGGGGATCGGAATCCCCTCCTACAGAAGAGGGGTTTTGTCTGAATCACAGATTACACGGATTACGCGGAGAAGAGGGTTAGCAATATATGGACGGGGTTTTTTTATATTTAATTTGGTCGCCCCTACGATAAATAGAGAATATCGGGGATCGGAATCCCCTCCTACAGAAGAGGGGTTTTGTCTGAATCACAGATTACACGGGTTATGCGGATTACGCGGAAAAGAGGGTTAGTAATATACGGGTGGTGGCTTTTTTATATTTAATTTGGTCGCCCCTACGATAAATAGAGAAGATCGGGGATCGGAATCCCCTCCTACAGAAGAGGGGGTTTTGTCTGAATCACAGATTACACGGATTACGCGGAGAAGAGGGTTAGTAATATACAGGTGGTGGCTTTTTTATATTTAATTTGGTCGCCCCTACGATAAATAGAGAATATCGGGGATCGGAATCCCCTCCTACAGAAGAGGGGGTTTTGTCTGAATCACAGATTACACGGAGTAAGCGGATTACGCGGAAAAGAGGATTAGTAATATACGGGTGGTGGCTTTTTTATATTTCATTTGGCCCCTCTACGATAAAGAGAGAAGATCGGGGATCGGAATCCCCTCCTACAGAAGAGGGTTTTGTCTGAATGGTGGTTTGTAAGGAAAGGACTTACAAAACAGAAATAAAAGTGTAGAACACTTCGTCTGAAATGTAAGTCCTTAAAATAGATAAGAATGATCTATGAACACCCACTCGTTGCACCACAATTAGTACAGCGATAGCATATTCCACTACGAATCATAAGCGTACCACATTCATGGCAAGGTGGAGCATCTCCGTGTCGGAGTGTGATCATTTTTTCATGGTCTGCCCAAGGATTTGATTCACCATTGTTACCATGTGCATCTGGTTGTATATCATTAGGTAGAGCTATCTGTTCGTCTAATCCAATTGCATCAGCGGGGATTTCCTGACTATCCTTTGGTAGGAATTCCTTACCAAGCCAACGGAATACATAATCAACGATAGATTTCGCCATAGGAATATCTGGATCTTGTGTAAATCCTGAAGGGTCAAACCGTACGTGGCTAAACTTATCTACCAGAGACTCTAATGGTACACCATACTGAAGTGCAACAGAAATGAGGATTGCAATTGAGTCCATCAGACCAGAAATTGTTGATCCTTGCTTACTCATAGTCAAGAATACTTCACCTGGTGTCTCATCTTCGAAGAAACCAACATGCATATATCCTTCATGACCACCGACGCTGAATTTATGCGTTATAGAGTTTCTTTTATCAGGGAGTCGTCTTCGAACAGGAAGAGCAACGGCTTCTTCTTCTGTATCCTGTGAAGTACTGGTTGAAAGAGGCTGACTTCCTTTACTACCATCCCGGTAAATCGCAAGACATTTCACGCCGAGACGCCATGCTTCCACATATAATTCCTTGATATCATCAACAGTAGCATCGTTTGGAACATTAACAGTTTTTGAAATAGCGCCAGAAATAAATGGTTGAACAGCAGCCATTAATTTCAACGGTCCCATATGATGTATAAATCGAGTTCCATGTTTACCCGATTGAACAGCACAATCGAATATTGGATAATGTTTAGTAGATAGATGCGGAGCACCTTCAATTGTTCCAGTACCACAAATATTCTCTTCGGCAGAAGCGATCTCAGTTGCATTAAATCCAAGGTATGCCAAGAGACTAAAATTGGGATCATCGGCTTTATCAGCAGAAACACCTAATCGGGAAAGACATTTCTCTCCAAGAAATCCCGGTGCGAATGCAAGATTAAGGTCAAAGGAACTTGGTAACATCTCTTCTACATGCTCAATATCCTCATCGGTAAATCCTTTATACTTGAGAGATTCAGGATTTATATGGGGTGTTCCTTCAAGAGTTCCAGTCCCAACGATATGGGTTACAATTTCCTCAATATGATGTGAACTATACCCGAGTTTAAGTAATGCGTCGCGAACACTTTGATTTACAATTTTAATATATCCACCACCGGCTAATTTCTTGAATTTTACGAGAGCAAATTCAGGTTCAATACCGGTTGTATCGCAATCCATGAGCAGTGCAATTGTCCCTGTGGGTGCGATAACACTGATCTGTGAGTTTCTATATCCCCACTGTTCACCGTTCTGCAGACAGATATCCCAATCTTCGCATGCGGCTTCTAATAGATCTGTCGGACATGTTGTTGCATCTATCTTATATGCAGCATCTCGGTGCATTTTAATAACACCTAACATAGATTCAGTATTTTTCTCATACCCAGCAAATGCCCCGATACTTTTTGCGATCTCAGAACTTGTTTGGTAACCTTTTCCACTCAAAATAGCCGTAATCGCACCAGCATAACTGCAGGCTTCGGCACTATCATAAGGAATACCTAACCGCATGAGGAGTGCACCTAAGTTGGCAAATCCAAGACCAAGTGGTCGATATTCATGAGATCGTCTGGCAATTTTGGGTGTAGGATATGATGATAGATCAACAATAATTTCCATTGCGGTGATAAATACCTTAACAGTAGATCTGAATCCATCTATATCAAATGATCCATCATCCTTAAGGTATTTAACAAGATTAATACTTGCTAAATTACATGCAGAATCATCCAAGAAGAGGTATTCACTACAAGGATTACTTGCATAGATACGATCACTTTCTTTACATGTATGCCATGATTGGATAGTATCATCAAACTGAACCCCTGGATCAGCACATGCCCATGCTGCATCAGCGATTTTCTGCATTAATTCCTTTGCTTCATATTCTTCAGCAACTTCACCAGAGACTCGGTATGTTGTTTGCCATTTATTCCCGTCTAAGTAAGCATCCATGAAGACATCAGGAATTCGGACAGAATTATTACTGTTCTGTCCGCTAACTGTTCCATAAGCTTCCCCATTAAAGTCGGATGGGTAACCAGCAGCGATTAAAGCCTTTGCTTTTTCTTCTTCCTTCATCTTCCATTCGATATAATCCACAATTTCCGGGTGATCCATATCTAAGATGACCATTTTCGCGGCACGTCGGGTTGTACCCCCAGACTTAATACTTCCTGCCCATCTATCAAAACCTTCAAGAAATGATAGTACTCCAGAACTCTCACCACCACTTGATAAATGTTCACCTTTTGCACGTACACGACTGAAATTGGACCCAGTTCCACTACCGTATTTAAATAATCTAACTTCAGACTTTTGGAGATTCAGCATAGAATCAAGAGTATCATCAACACTTTGAATAAAACATGCAGAATTTTGAGGATACTGATATGCGTTTTGCGTTATATTGACTTTCTTTTCTTCTCTATCCCAATGATAATTTCCACCGGCTCCTTTGATATCATATTCATGCCATAACCCACAGTTAAACCACACAGGTGAATTGAATGCGCCACACTGGTTTGCCAAGATGTGTGTCAATTCCATTTCGAATGTATCTGCATCTTCGCTTGATGCAAAATATCCACCGAAGTCTTCTCCAGCACGACGAAGTGTTCTTGCTACACGGGTGACTAATTGACGAACACTGCTTTCTGCTTCTACGTCAGGCACACCAGCTTTTCTAAAATACTTTGAGGAAGCGATGTCTGTTGCAAGTTGGGTCCAAAAATTGGGAACTTCAACTTGATCTTGTTTGAAAATCACATTACCTTTTTCGTTGTAAATAGCGGAATCTCGTCGTTCCCATTCAATGTCGTCGAATGGGTGTACGTCGGGTTTGGTAAAGTGTCGATTGAAGGTGAGACCTGCTCCATCACCATCTTTAGAATCTTCAATCGCTTCATCATTGTCTCTGATGTTAGCTTCTACCATAATATCCTCCTTTGCCGAATTGTAACAAAATTATTATCCATATTCAAGGAAAAACTGCATAATTGGGAATAATTATTGTTTAAGATTTTCTTCAAATAACTCATGAAAAAGTACGAAATATGGGATGAATATAGACCAGATAAAACGTTATGCATCTTCTTAAAAATATGAGCAATTAAATTTCTATCAATTATTTTTATTAATAATTCATAACGTTCAAAAATGGAATATATGTTCAAATTGTAGTAAATTTATTATGCACAATTGCTACGAGTTCGTTATATTGTTGTGTTAAATAGATGTAATAAGCCTATGGACAGTAGTTTTATCATTCAGGAATCAATATGTATTCTGTGGTATGTATAATTGAACAAATGCATTGTGGGTTCATCCTTGTGATTAACTCCACTTATGCATATCCTATGTCGAACTCAGGTTAGTTAAGGTGTCTCATGTTTATGATTTATTCCATCTAATTGTATATACGAGAATTACATAATCCTTGACAATAGTAAATAATGGATGTATACTTTTTTTAGTATTGAAATATGATCGTAAGAAAGGTAATCAGGGTAGTTTACTACCTAATAAAGAACTATGGATCTTGGACTAAAAGATAAGATTGCTGTTGTTGGTGCATCAAGTAAAGGACTTGGGAGGGCAATTGCTTTAGGTTTGGCTCAAGAAGGTGCAAAAGTGACAATTTGTGCCAGAAGTGAGGATGTTTTAGAAGAGACAGCAGATGATATTCGCAAACAAACTGGCAGCGAAGTGTTAGCCATCCCAACAGATGTTAGTCAACCTGAACAAGTTGAAAGTCTAATTAATAAGACTGTTTCACACTTTGGTGGAATAGATATCTTGGTCAACAATGCAGGTGGTCCAAGAGCAGGTCGTTTTGATGATTTGTCAGCTGAGGACTACGAGACTGCAGTATATTTGAACTTGATGAGTACTATTAATTTATGTCGAGCTGCTGTACCATCTATGCGGACACGCGGTGGTGGAAGAATTATCAACCTTACTTCTGTATCAGTCAAACAACCTGTTGATGGGTTGATGTTATCAAATATGGCTCGTACTGGTGTAATCGGTTTCGCGAAGACATTGGCAACTGAACTTGCTTCAGATAAGATATTAGTTAACAATGTGTGCCCAGGAATTATATTTACAGATAGGATTAAACAGTTAGCCACTGTAAGGGCAGAAGAAGCAGGTATTACATTTGATGAAGCAATAGAAAAGATGACAGGGGACATTCCACTTGGAAGAATTGGGGATCCAGAGGAATTTGCTAATATGGTGGTTTTTCTTGCATCGGATAGAGCAAGCTACATGACAGGTACAACAATACAAGTAGACGGTGGTATGGTTCGATCGCTATTATAGGTTTCGGTAATTATTGAATAAGGATAACTTGGTTGAAGAACTATACCTATAAGGGTAACAAGTGTTGAATAAGCCATAATTTTATATTCTTAAGAAGTAAGAAATAATGCCTTTACCAATTATTCTTATGTTTGTAGGCAACAAGCATAAAATAGACCTCCCAATAGAGTATATTGCACATGTTAGTATCTGTTATCATACCTGCGTATAATGAGGAGAATACAATTCGTCAGGTACTTGAAACAGTGCAGTCATTACCTCTTGAAGTACAAATAATTGTTGTCAATGATGGTTCCACAGACAATACATTTCATATTCTTGAAGAGTTAAAAGCTGATTCTGAACTGACTGTTGTCCAGAATAAGGTAAATCGTGGAAAGGGATTTGCTATTCGTAGTGGAATTCAGTATGTTAAAGGAGATATAGTTGTCATACAGGATGCAGATATGGAACTTTCTCCTAACGATCTTGTGCATTTAGTTGAACCCTTAAAAATCGACGGTGTTCAAGTGGTATACGGATCACGTTTTTTAAAGGGTAGGGGGAATGCAAGTCTACACAATTATATAGCGAATAGAATCTTGGCATTTTATACAAATCTACTATATGGCTGTAAGATTACGGACGAATCAACAGGTTATAAAATCTTCACAACCGAATTAATTAAAGAATTGAATTTAACTTGTGAAGGATTTGAATTTTGTCCTGAAGTTACAGCAAAGATATTACGTGCTGGACATAACATACATGAAGTGGCTGTATCTTACTTCCCTCGTACAAAAAAAGAAGGTAAGAAACTTCGGTTTTGGTCAGACGGTATTTTTGCAGCTTGGACTTTATTAAAATATAGGTTCATATCTAAGAAACAGATTTTCATAGATAAATAGTTAAATTTTTAAGTAAAACATTTTTTAAAAGGAATTATATGTATGAATAAGTATATCTCACTCACAACATTAATTGTTATGCTTGTTTTTGTGATGACAATCTCAGTATTTGGTCATGGAGAAGGATCCACCTTATTAGAGGATGTGAATAAAGATGGTACAGTAAATATTCAGGATCTTGTTCTTGTAGCCAATTCAATTGGTCAACCTGGTGATCGAACTGCGGTTCAGAATCCCGATGTAAATCGTGATGGAATAGTGAATATTCTCGACCTTGTAAGAATAGCGAATAGTTTTGGAGAGACTGAACAGAATGACAATTCGACCTATCATGAAATCCAAGATAATATCTTCGACAAGAGTTGTGCAAATAGTGCCTGTCATGCACCAATCCAAAATGCAGCAGATTTGAACCTTACCTATGGTCAATCCTATTATGATTTGGTTGATCGTATACCAAGGAATAGGGCAGCGGCTGCTGCAGGAATGAAGTTGATTGATCCTGGCAACCCTGACAACAGTTTTTTATTAACAAAGTTAATGGGACCTGAAGATCCAAATTTTGGTCAACGTATGCCTTTCGGGGGAGGGTCATTACATAATGGTAAAATAGAAGCTATAAGGACTTGGATTGAAGCAGGTGCACCACAAGAAGGAAAAGTTCCCGGTATTGGAGATCTGGGTGTACTTCGTGATCCAGAAGAGATATTTAATCCTCCACCACCCCCTGCACCTGGAGAAGGCTATCAACTACATTTACCCGAATTTAAGATAGAACCTGGTACCGAACGCGAAGTTTTCTATGCAACCCAGCTTTTAGATCACGATGGCAATCAGATTGAAGGTGATATATACATCAACAGAGTTGAGATATTTTATCCATCTGGTAGTCACCATTTTATCCTATATCGATTAACTGAAGAAGGACTTACTAATGGCGTTCATAAGAAAGCAATAGACCCAAGTATTGGTGTTGATCCAGAGCATGAATTCCGTGAACTTGATCCTGAGGATCCTCAAGCACTTGGAAATTTCGGTGTTGACCGATTATTCGTTGTAGGTACACAGACGGATGATACATTATTTGAATTCCCTGAAGGGGTAGGTTTACGTGTACCGGGGAATACCGTTTTCGATCTTAATTCACACTACATTAATCTCTTAGGTGATGAAACGTTAATTGGGGAAACTTATATCAATATCTATACGATACCAGAGGAAGAAGTTAAATATGAAGCAGTAGAAATCTTCGTATCCAATAGATCGATTAATGTCCCACCCGGAACAACGCGAGTTGCTAAACTTACGTGGTATGTAGAGGACGAATTAAGTGCCCGAGGACACGACCCGGATTCAGAATTATATGTGTTTTTACTCACATCTCATATGCATAGACATGGAGAATTGTTTGAAATATTTCAAAAGTCAACAGGTGATTTACTGCACAGAAGTATAGCCTACGATGATGCTCCAATTACTATTTTTGATTCTCCTGTAGTCCTTACTTCTGATGATGGTATTACTTTCCAGTGTACTTTTAACAATTACGATAAGAATGCACCTCTCCAGTTCGGTCTTACATCCGAGGATGAGATGTGCATTATATTTGGGTATTATTATGTACCTATAGAAAAAGCTGGAGATCTAATACAATAAATGGATTTCGACGTTTTATAGAAATTTGACTGACCAGATATAATCCCGTATCTGCTTTCGCAGGCACGGGATTATATCATGCATAACAACGCAGAAAGTATTGGTAACATGACATCACAGCCAAAAGATAAACAGAATTTCATGGATGCCATCCATCAACGCGTACTTGTTTGTGATGGTGCCATTGGAACTGAACTCCGAAAACGTATTTCTGCACACCTGCCTTGTATTGATGCATGTAACATAGTGGAAGAGCATGCTGATAGGGTATTAGGGATTCATCAAGCTTATGTGGCTGCGGGTGCTGATGTAATTCAGACTAATACATATCAAGCGAATAGGGAAGCATTAACTCAGCAAGGGTATGAAAGTGAGTTAGAAGAGATCAATCGTATAGGAGTTCAGTTAGCACGGCGTGCTGCCTCCACAGAATGTTTTGTTGCTGGGTCTGTTGGACAAATTCCATTTCAGATAGAAGAAGTATCAGAATCAACGGTACCACCTTCAAGTAATACAATCCGTCGTCATTTTCAAGAACAGATGGATACCCTTGTAGATGAAGGGGTAGACCTACTGATCTTAGAAACCTTTGTTCTACAGAAACAAGCTGAAATTGCCACGCAGCAAGCATTAACATACGGAATTCCAGTAATTGTTGAAATTAGTGGTGTATCAGGTGGAACGCTTGGTACAGGTGTTGATGTTAGGGTATTTGCTCAAGAGATAGAACAACTTGGGGCACATGCTGTTGGTATAAACTGTAGAGGACCACACGATCTTGTACAAGCTATGGAACTTCTTGCACCTGTCATAAAATGTCCTTTGGTTGTGCAGCCCAATGCTGGTAACCCAAGAGTTGAGCAAGGCGAAATAGCAGTTTCTTATACAGTAGATTCAGATAATTTTAGTGATTATGTTAAGAAATTAATTAACCTTGGGGCAAATATGATAGGTGGTTGTTGTGGTACAACACCCGAATACACAGCGAAAATCAATGCTGTGGTTGCAGGTAGTCCACCAATTAGGCGGCAACATAGGGTATTTATACTTCCCAAAAGTTCTCCTTCACACCAATCATTACGAGATAATCCTGTAGAAGAGGTATTTAAAACGCGAGAAAAAATAGTTAGTGTAGAAACGCGCGCAAATACATTTCCACAATTACGTGCCTTGCTGAAGGAAGCCCAAGTGATGGCTGCAACGGGTGTTGATTTATTTGATGTTACCGATAATTCTGGTGCAGCAGTAAATATAGGGGCAGTGGCAACTGCGTTTCGTCTTCAACAGTCAACAAACATTCCTACACTAATACATTGGACAACACGGTCTCGGAATCTTATAAGTATGCAGTCACATTTATTAGAAGCAGAGGCATTAGGTATTCGTGGTATTGTTGCCTTGTCAGGAGATCATCCAAAAGCTGGTCCCTATGAAGCAGCAAGTCTTGTACCAGATGTGCGAGGTGCTGTACAACTGATGAAACTCATAGGTCGGTTGAACCAAGGTGAACTTGCCGATGGTTCTTCAATCGGTGAACCGTGTGGGTTCTATTATGGTGGAGGTTTTACTATTGCAGAGAATCTTGAACCTCATGTTAAACATCTTACAAATAAAGTTGCAGAAGGCGCGAAATTTGCCTATACCCAACCAGTCTGGACGTTTGAAGACATTGAGCGAACACATAGAGCAACTAATCATCTTGGTATAAAAGTCCTATACGGAATTTTGCCACTGACAAGTTACCGCAGTGCTTCCTACTTACGTGATAATTTAGGTCTCTACATACCCCAATTGATAGTAGATAAATATCGTGACCTTGGAGATACCGCTGGAAATGATTTGGGTATGCAGTTAACCTTAGACCTTGTTAAAGAAATAAGAAATCAAGATAATATCCCAATTGATGGAATCTATCTTATCCCACCTGCACGTTTGAATTGGAAAAACAGACGTGCTGTTATTTCAACAATCGTAGAAACGTATCGTTAACAATTTCGCTTGATCCAATTTGGATAATATGAATACCCATGAAAATAGAATATCATCCACACGTGTAACAGGTCGTTCCCTTCTTTTAGGTATTCTCCTAATTCCTGTGAATGTATATTGGATGACGATTGTTGAAGTAAAATACTACTCACTTGATGGATCGTGCCTCCCCTTATTTATCCAACCCGTTTTTATAATGTTTGTATGTATAGTTGCAAACATATTCTTAAGACGTATTGCTCCGCAAAGAATGCTACAACAAGGTGAACTGTTAACCATCTATATAATGGTTGCAATTTCCTGTACATTTGCAGGGCACGACACCATGCAGAATATGTTCGGTAGCATTGCCCATGCATTTCGTTTTGCTACAGAAGAAAATGAATGGCAAACACTGTTCTTTCGGTATTTACCTTCCTGGTTAACTATATCTGATGCACAGAGTTTACAAGGGTTCTATGAAGGGGAAGCAACATTCTATACAAAACACAACTTCCTTGTATGGTTAAAGCCATTACTTTTTTGGGGTCTGTTTTTTCTGATTATGATGTTTATGATGTTATGCATCAATACGCTCGTACGGAAACGGTGGGCAGAACAGGAGAAGTTGGCTTATCCCATCATACAATTACCGTTGAGATTGTCAGAAGATGGGGGTAACCGACTCCTGAAGAATCGTATGATGTGGGTGGGATTTTCCATTGCTGTTACTATAGGTGTTATCAATGGAATAAGTTATCTTTATCCTCAATTTCCCCAGATACCCTATATCAAACGTACAGCGGCATTCCAGAATATATTCACAGACAGACCGTGGAGTGCAATTCGGGGGACAAGGATATCAGTATATCCTTTTGCAGTTGGATTAGCCTTTTTTCTTCCTCTGGATCTTTCATTTTCATGTTGGTTTTTCTTTGTAGTACGTTTAGCAGAATATGTGATTGCTGCTGCACTCGGTACACGTTATTTCCCAGCCTTAAATGAGCAGGCTTATGGTGCATGGGTGGCATTATTCTTTTTAGCAATTTGGGTTACGCGTCGTCATCTAATAGAGGTATTTAAGAAAGTAATTGGACTTAAGTCCGCATTGGATGACTCAAATGAACCGATGCCATATCGCGCAGCCGTATTAGGAATAATTGGTTCACTGATTGCATTAGGTGTTTTTTCAAAAATTGCAGGAATGGCGTTATGGGTGGCAGGAATCTTCTTCGGGTTATATTTCCTGCTTTCTTTTGCGATTACACGTGTACGTGCTGAACTTGGCACACCCCATGAAATCTATTTTGTGAATCCACATGATATGATAGCAATGGTAGGTGGGACACGACAATTTGATACCAGTAGTTTGACGATTATGTCACTTTTTTATTGGTTTAATCGTGGATATAGAAATCATCCCATGCCAAACCAAATTGAGGCGTTTAAGTTAGCAGAATCCACAGGTATGGGTAACAGACGTTTATGGATAGCCATGTTAATAGCAATAGTGGTTGGTATAATTGCTACATTTTGGGCTAACCTTGATATAACCTTTAGAAACGGTGCAATAGCGAAAGCAGGTGGGTTTAAAGATTGGGTTGGTAGAGAATCGTTTGGAAGACTTCAAAGATGGTTACATAATCCGACTGAACCCAATATGATTGGTATTGGATTTATGGGAATTGGTGCTTTACTGACTTTTGTAATGATGTATATGCGAATGCATTTTTTATGGTGGCCATTCCATCCAGCTGGGTATGCACTTGCTATCAGTTTTGCAATGGATTATTTTTGGTTTGCATTCTTTGTCGCATGGTTTCTTAAATATATGATCCTACGACACGGAGGATTAAGATTACATCGTCGGGTTGCTCCACTATTTCTGGGACTCATTTTAGGGGATTATGTGATAGGGAGTACATGGGCAATAATAGGACCACTTTCAGGATTACGTACATATAAGATATTTATCTGAAGTGAAGATCCTAAATACTACTTTGAAATATCCCATAGAAGAATGGTATTTTCATCACCAGTAGATGCAACTGTATTTCCATCTGGTGATAGTGCAATATCATTAACCCGTCCATCATGTCCAGAAAATGAATTAATCAGTTCCATCGAATCAATATCCCAAACCAGAATATTATTCTCTTCAATTCTATGGATGAGTTTTCGTCCATCAGGCGTGAATAATAATGGGAACCAAATAGAACTTTCTGGATTCAGTGTTCCAATTTTTATTCCTTTTGATATATCCCATAGTGAAATGAACCCTTTACTATTAAAGTTGACATGTGCCATAACTTTACCATCGGGTGAGAATGTAGAACTGAACGGTTTGTCTATTGAAATTCGATGAAGAGATTGTCGTGATTCTATGTCCCAGAATTGTATTGTATTAATATCCGGACTATAAGCCAATGTTCGTTCATCAGGTAAGAATTTTAGGACGGGTTGTATATTAGCATTCATATCTAAATTTAGTGTAGGAAAGAGTTCACCTGTGTTGGAATTCCATAATTGAATCTTCTTGGATTTGCTCCAACTGGCTATTAATTTACCGTGAATAGAATATGTGACAAGACTAACTTTCTCTGTACCTGTTGTAATTGTTTTTAGGATAACACCAGATTCTATATCATATAAAACAATTTCACCACTCCCACTTCCAACCGTCAATGTTTGACTATCTGGTGAAAAAGTAAAAGTTGAAATTTCACCTTTATATTCCTGTAGTTTTACCTTTATTTTCCCAGTATTAGGATTCCATAAAGTAAGGTAATTTCCAGATCCCCAAACCAACAGTGATGATCCATCGGGAGAAAATTTGACAGAATTAATATAATTTGATGGAATGTCAAGATCAAACTTCTTCATAACCTTGTTTTCGTTAGTAATATTCAATAAGTAAATCTGTTTATAATTACCAACCCAATTTACAATATTCTTTCCATCTGGTGAGTAATCTAAATTCCCTTTTGCTTCAAAGAGGGGTATAGTCGCAGTGCGTTCTGCTTTCTCAACACACCAAAATTGTATTCCTTCTTGATTCCTACTTAAAAAACATGATCCATCATGATAGAACAGAAGGTCATCTATATTTGACTTAGATTGAATTGTAGTTATATCTGTCGTATCTAACCAACCTTGAGAAATATCCCACATATAGATACGATTATACTTGTCGGAACTTAAGAGTAAATTCGCATCTGGAGAAAAGTGGATCTTTTTGATCTCATGATTTCCCGGTGAATCTGTAAACAGTTTTATTCTGGTAGATAATTCCCATAGGTGTATTTTCCCACCAATAATAGCGGACAAGGTTTCACCATCTGAAGAGATAGCCATTCCTGTTATATCAGATGATCCAGATTTCGATTCAAACAGAGTACTGCCTTCAGGATTCTTAAAATCCCATATTCGAATTGCGTTATTGTATTGATATTTAATAGGATTGTTGATAGTTACAAGTGCATTCCCATCTGGAGATAATGCAATTGATGTTTTCCCTTCTATTCCTTGAGGTAATGTATAAACACGTTTACCTGTTCTTATATCCCATACATAACTTTCTCCCAATGCACCACTTGCTAACAAGTTTCCATCACTTGAAAAAGCCATAGATTCGACTCCTTGAGTATGTCCACGCAGTATAGCAATAGTTTCTTTTGTTTTTAGATTCCATATCCGAATGGTATCATCTTTACTACCTGTAGCTAAGATTTGCTCTTTAGGAGAAAACAGAATTCTTGTTATAGCCCCAATATGTCCATCTAATGTTGTAATTTGCTTACCAGAGTCTGTATGCCACATCTTAACAGTTGTATCTTCTCCTCCACTTGCGAGCATGTCTCCAGTACTTGAGAATTCAACTGTTGTAACTTTACCGCTATGACCGGTAAGTAGGGTACGTAGCTGATAGGTGCGTGTGTCATATAGCCAAATACCAACTGAACTTGGCACTGCAATTGTTGAATCATCTGGAGATAGAACGACATTGCTTATTATGGTCCCATGCCCCAATCTGGTTATTGCACCTTCTGGTAGATTTTGTTGTGTCGTATTAAATGTTTGTCCAGAAGTGAAGGTAATGATAAAGAAAAATAGTAAAGGAATTAACTTTAATGTAATCAGTTTCATATAATTTAGTTTTGTATTTGGTTATCTATAGTCACAGAATTAGTGTGCTTTTGAATAGCAATAGTTTACATTTAAATCAGAAGCAGAAGCAACCCTATAATCATTACAATATAACAATTGGTAACATGTCGAATAAATTTATAGTAAATAATAATTCTATTGTTTTATAAAATAATTGTCCCTATTACATGTAAGTCATATCTTGACAATTTAATTAGAAATTGATAGTATAAAGTAACTAACACATAAGGAGGTATTTAGTCGTGAAATCGATAAAAAAATCTGGGATTAATCGCTTTTTTTGTTCCACATTGTATCGACATATTCACAAAATATTGATAATTATATTATTGTGTGTCTTTTCTTTATTTACAATTACCGATACCCTATTAGCAGAATTTTCTGATGGGTTAGTCTTATATCACACATACGATAAAGGTGCTGGTGATATTGCCGAAGATATTAGCGGTAATGGTCATGATGGCAAAATAGATAAACCTGAATGGGTAGATGGAAAATTCAATAAAGCCTTGAATTTTAGTGGTGCTGGTAGTGGTACATGGGTAACAGTTGAAAGTACTGAGGCACTAAATGTAGATAAATGCACCTTTATGGCATGGGTTTTTGCAGAGCATTGGAATGCGACCCGACAAATAGTTGGGAAATCAGTGCATGGAGGATGTAGTGGTAGAGGTCAATACGGTCTGTTTAGTGAGGGTGGTGCCTTCAAACTCAGGTTTGAGACTGAAGGAGGTCGCTCTGATATCGTCATGGATCTACCTGCTACCAAAAATTGGATACATGTTGCCTTTACCAATGATGGTACCAACGGCATAATCTATATTGATGGTAAAGAAGCTAAAGCAGGAAATGTACCCGGTAAACTGAAACCCAATGAAGATCCACTGCGAATTGCACAAGATTGTGATAGAGCAAATAATGTTTTTGCTGGTATGATTGATGAAGTGCGTCTGTGGAATCGTGCGCTTACGGATAAAGAGATTAGTACATATATGAACCAGGATGTTGGTGGAGCTCTTACGGTTTCACTATCAGGTAAACTTTCAACAACATGGGGAAATATAAAGCGGAATCCCTAAATTATAAGGAGTCTTTTTAAATGAAAAGTGTAAGTATATCTACCCTAATTATAACACTAATGGTGTTGATCCCATTCCTTTCTTCTGCAGATTATTCAGATGGTATTGTCTTAAATTTTTCTTTTGATGAAGGTTCAGGTGACGTTGCTATGGATTTAAGTGGTAATGGTCATGATGGGAAAATTGATAAACCTGAATGGGTAGATGGTAAGATCGGTGGTGCCTTGAAATTTGGTGGTGCTGGTAGTGGTACATGGGTAACAGTTGAAAGCACAGACGCCCTTAATGTTAATGAATGTACCTTTATGGCTTGGATTAATGCTGAGACATGGGACGGCACCCGTCAAATCGTTGGCAAATCCGTACATGGTGGTTGTAGTGGAAGAGCACAATATGGCTTATTCAGTGAAGGTGGGACATTCAAACTTCGCTTTGAAACAGAAGGTGGAAGAGCTGATATTAACGCTGATTTACCAGCTACCAATGAATGGCTTCATGTAGCCTTTACGAATGATGGTGAAATGGCTAAACTATATGTCAATGCTGAAGTCGTTGCGGAAGGTGCTGTACCAGGTGTACTTAGGTCAATAGACGATCCCTTACGAATTGCACAAGATTGTGATAGAGCAAATAATGTGTTTGCAGGTATGATTGACGAAGTTCGTCTTTGGAATCGTGCTGTAAGTGGAGACGATATTGCAGTGTTGATGGATTTGGGAGCAAATGCCACCCCTGTGGATCCAAAAGATAAGATTTCTACGACCTGGGGAAGTCTAAAGTCTATTGATTAAATATTGAATTTATTTATACATAAAATGCTCCAGTTGTTTAACGACTGGAGCATTTTTATTTTTCTGATTCTCCTTTTACAGTATTAATCGTTGTTATTATTACCATTTCTAAATAATGATTAACCCATTCCTAATTGTAGAAACTGCTAAATTCACTTTATCAGGTGGACTATTAAGAGTGTTCGTAATGTGGGTTATTTATAGTGAACTATTGAATTGATGGAACATTTTGAGATGTAGGAGGGAACTCCGATTCCCGACTATCACTGAGTTGAATCGCGATTCGGAGATCGCTCCTACAGGGATTTTGTGTTATTATTTTCAATGTTTACTATAAATAGAATTGGTATAAGTATGAGGATGAATAATCGGATCACAATTAAAAATAGGCAAAACTCTATTTATACAACATCTCTATAATTTCAAAGATATCTTGAAATTCGTTAATATATTCGCATATTACTTCTGCACTCAACTCCTCAGGAATACCATGCATTACTTCTGCGATAGGACCGGCAATTGCTGCAAGAGTATCAGAATCCCCACCCAGTGAGATTGCATTTCTAATTGCATCTTCAAAGGAGGTAGATTCTAATGCACTGATAATTGCCTGTGGAACCGATCCTTGACAAGTTACATCAAATGAATAATCTGGACGGATTTCATCAACAGACATAGATAGATCATATCCGTATTCACTGCTAATGATATGTCGGATGACATCGGGTTTCTCGTTTTGGATTGCTAACCAGATAGCATGTGTAGTTGCCCGCGCACCTTTCATTCCTTCAGGATGGTTATGAGTTATATCAGTTACCTTGTCTGAGTCATTCAATGCATTCTCCAAATTATCCTGATTCAGGAAAGCTGCTGGCGATACACGCATGGCTGCCCCGTTTCCAAAGCTATTATAGGGATTAGGAGGATCCCTATAGATCCATCTCCTAAAATTACCTCCATAACCAGCGCGAGGGTATCGTTGACACCACTTTTGCATTGTTTCTGCTGGCGGGAGATCATTCAAGAGAATGTCTGCAACTGCAACTGTACAGACTGTATCATCTGTGATACGATTGTTCTCTCGAAAGAGTGGAAAATCCTTCGTTTTTATTCTATTACGTTCGTAAATTGAACCGACGATGTCGCCTATTATAGCACCTAACATGTATCCTCCCAATTATGTAAGAAGCACTTATAATGTGAACTAATTAAATAGAATTCATATAGCATTTTTTTTAAAATTTATAGGTTAATTATGTTTCACATATGTTATATGTATTATTTATATAGTTAAAAATGTTACACTTTTTGACACATTTTGTGTCATTAGTAAAACGGCTGTCCGCCCTGTCACAGTCTGGGTTCATCGGTGTTTTAAAAGAATTATAGAAATTCTTAAATTGTGTGATTTTGTGTCCTTCTTCTTTTTTATTAATTATATTTTTTGGGGGAATTTCCGATACAGACATTTTTAATACGTTCTCTATATGATAATATCTCATTATAATAACATAACCTATTAAGGAGTATCCTATTAGAAGACATTCCCATAAACCATCAAAGCAACGTTTTCTCAGAGAAATGGTATAGGTGATGCCGTTTTTGTTTTTAAGATTAATTAGAATGTATTGGATAGTCATTAGATAGTTTTCTGTATTTATGTAAAAAGTTACGAAATCGTAACTTTTTTCTGTCACCCAAATTTTAGTATAGTCGCTGTTAGGTCTGTCCCCGTCTATGTTTACAGCCAATTTACGATTTTTGTAAAAAAATAAAAAAGTTCTCTTGATAGGTTTCTTAACACTTCGTTTTCCCAATAAGATGTGTGAGATTATTGACATTTATAAAACTGTGTATATTTTCTTTAATCATATTGATTTATCCTAAATTTAGAATTCGTATGCGTATAATAATAATTCTCTATATGTCATTGTAACATATATTTACTCTTGTGTCAATCTCTTTTCGTATATGTGATGTCTGTTTTTTTAAATTTCTTCAATTTATTTTAAAACTGCTTAGAAATTTAATAGATATGGTAAACTATACACAAATATTTCAATACATTCATATACGTTGAGGAATTGATTATGAACGAAGAACTTTTTGTGAGTAAAGAATTTACACCTGAAAATGGATTTACATCGGGAATAGAAGGACCAGCCTGCGATGCAGACGGTTATCTATATGCTGTGAATTATGAGAGACAACACACTATTGGGAAGGTAACACCTGATGGGGAAGCATGTGTTTTTGTCGAATTACCACCAGGTAGTATTGGTAACGGAATCCGTTTTAATAGTGAAGGGTATATGTTTATCGCTGACTATACGAACCATAATGTACTTAAAGTAGATATGGATACACGTGAAATTACTGTACATGCTCATGAACCAACCATGAATCAACCGAATGATTTAGCTATAGGTGCAAACGATATTATATACGCAAGCGATCCAAATTGGGGAGAGTCTAAAGGGCAAATTTGGCGTGTGGATACAAATGGAAGTGTTACACTATTAGAGTCGGATATGGGTACAACGAACGGAATTGAGGTTAGTCCAGAGGAATGTGTTTTATATGTAAACGAATCTGCACAGAGGAATGTGTGGAGATACGATTTATCTTCGGATGGCAAAATTAGTAATAAAGAACTCTTAATCCAATTTCCAGATTTTGGTATGGATGGGATGCGTTGCGACATTGATGGTAATCTCTATATTACACGTCATGGTAAAGGCACAATAGCTAAACTATCGCCCTCTGGTGAGGTGATGTTAGAAGTTGAACTTGCAGGGAAAAGCTGTACAAATATTGCATTTGGTGGACCTGATGGACGAACTTGCTATGTGACTATTGCTGATAGAGGAAATGTAGAGGTGTTTCGCGTTGATAAGCCTGGACGAAGTTGGGAATTATTTCAGTAGTCTTAAATGTATAGCGTTGACAGATATACTAAGCTGTGATAGAATTTATTAATAAGACATAATGGATAAGAGCATGAAACTCTTTATATTCTTTTAGTATTTTTATTTGTGTTTAGTTCTAATGCAATTGGTGAACTTCTGGATGGACTTGTTCTGTATATGCCACTTGATGAGGGTATAGGAGAAGAAACATTAGATGTGTCTGCAAATGGTTTTAATTGTTGAGTAAGATATGGATCAGTATGAATCAATATTAAACCGTCTTGAGAAAACAGCTATAGAATATACAAATATAGCACCAGAAAACGGACAATTTATCTCAATTCTGATTCAATCAATTAACGCTCAGAATGTACTTGAAGTTGGCACCAGTAATGGGTATTCTACTATCTGGCTTGCGGCAGCTTTAAAATTGACAGGTGGTCAACTGATTACAATTGAATATGACGCAAAACGTGCAGAAGAAGCGTTATCGCATCTTACAGAAGTTGGACTTGATAGTATTGTCAATATACGCGTTGGGAATGCACTTGATGAAATCTCAAAATGTCAAGAAACCTTTGATCTTGTGTTCTTAGATGCACAAAAAGATGAATATAAGAAGTATCTTGAATTGGTCCTCCCTAATATACGTGTCGGTGGATTGATAATAGCCGATGATACCATAACCATGCGTGATGAAATGCCTGACTATATTGATTATGTCTTTAACACGCCTACCTTAAACTCTGTGGATATTCCCCTTGATGATGGCATTATATTAAGCCATAAAATTCTGTAATGTGCTTTAATTTCCAAATATATGGTCCTTCAGTCAAAATTATCTGATAAATCCACCCGTTTCACTGAATCTGTTATTCGTGGTATGACACAGTTATGTTTGCGCCATAATGCTATTAACCTGTCTCAAGGAACGCCGGCGTATCAACCACCAGACGAAGTGAGATATGCAGCGATTGAAGCAATACAAGAAGGATATAACCAATACAGTATCACATGGGGAGCACCGGATTTTCGTGATGCTATTGCCCATAAGATGACGACATTTAACAATATCCCTACAGATTCTGCCAAAAACGTCACAGTTACATGTGGTTCTACAGAAGGTATGTTGTCATCACTGCTCGCAATCATTAACCCTGATGATGAAGTTATCATTTTTGAACCGTTCTATGAGAATTACGGTCCTGATACTATTATTTCAGGTGCAAAACCGGTATATGTTGCATTAAGGGAATCACAACCAGTAGATGGCATAATGCAATTCACATACGATTCAGCAGAACTGAGAGATGCTTTTTCTGTAAATACAAAGGCAATAATTATCAATACACCGAACAACCCGTTAGGAAAGGTATTTACTCAGCCTGAACTTCAGGAGATAGCGGATCTCTGCTGTGAATATGATTGTATTGCTGTTACCGATGAAATCTATGAACATATGATCTATGACGACAAACCACATATCAGTATAGGATCGTTTCCACAGATGCAAGACAGGACGATTACAATATCTGGACTAAGTAAAACATACTCTATGACCGGATGGAGACTTGGCTATGTTGTCGCTCCTGAGACCTTAACGGATGCCATACGTAAAATGCACGATTTCTTGACGGTAGGAGCACCCCACCCATTACAACGAGCCGGTATTGCAGCCTTGAATTTACCTACCAGTTATTATGAAGAATTGGTGCTAAAGTATAATAAGAATCGTCAACAGTTATTAACTACCCTAACAGAATCAGGTTTCAGTTGCTTTTCACCTGAAGGTGCATATTACATAATGACAGATATATCAAATTTTGGTTTTCCTGATGATACTGCTTTTGCCCATTGGTTGGTAAAGGAAATAGGTGTTGGTGGTGTTCCAGGTTCAAGTTTTTATAGTCGTTCTGAACTTGGTGAGACGAAATTCCGATTTATGTTCAGCATGAGTAAAGATATATTAGAAGAAGCTGGTGAACGCTTAATGCGAATTCAATCTAAACTTTGAATTAGTGTGAGTATAGTAATCTATAGTGAGCATTGAAAATAATAACACAAAATCCCTGTAGGAGCGATGTCCGAATCGCGATTTAACTCAGTGATACTCGGGAATCGGAGTTCCCTCCTACATCTCATAATGTTCCATTAATTCAAAGCTTACTATAAAGTTTAGGGATAATAAAATGGATAGTATAATTGATAAGGAAACCCGTGAGATTTTTAGAGCGGAGATAGAAGCTTTAATTGAAAAAGATTCCAAGTATATTTCACTGGGACCAGATGAAATCCAAGCCATAGTAAATGCATTTGACTTTACACTAACGAATGGTAAAAAGAATGTTAGAGCTCAGATGCTCTATGATGAGATTCTGAAAATTAAAAAAGAGTAATATGAAGTTAGAACTACTCCGTCTGAGAAATTTCGGATGTTTAAAACAGCAAGATTATACGCTAACTGATGGTGTAAATCTGATATTTGGACCGAATTTCAGTGGGAAAAGCACACTGGTAAATGCAATCTTTTTTTCTTTGACGGGTCATGCAATAGTGCCACGTGTTGATATAAGAACTATGCGTACACCAAAATCGAATAGTGGTACAGCGGGAATTCAATTCGTTGTTGATGATAAGAGATACATGCTATTTCGTGGTACACGTACACAGTGTCAGTTGAGAGAAAAAGTAAATGGTGAATGGAAGATCATTCTTGATGAGGAACGTGTGAATGTTGTTGAGGCTGCATTGAAAGAACGTTTTGGTTTTATGCGCGAACGTTTCGCACTTACAACTTTTTTACGGGAAGGTGAGATTACTGAATTTCTTGAAAGACAACCTGCCACCCGTCGCGATATTCTATATACACTATTGGGAATTGATCAACTCATGGATGTCAGAGAATGCTTTATTGACACACGCCGTCTTGCCAAACGTGAAAAGGCAAGGATTGACTCCCATCAAAATAGTCTAAGATTCACTGAACAAAAAAACAGTAAAAATGAGATAGAGAAAGTAGAAAATAGAATAAAAGAACTTGAAGCATCATACACAGATAATACAGGTGATGTTGAACTAATTGCTGAATGGAAGAAAAGTGTAAAGCATTTGAAATCACAGTTAGAATCTCTCAAACGTGAACATAGAGAAAAAATGACAGGTTTTCAAGATATTTCCAAGATGAGCGAAATGATTGAAAATATCGAAAAAGCTGTGAAAGAAAATGTCGGAATCGAATCTGAACGGGATCAGTTGATACAGAAAATTGGGAGTGCCGAATCACAGATTACAGCGTTGTCCAAAGTATGTGATAATTTGCGATTGTTGCTTGACAAAAACGATGGACATTGTCCTACTTGTCAACAGGAAGTTGAAAGAGATGTTGTAAAACGGATTGTTGAGGAAAAAGAAAACGAGCAGGCAAACCTATCAACGGATTTAAAGGAATATAAGAAGACCTTAGAGGAAATGAATGTAACTCTTGAGAGTCGTCAAGAACTGGAACAAAGGCTGCAAACCTTACGGACCAATTTTACCAGATTAGAACAGCTTACACAGGATATATCTAAAGTTGAGAAAGAGTTAAGCACTGTCATAACACGTTTATCCGAAAGGGGGATAACTGAAGAAGCAGAAAATGCTGAAAATGAGGTGCATTCAAATAGTGCTTTAGCTGTTAACATGGATAAAACCCAATTAAAAGGACAACTGGATAATCAAAGAAAAAGACTACAAAAACTCAAGCAGGATGAAGCAGTTCAAGCAGATAGATTGAATCAACTTCAAGAAGTAAATATACAGGCGGAAAAAGTTCAAAATACACTACTCTGTATTGAACTTGCTTGTACTGGTGTTGATAAGACAATAGAGACACTTCAACGACAAATTATGAAACCTGCCGAAGAGGAATTACATAATTGGATTAATCAGATGGAGCTTTTTGGACAAGCACGAATTGACTTACTTAAGCAGCACTTACTTCCTTCAGTGAATATCAATGGTGAGGATAGAAGTTTGATGCTATTGAGTGGTAGTGAAAAGATGTTTCTCTATCTCTGTTTTAAGGTGGCACTTGCAAAAGTCTTAGGTAATACAAGCTTTTTTGTATTTGATGATCCAACATTACATCTTGATGATGAACGAAAAAAGATGATGGTTGAATTTATTAAGCAGCTTGCCAAAGAGTATCAAGTTATTGTTACAAGTTATGACGAGGATGTCCGTTCTGGATTGGAAGGGGCACATTTAATCGAGATGAACCGTGTGGAGGAACAAGAAGTGAATGAATAAGTGTTATGTTATAAACAGTCTGTTCTAAAACCGTTTTAGGAAGATATCACCATTATCCCGTCCACTATTACTCCAAACCACCATACATTCCCCATTTCCTATAGAAACAACAAACGGTGGATAATGTTCTCCTTTACTTGTGGACACGGGAACACCATCTTTATCCCATAAGATATTGCCACTGATATCTATCTTCTGACAATATATTGCATTGGCGGTTTTCTCTCCTACATCCCCTCGAAAATCCACCCAAGATATAAAGAATGTATCATCATCTAAATTGACTATGTAAGGTCTATCCTGATGTCCACCTGCAGTACAAAGAGGAATACCGTTTTCTTTCCAAATTATTGTCCCATCCGCACTAATACGTTGCATGTACAGATCCCCATAAATGTCTCGTTCATCCCGCCATACAACTATAATCCCTCCACTACCATCTTCAACAATTGCATGGTTTTTCTGTATTCCATCAGCAGTACATATTGGGACACCTTCTTCTTTCCACTGTTTATCGCCGTTAGGGTTAATTCGTTGTGCATATATTTGGTCGTTAATAAAATTCTCATAAATCTGCCATACAACAATGATACCATTTTCATTATCCGACACTACACGGGGTATACCTTGCATACCATCCGTTGGTGATATGAGTATGGGTGAATCCCATATAGGTGTCCCATCAATATTGTATCTATGTGCCATAATGTGCCAGTTATCATATCCTATGACATCCCACCAAATAATATAAAACCCACCTAATCCATCTGCACTTAAGATGGGTTCACTCTGAGAAGAATCGGATTCGAATACTGTAATACCATCCTTCTTCCACAATATATTCCCTTGTGAATCAACACGTTGTATGTATAGATCTTGAAATTCTGAGCTGCGTCTTTCATCCTCCCAGACGATTATCGCTCCACCTTCACCATCAGCCAGTATTGCTTGGGTGGATTGATCTGTGTCGTCAATACAAATTGGAATACCATCGGTTTCCCATAATACCTTACCTTCAAGATCTATTGCTTGTGCAAAAATATCCCAACTACGAATCCTTCTTCTGTCATTCCAAACAACAATTGTATGTGTATCATAACCAACCATCCGTAATCGTCGTTGATTTCTATCTGCTACAGATATAGGTACACCTTTCTGATCCCATAATAGTGTCTTCTCATTATTAATACGTTGTGTATACACATCCCAATCATTTCCTGTTCGATAATCTTCCCACATAATGACAGCACCCCCTGATCTATCACTCACTGCAGTTGGAAAGAGTTGACCATCCTCAATGATTGATATTGGAATTTCAGAAAATACAGCAATAGGTATGAAGATACAGGTAAGAAGTAAAATTGATTTACCCAAAAAAGGTATTAATTTAAGTCTAATGTTTTTGGGGTCCATAAATCAATTAGTGTTCCTTTAGTGTAAGGTGAGAAAGATTCCCAATTATTTATAGGTAATTGTATATGTGCAAGAGCAGCAGTAGGCATTTGGCGATAGTGTCCAGTGATATGTTGAACGAGTTGTTCCATTGTAGGATTATGTCCAACAACCATTATTCTTTTATATTTTTCAGGGAGTTTTTGTAGAGTTTCGAAGTAGATACCGACAGGTGCGTGGTAAAAGCTATCTAATTTTTTAATTTTATTCGTATACCCACATGCCTTTGCGAATCTTTTTGCAGTTTTCCGTGCTCGTTTTGCAGAGGATGATAGGATTCTATCGGGAATGAGATTTGTATTCTTTAGATGTTTACCCATGCGGGGAGCATCTTTTTTTCCACGTTTGTTAAGAGGTCGGTCATAATCTCTTAGATCAGGATTATCCCAACTTGATTTTGCATGACGGAGTATGAGGAGTGTTTTCATATAAAGGAATTATGCAGATTAGTGCATGATTGATGAAAATTTAGATTTGTGTCCAATCCATTATGACACCTAAATACTCATTCTTCTTATCAGTCAATCCATCGTATGCAGATTGTGCATCTTCTGGATTGATTACATGAGTTAAAAGTTCCTCAACTTTAAACTTTCCATTCTTGATGAGTGAGTAAACTATCTGTGAATTACGTTCCAATGAATGTTTGGATTCACCACTATGCATTGTCGGATAAACCCATTCATGAGCACTTTTAAGGGTAATAGCACCGCGTCCAATGAGGTGTGTATAATTGAGCACATCTGTCACATTCTTTATATATTCACCTCGTGGAGATCCAAGTAGAATCACTTCTCCTTTTCTACCAGTCAACTGGTATGCTAACTCAACAAGCCTTGGATTTCCAATTGCTTCTACCGTTACTTCTGCTTTCCGTCCATTAGTTATAGAATTTACACGTTCATGGACATCTTCTTCGTCTGGATTGATAAGATGATCTATACCACATTTTCTTGCAATTTCCAGACGTTCAGGAACGAGTTCAACACTTATAACGTTCATTCCCGCTAATTTGAATATCTGAGAGGCGGAATTACCGACTAAACCTAAACCGATTATAACAACAGTATCCCCAAATTCTGCGGACGATACACGCAAAGAGGTCATAGCAACTGTAGCCATTCTTACGAAAGGAATAATTTTTGCATCAATCTCTAATGGCGGCGTGAAGGAAAGCATAATAGATGATGTCTTGACGATAGAAGCGTGAGAACTATAACAGAAAGCAAAATCACCAACGGTACATTTCGTAACATTCTTTCCAACTTTAAGTACTTCACCTATTGCGGTATATCCTGACCCATGTGGAAATTGTGTTCCACTTTCTAATCCAGTAAATCCAGCCCCTTCTGTACCTGGACTAATAAGACTATAATGTGTTTTAAGTAAGACTTGATCAGGACCGAGATTTTCGTCAACTTCAAAGTCTTCCAGCGTAGCTCTCCGCTTTTCTGGCATGATGATATGTTTACCCTTCATTTTACACCCCTGTATGTTGTCTTGATATCCAGACTTTGCTTATCATAACAGGGTTCATGTGGAGTGTCAAGAATTATGTTGTAGAGGGGAGTGTAAAGTTTTTGGCATATTTTTGTCTGAATCGTGGATTACGCGGAGAACACGGAAAACGCGGATTTCACGGAGAAGAGGGGTTGGGATGGATTCGACGTGTTTGAAAACCGCGCCAGTATGGGAAATCTTGTGTTATTTATTCTTCCGATTTTTCTACTTCTTGTAGAAATGTATCAACGCTGAGTGTTTTGACAGCAATGAGTAGTAGCTCTGATAAACGCTCAAGGTCTTGAATGGATTCAAGGGCTTCTGCCACGGGTGTAGTATCACTCAACGGGAAACGTTCTGTTAGAACTGATAGTATGAACTTTATTGAGACTTGATGTGAACCTTGTTCAATGCCACGCTGCATGATGAGTTCGACAAAAGGAGATTCTTGCATTATTTCCTCCGATATTATACCGTTTCTAAATGAATAGTTCTCTTAAATTCATATCTAATTTTATATTCGGTGAATCAAGGAATCAACGGTATGAATGCTATTTAGCATTCCCCGGGTATGAATGCTATTTAGCATTCCCCGGGTATGAATGCTATTTAGCATTCCCCGGGTTCCAAGCCGTTCCATAGGCGTCAATTTAGCACCTTTCCCTGACATGGTAGGTTCGGTTTGGAACCGAATGACACTTCCTATCTGGTATACGCATTTGCTATAAACATTCCGTCCCTACGGGACTCCCAATCGGGTATATACTTTTGCTATAAACATTCCGTCCCTATGGGACTCAATATGGCGTATACACCTTTGCTATAAACATTCCGTCCCTACGGGACTCCCAATCGGGTATACGCATTTGCTATAAACATTCCTTCCTTCCGGAACTCAATACCTACCGGGTCTGGGTTCACAAAGGTTGTTTACCTTAAATTGACACCTATGGAGCGGTTCATGAAGATTAAATAAATCTTTCGGTAATTTTATTTTTTTGTTATCCTTATGTCTAAGGAGGTACAAAAACATGGCAATACATCATAAACTTGAACTTAGTGACAATCAACGACAAGAACTCATTGACCTACGCGATAAAGGTGAACC
>PYJD01000045.1 GCA_003635315.1 Candidatus Poribacteria bacterium
AGATACATAAGGAACAGGGTGCCCATACAGATACTTACACCACATCTGAAAAAGAGAATGGGTGGATCCAAACACGGACGATGACGACAAGCACAATCCTGATAGATACAGAATATGTTGCGTGGCCGGGGCTTGCTCAAGTTTACCAATACAAGACAGAACGGAAACATACCCGAACTGGGAAGAAGAGCACGATGACGCAATATGGCATAACAAGTCTAACGCCTGAGTGTGGGTCAGCAAAACGGATTCTCACGCTCCGTCGTGGACATTGGTCGATAGAGAATCTGTCGCACCGCACTCGGGATGTCTTGTTTGATGAGGATGCGTCTCAAGTCCGGTGTGGCAACATACCTCAGGTGATGTGTGCCTTACGAAATGCAACCATTAGCCTATTTCGAACTTCTGGGAACACAGAAATAGCTACTGCGTTCCGCTATTTTGCAGCAAGACCTAAAGAAGCACTCACTCTTTTAGGAGCAAACATCGACAATTGAATGACTCTGGTTTGGAAACCAAGTAGATTGACTTTACATCCTTGTTATGATATAATTCCCTGATTGAAAATGTAATTACTGAATATAATATTGGGAAGTTGGTTATGTCATTATGGATGAGATAAAGTCAGAAATAAGTAAAATCATTAAGAACGCAATTCAGGATGCAATCAATGCTAACGAATTACCAATTACCACCCCACCAGATATACCATTTTCACCTACCAAAACACCAGATCATGGTGATATAGCAACTCCAATAGCATTAGGATTGGCAAAAAGTGCGAAAATGCCACCTCGTACTATCGCTGAAATAATTCATAAATATGTAAATTTAGAAAAACACGCTATAATTAGTGATCTTGAAATCGCTGGTCCTGGATTTATTAATATTTACCTATCAAACGAATGGTTTTATGACACAATCAGAAATATAATCGCTGAACGACAAGACTATGGGAAATCAAATATCGGATCTAAGAAAAAAATACAGATTGAATTTGTTAGTGCTAACCCTACTGGTCCCTTAAATATCGTCAGTGGTCGGGCTGCCGCGGTAGGTGACACCCTGGTTAACTTATTAAATGCTGTAGGATATGATGCAGTTAGAGAATTTTATGTCAACGATGCCGGTGGACAGGTAGAAAGACTGGGGCAATCTATTGATATAAGATATAGACAAACATTAGGTGAAAATAACTTAGAGATTCCAGAGGGTGGCTATAATGGAGAATATATCACAAAATTTGCAAAAGAAATCGTTGCAGACGATAGTGATACACATCTTAAACTTCTGGATGATGAACGGATCTCTCTCTTTAAAGAAAAAGGTATAGCACATCTACTTGGACAACAGAAAAATACACTTGACCGTTTCGGTGTTAACTTTGATGTTTGGTCAAGTGAACAAGCAATACGCGATAGTGGGAAACCTGATGAAATTATAAATATCTTTCGAGAAAAAAACTATCTATACGATAACGAAGGTGCAACTTGGTTTAAGATGACTGATTTTGGAGATGATAAAGATTGTGTGGTCATCCGATCAAATAGTGAATATACCTATTTTGTACCCGACGCTGCTTACCATTTGGATAAACATGATAGAGGTTTTACAAAAGTTATAGACCTATTAGGTCCAGACCATCAAGGACATATTACCAGACTCAAGAATTTTGTAAAGGCATTGGGATTACCAGATGATTGGTTAGAAATTGATATTATTCAACAGGTAAACCTTGTAGATTCAGAGGGTAATCGTCAAGATATGTCCAAACGACAAGGACAATTCTATACACTTGACCTTTTAATTGATGAACTTGCCGAATCAGTTGGTGAAAGATATGCTGTGGATGTAGCACGTTACTTTTTCCTAATGCGTGCAAATAATACACACCTTGACTTTAACATCGAATTAGCTGTAACACAAGCAAATGAAAACCCAGTCTTTTATATACAATATGCTCATGCAAGGTGTTGCAGTATTTTTCAACAAGCAAGAGAACAGCAATATAGGATTAAACCTGTTGAAGAAGTAAATTTAGAATTACTTGGTGAACCAGAAGAGCATGCATTAATACGCAAGGCTGCAGATTTTCCATCGGTCATTCTTTCAAGTGCAGAGGATAGGGAAGTCCATCGAATACCACATTTTCTTCATGAATTAGCTGGATTATTCCATCCATATTACAACCTACATCGTGTCCTTGATTCATCAAATACAGATAGATCTTATGCCAGATTAATTCTTGTTGATTGTATTCAGACCGTATTAGCAAACGGTTTAAACCTATTAGGTATTTCTGCACCAGAATCAATGTGATTATAATTTCTTATCTTAACACGAGTAGATTAGGTTATATTAGATCTATGTTTTTATAGGAGTATGTAGTTATGGCAGTAAATTATAGAGAAATTGATAAATCACATGTATGGCATCCCCTTTTCCAACACCAGAGTTTAGAGGATTCTGATTTAACAGTATTTAAGTCTGCTGACGGTTGTATAATTGTTGATGATGACGGGAAAGAATATCTGGATGCATATTCAGCCTTATGGAATGTCAATGTTGGATATGGCAGACAAGAAATAGTTGATGCTGTATATGATCAGATGAAGGATTTGCCCTACTATCCTCATTCACAGATCAATATCCCCGCTACACAATTAGCAGAAAAATTAGCCTCTATACTTCCTGGTGATTTGAATCACGTTTATTTCTGTAACAGTGGTTCAGAAGCTAATGAAACAGCGATTAAAATTGCACGGCAGTATGGAAAATTAACTTATCCAGACCAAAACAGATATAAGATTATTAGTCGTTATCAAGGGTATCATGGGTTTACTTTTGGAGCAATGTCAGCCACAGGTCAGGTTGTTAGACGGAAAGCTTTTGAACCACTTGTTCCTGGATTTCATCATGCCCATCCACCCTATTGTCATAGGTGTCCATTAGGATTAGAATATCCATCATGTGATGTGGCATGCGTTCAAGAGATCGAAAGAATTATCAGAGCAGAAGGGGCAGAAACTGTTATAGCAGTAATTGCCGAACCGATAATCGGGGGTGGCGGGATTATAGTCCCACCTGATGACTATTTCCCAAAACTCCGACAAATCTGTGATGACTATGGATTACTATTAATCATTGATGAAGTCATTACAGGATTCGGACGGACAGGAACTATGTTTGCTTGTGAACATTGGGGTTTACAACCTGATATCATCACATTGGCAAAAGGTTTAACAAGTGGATATTTACCACTGGGTGCATGTGTAACCTCAACTGAGGTATTCAATACATTCCTTGGTTCACCGGAAGAGAAACGTGAATTCTCACAAGTATGTACCTATGGTGGTCATCCTGCAGCGTGTGCTGCTGGTGTGGCGAACTTAGAGATATTACAAACTGAAAGACTATGGGAGAACGCTGAGAAGGTTGGAGAATATCTATTTGACAGACTATTGACCTTTAAATCAATGCCTATCGTTAGCGATGTTAGAGGCAAAGGGTTGATGATTGCAGTAGAATTATGTGAATCAGATGGTTCACGTCTCCTAACTAAAAAGACAAATAGAATTGCTGGACAACTAAAGGAGAACGGGTTGATTGTTGGGAAAATCGGGCATGCTATTGAAGAGGAGGAAAATATACTCCATATTGCTCCACCACTTATTCTTACTGAATTAGAAGCAGATAAAATATATGATATTCTACATAATGTACTTCTGAAGCAATAATTTTAATTGGTGTTTTTTCGTTATTGGGATCTTGTCTGCTTGTGTGGCAATGGCATATTTGAGAGCATTAGAACATTCACAATTTCGCTCTTCACCGGAGATCTTTGATACCACATGTTTTACGATCTGTTTGGAAACCTCTACATTGGATCGAAGATTATCAAGTATCATCTCAGTGGTAACATCATCATGTTCAGGATGCCAACAATCATAATCTGTTGAGCATGCAAGAACTGTATAACACATTTCTGCTTCACGAGCAAGTTTCGCCTCAGGAGCAGCGGTCATCCCAATTATGTCAAAACCAAGCTGTCGATATACATTGGATTCTGCTTGTGTAGAAAATGCTGGACCCTCCATACAAATATAGGTTCCACCATTATGTACAGTCACACCTTCTTCAACAGCAGTATTGTAGAGGGTTTTACTTAGTTCATTACAAAATGGGTGAGCAAGACTAATGTGAGCTGCAATGCCTTGACCAAAAAACGTAGATATTCTGTCCTTTGTATGATCATATAGTTGGTCTGGTATAACAAAATGTCGTGGTTCTATTTCGTGCCTAAGACTACCAACTGCACTAACCGAAATGATCCATTCAACACCCAATGATTTTAATGCATATATATTGGCTCGTACATTTATGTCAGAAGGAAGAAGTGGATGACCGACACCATGCCGCGGTAGGAAAACAACAGATTCTCCCTCAAGTTTTCCAAGGATAAGATCATCACTCGGTTTGCCAAAAGGTGTTTCTACAGCTATTTCTTCTATATCTGTCAACCCTTCTATCTGATAAAAGCCACTACCACCAATAATGCCTATTCTTACATTCATAATTATTTAATCTCCAAAGGAAGCAGAATTATCTGCTAAATACTATCATGCCATTGTTACAATGTGGAAATTGGATCTTGGAAGGAAAATCAAGCTCTGCAGTCGCAACATACATAAGAATAAAAGAACTTGATCTAATTTTTGATTTGGGAAGATGTCCAATGAAGTTCATTGGAACGAATCATGTCTTTATTTCACATTTTCATCTTGACCACTATTTTGGTTTACCAATTTACATAAGCCAACGTTGGTTAGCTGGCATGCCACCTGGGAATATATATGTCCCGTCCAGTGGATTCAAGCAACTTCAACATATACTCAATCAATTATCAGAACTTGATGCAGGAAAAAGTTGGAATTATCACATCACTCCTGTTGAAACAGGGGAGGAAATACCTTTTCGTCGGAATCTTATTGCACATATTTTACCCGGTAATCATAGTGTTCCCGCTGTATCTTATTTGATATGTGAAGTTCGAAATAAACTAAAAGAGGAATATATAAACTTATCTGGAAAAGAAATAGTTGAACTTAAAAAATCAGGTATACAAATTACTAATGAAATTCAGTTGCCATTAGTTGCATATCTCGGAGATACACGGGGAATTTCAAGTGATACACATCCACTACTTCACAAATGCAAACTGTTAATTTGTGAGTGTACCTTCCTTACACCTGAGCATCGGGAACGTGCAAAGAAGACCAAACATTTTCATCTTGAAATGCTGCCAACTTTCTTAGAACAATTTGAAAGTGAATATATCGTCTTAAATCACTTCTCACGAAGATACACACCTGATTTAATCAGAGAAGTAGTATATAACCAATTACCTACTTCAGAACACTCACGCGTTAGTCTGTTTATATAATACAATAGAATCGATAAAATTTCTATTATTAGTGCTGAACCACTCAGGTGGGAGAATAAGAAGAAAACTGAGAATATGAATGTAATATCATTCTGTCTTCTACTCAAAAGTATCAACTGGTTAGTAGAATGGACTTAGGTAGAATGTTTGTACACAAATTCCTATACAGATATGAAATATCTATTGCTATAACCATCCAAGAATATAGTTAAATTTTGAGAATATTCGTTGTGAATTAGGGAGTGGATCAGAAATTAGAGTTAAACCAAGTCTGAATACCACTCACCTAATTTATATGCATACCCTCTAATATAACCCAGAATGTACAGTTATAAATTAATTTCCTGCACCAGGATATGAGTTTGGATCTTGATCGGATGTGCCATTTTCCTGTTCAACATAAAACTTGTATCCATCCTGATCTTGATCAAGTTCATATTGACGGACAATTTGTTCTGCTTCACGGAAATATGGTGTATCACCCTTGGTAAGACTCATATAGGTTTTGAAACCCTCATATGCTTGACTAAATTCTCTTATAGCCCGAAAGCATACGGCTTGTTGATAAACGGCTTCATTTCGCCATGTGGACTCAGCAGCGTTATCAAATAAATTCTCATATGCACCAATTGCTCTTTCGTATTGACCATTCTGTTGATATAGATATGCTGCTCTATATAATGCATCAGCTACAGCAAACTTTTTATGCGATAAGTCTTTAATTAGGACTTTATAAGTATCAACAGCATTAGGATAGTTTCTGATTTCTTCCCAATTCTTAGCAATTTGTTGGTAGTTTTGTACGATTAGATCTGTCTTACCCTGAAGCCATTTCTCTGATGGCAGTACATATCTACCCATCTCTTCGTAGAGTTGTGCTTTTTTACTCTTATTTCTCTGAATTTCATCCTGTAGTTGTTTAATCTCAGTCAACAATAGATCAGTTTTCTTCAACATTGTCGTTACCTGTTCTGCTTCATAGGTATCAGGGAACTTTTGAACAACTGCAACGAATGCACCCCATCCGCCAGAGTTGGTATAATCATACAATTTATAGAAATAGATGTTACCGACCTGGTTTTGTGCTTGTACTGATTTATCATGTTTTGGAAATTCTTCTACCATTCTTTCATAGGATGTAATAGCTTCTGGGTAATTCTCCAATGCCTCATACGCTTGAGCAACTTTATACAGAGACTGTGCAGCAATATCGTATGCTTCATCAGATCCTTCTGTATCATATAATGCCTTATAGTTCTGGTAGTTTGCAAGTTCTTGAGAAATTAATTGACGGTTTTTAAGAATACCTGCAATACTCGCCTTGGCTTCACTGGCATAATAACCAGTTGGATCTAAGTCTACGATAGCTTGATAATGTTCATTTGCTTTATCCCATTCATAGGATCTCTTATATATTTCACCGATCTGAAAATGTGCACGTTGTGCATACTTTCCTTTAGAATCTCGCTCTATTATCTCAAGATAGAGAGACATAGCTTTCTCATACAGTTGCTGTTTCTTTGCTTTTGCTTTCTGTTTCTCTTCAGCATCCTCTGAACGAGTTGAAACTGCCTCTGCTTCATCAAAGGCATTATCTGCATTTTGAATTTTGGCACTTAATGGAACTAAGTTTACACCACCGATACATCCAGTGTAAGTCATAACAAATATACTGAAGATCAAAAGTGTGAAACTTCGTCCTAAATATCGTCTTAATTGGTTTCTGGGTATTAGATGAGTCATCAATGTAAATCCTCCTCGGGAATATTGTGAAACCAACCAGTAAGTTGATGAAGTTTACTGGTTATCGTTTAATACATTCAGTATAACAAAATACAGATTTTTGTCAAGTAAAATGAAATGTCATTTTCTCTGATGTTAATCTAACCCAAGTTACGACTTTGTAGCATTAACTTTTTCCATTTTACTTTTTATTTAGGTAATATATCGTGTTTTACGGATTAATTTAGAATACCACTCGTTCATTCTACTAAAGGTATCAATTTTTAGTTTGAAATGTATACAGAATGCTATTGACAAACAGAAGTGAAATTCGTAAAATAAACGAAAAAACTGTGATAAATCTTGTGTTTTCATGATCTTAATAGGGGGATTTGTATGTCAAATGCAGATTTTAAAATTGGGGTTGTAGGGGTTGGAAGAATGGGGGCAAATATCGCACGCCATCTTAATGATGAAGGATTTCAGGTTACGGTGGTATACGATGTAACTTCAGAACGTTCACTGGAATTGGCAGGGGAAATTGATGCTACTGCAGCAAACGAATTATCTCTGGTTACATCTCTGGCAGATTATATCATCACTGTTGTAACAGATGATAATGCAATGCGTGAAATATTTTCTGATACTGCAGAAGATAGCTTGCTAAAAGGCGCATCAGGAAAGGTCTTCATCAATTGTGCAACAATCAGTCCACAAGTTCACGTAGATATAGAAGTTCTCGCAGAGAAACATGGCGCGGAAAGCCTTGAAGGTTGTATGGCGAGTAGTATCACGCAAGCCAGAGAAGGAACACTATACCTTATGTGCGGAGGAAAAAAGGAAACCTTCGACAAAGTACATCCAATTTTAGATTCGATGAGTGTATCACTAAGGTATATAGGAGATTCAGGAAAAGCAGCACAAGTTAAAGCCTTAGTAAATATGGTTATGAATATCAATACAGCTGGATTAGCTGAAGGACTCGGATTAGGGGCAGCTCTCGGTTTAGATCTTGAAATGTTGCAAGAAGTTTTCGCACAGACTGGTGCCAACTCACGCGTATTAGAAACTGATGGAGAAGATATGCAGATACGCGATCATGAATGTTATTTTTCTGCAGCACATGCATCAAAAGATTCTGGGATCGCTCTTGACTTAGCAGATGAACAAGGCATTTCTTTACCTCTGGCACAAGCTACAAAAGATCAATATGATAAGATGATTGAACAGGGGTTGGGTGATTTAGATAAATCAGGTGTGGCTGAATTGACATTCCCCGGACGAGGTAAGAACTCATAAATTCCCAATCAGCTTCAAGTTCGTATTCAGGATTCATTTCTATACAAATCCTGTAAACGCCAATTGATACCTTATTCAATAAGAGATGCTATGTTAAAAGGCGTAATCCTCGCAGGAGGACTCGGTACTCGTTTATATCCATCGACTAAGAATATCAGTAAACACCTTCTTCAAGTTGGCAATGAGCCAATGGTTTTTCATAGTATCAAACAACTCACCTTTTCAGGTATTAAAGATATTCTTATTGTTACAAACCCGGCACATATTGATGATTTCAAAGATGTGGTAGGTACAGGTAGTCAATTATGTTGTAAGATTTCTTATCAGATACAACAAGATGCAAAAGGGATCGCACATGCACTTGCATTAGCTGAGGATTTTGCCAAAAGAGAACGGATTGTTGTATTACTCGGTGATAATATTTTTGAATCCACGATTCAGACATATATAGATGACTACAACAAACAGAAACATGGGGCACGGGTAGTAGTAAAAAAAGTCATAGATCCAGAACGATACGGTGTAGCAAATATTAAAGAAAATAAAATAATATCTATAGAGGAAAAACCTGAAAACCCTCACAGTAGTTACGCAGTCATAGGTCTTTATTTTTATGATTCAGAGGTTTTTGATATCATAAGAACAATTAAACCCTCATCTCGCGGTGAATTGGAAATTACTTCGGTCAATAATGTCTATATAAAGCAAGGCAAATTAGAGTATAGTTTTCTTCAAGGCGAGTGGGTAGATGCTGGGACACACGAATCTCTTGCAATTGCACATGAAATGCTATTGAATCGGAAGGAGTAGCATTGAACGCTACACATAAACCATATTTATCTATAGTTGTTCCAGTATACAATGAGGAGGATAATGTTAAACCATTATATGACAAGATACGGAATGTCTGTGAGGAAATAGGTGAATCCTTTGAAGTTTTATTTGTCGACGATGGGAGCAGTGATAGCACATTTGATATGCTTTCTGAGTTAAGGGATACTGAACCCAATTTGGCTGTAATCCGGTTTCAAAAGAATGCAGGACAGACTTCCGCAATGGCTGCAGGTTTTGAATATGCACAAGGTGAGATTATCATCAGTATGGATGGAGATCTACAGAACGATCCCGCGGATATTCCCAAACTACTTGAAAAACTGAATGATGGATACGATTTAGTCTGTGGATGGCGAAAAGAAAGACATGACAAGTTTTGGAGTAGACGAGTTCCATCTGTTATCGCTAACTGGATTATTGGAATTGTTACCGGGGTAGCAATACATGATAACGGTTGCTCTTTAAAAGCATATCGCTCAGAAATGATCAAACAAGTTCCTTTATATGGGGAGATGCATCGTTTCATTCCTGCAATGTCAACGATTGTGGGTGCACGGATATCGGAAATTGTTGTCACACATCATCCCAGACAATTTGGAACGAGTAAATATGGTCTCGGAAGAATCTGGAGGGTTTTTCTTGATATATTGGCTTTCAAGATTCTACTTTCGGTATTCGCTTTACCATCAATACAGAATGAACAAGGTACGAATACTTCATCAAATAAACACTTAACATATAAGTATAATGTGTTTCGAGTGGCAGCATTTCTTTGTCTCCCATTCTTAATTATAGGTTTTTTCTTAATCAACATTTCCATCATCTCTGCACTATGTATAATTGGAATAGGATTTTCACTTATAGGTGTTGGGATGTTAACCGGTGCTTCTTTATCAAAAACGCACCGTGAAGCAGCAGATTTAGGTAGATTCGCTCAATTCTTTATTTATCAATGTTCAAGAAGACCTATACGACTTTTTGGTCCTATTTCCATTGTAATTACAATACTTAGTTGTTTCTCATATTTTATTCTACCAAATATCGCACCATTCCCATTGTATATAGGAATTATAGGATTTCATATTGGATTATTTGGGGAAGTCATTTCCTATGCAAATGCTAAGAAAGTAAATGACTATACGGTGGAAATCTTCCTTAATACCAGGAATGAGGTTATGAATCTTGACAACAATATTCAATGATTGGCAATCTGAATTCCCTGTAACACAGAAATACGTTTATATGAATCATGCTGGTGTAGCTCCACTTTCAAAGCGAGTACAGAAGGCAATGGTGGATTTCGTAGAAGATGCCACTGTGAATGGTGCAGTTAATGTAGATGATTGGGTTGATACAGTAGAGGAATGTAGAGATAGTGCTGCAGAACTAATGAATGCCGAGAGTACTGAAATTGCATTTATGAAGAATACAACACAAGGTATACTCATCGCTGCAAATGGAATTGATTGGAATACAGGTGATAATGTTGTAACTACTTCGGTTGAATTCCCTGCTAATGTCTACCCTTGGTGGAGCTTAAACGATCGCTATGGTGTAGAAACTCGTATGGTACCAGAAAAAGATGGCGTAATTCATTTACAAGATCTTATTGATACTATTGATGATAAAACTCGAGCGTTAACAATTAGTCATGTTGAATTCGCATCTGGATACAGAAATGACATTACTGCAATCGGTGAAATATGTCAGCAAAGAGATATCTGGTTTGTTGTTGATGCTATTCAGAGTCTTGGGGCAATTATGGTTGATGTTAAGAAAAGTAAAATCGATATACTTGCTGCAGATGGACATAAATGGATGTTAGCACCTGAGGGAGCAGCGGTCTTTTATTGTTCTGACAGTAAACGTGATCGACTAATCAATACTAATCTTGGATGGGCAGGGGTGGTTAATCCACGGGATTTTCTTGATTACGATATAACACAAAAACCTGATGCTACACGATTTGAAGAAGGTTCATACAATACAACTGGAATTTATGGACTGAATGCTGCAATCAATTTACTAAAGCAAGTTAGAATAAAGAATATTGAAAACCGAATACTTGATCTAACCAATAAGTTGATAATAGGTTTGGAACAGAAAGGTTATAAAGTAGTTACATCAAAATGTAAGTCTGATCGTGCTGGAATTGTTATATTTGAGAGCAATTCATACACCCCTACTGAACTTTTCAATCTACTTCAAGACAATAACATTATTGCAGCTGAACGTGGAAATGGTATAAGAATTTCACCACATTTTTATAATACTGAATCTGAAATTGAACAAATTCTAAATATACTTCCTGATAATTAACTTTGACATAATACTAAGAGAACAAACCAAGAGATAGAGTGAAATTACCAACTATGAGATTTATACAACTCAATAAAATTCTAAAATTGTGCATTATTACATTATTAATCTCATATACTGGTTGTACTTTCCCGGGTAGTAAGAAAGATACCAACCGAATTAGATTTACCATTCAAAATACACTTGCAATCCCTCAGAAAAACATCCCTATCAATCTTTCTTTAGAACGACTTAAAACTGTAAAATCTGACTTCTCACTGAAAGCATTCTCAGTTGTGACAGGTAAGGCACCGAAAGAAGCGATGATTCCTGCACAAGCTGATGATTTAGATTATGATGGAATACGGGATCAACTTACTTTCTTATTAGATTTTCTACCACAGGAAACAAAAGAAATCTCAATTTTATATGATCCTGATGTTCAAGCAACTTTCACTCTTGAAGTTAAAAAACAGTCACGTGCAGGTATATTTCCTGAATTAGAAGCATCTGGGGCAATTGAATCTGATCTGATGGCTTACGTACTAAAACCAAATGGTTCTATAATTCCCTATGGTAAAAAGAGAGAAGATTTATTCAGTGTAGATGGCATGTTCCAGAATGAATTGAACTATAATCAACAACTTTCTCCAGAATTTAGACAGCATTTTGAATCGAACAACATACAACTAACACAGAACCCTCAAGCAATAAATATAGAGTTAATTACACCTGAATTTAGTTGGATAATTCACGACCTTGAAAATCAAGAGGATTATTATATACGTAAATCAGACCAACAACTGAACCTGTATAAATCAATAGGATTATCTTTAAATCAGTTATTGAATGACGAAAATACTACATTAGTCCCCCTTATTCCACAAGGAACAATTATTGGATGCGGCGGTTATCTTATTTATAATAAAGAAAGTAAAGATTATATATCACTGAATGATAAGAAGGATTACATAAGGATTCTTGCAAATGGAGGAATGCGATCAGTAATTCAGAGGATATTACCAGAGGCAGAAATATCTGGTGAAATATATAAAATAACCGTGAGTTCCTTCATATATAGTAGAAACACTTGGATTAACCAGACGATTCATTTAGATAGACAATTACCTACTGATATCGGTTTACTTGTAGGGATTCCAAAAATTGGAAGTGATTACGGTATTGATGAAGAATTGAATATGATCTGGTCTTGGGGGACAGATCCTACTGATACTCATCCACTCGGTTATGCCCTTTTTTATAGTGAATCTTTAAATGATGGAATTGTAGATATAGACCCTTCAATATTATCTTTATCATTAAGAACAAATGAAGCTGGACATTTATATTACCGGGTATTATCTATTTGGGATGGAGGAATCAATACAATTCAGACAAAATCAGAATTCTTGCAATATATAAAAAATATGAGAATAACTATGGATAATGAACCAACAATCAATTTCATACTTGGAGAAGTAAAGTAGGTGTAGATGTTCTCTATACCTTTTGAAATTCATGCTCAATAAAGAAGAATGTCTAAAAGTAATTGCATCTCAAAGAACAGATGAAATCGTCATTACAACAATGGGAACAAGCGTACCTTGGGCAAAAATCTCCTCACACCCATTGGATTATGCATCGGTTGGAAGCGCTATGGGACACGCTGCTGATTTTGCACTCGGTATCTCGTTAGCACAACCTGATAAAAAGGTTGTTATATTGAATGGGGATGGAAGTATGTTGATGTGCTTAGGGACGCTTGCAACTATTACTGGTTTGGAAAAAATGCCGAGTAATTATATTCTCTTTGTATGCGATAATGGCACCTATGAAGTAACAGGTAATCAACCTGTTCCTCGAAATCCAAATTTATCATGGATAACAATTGCAGAAGGAGTTGGCTTTCAGGAAATTCATGAATTTGATGAAATTGAAATACTTCAGATGGAACTACCAAGAATATGGAATGAAAAGGGTCCAATATTCATAAGTTTAAAAATTGAACAAGCAAATGAACCACCCCCAGACAGATGGGGAGGGTTTCAATTTCCATATTTACAAGAATCATTGGCTATATCAACACATAAACTAAGAGAATCTTTACTCAAATAGAGGAAACTATAGAATTTTATTATGTCAGGAAAATTAGAAAAACGACGAATGGGTCGGACTGAGATGTATCCGAATTCATTGGGTCTTGGCGCTGCATGGCTATGTCATAAACCTGATGATGAAGTAATAGCATCTATTCGGTGTGCCATTCAACTTGGGATGAATTATATTGATACATATCCTGGGCATGCTGAGCATTTATGGGGTGCAGCTCTTGCTGATGGATTAAGAGAACAGATATATCTACAAGCAAAAGTAGGTACACACCCTGATAGAAGGAAAGACTTTACTGAAGATGGAACTCGTTGGAGTGTTACCAATAGTCTAAAGGATCTACGAACAGACTATCTTGATGCAGTTTTGATTCATGATCCAGAAAATATGGAGAGTGTATTGGACAAAGGTCAGGCTTTAGATACGCTCTTAGAGATGAAGTCAGAAGGACTTATACGACACATTGGGGCAGGTGTTAGATCTCATGAATTTCATAGAGAACTGATACAAACGGGACATATAGATATCATACTTACGTTTCTTGACTACACATTACTATCACAAACTGTTACCAAAACAACATTCCCATTAGCACGAGAATATGATGTAGGATTAATTCTTGCCAGTCCTTTAGGAATGGGTAGTCTAACTGGTGTAGAACCAAAAATTGAAGATGAACGTAGAAGAAATCCTGATGGTGAACCCCAAGCACATTCCATGTGGAAATGGTGTCAGGAAAAAGGTGTCAATATCCGACACTTAGCGATGCAGTTTTGTCTTGCTGCCCCGATAGATGGGATAGTAATGTTTGGACCAGCAGATAAATCTCAAGTGGAAGATGGTTATGAAGCTGCGACCGCTACAATTTCTGAGGAAATATGGGAATCTTTTGAAAGTGAATTCGATATAAAACGCGGTATGTAGGACACAATTCTACGCATTGCTTGGTGTTAATATACTATAAACATTACAATGAAGTGATTAATCAGACTTAACACCCTCCGACAATTCTGACGCAAACTGCTTTACAGACTTTAATAGTTGTTCTTTATTGTGCATATTATCTTCAACTACATTTACAATTGCACTACCAACTATCACACCATCGGCAATTTTTGATACCTGTCTTGCATGTTCAGGAGTTGAAACGCCAAAACCAACACCTACAGGTTTATCTGTATGCTCTCTTAGTTCAGTGATCATAGGCGTAATTTCGTCTGAGAGAGTTGCACGCACACCTGTCACACCTGTTAACGATACGCAATAAATAAACCCTGTACTGACAGATCCAATTAATTCCATACGATTAGATGAACTGGTTGGAGCTACAAGGAAAATCGTACATATATTATACTTCGGAGCGACTTCCAATAAAGGTCCACCTTCCTCCGGTGGTAAATCTGGAACTATCACCCCATCTACACCTGCTTCTTGGGCAGCTTTACAAAACGATGATTCTCCCATTGAGAAAATTGGGTTGTAATAACTCATCAATGCAATGGGTATTTCTGTCTTTTGTCGGATTGAGTATACCATATCCAAGATTCGTTCAAGGGAAATGTTATGAGTAAGTGCCCGTTCACTTGCTCTTTGTACAGTTGGTCCGTCTGCGATTGGATCAGAGAATGGTACACCAAGTTCGATTAAATCAGCACCTGAATCTTCAAGTGTGAGGAGTAAATCTGGGGTTAATTCAGGGGAAGGATCACCTGCACAAAGATAAGGCATAAATGCACAGGTTTCTGACTGTCTAAGCTCTTTAAATGTCTTGTCAATTCGATTCATGTATATTTATATTATAACTTCTCCTATTAATTCTCTCCATTATACTGTGTCTATTCTGGATTGTCAAGGTATACAATTACTCTTAATTCTGAAGTTTATCGTGAACATTGAAAATAATAACACAGAATCCCTGTAGGAGCGATTTCCGAATCGCGATTTAACTCAATGATAGTCGGGAATCGGAGTTCCCTCCTACATCTCAAAATGTTCCATTAATTCAATTGTTTACTATAAACTCTAATTCTAAAAACTCACCCGGTAACAAGTCCTCCCATTTCTCTACTAATTCCTTAAGCTTTTCTCGCATATTATCAATCAGTTCAGAAGTTACGTTGGGAGGTAATTCTTGTGAATCTTTATCAAGCAATCTATCAGGAAAACTATCCCAATGTTCCATCTGGAGTAGTGCAACTATGGGTTCTACTGAGATCGCGTCGTCTGGTATATTGAAAGTACGTTCAGATTTAGGTAGACTAAATTCAGGGATATTATAACCTTTTGAAATTAAACCAAAAAATGCATTGTTGTAACCAAGGGAAGTTTCAACAACATAATGTGTCAAATCGTGAAGGAAAAAACCTGGATAAATATGTGACCATGTCACACTACCATCATCACGAATACAAGTAAGTGTATCAGGTTTATGTTTATACCGATTTTTCCTTTCTTGATACGTATTTTCATATTCAATTATTCTGTTCATCAATTTGATGTAATGCCTCACTTATATATCGACGAATCCATTCACTCTCTGTTGATTCTGCTAAATCAGTGAGTGCTGATATTGCTATTGGGTTACCAATTCTACCTAAAGCAACGACTGCTGCAGAACAGACCGATCTATCTATATCAGTAACACTGCTTATCAAAGCATCAATGACATTTTGAGATGGATGTAATTCTTTCCTATCAGAAAGTCCTAATTCACCTAAGGCGACAACAGTTGTACACCGCATATCAACTTCCTCATCCTGTAGGAATGGAATGATTACTTCAACAGCACGCATGTCCCCAATTTTACCAAGTGATGAAATGGCAAATCTACGTACTGACGGATTATCATCTTCTAACGCACCTATGAGTGGTTCAACTGCAGAACCATAACCTACGGGACCTAATCCTTCTGCAGCGTATGCCCGAATTTCAGCGGATTCGGATCGTAATTTGCGAAGGAGAATCTGGGTTGGGAAAAAACGCCAATTGCGAATTGGTCCGTCTTTATGGGATAGCAAGTATATGAACTTACGTACTTTTCTGACTAAGGATTGATCTGAAACCGATTGAGATGCTTCTGGCTTCATAATACATCCTGTTTATCTGAAATATACCGTATTATAGCACTTCACTATGTATGTTGTAAATGCTAATATGGTAGGATTTTTTATATGCTACATATTTTAAAATCTGTTGAATCCCTAACCCAGTAGCTATAATTGTAGTTGTGATTTGAATAATTATTTTGTATCAGGTCAATCTATTTTAACTGATAGTTGTTAATGTAATGGAGTAAATCACAGACTAATCCCTAATTCCTTAGCAATTGTATTAACATCTTTATCTCCACGACCGGAGAGACAAACTAATATAGTCTTATCCTTTCCAAGTTTTGGTGCGAGTTCCCGTAAGTAAGCAATTGCATGGGCAGATTCTAATGCCGGTATAATACCTTCCGTTTCAGATAACAACTGGAATCCTTCAACTGCCTGTTGATCCGTAATTGGAACGTACTCAGCTCTTCCTATTTCTCGATAATAACTATGTTCTGGACCAACACCAGGATAATCCAAACCTGCAGAAATTGAATGAGCAGGAGTTATCTGTCCGTCATTTTCCTGTAGAAGATAGCACTTTGCACCATGAAATACACCAACACTTCCAGCTGTGAGTGGGGCAGCATGTCTTCCACTGATAATACTCTCACCGGCAGCTTCAACTCCTATGAGTTCAACTGATTCATCATGAAAAAATGGATAAAACATTCCAAGTGAATTACTGCCGCCACCAACACATGCCACAACACAATCGGGTAAGTCCCCTGTTTGTTCTAATATCTGTGTTCTTGCTTCAGTTCCAATTACAGATTGAAAATCTCTTACAATCATAGGATAGGGATGTGCTCCGACTACAGATCCAAGTAACATGTATGTCGTACGGACATTGGTAACCCAATCACGGAAACAAGCATTTATTGCATCCTTAAGTGTACGTGAACCAGAATTGACTGGAATCACTTTAGCACCCATCAATTGCATACGAAATACATTGAGAGATTGCCGTTCGATATCTTCTTCACCCATATATACTTCACATTCCATATCAAACTTTGCAGCCACTGTTGCTGTTGCTACACCGTGTTGACCAGCTCCGGTCTCAGCAATAATTCGTTTCTTACCCATCCAACGTGCTAATAAAATCTGTCCAATTGCACTATTGATCTTGTGAGCACCTGTATGGTTTAAATCCTCACGTTTCAGGTAAATCTTAGCACCATTTAGATGATCTGTAAGACGTTCAGCAAAATAAAGTGGATTCGGTCGTCCTACATATTCACTAAGGTAATATTGAAATTCATTCTGAAATTCAGCATTGTCCTTAAGTGATGTATATGCCTCTTCTAATTCTAAAAGAGCTGGCATCAATGTTTCTGGGACATATCGACCACCAAACTGTCCAAAGTGCCCAGTTACATCAGGAAGTTGTTCCATTAAGTTCTCCAAAATTTGAAAATAGAATTGTATGTATAATCAAAATTAACCTGTTATGTTATATTTGCGCGAAGGTTTGACTGTTCTAACACTATAGGGTTAATCACTGTATCTGGAAGTTGACCGGATAATACTTGAACTACACATTTTGCAGCAGAAACCTGTAATTCATGTATTGATTCCTCAGATATGAATGCTGCATGGGGAGTTATCACAACATTGCTCATATATAGGAGTGGTTCATCTATATACGGGGGTTCTGCTTCCAATACATCAATACCTGCACCAGCAATTTCTCCGGTTTTTAAGGCTTTTTCCAGTGCTCCTGAATCAACAATTCCTCCACGAGCAGTATTAATGAGGTATGCAGTATTCTTCATCTGAATAAATTCCTGAATTTTAAACATATGATGGGTATCATGGGTTAAGGGTGCATGTATCGTGATTATATCCGATTCACTCAGAAGTGTTTCGAACGGGACCATTACCAGTCCATCGTTTTCTATCACTCCCTTTGCAGTACTTGGAGAATAGATTATGACTTCAAGTCCAAAAGCTTTAGCTTTATGAATTACTGATTTTGCAATGTTTCCATATCCAATTACCCCTAATGTTTTACCTCGCAATCGATACATCTTTTCGCCTATGGTCGAATCCCATTTACCTGATCTGACAGATCTATTATAGCGCGAGACTTTTCTGATACAACTCAGCATAAGGGCAATAGTATGATCAGATACCTCATCTACACAGTAGGTTGGTACATTCGTTACAATTATCCCTTGTTCAGTAGCTGTCTCCACATTTATGTTATCAACACCTATACCATATCTGGAAATAATCTGACATTTCTCGGCAGTATTAATTACGTTACCCTGAACAGGTTTCCAACAGGTAAGAATGGCATCAACCATTGGGGCGATTTTAAGTAATTCAGATTCTGATCCAGATTCAGCAATAATTATTTCACCACCAATTTTAGAAATTTCTTCTCGTTCTGGTTCAATTGATGACCAGGCATAATCAGTTATTAGTACTTTAAATTCTTTAGGCATTTTATATTCTCTAATAGTAAAAAGCTATATGTTTTACTATGATTTGTATAGTATCCATTTTAATTGTTATGTTTTTAATCTGAGTTAAGTTGTTCTACAGTAATGAATATATGAAAATATTTTAATTGATAATCTATTCCAACTATCAAATTCTGATTTTCATGCTTGAAATTATGATCTGAGTAGATATGTAGTATATCTACTCAATAATTATGTTTCCATTCAATTATAACCTCCCCAATAAAATAGATTGACTACCATGGTAATTAAGTTATCACTTTACCAGGATTCATTAGATTATATGGATCTATTGCTTGTTTGATCGTTCGCATGAGGCTTATTCCCTGTTCATGCTCCTTATATAATGCCTCACGTTTTCCTAATCCAATACCATGTTCACCTGTACATGTTCCTTCCATCATTAAAGCAATTTCAACAATTTGGGAACTCAGACTACGTGCTTCCACCAACTCATCCTTATTTCCCATCTCAAGGGGGAATACAACATGGAAATTTCCATCTCCAACATGACCTAAAATAGTATATAATAACTTAGACCTACTTAATAAATCTTTTGTTTTTGAAATACATGATGCCAGATTGGAGATTGGAACACATACATCAGTTACATATCCTACAGCTCCACGACGTAAATTGAGGCATGCATAAAAACAATCGTATCGTGCTTGCCATAGTTGGTCTCGTTCTTTTTCATCAGTTGCCCAACGAAAGTCTTTTCCTCCTTGAGATACTACTATTTCTCTCACTGATTTTGAATCCTCTTCAACACTGTGAATGGATCCATGAAATTCAAGAAAGAGAGTCGGAGCAATATCATAATCTAAACCTGAGTATTCATTAACTGCCTTCATCTGATTTTCATCTAATAACTCAATACGGGCGAGATGAATACCTACACTATTTACTTTTATGACAGTATTTACTGCATCCTCTATGGTTGTAAATGAACAAACTGCAGCCGCCACAGATTCTGGTTGGGTAACTAATTTAACAGTAATTTCAGTAATTATACCTAACGTTCCTTCAGAACCAATGAACAGACGCGTAAGATCATAACCGGCAGATGATTTCGGTGCCCTTCCACCAGTTTTAACAATCGTCCCATCAGGTGTAATTATAGTCAAACCGAGTATATTGTCCGCCATCGTACCATATGAAACAGAACTTGTTCCTGAGGCACGTGTTGCAGCCATACCTCCAAGGGATGCATCCGCACCAGGATCAACTGGAAAATAGAGTTGCGATCCAATTTCTGTCAAATATTCATTTAAATAAAGCCGAGTTACACCTGCTTGTACAGTCGCATCTTTATCATCCTGACCCACACGGAGAATATCATTCATCTCCATTAAAGATATACATAGAATGTCATCAGTTGAAGTGGTTCCACCTTCTACACCTGTACCTGTCCCGTAAGGTATAATCGGAATTTTATACTCTAAACAGACTTTTACAATATCGGATACTTCTTTATTTTTCTTTGGAAACGCAACTGCAAACGGTGGTTCTCCAACATGGTATGAGGCATCCTTAGCATGAAATTCACGTATGGTGGAGTTCGTAGTAAATCTTTCTCCAAGTATAAACTTAAACTTTCTATGTATATGTTCTGTATCATTGGAATTCATATAAATGATATTTTAGCATGATTATATTGTTGAAACAAGCACAAAGAAATCAAAATAGGTTTAGACAGTATCCAATCCAATTATTTTCTTGAGTCAAGACCTATATGACTATCCTATACTTTTAAAGTCCATAAAACGAAAGAAATTCAACTCAGGTTTATTTTGTTTTCAATATTTACGTCGTAATTTATTATTGAATTCCATCAAAGCATTTACATAAGCTTTAGTCGATTTGTGTAAGTGTTTAACTCTCTCTTCAGGAATCGGTCCTTTATCCTCTACAACACACAAGTCAGATATGATGCGGACACCAACATATTTGACATTATTAATCGCACAGACATCCACAATAGCCGATGACTCCCATTTAACTGCGATGGATCTGCTCTTTTTGGCAAGTCAATCCCTCGCTTCACGATTAAGGTATCAACTAAACCACCAGCAAATCCAAACTCAAAGAAGATATCTACCTGATACATGTCTATTGTCATTTGACACATTGACACAACCGTACTTTACCCATGCCAGATTGCATAACAACCCCTTTCTTGTCTCCATCAACCCTTCAAACTGAAGTCTACTGTTCCAATCAACTGAACCACAGACATCATGTCCCAAGACCTTGAGAATTGCTAAGGTTTCATCGGCGTAAGCCGTCATAATGCAGAGTTTTATATTCCCAAATTTTACCCCTTAGTGTGTTTTTGTGTTTTTTACATAGTTTTTAATGAAAATGATAATAGAACTCCAAAATCTTGTGATATATTCTTCCAGTTTGAGTGATAGAGATGTACAAACATGATGAAGTATGTGTATAAAAAGAAGCAACAAAGGTAATAGTAGGTAAAATAAATTGAAGAAATATTAAAGTTCAATCATCACATTTTGTGTAAAACAGTTGACATATGAGTAAACAAGTGTTACAATAACATATAGAGAATAATATTTATACTAATACCTACTAAAGTAAAATCTTTATGAGTAAAGAAAATACATACATAGTTTACAAATATCAAATAATATCGCCCATCTTAATGGAGAATTTAGTGTTAAGCATTCCATCAAGAACACTTTTTTATTTTTTTTTGCCAATTTTCGTAAGTTGTCTGTAAACCTATATGGATACTTACCTAACAGCGACTATACTAAAATTGGTATGACAGAAAAAAGTTACGATTTCATAACTTTTTACATATAAAGTGGAGACACTCTAATGAATATACAATACATTCAGAATAATATAAAAAACAAAAACGGTATAACTATCAAAATCTATAATGGATATTCATCAGAAAAGGAAAAGTTAGAGACTATCTGACTCAAAATTCTGAATTTTTAAAATTCTAAAAAAATACGCCTGAACACAAACTGTGACAGGGCGGACGGCGTTTTTTTAAAGTTACAAAATGTAGGAAAATGTGTAACATATTAAACATGAAAAGAATAATTATATTACTAATGTTATTTGATCAGTCCGACAATATACAATTGCAAAATAAAAGTAATAATCACCAACAATATATTAACATATGTGAAAATTCAGTGCAAAACAGAAATAACACAAAAGAGATAAAATTCATAATTTTACTTTCTTCTATCTAAATGACTATAAAACCAGTCTAGTACTGGGATTACAGCCTTAATTTCACCTAATATTAATGACACACGATGTGACAAAAAGTGTAACATTTACCCGTTTTTCTACATCTTTTACACTTATGAATCAATCCACTTGAAAGGAGAATAACACATAAAATAAATTAACGTTATAGTAATTAATTCTACATCTCTGAAAGTATAACGGTTGTAAAATTCCTTATTTTTTCCTTCAAAGAATAATGACATACAAAGACTTTGAGATAGAGTATATCAGATATGGTGTGACTTCTCATTCCATTTCTGATAAATAATGAATTTGCAGCAGATAATATTGACAATTGATTACTTCTACTCGGACAAACGAAACTTTTGACCTCCATATCAAATTATGTTATCCTATACTATAAATACAATATAGTAGGAGATAAGTTGCAGTCAGATAGTAAAATAGAAGATTTAGAAGAGATACGCACATTATTTAAGCAGCACTTACACATTTGGAGTCGTTGGCATCTGATAATCCTGAACTACACAACCATGCACTACTATATTTATATTTTCTTGTGTTTTTTAGACGTTCTGAAGCGGAACAAGTACAACTGAGACAACTTATACGATCTCAAACTCATGATAAGGAGGTGGAAAATATCATCATGACTGGTGCAGAAGCTCTTATCCAACAAGGTGAAAAGCGTGGCGAGATTCAAGCTAAACGAGAGTTTCTCTTGAAACTACTTAACCTACGTATTGGTGCTGTTCCTGACCGGGTTATTCAAAGAATCTCAAGAATTAGGAGTCATTCTCGTCTTGACACTCTTTTAGAACAGTTGGCAACCGCAGAAAAAATTGATGATATTGAGTGGTAGTAAGGATACTCTGTATGGTTGAAGTTAGTAATTATTGAAAAATTGAATGGTTCTGCACTTTTTAAGGTGTAACCGGAATAAAGGGTATTATTACGAAGTGATATACTATCTAATAACATTGTCTTCAGTGAATTCTATGTATTACTAAACACCATAAAATATTGTCTGAATCATTATACAAAAAAGGTATATTAGGAAGATAGTTTGATATGCAATTAAGCAAAGAACAACTCTCAAATTTTAGAGAAGACGGATACCTCGCTATTGATGGTTTTTTTACTCCTGAAGAAGCCAAAGTATTACGGATTGAATTGGAGCGAATCTACAATAAAGAATTAGAACAGGGAACTGGTATAAATTGTGCTGTTCAAGATGATGGTACAAAACGAGATAATGATGGTGAACGTCAGAACCTCCAAGTAATACCACTCAACAACCGTAGCGATCTTCATAAAGGTTTACCCTTCCATCCCAAAGTTGTATCTGTAGTAAAGCAACTTATCGGTGATGAATTTATGCTGGAATTGGATCAGGCATTTTGGAAACCACCAAAGGTTGGAGTCGGAACAAGTTGGCATCAAGATAATGCATACTTCAAAATCGAAGATCCATTGCGTGGAACCGCTATGTGGATTGCAATCCATGATGCAAATATTGAAAATGGATGTATTCATGTAATACCTGGAAGTCATCGTGAAACCTATGAACACTATCGTGACCCGTTAAGTGACCACCATATACGGTGTGATCCTCCTGAAGAACGGGCTGTACCTATAGAATTGAAAGCAGGAGGTGTTCTTTTTTTCTGTTATGGTTGTGCCCACTGTACAAAATCAAATCTCTCTGATAAAGAAAGGGCAGGGGTTGCTCTCCATTTCTTACATAATGACTTTGGTGGAAAAGATATATGGGAACGAAATAATGCTACTAAACCGATGATTTTAGGACCATTGGCTACTGGAGGAGAAAAGGAATTTGGTCAGAAATTCGAAGGTAGATGGCATGAATTGATGGATAGTGTTCTTACATCATTATAATTTATCATGAGCTTGAAGTAAGAGATATACAACTAAATTAGGCTGATAAATTCTATTGTTTTATTTTAACGGAACATATAAAATTTGAATAAGATAGATATTCTGATATATTATCTTTCTTGATTGTAAATGAGAATACTGTTAGTATACATATACTCATTATTTTTAATGTCCTATATAATTAAGAACTGACAGTTCAACTTAGGATTATAAGGTGGAGAATACAAACATAGGTTGATTTGTAGTTCTTTACTCACTACTATAAATATTACGATCGATTGTTTATTCTAATTTCAATATTCTATAATTTGGAGGTATATCCAAATGTTCTGGTATAAAAAATTGACAATATTATCCATCTTAATGTTACTAACAGTCGGATATATTAAAGCAGAACTCACAGATGATTTAGTTCTATATTTTACTTTTGATGATGTGAGTGGCAAAACTATAAAGGATAGTTCAGGAAATGGACTTGATGCCAACATTATTGCTAACACAGAGATAGTAAAAGGTAAAATTGGTGATGCCATCAAGATTACAAAGGAAGGTGCTGATTGTGTAAATGTTCCTGCTGATGACAAACTAAAAATCAGCGGTGAGATAACTATGGCAGCTTGGGTGTGGATGGAAGCATGGAATAACAATTCACAATGGTTCGACAAGAACTGTCATAACGGCGGTGAACACACTTCCTATGGGATCGGGGTATTTGGTGATGGGAACAGTTTCAATATGTTCTTAGGTTCAGATGCCAATCGTCAAACATTGAATAAACCACATGCCTTAAAAGCAAAAACATGGCACCACGTCGTTGGCGTCTATGATGGAAATGCCATGTTAGTTTATGTGGATGGAGATGTTGCCGTTGAAGAGAGTAAGAAGTTCAATTTTACGGGAACTAATGATCAAGATCTACGGATCGGTTGTTCAAAAGATAGACCTCAATATACTTTTGAAAACGGTATGATTGATGAAGCAGCTGTTTGGAGTCGCGCACTAAGTGCGGATGAAATTAGCGTAGTGATGAGTGGTGATGTTCTTGATGTATCTGCAAAAAATAAAACTACCACAACATGGGGTATGATTAAACAAAGAACTGCTATTCAATAATAATTCCTCCATTCGCTTTACTGCACAGGTGTCATTCATGCATTTGCATAATAGACACCTGTTCTTTCTTTTACATATAAAGACTTATATATATAAAGGATAAATAATGGTTAAAATAGGTATTATCGGTATTGGTTTTATGGGAATGATTCATTATTATGGTATTCAACGTGGATCAGGGGCAGAGGTTGTTGCAATCTGTACACGTGATGAAAAAAAGCTTAATGGAGACTGGACAAGTATCCAAGGTAATTTTGGACCACGGGGTGGCATAGAAGATCTATCAAAAATTAGAAAATACAACGATATTGAGCAATTTCTTCAAGATGAAGACATAGACCTTGTGGATATCTGCTTACCCACCCACCTACACAAATCTGTTAGTCTCGCATCCTTAAATTCTGGAAAACACACGCTGGTTGAAAAACCTATCTCTATTGATATTGATGATGCTAATGAAATTGTTGATACTGCAAAGAAAGTAGGTAAAGAATTCATGGTGGCTCATGTACTCCCATTCTTTGCCGAATATTCTTATGCAAAAAATATTGTAGAAAGTGGAGAATTTGGTGATCTATTAGGTGGTCATTTTAAACGGATAATTTCTAAACCTGGAGCTTCAAGGGATCATGCAGCTATAGCAAGAAGTGGTGGTCCCGGCATTGACCTACATATTCACGATACACACTTTATTCAACTTTTATGTGGAGTTCCTGATGCGGTATTCTCCCAAGGTAGGATAGCCAGCGATCCTTTTGTAGATTTCTTAACAACACAATATATCTATAATGATAAAGAACTTACAGTAAGTTGTTCATCTGGAGGTATATCACAAAGAGGGAGAGCTTTCTCTCACGGTTTTGAACTATTTTTAGAAAAAGCAACTTTATTATTCGATTTCTCTACACTTGCCGGTGAACCCTCTACTGCTGTTCCTTTGACACTCATAACTGAAGATGGAAATGTCGAAGAAGTAGATTTGGGAGAGGTTGATCCAGTTGATGCTTTTACTGCTGAAATACAATATGCAGTGGATGCCATTGCCAATAATGAAGAACCGACAGCATTATCAGGTATCGGTGCAAGGGACGCTCTACTTCTTTGCTATAAAGAGGCAGAGTCGGTTAGAACTGGTAAAATTGTACCGGTTCATTAGATTTCAGGATTTTCTTCATGAACGAATTCTATTCAGTTAGTTCAATTGGTGATGTGTATGTACCTATAGACTATCGGGAAGCTGTCTTCTCACGGGGTGGAGTGAGACTCTTTACTCAAGATGAATTACATCATCATGATCGGATATTTACGCACATACAACGCGGAGGTATTGTTGTCGTAGAAGGATCATGGGATGATATTTCTGATGTGATGGATTATATTCAACGACACAAAAAGGAATTAACCCCATTATCAGATAAAAGGAAATCAAGAGATAGATCGCAACGAGAGAATCCGAAGCAATTACGAGAAGCCATCATAAATCAATTGATGTGTTGGGCTGATAAAGATGGTATCTTACAAATTGAACCTACACCCGATTTACCATATTTGTTAGAACTTATTGGTGAGGAGACTGGAGTTAATAGGGACCTACCTTTTCTCGTTCCTGTTATCAAAGTTCAACAAATCCAGAAGTCACTTGCGGAATCTTATCCAATTAAGGCATTGAATCTATCTCTTAAAGCATCAGAAAATGTACTTGCTCCACGTTCTCAAGAAACAATAGACTGTTTTCAAGAAGCTTTACAGTATGTAAAAACTAATAGCATAATTGATAATTCGATTGTTTGCGAAATTGGGTGTGGCAGTGGATGTTTGACTATATTGGCACAACAAGAACTTGGTAATGAAGTCGAAATATATACATCAGACTTGTTACCAGAGGCAGTAGCAACCACTAAAATTAATGTGGATCGACTTCTACCAAATTCTGAAAGTATTCATATCCTTGCTGCTGGGGATTTGTTTAAACCGTTTCCATCGAAACAATTCGACATAATCATTTTCAATGCTCCATGGGTTGTAGCGAGAGTAAGAAACAGATCCGAATTGGCAATTCATGATGAGAAACAACAAACTTTATCTCGGTTTTTTGAACACCTTCCAAACTATCTGAAGCCTAATGGAACACTCCTCTTAGGTTATGCAGATGCATCTGGTCCAAAAGCCATTTCAAATCTTGAAAAAATAATTGACGAATCGGGATATGTATGTAAAGATATTGTTAACAGAAGAATTGCAACCCATCGGTCAAAGAAAAAATGGGAACATATTCAGGTTTATGTCATATCACAGTCTTAACGACCAATTGTTCATATATACCTAAATTTAAAACTATAACAAGATGAGTGAAGCAAAATATCCATTTAGAGATTCCCTTAGAAAAGCTCAAGATATTTATCTTGATGCTGCGTCTACCTTTATGGAAGTACGTTTAGGGGATGTATCTTATAATGACCTTGATTTTTGCGATATTTCAAACCTATTTTTTACACATTGGCGTGATTCAATCGAAGGTCATTTTAGGTGTGTAGATAAATACTACGATGCCCGAAGTGTCGTAAAATTGATTGTTGAAGGTCGTAATCGGACTTCCCATCCTCCATGGGATCTTGACCCCGATTATGTACGTATGCAACTATACATAATTGCAGATTTTCTTGGCAAAATCAGTCGAAATATAGATCAACAAGATGTTGAGAAAATCATTGAAGATTTATTTCATGATGATACTCCTGAACGTTTGGTGGAAACTGAGGAAAAATTAAAAAATGTAGAATCTGAAAGAGAAAAATTGGAAGATGGCAACATAGAACTACAAAATGACTTAGATAACCTAAAAAAACAACTCAGTGACGTAGAATCAAAGAACAATAAATTAGAAAGTGATATGACAAAAACATCTAAGGATTTGATCGAAAAAAATCAAAAAATTAAGACTACCTCAGATCAATTGAAGAAAAGTAAAGAGAGATTAAAAAAATCGCTTGAAGAGAAAAATGCATCCAAAGAACGTATCACATCGTTGGAAGAAGAAATTGAAGGCATGGCAACTGACCATAAACTGGAAATTAAAACATTGCAAGAACAACTTACTACACAAAAAAATATTGTATTTGAGAAAAAAATACAGATTGAAACATTGTCAGATCTGTTATCAATCTTTAAAATTGCTAAACAAGACGATGCATTATTTCCTCCAATTAATATCAACTCATCTATCCGCATTATTGATCAAAGGAGAATCAATAGAAAAAATTACTTATTGGACCTTCTTAAAATGAATCAACCATCCATCTATTATGTACGGGATGTAGATCAAATGTTTCAATACTTAACAGAGGAAATACCTGGAATTTCAGATTTGATTGAAAAACATAATCAGAAAACACCGAAGGAGGATGAGAATAAGCTGCTTGAAAGACTGGAAGAAGGAGAATTAAATACAATTGTGTCGAATAGTACATTTTCGATGTTACCTAAATATAATAACAATATGCACATTGTATTCTGTCATCTATCTCCAAGTATTGATGTATTTGTAAATCGGTGTCAACCTGCCTTTCTTTTAGAAAACTCTTGCTACTTACATCTAATTTTTGACCCTGAAAAAGATATGGATTCTATAACGAAGAGTTATCCCGATAGAGATGTAATAAGTGCTTTTTATAAGAACTTGATAGAAATCAATGGAATTAAGTCCAATTATATATCTACAGCAGATATACTCCAAAAATTGAAAATGAATAAACCTGAATTTGATCCATATATCAACATCTTACAAGACATAGGTATGATTCAAGAAAATAATAACCGAATAAAACTACTATCTACTCCAAAGAAGTCTTTAGAAGATTCTGATCTCTATATTGATGGTTTAGAAAAAAGAGAAAAATTTCAAGAATTCTATGAATTTCAAGAAAACCATTCCTGTGAAGAATTGTGGGATAGAATAGGAGAAAAGGCAGAAATTAGCAATATTCTTAAGGATAATAATTACAGTTCTATGAATATAGTCTATGAGGAAATTGAGGAATATGATAAGATTGACGCTGAAAGAACAGACTCAACACTTGAATAACTCCCCTCAGACTATACTATTACAAACTTCTTCTCTACTATCAATCATCACCAATTGATACTTCAATTCCTTCCTGAAGACGATGCTGTCCATCCACAATAACCTGCTCATTCTGTGGTAAACGTGTACTAACTTCTATCTCACTACCATAAATTCCACCAACACTAACCTGTTTTACTCGTACAGTATTTTCTTCAACAACATAGAGATTACCTCTACCATTCTGTATATTTAGAACAGATCTGCGTGGAAGCATTTGTACATTTTTTCTTTCCCCAGTTTTTATTGAGATAGAAATTGTCGTCCCCGGCTTTAATTTACTATTCTGATTTGGTGTCTTGGTATCATCAGTCATTTCAATTGTATTTGGCACCGTTGCGTGCACTAAAACAGTATTCTCGCCAGGTTTCACAGTAGGACTTATAAAATCAACTGTTGCTACGATATTTTGTATTCCAGATGCTGTATTAATAAGAACCATATCCCCAACCTTTATTCTATTGGCATCACCTACCGGAATCGTCCATACAGCCTTTAAAACATCAATTGCAATTACTGTAAATATAGGTGTTCCTGATGAAGCAGCAGTTTTTGCAAAATCACCCTTTTCCATATGACGTTGTGAAACAATACCATCAATCGGAGAATTAATTGAAGCCTGATTTACCTGCTCACGAGCGAGTTTCAGTTGTTCTTCAGCTTCGTTGACAGCAGATTGAGCGATGGCAATTTCACGTTCCCATGATTTCGCTTCCACGAGTTTCTGTGTAGCAACAAGGCTTGCTTTCGCTTGTGTAATTTTTGATTCTGCTGCTGCGATTTCACGTTCCCAACCTTTACTTTCCACAATCTTTTGTGCTATTGACAATTCTGCTCTTGCTTTTTCCACTGCAAGTTGGGCAGTTCCATCATTGAATTGATCAGCTGCTGCAACCGCCTCTTCATAACGACTCTTGCCAAGTTTATATCTTGTTTCAGATGATTCAAATGCACTATCGCTGATAAGTTCTTGTTCGTGTAGTGCTTTATCTCTTTCATAATCCGAAGTAGTTTTTGAAAATTCTGTTTTGGCACGTTCTAATCCTTGTTCTGAACTTACTCTCGCACGTTCTAAATTAGATTCTGCCACTTTTAGGGTTGATTCTGCTTGTACTAACTGATTACGTATTCTCATCTCAGAGAGAGATTTTGATTCCTCATGTTTGGCAACTGCTTCGGCAACAGACTCTTCAGCGGTAACCAGTTGTGTTTCTAAACGGGTTTGAGCATTCGCCTCTGTTGTCGTTAACTGTGCCTTTGCGACACTTAATGCAACTTCCGCTTTTATTGCTGCTATATTTGCTTCTTGAGCATTAATCTTAGCAAGTATATCGTCCTTTCTTACTTTCTGACCCACTGCAGCATTAAGTTCTACAATTTTACCTTGAATATTAGCATACACCTTTACTTCAATTCGTGGCTGCAATTGTCCTGTGTATTCCTTCTCCGACACAATCGTAACATACCGTGGTTTCTGAACTTGGACTCTCTCTGTAGCTTCAGTTTCTTGTGCAATTACACTTTGATTTATTATAAAACAAAAACAAACTGAAGAAAGAAGCACACTGAGAATAATAGCTTTCAATAGTATACCCTCCTAACAGAATAGGTTTTCATAAGAACAACATTCAGTTGGAACAGTTCTATATGGTAAACACTATTCAGATTTTAATTTTTCTTTAAATTCTTTTGTGAACTTTTTTAACTTTGGATGGATAACAAACTGACAATAGGGTTGAGCGGAATTTAATTGGAAATAATTCTGGTGATAGTCTTCTGCAGGATAAAAAACATCAATTTGTGTGATTTCAGTAACAATAGGATCTTTCCAAGTATCCGATAGTTCAAGATCGTCCTTTGATTTCTCTGCTATCTTCTGTTGTTCATCTGAGTGAAAAAAAATGGCAGAACGATATTGTGTTCCTTGATCATTTCCTTGACGATTTAGTGTAGTCGGATCATGGGTTTGCCAGAAAACTTCTAATAACTCATCAAATGAAATTACTTCTGGATCAAATTCAATTTGTGCCACCTCAGCATGTCCAGTCATTCCCATACACACTGCTTTATAATTAGGATTTACTGTTGTCCCACCTGTATAACCAGAGACTACAGAATGTACTCCCTCCAATTGTTGAAAAATAGCTTCTACACACCAAAAACATCCTGCTCCGAATGTTGCAGTTTCAAGTTTCATCTTCTTAAACGGTCAACAAAAATGTTATTCCGTTATTCTCCTACATTTTGGATTCTGACTATATCTGATAGCATAATAACACATCTTTATATGATATACAATACACAGCTTAACACAGATTCATTGTAGAAACATCTGAATATTCTCATCTGGATCAATAATTTCCTGTATACAAGTTTCCCAATATATTACGGCAAACTTTATCAAATCATCAGAACGGTTATCTTGTTTAAGGTAGTCTACAATCCAATCAAGCATACGTTGACGTGGCGCAGATCGCACTTCACCAGTGTTCTCATCATAAATGATCTCTCGAAAATCCTTAAGTGTGTCATGATCTAAATGTAAATCGGGTTGATAGTATAACGTCAAATTCGACATCAAACACAATGTTAGTATTAATATAGGATCAATAGTAATATTCAGCGGAGGATCAATTGCGAAAACATCCTCAAGTGGTAATGTTTCAACATAATCACGACGTTTTTCAATATATCCTAACTGTATTTTAATTATCTCAACATCTGCAAGACTCAGGAATGGACGTGGTGGGTGATTTTCCTTCAATATAACAGACGCACTACTGATAGTTGAATTATATGAAACTAATTCATCTAAAAACTTTGCTTCTGCATGGTTATAAATCCTAATGCTATCAATGTCAAGATGGGAAAGTGATTCTTCTGGACGTATAACAGCATTTTCAAGCAAATCAATTGCTTTTTCTCTAACTTGATTAATGAGAGTATTCCCGATCTGATACAACTTAACAGACGGGTTTACATTAAGTATCCGTACAGCTTTATCTAAGTTTCCTTTACTTGCATATTCTAATCCAAGACTGGTTAATGAAATTCCAGTTTGTGTTTGTGTACGAAGTTCTGCCTGATTAGAAAGGTCAGCTACTTTCATTGTAATAAGTTTATGTGCAATAGCAGCAATATCTTCGGAGATTTTCTCAATTTTTTCCGAATCAAATACATCAAGTGTATCTCCGTGGCGTAAGGTCTGAGATAAAAAAGATTGAGCATCAATTACATTATCAGCTACCAGTGAATATTTACTTGTCTGCATTCTCTTCAACTTCCTCAGAAAGTTCAAGCGAATCCAAATCAACTTCTTCTCTTAGGTCGGATTCAGTAACAGTGATGCCAGCTTTACGATCGCGTTCTTTTACTCGTGCTTCTCTATCAGCAGTAGCTTCATCAAAATCAGTGGTTAACTTGGTTTCAACATCCCCTTCTTTGTCAATCCCAAACATATCCCGTAGGAGTTGATAGAAAATCTCCTGATCAGCTTCCCATATGGCGTTTAGAATCCTTTTTGCTTGTTCGTCTTTACATTCTAATGCAGGATGATTTGGATCAATTACTTTCTCATCAATCATTAGTGCGGCTAAACTACCTTTTAATTTAACTCGTTGTCTAAGGAGACCCGCAAAAATACGCATATCCATCTGACGAAGGAAACGACTTAAATCATCTCTTTCACACTCTGATAATTCAAAGAGCCATAAACTAAGAGACTTTTCATTTAATTTACCATCTTTCCAAATGGCTATATCAATCAGTTCTTCAAATTGTTGATTAGATAGACATGGTAATAGACCACATGCCAATCCTGTTCCCAATAATGTGTCTAATATTTGTAGCACATCTTCAGTAGGACTGTCTTGAATTAACTCAGTACAATCTGGCACAAGATAATATAACTCTTCACGTAATTTAGGATTTCTGGTCGATCGAATTATTTCAAGTTGGGTATCTTTTGTATAACTTTGAAAAAGTTGCTCTGCTTGTTTAGTAGGTAGGGATAATAGATTCTTTACTTGTTTATGGGATAGAATAGACTTCGACTTATTCATTCATACCTCTCAAGATGTGGAGTAACCATTATATGAAGAAATAATGTTGGTTTAAAATAATGAGCATAGGAATATTCGATTTCTTAAGAATAGTGCAAATCTTGTGTTATTCTAAAAGAAATCAAAAATTGTCTCTAACAAAGTTCATATTCTTAACAGCAGATTCAATTGGATCATCTTTACCTGGTGTTTCAAGAACAAACCAACTATCGTAACCAATAGCATGTGTGGATTCAAAAACTGCAGGGAAGTCAACATCACCTTCACCAGCGTGATTACCACCTGTATCCTTAATGTGCATTTGAATGATTGAACTCCCTAAAGTGCGTATTTCTTCCGGAGAGTCATAACCGAAATTTGTTGCATTTCCCATATCATAGTATACCCCAACAGCCTTTGACCCAACTTGGTCAATGATCTGTTGGTGTTGTTCAGCACTAAGTGTTGATTCCAATGCAAGACCAACATCATACCGCTCCGCAGTTTCTGCGACGGTCTTTAGACCATCAAGAAAACGTGAATCGGTTATATGTTCATCTTTAATTTCTCCACCACCAAAAAAAGGTACAAGAATGACATTTGTATTTAATTGTGGACATATCTCAGCAAGATACTGTAATTTCGATATACCTTCACTTCTCTTACTATCTGTTGGGTGCATAAATGAATATGCAGTAAAACCACCAGGAGATAAAGATGACACCTCTATTCCTGCCTTCTCAGCAAGGCTATTTACCGAATCAATCCCGTCTTCTTGCCATAGTATATGCTCCCGATAATTGACCCCCATACAGACTTCAACACCATCAAACCCAATGTCTTTTGCTTTTTGAAACTTTTCATTGAACGGAACAGGTAACATCCCGTCTCGAATTCCTACTTTCATAATTTCCCTCCTGTTGCTTGTAAATTTTAACATGTCATATTCTGTTTTTCAAATTGAATTCAAATGAATATGTACAGTTTTAGATGTATTAGTGTAACATTGTATAATCAATACTGAATTTACGCTTTTATGATTAAAGGTATTCTATTTCGATACAGTGTCTTTTGGATAAGTTTTAATCAAAAAGAGTATAAGGATTAGAATATTCAACCTTTAAAAACAGCTACTAACACACGTCCTAACTTGACATTGAAGGTATCTTGTGATAAATTAGGGTTGTCTTCCAGTTAAGAGAACATTAAAGCAAACAAATCCTACTATGATACAACAATTGGTTGAAACAGCAATTACATTTCTATTTCCTGCTCAATGTAAAGTCTGTGAAATGAATATTGGGCTTGAATCAATACCATATCTATGTGAAGGTTGCTGGGATAGTCTTGAAATTGTTACACCCCCTTGGTGTGATATATGTGGAAAAAACAACGTTGACGGTGTTTGTGATGTGTGTGCCACTGTTCCACCCCGATATGGAAGACTTAGAACAGTTGCATTCTATGATGCTATTCTTCAAAAGATTATACATCTCTATAAATTTGAAAAGAAAATATCTCTTGCCAAACACTTATCTTATTTAATGATAAAACACCAACCCAAGGATTTTGATTACAAGGAATATGATTATATTCTCCCCATACCTATACACAAAAATAGATTACGCGAACGTGGATTCAACCAATCAACCCTTATTGCTAAAGGTATGAGTAATGAAATTGGTATTAATATATGTACTGATGCATTAGTTCGAAGTAAAAACACATCCCCTCAGAGTAGTTTAACCAGGGACGCACGCCAAACGAATGTAGTTGGAGCTTTTGGGATAAATAAAGGAAATCTTATAAGAGATAAACGTATCCTAATTCTTGACGATGTTTACACAACTGGTGCCACTGTGAATGAAGCCGTTAATATGTTGTGGAATGAAGATCCAGTTGAAATTGATGTGTTAACTTTGGCAAGGGCAGTAAACCCGTAAATGAAACCATCAAGACGGTTCTTTCGTATAGAATAGTATGAGGTGTGTTAAATATACAATCATAAACCGTTAACTTTAACCTAATCTTCTTAGTATACACTTTTTCTTGTGGAGGTTTCCTTTTGCACTTAAGTAGTATAAAAATTAGCGGTTTCAAGAGTTTTGCTGAAACTGTTGAGCTGATATTAGAACCTGGAATTACCACAATCGTAGGTCCTAATGGATGTGGTAAAAGTAATGTTTCAGACGCCATTCGTTGGGTACTTGGTCAACAAAGTGCTCGAGCACTACGGTGTACGAATATGCGGGATCTACTATTCAATGGTGGAACCAATTTTAAGCCCTCTGAGAAAGCAACTGTAGCCTTATCTTTCACCAATATTGATGAGAATCTATCTATTGGATCCACTGATGTAGAAGTGCAAAGACAACTTACACGTGACGGAGACAGCAATTACCTAATCAACCAAACTCCCTGCCGACTTCGTGACATCAGTGAGCTTTTTATGGACACTGGAGTTGGGGTAGATGCATACTCAGTCATGGAGCAGAGTAAAATAGACCTGATTCTTAATGTACGTGCAGATGAACGTAGATTCTTATTTGATGAAGTAGCCGGTATAACAAAATACAAACATCGTAAGAAAGAAGCGATACGAAAAATTGAAGATGCAGAACAGAATTTAGTCCGTATCAATGATGTTATTCAAGAGTTACAACGCGAAACTGAATCTCTAAAACAACAAGCTGAGCAGGCAATACATTACCAATCATTGCATGAACAACTCCAAGAATTAGAGTTGGGTTTAGCCTATCGTGATTATGAGAAAATGGAGACTGATTATCGCGAGACACAAGATAAGTTACAATCCATTTTAGTAGAAGTGACTTCAGCCAACAATCTAATACAAGAAGCGGAAGAACAGATTGAGAATGCATCGATCCGACGATCTGAACTTGATGCTGCTATATCTGAATCCCAAGAGGAGATCCGGACCATTTCAGATCGGATTGATAAAATAGAACGTCAGATAGTATTACATAAAGAAAAACAACTAAATATACAATCTCAAAGGCAGAGAGCTGAACAGACACTTGTATCCCTAAAAACACAACAAGCAAATTTACAAACCCAGAAGAAGGAAAGAATACAAGAACACAACAAACTATCTGCATCATTCAAAATAGAAGAGAGTAGATTTAATGCCCGTAAACAGCTTTTAGAGCAACTAACCACTCGAATTGAAGAGGCAAGAAAGTCAGTTGATGAACGTAAGACAATATTACAGGAGACATCTATTGAACTCTCTAAACGTGAGAATTTACGGGCAACAATAGATGAGAAATTATCTAATTCACAAAGCAATCTGGAACAATTACAGGAGAATACTAATTCCACGAAAAATGAACTGCAGACTTTTATTGAAAAACGTGATGAAATTCAGAGAAATTCTACAAAGTTAGATGCCGAGTTAATTAAAATTGAGACTGAGAAGAAAGAGGTTGAAACAAAACATAACGAATCACAAGAGGCTCTTCGTAAGATTGATACCGAATTACGTGGTTTACAGGATACTATGGGGGTGAATGTCTCTCGGTATAAGTCTTTAGAACAGTTACATTCTGCTTATGAAGGCTATTACGCCGGTGTAAGAGCAATTATGCAAGCTAAAGAACACTATCCAGACCAATTTGGTGGAATTTGTGGTGTTGTGGCTGAGCTTATCAATACGGATAATGAATTTGAAATTGCAATAGAAGTTGCACTCGGTAGTGCTATTCAAAATGTTATTGTAGAAACACGTGATGACAGTAAGAATGGGATTAATTATCTCAAAAAGAATCGCGCTGGGATTGTAACTTTTATACCTCTTGACTATATTCAAAGTAGAAGATTTTCTGATGATTCACTCCTTAATCAACCAGGTGTCATAGGAATCGCCAGAGAATTAGTTGATTATGAAAATCAATATGACCGTGCAGTCCAACATCTCTTAGGGAATACGCTAATCATTGAAGATTTAGACGCAGCAATCGCCTTAACTCGAAGAAGTAGACCCACAGCACGATTGGTAACATTAGAGGGTGAGTTATTCAATACCTATGGTACTATCACTGGTGGACACAATGATCAAAGAAAAACTGGTTTGCTTAATCGTTCCCGTGAAATAGATGTCTTAAAAGAAAAAATTGGTGAAATAACAAATCTTGTCAATCAGAAAGACCAATTGAGAAAGTCATATGCTGCAATAATCGCTGAAACACAACAGAAAAGAACCCTACTAATCAGTGAATTACAGAACAAGCAAATTGAGAAAGCTGGTCTTACAAAAGATATTGAACAAGAAAATCAGAACATTGAACGTTTGGAAATAGCACTCAATAAGATTCAAACTGAAAATCAAGAACTACAACAAACAGTTGATCTATCCCGCGAAGAACAGAATCAGCTTGAATTAGAAATTCAAGAACTCTCTAAGAAACAGATACAATCAGAGAGATCAATTAAGACTGTTTCAGAACAAATTGAGAGTGAAATGAGTAAGCATAGTGAGATGGAATCGCTCTGTCATGAAAGAGAAATCTTCCTTGCAGAACAACGGATCAAATTGGATAACTTAGAATCTGATGTAAAGTCATTTGATGATAGACATGATCAGATAGACAAAGACATACAAGAACAACAATCAATTATTGATTCTGATGACCAAACAAGAAATGATATAGCCGAACAAATTGAAGAAGCACAACGCACTTTTTTAAGTATTGGGGCAGATCAGGCTGAGGCAGAAGGTAAGTATGATGAGTTGACTGAAGAACGAGATTCTCTTATAAATGAAATAGAATCTATTCAACAAGAATTGCGTAAAAATCGCAAACAAACTGAAAGACAAAATAACTCCCGACGCCAACTTGAAATTAAGACCACACAACTGGAGATGCAGCTAAAGTCTATTTCGAAACGTATAATGGACAAATATCAGGTTTCCATTGATGAGATTATAAGTCCTGATACAGAGAATGATACTGTCGAATCTTCTGATGAATCTCACCATAATACCATTACTGAACTCAGTGAAATAGACTTAATGGATCGAATTGAGAAACTAAAGGCAGATATATCGGCAATTGGTTCAGTTAACCTAAAGGCTATTGAAGCTCATGAAGAACATCAAAAGAGATTGGACTTTCTTGAATCACAACGAGCGGATGTTCAACAATCCATCCATACCACCTATCAAGCTATCCAAAAAATAAACGAAACTTCACGAGATGTCTTTCTCGAGTCATTTCAACAGGTACAGACAAACTTTCAAGATGTGTTCAGTCAATTATTTGAAGGGGGTGAAGCTGAATTACAACTCACAGATGAAACAAATATACTTGAATCTGGAATTGAAATCATCGCACGTCCTCCCGGCAAACGTCCTCAGAGTATTACACAATTATCAGGTGGAGAACGATCATTGGTAGCCATTGGACTACTGTTTGCAGTTTTCAAACTTAAACCGAGTCCATTCTGTGTACTTGATGAAGTAGATGCTGCCCTTGATGAAGCAAATGTACTCCGGTTCACTAACTTAATCAGGGATTATGCCAAAAACACCCAGTTTGTAATTATCACACATAATAACCGAACTAAGGAAATTGCGAATGTCATGTACGGCGTTACAATGGAACAAGCCGGAGTATCGAAAATTTACTCTATAAAATTCACTGAATAATTATTCCCCTTCCTACTATCTTAAAATGTCTGAAATCGATCGGTCTCATCTCAGTATTCTTCCTCTATCTGAACGTCAACACAAGATGAGCGTTGAAGATATCTATTCTTTAGATGCAACAATCCCAATCTACGAAAATAAATGGCTCCCACTCATCGCAGAACGTATTATTCAAGCACATAAGAACGCCAATCAGGTAATTTGGATGATGGGTGCACATGTTATGCGTCGTGGGAACTCACGTTATATCATTGATTTAATGGAACGTGGTGTTATCACACACATCGCTACGAATGGTGCCTGTGCCATTCACGATTTTGAAATGGCATATATTGGGGCAACCCTTGAAGATGTTGAAATATACATCAAAGATGGTAAATTTGGTAATTGGGAAGAAACAGGAAGGTATATCAACAAAGCAATAAATAGAGGTTACAACGAACAAATTGGCTTTGGTGAATCAATCGGTAAACTCATAGAAAACGAAGAAAATAATATAACCTTCCCCTATGCAGATGTAAGTATATTCGCTGCTGCATATCGCTTAGGTATCCCAATTACGGTACATAAAGGCATCGGTTTTGACATTACCGATCAACATCCTTCTGCTGATTATGCTGCTATTGGATGGACATCAGGGAAAGATTTTCTCAAATTTGCTGAGTCTATTTCAAAATTAGAGAATGGTGTATTTCTAAACTTAGGTTCCGCTGTAATGGGACCTGAGGTATACCTAAAAAGCCTATCAATCGCGAGAAATATTGCAGCTCAAGATGGTAAAGAAATCCGACATTTTACCACTGCTAATTTCGATCTGATAGATTTTGATGATTTTCAAGAAGAAGGCAAACCTACCGACTCACACTATTATCACCGTCCAAAGAAAACCATACTAATCCGTACTGTTAAGGACGGGGGTGAAAGCTATCATATCTCAGGTGACTTTTCTGTCACTGTTCCCAATTTATACAACCTGATTACTACATCTATGTAATCAAGGGTAATTGGAAGTCATTTCTATCCTATAGAAACTTTATTCAGATTGTATACTATAGTAATTTGCGTAAAATATTTCACTTTCTCGCCGCAACCAATCTGTGTCTTCAACTTTATCACCAAATCGTTGATGTGAAAATATTGATACATCTTCACCAGGGTCACCATCAATCACCCATTTCGATAGCCATCTACCTACTGCTGCTGAACCAGCAATTCCTAATGCAGCACAACCTGTAGCTAAGTATAGACGATCATATTCTGGTACAGGACCGATCATATATACCCCATCTGGTGAAAAGGTGACTATACCTTTGTTATATTCCTCAATGGCAAGATCATTCAATATAGGAAATATAGGTGATAATCGGACACGTGCATCATCCATGACCATAATTGGTGGCTCAAGATCTATTGTTCTAAAGTCAGATGGCATTTTATCCAAGTCCATACTTACTGGATTGGGTTCAAAATATCCATAGAGGTATCCCCCTTTTTCAGGTCTCAGATAACAGCTTATATCAGGTATACGTACAACTGGATGATGTTCCGGTATATTCTTAGTTGGTACTGTTCTCGCACGTTGGTGACGGATCGGTTGGACAGTTGTTGCTATACCTATTTTCTTAGCGATTGAAGCACCCCACGGACCAGCTGTGATAATTACATGGTTCGCTTCAATTACTCCTTCATCAGTTTCTACACCAAAGATCTTTCCGTTTTCTTGGCACAATCCTATAGCATGGGTATTGAAAATTATCTCTACTCCTAAGTCTGTAGCTGCGTTGGCATAAGCACAAGCACATTTATACGGATCTACATAACCATCATTAGGAACAAAGTATCCACCCTCAATTGTACTTACATCAATGGATGGCACAAGATTTGATATTTCAATATTAGAAATAAAGTCTGCCTCAATATTGTTCTTATGTGCCTTTCTAATCTGTTTCTCATACGCATCCATCCGTTCAGGAGTGAGGGCAACCATCAAACTCCCTGTTTGCTGTAGGCTTGTATCATACCCCGTCTCTTTAGGAAACTGAGAAAACAGTTCAAGAGCATAACGGATCGCCTGGAACATAATATCAGTAGATCGAATTTGTCCAACAAGTCCAGCAGCTTGTGGTGTAGTTTCTGCAGCGATACCGGGATTCCGTTCTAAAACAAGTATATCCATTTGACCATATTTTGCTAAATGATAGGCAGTACTCAAACCCCATATACCACCTCCTATAATGATTACTTCGGTTTGTTTTTTCATTTTGACCTCAGGTCGTATATTAACCCACTGATGCTATCTCTAAATGTCCTTTCCAGTGAACATGTAACATTTTTTTCATGAGCTGATGTTCAGGTTGATTCAATTGTGGATCTTTTTGGATTATATTCATTGCCTCTTTCTTGGCAGCTTCCAGCAATTCAGCATCACTGATGATATTCGCTATCTTAAATGTTGGCATTCCAGATTGACGTGTACCAAAAAACTCTCCAGGACCACGAATATTCAGATCTTCTTCAGCAATTTCAAAACCGTTATTGGATCTCACCATGACTTGGATTCGACGATATGATTCATCCGTCTTAGGGGTTGCCACTAAATAACAGTATGACTTATCACTTCCTCGTCCAACTCTACCACGCAATTGATGTAGTTGGGCAAGACCAAATCGTTCGGCATTCTCAATAACCATTATCGTAGCATTTGGTACATCTATGCCTACTTCAATTACTGTGGTGGCAACAAGTATATCAATTTCCTGTGCATTGAATTGTGCCATAATATCCTGTTTCTCCACAGACTTCATTTGACCGTGTAAGAGACCAATACGTAAATCTGGAAACACATCTTTCTGTATGTGTTCTGCCATTTTGGTAGCAGCCTTTAATTCCTCTAATTTCTCCGATTCTTCAACCAATGGGTATACAATATAGGCTTGTTTCCCATTTTTTATATCCTTCTTTAGTTCGATATACAACTCACCACGGTCTTTCTCTTTCACCCATTGTGTCTCAATCTTTTGTCTGCCGGGAGGTAATTCATCTATCACAGATACATTCAAATCACCATATACAGTAAGGGACAAAGTTCTCGGTATAGGGGTTGCTGTCATTACTAATACATCAGGAGATAAATTCTCATTTGTAGAAGACTTACCCTTCCCTCTAAGCATTGCACGCTGCATGACGCCAAAACGATGCTGTTCATCTACAATTACAAGTCCAAGATTTGAGAATTCTACTCCTTCCTGTATCAGAGCTTGTGTTCCAACAATCAGGTTTGCACACCCATCTGTAATCGATGTCATGACTTCATCGCGTTCTGATTTTGGAAGATCGCTTTTTAAAAGCACAACCTTAAGACCAAGAGGAGATAAGAGACCTAATAGGTTTTGATGATGTTGTTCCGCGAGTATTTCTGTTGGCACCATTAATGCACCTTGGTATCCATTTTCAATCGCACACAACAGAGACATTGCTGCTACAACTGTCTTGCCTGATCCGACATCTCCTTGAATTAATCTATTCATCACACGTGGACTCTTCATATCTTCTCTAATTTCTTCAAATACCTTGGATTGTGCCCTCGTTAATTCAAAGGGAAGAGAATCAATGAATCTATTCAAAAGACTATTGGTATCTGTATGATCTATCTCGAATTGAATCCCATTTTGAGCAGTTCTGTTATCTTTTCGCATTTCCATACCAAGACTTAATAAAAAGAATTCATCAAACGCCAGACGACGTTGCGCAGCCATACGATAGTTATCTGATGTAGGAAAATGTATCTCATTCATAGCCTGCTGCCTATCAATGAGTTGATTTGTCTGTCGTAGTTGTATAGGTAAGATTTCAGGTATATTATCGCCAATCTCATTTAAAACATTCCGAATCGCAGTTCGCATCAATTTAGCAGTAAGTTTGGCTGTTAATGGGTATTTTGGAACGATTCGTTTAGTATGAATCAAATTATCTTCATCGAAAATCTCAAATTCATAGTCCGTTGTTTGAATTTCGTTGTATCTTCTTGTGAATTTACCACTAATTACTACCTCTGTATCAATGGGTAGGATTGATTTGATGTACCCTATTCTTCTTCCGAAATTAACTAACACTGCTACACCTGTCCCATCAAAAATTGATACCTTTCCAATACTTTTTTTGCCCTTCGCAACTGGCGGTTGGGTAACATGATTAACGACCTTCCCTTGAATCGTCTCAGGTGCACCATCTTCTGATCTACCCAAACTATAAATATCTACTATCTTAGATCTATCGAGATAGTCGCGTGGATAGTATTCTAATATCCCGCCAACTGTATGAATTTCAATTTCATCAGAAAGGACTTCAGCACGTTTGGGACCTATACCATTAACATCTTTAAGAGGATTATTAAATAATTCCAGAGAATCCGCATCTATAGATACAGGGGTATCGCTTATAATTACTGGTAGGTTATTGTTCTCTAATTCTATCTCCTGAATAGACGGTTTTATCGTATCAAATGATGCTGGTGGGGTGTTAATATTGCCTGTAGGTTCGGTTGAAGGAACTGATGACGTTTGTGGCTTTTCTGTAGATGGAGTTCTGACTTCACTCTGATTTGATTTACGGAATAAGGGGAGATTTTCAATCTGTTTTAAGTCTGTAGGTGTAGACTTTTTATGTTCCGCAGTACTTTTATTATTATCTGATTTTAACTCTGGCTTTTGTTCAATACCTTCTTCTATGTTTAATAAGTTAAAATCACCTGTCAATGCGGCATTAATTACCTTAGAAGCCTCTTGTAAGATATTTTCTCTATCAGTTGTAGATAAATTAGAATAGTTTTGAAAAAGTTCATTCAATCTGTTTAAGAACTGTGTTTGTTGTGTATTTAGTTCCAGTTTTGTAGCATTTTCTACCCATAATGACACATATGCTTCAATTCCATTGATTACCACATCATCTTGACAACCTGTTTTTAGTTCCTGATGAAATGGTCTGTTAATTGTTGTTAATATTTTATTGAGTTCGTTCATTCGTTTTTCTAAAATCTTGGGAGGCAATTATTACTTTTGTGTTGACATTCTAAGGATTCCAATACACTTATCGTAGAAGCCGATAACCAAAATAGTATACCCTAAAAACCCTATAGAATCAATCTGTTCAATGGTATTTTTTATGAGAATTTCTACAACCAGAGACCTTTTATTTTATTGGTCATATATATTGTCTCAACAAATAATCTTGGTTAAAGACGTCTTGTAATTCATTCATAAACATACTATACCAGTTGTGAACAGTTATGCTTCAAGTCACTAACGAATCTCTAATCTATTATGATTCATAATTTGGTCATATTTTAGGTGGATTTTATCGCTAATTGTTTTTTATAATACTTATCGTCCATGTTATGATATGATATATCTACTAACATTCTACCGATACTTTATGTTGTGAAATAAAACATGAACTCTATATACCTGACTGAAGACCAGAAGAAACAATGGCACGAGGAAGGTTATCTAATTCTAAGACAGGTCTTAACGTCTAAAGAAATTGAAGAGGTCCTAACTGCAGTAGATGAGGTAATTGAATCCTATGTACAGCAGTCTCCAAACTTACAAGGAAACCGTTTTGGTGCAGGGGCTTTTACAATCATTCGAGCAATAGAAAGAACTCATACATTAGATCCACTAACAGACCACCCGAATACTTTTGGGACAATTCTATCACTCATGGGTCCCTATCTACAAATTATGGGTACTCAGATATATGTTCGTCATCCCGATAAAGAACAACTTATGGGATTTCACACCGATGCAGGTCCATCTTTACAAAGAATTCATCCTCATCCGAATAGTCTACCATTACAATTCAAAATACAGTTCTTTCTTACAGACCTAACCGATAAAAATAGTGCCAACTTCATGTGTGTACCGGGTAGTCATAAAAGACCATTTTCTGAATACAATTCTGTTAATGGTAAGTATCCTGAAGGAGCAATACAGGTCATTGCTAAAGCAGGTGATGCGGTTATATTTCCTTGGGCACTATGGCACGGAGTAGGTCCAAATCATACTGATACCATCCGAAAAAGCGTTACATTCAGGTATGGACAAATGTGGAGTAGACCGTATGATTATGATTCGCTTCCAGATGATGTACTCTCAAGGATGACACCTCGGAGAAAAAGGTTGTTCGGTTTTATGGGTGAGGACTTTCATCCTACTGATTATTTCAAACCAAAAGATCAAATTGAGATAATCTGTGGGGATGACTGGAATTTATCTTTCGAAAATTAACTCGACTTTTCCAATTTTTCAAATAAATCCCTGAAAATAGCGTCCCGATTTACACCTGTAGCAACACGCATGAGATGTCTACTGTTGTCAAAACTCCACGTTAACGAATCTGTTAGAATTGGACTATGTACGATTTCAGTTGGCACCCAACTACTATTTATGAGATAAGCCGTTGCTGATATATCCCATATTACCTTCGACCAAGCATAGTGGTCTTTATGATAGTCTTTGAATATCTCAACAAGGTAATCACCGACCTTTCCTCTACCTTGAACATATCGTTCCATCTCTGAAACTGTCGTTAACAGATGTGAAACAACACCTCGTGCCGGTAGATGAACGAAAGGAACACCACTATCTAACACAACTCTTGCCCCTAAAACATCCTGGGCAAGGTTGAACTCACGGGTATGAGACCAATATAATGGATTACCACCCAACCACACCACAACAATATTCTTGATAATTTCTGGTTCAATAAGGATCGCTGAGGCTACGTTGGTAATTGCCCCAATAGCAACAACATATAGTGGTTCGTTCGAATTAGATAATGCACGTTCAATCAAATCTGTAGTAACATCACTCGCAATTGGAGAATCTACATTCGACAAGAATTCAGTTGAACCCCGATAAGCAATTCCTTTAGATTCCACATTTAGGAATGTTAATAACCGAAGAATCTCATCGTAACTTTTCTCCATACCATCTTCAGCATCTTTTGAATGGTTATTGTGAAATGGGGCAGCATATATTGCTTCTACATTGAGTTGATCGCGTGATAATAGAGCATGAACAACAGCAAACTGGTCATCAATCTCATTATATGTATCTGTGTCAAGTATCATTCTTACACAACCTTCAGGTGGGTGTAACATCTCGATACGTTTGGACTCAGGAATAGTTGGAAAATTCATCATTATGCCTTGTTGAATGCGTGTTAAATCGGGTTACTATATGTTTGGACAAATATCAGGTAATTATGAGTTCATCTTATTCTAAGCAGCCACTTGTTTCAAAACGACTTCAATACCCATTTGCCCTGTGATTCAAGAACAAATACATTCTATTATACCATTTCTAAATGAATAGTTGTCATAAATTTAAATGTAATATTTTGATGGAAGATTCAATGAATTCATGGAATCAGGAAGTTTATGGTATGAATGCCAATAAGACATTCAATGGAATTCACCAGGTATGAATACCTGATGAAGTTTAAGTTTTAATTCGGTAATTTCTTGTTAGATATATTCTGAATGTGTCAAACGCTCTTCAATCCCAACAAATACCCGGGGAATGCCTTATTCCATTCATACCGTTGATTCTACGTATTTGGCGTAGATTTGGTAGGGACTATATGTAAATTGCAAGAAGTGCAGTCTTATTCCTTAGACCCTACTGGAATAAGAAGAATACCGAGATTATTATTAATAATCATTTTGTAAATCTCAATATGTAAGTTTACTTAAAACTGTATAATCGTGATTCCCCTACTTTGACAATGAAATACTGGCATACAAACCGAACGACTCCCCGACTCCCATTTTCATTTGATGTTGCTCGATAATCATGGTATGATATATATTATTTTTCAGTAGGAAACCGGATGGAATCAGACCCAATAACACGCAATTTCTTTAATATACCCGTCGCACATTTTCCAGATATTAGTGCAAGATGGCTATTCAAAGAAAAACAGAACATCCGAGGATTGCTGGAAATCATCGCACAAGATCTCGTTGAGTATATTGATTTTGAACAACTCGAAGAAATAAATAGAAGTTTCATTTCGGATACACTTCGGGAACAAGAATCCGATATGGTATTTAGTGTTCCATTTCGATCACCGTCGCACGCAGACAATCTGTATATCTATATCTTACTTGAACACCAATCAACAATTGATCACATAATGCCATTTCGAGTATTATTCTACATGTGTCAGATTTGGGATGCACAGCGACGCGAATTTGAATCAGAAAATGTACCAAGACATGAATGGCGTTTACGGCCTATATTGCCGATTGTATTTTACACAGGGACACAGCAGTGGCAAACACCGCTTTCATTGAAAACACTCATGCTTTTGCCAGATTCATTATCTCGGTTCGTACCACAGTTCGACACTCTGTTTCTTGATGTAAAAGACACAACTGAAAATGAACTAACAAAAACAGATAATCCATTTGGACTCTTACTCACTGTCCTGCAAAATGAGAAAAAAGACAAAACTTTATTTATAGAGACATTAGAAAAAGTATTACCTATTCTTGAAGGGTTAGACTCCGTTCAGCATAGAAATGTGCTAATTTATCTGAGTCATCTCATACTTTTTCGACGCCTACCGGATGAACATGATGAATTAATGGAACTCGTGCAAGCTTACACTCAAGACAAGGAGGTAGAAAACATGGCACTATCAACAGCAGAAATGCTCGAAAAACGCGGATTAGAAAAAGGAAAAAAACAAGGTTGGGAAGAAGGTAGAGAAGAAGGCAGAGAAGAAGGTAGTATTAACACTAAGCAAACTTCCATCCTTGAACTGTTGCAACATCAATTTGGTGAAATACCAGAATACATTATAAACCAGATTAACGCTATACAGAATTTACAACTCCTTGATACAATTTTTAAACAAGCACTCACTGCCACTACACTTGATGACATTGATTTACCCAAACACAGATAATTAATAAGCAAAATAAGACTTTATATTGATTTCGAACATCCACCGGGTTCCAAACCTTATTTTATGTCAAACAAAATCTTAGAAATGGTATAATATATATAGCATACTCTAATGTTACCAGAGAGATTAAATATAATATAATTTGATTATCCTTTATAAACCTTATGTGAATTAATTAAATGGTAGATGGTAATTGAGAAATTTAGATATTCAGAACTTTAACGTTATGAAAAATTAGGCATAGAAATCTTGCAATATTTCACATAATAATATAATTTTGATTTATCACAGAATAACAATATGTGCTTTCCTATATGCAAACTAATAATGATAATGAGAATCAATATTATTATTGTTATTGATAATGAGAATCAATATAATTTAAATATATTTGTAACTATAGGATAATATAATAGAATTTTAGCAATTAACATATCATATTACGTTAACTCAGCAACATTTTTTCATTATCTCATTTCTTTAATTTATACTCGAACTCCATATAACCTTGGATGCCCGCGTTTCTCAGAAACGAATGTTGTTGGAGGTATGATTGACAATTCGCATAGTGAATTACTCATGAATCTACCCTATTTTCATTTATTGTTCTCCTTTTTTATGTTCAATATGCATGTTGAATTACTTTTTGAATTGTAGTATAATTCTTTACATAAAATGTACTGTATCTGATCTATATATGTACCTATTTTAGGATTTATGGGGGTATTGTATAGAGACTATTAATGCATTCTATAACAGCATTTGATGTAATATATGAATACACTCCAACACATAATTAATGGTTTTCTCATTGGTATTGCGAACATCATACCAGGTATGAGTGGCGGAACACTGGCTCTTGTGTTAGGGATATATGAAAGGTTGATTAATGCCTTACGAAATATCGGAATTAACACAGCAAAATCAACTTTAGGATTACTAACTTTTAAACAAGAAGCATTCTCTTCTTTTCGAGATGAACTTCGAAATATAGACTTTAAATTTCTATTCTTATTAGGTGTTGGAGCTTTTATATCAGTTGTATTCTCATCTAAGATTATTGTTTATCTGCTGAGTTCACATCACGATGCTACATACGGATTCTTTTTTGGGCTTGTCTTAACTTCAATCATTATTCCAATTCGGATGCTCAATGGGTTTAGATGGAAAGAATTATTTGTCTTGCTTTTAGCTATAGGATTAATTGTTACTATAGAAGAGATGAAGAAAAGTGCAGCGAATTCTGTTTCTGTATCTGGAGATGATTTTGACACATCTATAGCAACTTATGGACTCTTCTTTATTTCGGGTGCTTTAGCAATTTCTGCTATGATTTTACCAGGTATTAGTGGCTCGTTCCTTATGTTAGCTTTTGGTGTGTATTTTCCATTAATTACTGCGATTAAGGATACTATAGATGGGTTCTTTTCTCTTTTAAAGGGTGGAATCATTCAACCGATTCTTGATAATATTCTTATTCTGGGTGTCTTCGCTATAGGTTGCTTGGGTGGACTCCTACTTTTTACAAGATTGTTAAATTTGTTACTAAAACAGTACCGAAATATAACTATTGCATTCCTTATCGGTTTGATGGTGGGTTCGCTATATGGTTTATGGCCATTTCGGGCATCTCTAACAGTAGGAGATAAACACTATGACACAACGCATCTTCTTCCAGAATTAAATTTGAATCTCCTAATTACAGTGGGTGTGTTTCTCGTCGGCTGCGGAATTATCTTGTGGTTTTCAAGATTTGAAAAGGAAACTAAATGACGAAAAAGGTTGGGTTTTTTGTCAATACGAATAAAGAGAAAGCTGCTCAGGTTGTGAACGAAGTATCTGTCTTACTAAAAAAGACTGGTGCCATCCCAATAATACCAAGTCAGCAAGCAAAAGCACTCGGTCTACCGGATACTGGTATTAGCACAGACCAAATGGTCAAGGATTCTGATCTCGTTATTGTACTGGGAGGAGATGGGACACTTCTTAGTGCTGCACATACACCCAACATAGAAAAAATACCCATACTTGCCATTAATTTAGGACACCTGGGTTTCTTAACAGATGCTTCGCTTGATGAACTAAATCCAACATTAAGAGCAACATTAAATGGGGATTACCGTATTGAACATCGAATGATGTTAGAGGTATTCGTAAATAGTCAGAGTCCACATCCTTTTCACGCATACGCTCTAAACGATGTTGTCATTCGACATTATACACGACTCATAGAACTAAAGGCGTTTGTAGATGGTGAATTATTCATACCATATAATGCGGATGGACTAATAATTGCTACGCCAAGTGGTTCTACAGGATATTCTCTCTCATGTGGTGGTACGATAGTCGCCCCTCAACTTGAGGCGATTCTGTTAACGCCAATTGCACCGCATAGTCTCACTGTACGACCATTTATTGCACATGGTGATGCAGAAATAAAGGTTCAGATGCATTCAACTTATGAAAGTTTAGATCTTTTTATTGACGGACAAAGGGAAACACATACTCTTCAGAGAGAAGCTGAAATTGAAGTCCGGAAAGCAGAACGTACGATCCAATTAATCCGATCAAGAAACCATAGTTATTATAAAGCTCTACGTGAAAAACTGATGTTAGGTGAAAGAATAAAGTAATAAAACTCTTACAAATACTATTTAGCCTTTTAGGAAAACCGTGATAGAAACAATCTCTATCCGCAACATTGCTCTTATTAACGAGCTTGAATTAGAATTATCTCCTGGATTAAACATCTTTACAGGTGAAACTGGGGCAGGAAAATCTGTCATCCTCAGATCAATTGGCCTGGTGTTAGGGGAACGAACTTCTGTGGATATTGTTAGAGAAAATACAGAATACGGTTCTGTCGAAATATGTGTAACCCCTACTTCATCAATACCTATTGATACAGATTCCGGTGAGGAATTACTACTATCAAGACAAATAAGTGTCAATGGGAGAAGTCGTTGTCGCATAAATGGTGAATTGGTCAATTTGAAAAAGTTAGAAGAACTTGGATCGTTATTGGTAGATATACATGGACAGCATGAGCATCAATCCCTCTTTAAAACGGAAACTCATCTCAAATTATTAGATGATTTTGGAGAATTAGATACTGAATGTAATAACATTAAGAATACTTTTCATCAACTCTTAGATCTACAACGGGAATTGGATTCGATATTACATACACTTAGTTCTTCAGAACGAGAGAAGGAGTTACTTGAATTTGAAGTAAAAGAACTAAAATCTGCAGACCTTCAGATTGGTGAAGAGGAAGAACTCACTTCAGAAATGAGTGTATTGAATAATGCTGAACAATTGTATGAATCCGCAAACATGGTATATGATCAACTGGATGGTGATGGGCAAAGTGGTTTATCTGGGTCTGGATCAGTAGATTCTATCTCTACGCTTCAAAACCTAAGAGATTCTGCGAAGGCACTTGCAAAATTAGCAGAAATAGATTCCAACCTATCAGAATTAAGTGAACGGATTGACTCTACACTCTATGAACTGGAAGATATATCCTCTCAAATCCGTCAATATGCTGATACTATCGAATTCAATCCAAATCGACTTGCTGAAGTATCTGATAGACTTGAACTTATTTCCAAATTCAAGAGACGTTATGGTAACACTATTTCCGATATGTTAGCTTATCAATCTGAAGCTGAAAAGAAATTGGATGATTTAGAACTTGGTTCAGATAAGATTGACATTCTTAATAACAAAATCAGGGATTTGAAGCAAGAGGCTTTACAATTATGCATTACACTATCAGAAAAACGTAAAACTGTTGCTGAAAAACTATCAAGGATGGTTGAAAAGGAACTACAAGAACTTGGTATGGATAAGGTTCGGTTTCTCACAGCTGTAAATCCAATCCAAGATGACAACGGTATTCTACTAATCGATGGAAAGCGGTACGGTTTAAGAGAACATGGAATGGATCATGTTGAATTTCTGATTGCTCCTAATGTAGGTTCAGAATTACGACCCTTAGCAAAAATCGCATCTGGTGGGGAAATATCCAGAGTTATGCTGGCACTGAAAACTGTTTTGATTCAAGTAGATAACATTCCCACTGTCCTATTTGATGAGATTGACAGTGGAATAGGTGGAAAAATCGCTGATGTTGTGGGTGAAAAACTGAAAGAACTATCACAAACTGCACAAGTCATTTGTATTACTCACTTACCTCAAATTGCTCGATTCGCAGATCAGCATTTTCTTGTTGAAAAAGAAGTAATAAATGATAATACTGTAATATCTGCTAAGGCTTTAACTGAAGCTGAGCGTGTAACTGAAATTTCTCGCATGCATGGTGGAAGTGAGTCTGAAGTTGGCTTAGCGCATGCCCGTGAGCTATTAAATAGATAAAGTTTAATACAATAAACACACAATAATGAATAGTTGGAAAAAGTTATTATAAAAATTAATAGGAGTGCCTAATTCAATGGATGATAGGTTTACTCAATCAAACGGAACGAATGTATACACAGGTTGTGAATTGCTTGTGAAAGGTTCATTAGAAGGTGGTGTTAGCCTACTGACGGGTTATCCCGGTTCACCACTTGCAGAAGTTTTTGATGTCTTAGAACGGAATGCAGATCTTCTAAAATCTAATGGAATCGTTGCACAAATAGGGAATAATGAGGCATTAAGTGTTGCTCGTTTGAATGGTTCTCAAATGACTAATATACGGGCTATTGCATTTATGAAGAGTGTTGGAATGCATGTTGCTTCAGATAGTCTGGCTATCAGTAATTTGGCTGGAACAACTGGGGGTGCTGTGGTTGTTGTGGGTGATGATACCTGGTCATATAGCACACAAGTTCCTGTAGATTCTCGTATTTTAGCTCGACATCTATTTATGCCTCTCATTGAACCCTCAACTTGGCAGGAATTGAAAGACTGGGTTAACGCTGCCTTTCAAATTTCAGCACATTCGAACCTGTATACCTGCTATTTAACTACACAAAATCAAGCCGACGGTGGTGGAATTGTTGAATTAAATGACAATATTATTCCAGAGATAAATCAAGATACACAAACAGAAATCAATACTGATTTAATATCAAATGATAATCGCGTTGTTTTACCACCTGATACTGTTCGGATTGAGGTAGAAACTTTACGTGAACGCCTCCCTAATGCTCTGAGAAAAGCCAAAGAATTAGGTCTTAATAAAATAATAAATGCAAATTCATCTTCCAAACATACCACATCAAACAATAATCATAAGAAAATTGGCTTTATTACCTCAGGATTTAGTTATCTATACCTTGAACACGCATTATCTGAACTGAAACTTAGTGGCGTATTCCCTATTCTAAAACTTGGTTTGACATATCCACTTGATGAAGATATTGTATATGAATTTGCTCAAGGATTAGATGATCTTTATGTAATTGAAGAGAAACGTCCAGTACTCGAAAATGAAATTAAGTCCTACCTAACACAACAGTACCAAGAAAATCGCTTAGATACGTTCGTTAATGTTTGGGGCAAACAATTCTCCAAGGAATTACCCGGTATTCCGATAGAAGCGGGATTGGATACTTCTATATTAATTAATCGTTTGATTCCGTTGCTTTCAAACGATAGTATAAGTATTCAAGCAACGAGTGAAGGTAATTTGGATTTAGATATATTTAAGAGAGAAGCAGCGATCCAACAACAGGTATCTGAAATAAAACCTGATATTCCGAATCGAACTCCAACCTTCTGTCCTGGGTGTCCTCATAGAGATTCCTCAAGTGTCTTACTTGATATAACAAAGGAATTTATCGATGAGGACTACATGAAGAAACACCACAATTCTGTTCCTGTTGATCTTGTTTTTCATGGAGATATTGGTTGTTATTCAATGCTAAAATATGAACCTTTTCCCCGTTTAATGCATAATCTATCCGCAATGACTTTAGGAGGTGGTGCTGGAGCAGGAATAGATCCATTCATTATCAACAAACAAATTGTATTTATGGGGGATTCAACCTTCTTCCATGGAGGGATGTCTGCAATATCAGATTCAATTAAAAACAATCAGGATATTACATACATTATTTTAGACAATCAAACCACAGCAATGACTGGACACCAACCAACACCATCTGGTGGAGTTGACATACTTGGAAATCCAACATTTGCACAAGACATAGAGAAGGTCGTACAAGGATTAGCCGGTGATTCCGATATCAGTATTGTTCGACTAAACCCAGAAGAACGGTTAAAGTATAAATCCTACCTTGAGAAAACTATATTAAGATCAGGTGTTAAGATTGTCATCGCGGATAAGGAATGTGCCATTACATTTCATCGGCGAAAACGCAGAGATGAACAAAAAACTATACAGGAAGAAGGATTTCTAAAGACTGAAAAACACATCAATATTACACCTGAAGTCTGTGAATTCTGTTTAGAATGTACTAAATCCACAGGTTGTCCCGCTCTAAAGAGTATTGATACGGATTATGGAAACAAAATAGCAATTGACCGTTCAAACTGTGTAACAGACGGGGCGTGTGCACGTATTAAATGGGCATGTCCATCGTTTGAAGAAGTAATTGTTACACGTAAACGACCCCCACGAAAACAGAATATAACCGATATTGAGATAAAGAAATACGACAAAAATACTGATAACGATTGGGGTGATATTGGTATAGCTGAATTGCTACACCAAATCGGAATAACTGATGCTACGCCTTTACCTCCTCCTCCCCCACTAACTTTTGAGGATGACTGGAGCATATATGCAGCCGGCGTAGGTGGAATGGGAATTGGAACTATATCAAAGATACTTGTAGTGGCTGGATATCTACAAGGATACGTGGTGGATTTCTGTGATAGAAAAGGTTTAGCTATACGAAACGGTGGTGTTTATACTCACGTCACATATACAAATACAGGTAAGAAAATTTCTCCTATTATTCCTTATGGAAAAGCAGATTTAATTTTGGGATTAGATATATTAGAGGCAGTACGCGGGATCTCATCTGAATCTGTTTTCAGAGTTGCTTCTAAAGAGAGAACATCTGCTGTTGTAAATACTGCTAAGACAGAGACTATGTCAACCCTGATTGGAAATGATGATTTTGATGTTCCTAATTTAGAAGACACTATAAAAGCTGGAACAAAAAGATATGTAGGTGTAAATCTTTTTGATATCTCCGAACTTTTATTTGGAACAAAACTATATGCTAACATAATGCTTATCGGGGTAGCTTTTCAAAAGGGATTGATGCCACTTGAATTAGAACCATTAAAAATGGCTCTTAAACAGATGGTGCGACGCACAGATCTACAGCAGAACTTTAACGCATTTGAAATTGGCAGATATCTTGCCGTATATGAAGAAGTAGATTACAATCATCCAAATTCATTACTTCATGAGAATAAACAATCTTATGAGAATACACTCATAGAGAAACAGCATATTCTTACTAAGAAATTGAATGGAAAAAAACTTGCTGAAGCATATAACAAAATGGTTGATGATTCTGTTAAAATGTTCTCTTTCGATGATGATATCAATAGGAAATTTGCAATTTATGTATATGACCTTATCCAATTTGAAAACCTGAAATATGCACAGCTCTACATTGATAAGATCAATAAAATTTATCATAAGGATAAAGATGGTTATCAAGCTACAAAAGCAGCTATAAAATATCTTCATAAGGTGATGTTGATTAAGGACGAGGTCTATGTATCACATCTACTTACCAGCAAAGAAAAACTCGAAAGGGATAAGTTACGTTATAACATAGATAAAAAGAATGGGGATAAAATCCGTTATCTACACCTAAATCGTCCACATTTCAATGTAATGGGTCTTGATATCGAAACTGATATTGATACCAAAAATTGGATGCTCCATTTAATGAAACATATGAAATTCATTCGGAGAATTCTATCTAAATGGCACATCAAAGAGAAAGAATTCCGTGATTGGTATATCCGCGATGTAATTGATACTTTTTCTCCATCAGATGATGAATCATACACAAGACATCTCAAAGCAATAGAATCTGTGGATTCTGTTAGAGGATATAGAGAAATACGATATCCAAAGATGGTTGAAGCAAAACAGAATGTTGAAGACTTACTTGGCTAATGTTATTCAATAAACATAATCCATGTGGCAGCCTCGCATTAAGTAAGACTATAATCATACAAGATATAGGTAACTGATGGATAGACGACAAGCTATCACTGGTCATACCAAAATTGTTGGAGTAATCGGCTCACCTATTAACCACAGTCGATCCCCTCAAATGCATAATGCAGCTCTTTCAAAGGCTGGACTCGACTTTGTATATGTGCCTTTCCATGTGTCTGCTGATGCCATTGATCAAGCAATTAATGGATTTAAGGCATTAAAGATAATTGGAATAAATGTAACATTACCACATAAACAATCTGTCATTCCATATTTGACTTCAATATCACATGAGGCAGATCTTATTGGTGCTGTAAATACGCTTACTTTTTTAGATAATGGTATACATGGAGATAATACGGATGCCCCCGGTTTTTTAAGAGCAATGAATGAGAATAACATCCCTATTCCGATAGGAAAAGATGTGGTGGTATTAGGGGCTGGAGGTTCCGCACGTGCGATTGTCGTCGCATTGGCTCTCGCTGATGTAAATTCAATTACCATCGTTAACCGTACAGTACCAAAGGCAATCACTTTAGCTGAAGAACTTACTAAAAAAATTAGTAAACAGTATGTGGATATAATGTCCAAAGATAATGTTGAGAAAAGCGTAGATGTAACTTTTGATACTAACATTACAGGTATGGGGTTTGACGATAAGCAATTACCTGAGGCAATCGTCAATTGTGCAATGTTAGTAAACACCACTTCATCGGGTATGGATGAATCACAGCCTCTCTTAATTAATCAAGAGTGGTTACAATCTGAAACGATAGTATATGACATTGTCTATACTCCACCAATTACAAAACTGTTAAAAGCAGCCCAGGAAATGGGTTGTACAACAATTGAGGGTATAGGGATGTTAATTCATCAAGGGGCAATTGCCTTTGAACAATGGACTGGGGTTGAACCGTGCGTTAATACAATGAAAAATGCACTGTTAATCAACTAAAAAAGGGATGAATATGCAAGACGAGCAAAAAACTGAGGAAGAGAGTCAACCTGCTCAGGAAAATCAAGCCATTCGATTTGTCATTCTGGGTATTCCTTATTCAATCAGACCTACAGAGGAATTAACTGCTGCTGATATTGATGTTTTGGTTACCTATGTTAAGAATAGGGTAGAAAGTTATACGCAAAAAGGTTATGACCATACACGTATCCCTATGCTTGTAGCTTTCGATATTGCAAATGAATTACGGGAACTTCAACAGTTCTATGAATTACCTATCAATCGGGCGATTGATAAACTTAAGATCGTTCTTGAACCTGAGTAAGCGATTATATATATGCAAATAACTCATTTTATATTAGGTTGTGTAATGTTTTACTTGATAAATGATCTCAATTTGATTTCTATTACTGTATAATATATTCCATTCTCTCAATATATTGACTCATATATACCCTATCTAATGTAACCAGATTGATAGTTTATTCTAAATAGATAAAACCAAGAGTCACACCCTCTTGATTGGGTTACCAACTTTTTATTGAAATAATCACAAAATTGTGTTACACTATTACATAACCAATCTTGTATGGAGTAATTAATTTTGGACACTTTCGTATCAATTTTTTGGAGGGATTCCATGAATACCAAAGGAACAATCATTGTTTCAACTCTATTATTGACAGGCATTCTATTACTTGGCTGTGGGAAGTTAAGTGAGCAAGAGTTTGAAATGTGGAAAAACGAACATGTAGCACAGATTGACCAAACCACTGATGAAATTAAAATGCAAGTTACTAAGCTTGAATCAAAGGTTGATCAGAATGATAAAAATACATCCGAAGCTATTTCAAAGGCAAAGGATGAAGCTATTGCTGCTTCCCAACAAGGGGATGCTGATACCATTGCTGCAGCAAGACAGAACGCTAAGGAAGAGGATTCCAAATTACGCGCAAACCTGTTAAAAGATATTGAATCGCAATCAAAGAAATCTATGGATTTTGCAAAAGCTGAAGATGCAAAAGTCCAAAAAATGGTGAGCGCAAATGCTAATAGTATAAAAGCACAAGGCAATGATATAGCAAAACTAAAAGCTCAAGTAACATCTATTTTAGCCGATTTAGGTGAAGTACAAGCTGAAGTTGCATCACAACCTGCACTATTAGTTACTGTTAATTTTGGAAGTGGACAAACTGGATTATCTAACAAAGCTAAACAAATGCTTGATGGAATTATTAATCAGATTTTAGAAAATCCTGAAGCACAAGTCATTATTGTTGGTCATGCTGATGGTACTCCCGTTCTACGGGGTGGACATCGTAGTAACTGGGATTTATCCCAATCAAGAGCTAACTCTGCAGCCAAATATTTGAAAGGAAAAGGCATAGAATCTGATAGGATTAAAGCTGTTGGTAAAGCGCATACAGATCCTGTCGCACCACAGAATACCACTGCCGGTAGAGCAATGAACCGACGTGTAGAAGTTATACTTAATCCAACAGGTTCATAGATTCGACTTTTATTATTTATAAGGTATTAGCTATTTAAGGAAAGCAAGGATGTTCTATTCATAGAACATCCTTCACGTTTTTTAAATCATTTACATCATACATTCTCTCTGTTTAGTTTTCTCTATTGAATAAACTCTTATGCGTTATCTACTTACCATATTAATATTTATTCTGATATTCTCATCAAATTCTCCTGGGGAAAATGCCGATCTCCTGCAGCCCACATCTAACTATACCAAAATCATCAGTAGTAAGATAATGAATCCTTCTATTCAATTATCAATCTATTCGTATAAACCTTCACTTGGTGATTTGAATGATCTTTTGGTAAACCTTGGAATTCCCAAGACACCATCTGAATTAATGACTTCATTATCTATCGTACTACACCATCTACCACAAATTGACTCACGTATTGAGATCGGTTATTGGAGTACAGAGTTAAGTACACCCCCTCCTAACCCTTTGATACTGAACGCCTCATTAACGCCGATTTCTTATCAAATTATCTATAGACCTGAACTTCTATATAATTACATACCAATCTACATTGGTTGTGGTATAGGATATCTAAGAGCTAATTTCAGTGGAAACTTAACAGAGACACTTGAAGCACAAGGTATTACATTAGGTAGTGATGCATCAAATACAATTGGTTATGTATTCATTGGTGCTGAATTGCTAAATTGGGAATCCAATCCTGGTTCTGAGAATAGATTTGGAATGAATGCCTCAATTAATCTTGAAATCAAACGTATTCTTAAGACCATTGAAACAACTACCAACCCTCCTCTTGACATAATCTTGGATGGAACTGCCATTGGACTTGGCGTTAGAACGAAATTCTAATCCTACTGATGTCCTTTATACAGAAGAAATATATCGTTGTTATCCTTTCTTGTATATTGTTAGGTTGTGTCATCGGTATATATTCAGAGACACCAATTGCCACAATATGTTTACTATCAATCATTGGCATTTTTGTGTTTATAGGAAAAGAACTGGCATTATGTGCACTTTTAATCTGTTTGCCTTTTTCATTTCGTTATATAATCCCTCAACTCCTTGAAATACAAACCCCTACAGAACCACTCTTAGGAATGCTTTGTGCAGTTTATTTCTTAAAGAAAATATTAGATTTCACTCTAAAGAATAAAGATAACAGAACACGGTTTCCTTTCTTACTTCCACTCGGTTTCTTTATATTTGTAACCTTCCTATCAACTATCAATACCCCTGAAGTTTTCGCTACATTAAAAGGGTCAATACGCGCATCAATCTATATGTTGTTCTCTCTGGTTGTGTATGATATTGTTCGGAATCGTGTGAATTTACACAGAATATCGATAGCAACCTTTCCAAGTGCTGCAGTGGCAGTTATATGGACTGTTATTGTTCTTATCTATAATATTGATGAATGGCAATGGACAAGTTCATACCGAAATTCACCTTTTACGAATTATTCTGTATACGGTTCATTTACCGCCATCTTCTTTTTGGTATGTCTTAGTCGTCTAATGTTTGATAATGGACAGTATGATCGATTCCTATGGACTGTGATGGCGATCTGTTTTGGATTTGGATTGATTATGTGCTTTTCACGGGGCGTATGGCTTTCGGTTATTGTAGCTATCGGATTTCTGTTGCTTCAATTGGGTAAAGGTGTAACACATAGAAAGATACTGTTTATGGGTATAGCTTGTTTAATCATATTGGTTACATTCAGTCTCCCCGGTGTCTATAGCTCTGTTTTGGAAAGGATTTCAACGACTGTTGATATTAACTACGCCTCCAATAGGGCAAGACTCCTAAGATGGGGACAGGCACTTAATATGTTCCTTCAAAATCCAATATTAGGGAAGGGGTATGGCGCATTTGCTATGCTGTATGAGGAGGATGTAGCACTTGTTGGAACATATACTGCACAATACCAATTAGGAGCACATAGTGAATATTTACAGGTAATGGCTGAATTAGGCATTATTGGATTAGGGGCATGGATTTGGCTTAATCTATCATTTCTACTCTTCGGATTAAAAGCATTGAAAGGCATTGAAAATGGGTTTTATCGCTCAATTATCATCGGATTGATGGCTTCAGAAATCTCATTAATGATACACTTTATAGTTAATAATCTACTAAATGGGGACGCTATAGGTGTACCGTTCTGGGGGATTTACGGTCTGTTACCTGCTGTAGTATATTTGGCAGAAAATAGATCAGAAAATACAACACAAGAAGACCTCTATAGGATATAATGAAATATTAACAATCTTCTATATAAAGCATTCTACTGTAGATAAACGAGGAATATATGAATATAATCCATATAATATCAGATACCTTTCGTAGAGATAACTTAGAAATGTATGGTGGAAAAGGTTATTGTCCGGCACTGAATGCCTTCGCTGAAAAATGTGTCGTGTTTGATAAAGCATATGTCTGTAGTTACCCTACTGTTCCTATTCGCGGTGACCTCGTTACCGGGGAGGTAGGAATTTGTCGACGTGGTTGGGAACCTTTACAACGAAATGTTCCTGTGATTACTAATTCCTTATCTAAAGCCGGTGTTATTAGTATGATGATTGCAGATACGCCACACCATCTAAATAACGGATTCTTCTATAATCGTGGTTTTACAGGATGGAAGTGGATTCGAGGACAAGAAAGTGATCTATTAGAGACACATCCATTCAACTATGATACGGATTTAGTTCGACGCTATAGACAACATACAAGACCCCATCCTGAAAATTTACCCGCAGGTATCTATAATCACCTTAAGAATTCTGATTCACGTTTCAATGAAGGGGACACGTTTGTTGCTCAAACAATACAAGCCGCATGTAATTGGCTTGAGAAGAATTACAAACATGAAAATTTTTATCTTATGGTTGACACATTCGATCCACATGAACCATGGGATGTACCTGATTGGTATATAAGACGGTTTGACCCTGAAGATTACGATGGTCCTGAACCGATTTATCCAACATATGGGCACAATAAAATGGATGAACGAACAACACAACGACTCAACAGTTTATATAGAGCTGAAGCTTCTTTGGTAGACAATTGGATCGGACAACTATTACGAAAAATCGACTATATGGGACTAATGGAAAATACCATGATCCTATTTATGGCGGATCACGGGTTTCTATTAGGTGAACATGGTCTCATCGCAAAGAATTTGGGGATGTATGAGGAAATTGTACATATACCATTACTCATATACCATCCTGAAGCAAAACCACGTCATACTGATGCCTTAGCGAGTATTATTGACATACCAGCCACTATAATAGATGCTTTTGGTGCTGAAAGAGGTAATAATGTGGAAGGTATTAGTCTATTGCCAATAGTCATGAATGAAACTGATACTTGTAGAGATTACGCTATTACCCACGGAGCATGGGGTGGTGGATGGAGTCCAGATGGTGGAAGTCCACATGGAAGTGTTACTGATGGAACTTGGTCATTGCTCTTAGAAAATCAAGGAGCACCAAAAGAGTTATACCATCTCCCTTCTGATCCTCAACAGTTAAATAATAGATTTGAATCGGATACAGTTGAAGCACGCAGACTATACCAAGCCTTTTTGGATTTTTTACCCCAACATGGTGGCCCTGATGCTATGGTTCAACAATTTCAAAGTAGATGGGAATTGTAAAACACATAGCCTATACTTTGGGATTGTTTTACCTACATCATCACCACATAAAAATGCAAAAGGTTGGTGAACTATGAGTTCACCAACCTTTTTTAATATTCATTAAGCTTCATTATGATTCTATTCCCCAGATGAATCTGAACCAATTTGAATTTCCCTGGGTTTTACCTCTTCTGGTTTTGGTATCGACAGGGTTAATACACCATCTCTGAATTCGGCATTGATATTGTCTGGTTCAACCTTCGGGGGTAGATAGAAAACCCTTTCAAAACTACCAAAGCGGGTCTCTTTACGATGATAATTCCTGGTTTCTTCAGAATCTTGATGTTTCTCACCAGTTATTGTAAGTAAATTGTCTTTTACTGAAATACTAACATCATCCTTTGATACACCTGGCAATTCAGCCCGTACCTCATACCCGTAATCTGATTCAGAGATATCTGTTGTCGGCATCCACTTTGATTCAGTCGATTTAGTATAGGTACTGAAGGGTCTAAAGATTGTGCGATTAAACCTGTTTGGTGTGAATCCTGGTTTGCGGATGGTTATATAAGTCATTATTCTACTCCTTGTCATTTGAATTGTAATTCTTGATATACCATTTTACAGACTATACAAAAGGTATATCAAGAATAGTTTTTATTAGGAATTTACTTCAATCGGTATTTCAGTCGGTTTTTCCTCTTCGACCTTTGGAATGTAAAGGGTCAAAACTCCATCTTTGAATCCTGCCTTAATTTCCGAGGTATTGACTTGTCGTGGAAGTGTAAAACTTCTTTGGAATGTTCCATACCGTCTTTCAACACGATGAATGTTTCTCTCATCACTTTTCTCTTCTTGACGTTTTTCACCTTTTATTGTGAGTAAGTTATCTGTTACAGTAACATTGACATCACTTTCAAGTACTCCAGGAAGTTCAGCATGGATTTCATAACTATTATCCGTTTCAGTAATATCTACAGTCGGCATCCATGAAGAGCTTTCTGATTTAGTTTCCACATCATTGGAATCAAGAAGATCACCAAAGATTCTACCCATCTCATTATGTAAGTTGAATAGATTTCCAATCGGTCTGCGTGTGGTTAAGAAGGTCATTTTTTTACTCCTTTATATTGTCTGTTGTATACTATAGTTAATACTTAATCGTTGACTTATTCTCATTGAACTTACTTGATGACTATAATGCAAAATCAATGCCAAATATCAATATTTTTACAATAAATGTGTTTGAATTATTAAATTTGTATTACTACTATAAGCTATAATCGTTGATGAATACTAAGATTAGAAAGGATATCCCAAACAATATTCTTATTAAAGGAATTATGATTTATCTGTTTTTAGATTATTCTTCTCATGAATGATGATATGAATATTGAAAAAGCCAAAATGACATATGCGTGTCAGATTGAATCAATCAATAGGTCATTTATGCACTAAACTGTCACCTTAAAAATACGAAACATATAAAAAACTATGTTATAAAAAGGAAAAAAAATGAAGAAATTTGTAAGAACAAACATCACATATATGAAATAGAGTTGAAATAGTAGTAAACATACGTTACAATGATAGATTCAGAATTAATATAATACACATACGAATGTTAAAAATAATCAAATCAATATGAAGAAAGAAAATATATACACTGCTATACAAATATCAATAATACCTCATATCCCAATGGAAAATTAAAGTGTTGAGGAATTCATCAATAACAAATTTTTATTTTTTTACAGAAATTCGTAAATTGTCTATAAACATAGGTGGCTACTTACTTTATAGCGACTATACTGAAATAGGGGTGACAGAAAAAAGTTACGATTTCGTAACTTTTTAACATAAAAATTAATGTAATTGTTCTATCGGACTTCGTCAAGATATTACCAAATGAATAAATTAATCTTCATGTATGGAAATCCCTACGAATTCCTCAATGACATAACAGTAAGGATAGATAAGAAATATAAAGAAAAAAACCAAAATCAATGGATTACAAAAAAAGTAAAAGACACAAAATACATAATTTTCGTAAATTCTCATAACTAAAATAAAATTGCTCTAAACCCAGTGTAGGACTGGCGGGATAAGGCTTTTGCCAATGGCACACAAAGTGACAAAAAGTGTAACATTTTAAACTATATAAGAATCGTATTATTACTATTGTTAATATTTGGAAAGACCGAAATTTACAGAAAAATCTTTGAGATAACAATAATACATGGCAAAACAATACCCTCTCAAATATAGGATTTATGAGATTTGTTCTGTTGAATCTTGTAGCAGATGATATTTAGTGTTTATGTAATACCATTTCAAAGAAATATGATGACATATCAACAACATTCCCACAACCCGGTCATAGCGGTTTGATGAAGATTAAGTTATTAATTCAGTAATTTCTTAACGGGTGATAAATCACCCTACTACGAACCAACCTGTTTGTAGTAGGGCAATTCATTACCCGTCAAATACCCAAAGTATTATTTAATCTTCATGGAACCGCTACGAATATAATATAACACGCGTGTTTATTACACCTATTCATTTAGAAATGGTATTACATTATTCGGAATAATTACTTGATCGTAATCTCTTGCCATAGAAGACTATAGAAGGTAATATAGGATGGAAGAGCAATAAAAGTTATTGTGAATTTGTATGCACAAGTTGTGAACGAATTCCTGCTGCAACAGTATGCAACGCGACAAGATTCTCATCTAAATAGGGTATTATAAGATCCGCATACTGTTTACAAGGTTCTGTGTAAATTGGAAAATTAGGCAGAACATCTTTTCGGTACCAACTAATCGCCCCTTCAAGATTGGCACTCCGGGTACCAACATCACGTTGCATTCGTCTGAGGACACGTTCATGTGCGTCTACATCTAAGAATATCTTCATGTCAATTAATTCTCGGAGGTCTTGATTCCAAAAAATAAGGTGTCCTTCTACAATCACCACCTGACTTGGTTCGATTGTCTTTTCTTCATCACCCCGTTGTGCTCCACGTGTCCCCGGAGTTGGAGTCTGTATAGGTTCATTAGATCGTAGTTTCTCAATATCTCTAATTAATACATCCCAAAGCACTACATCAGGATGATTAGCGGTGATTACCTTTTCCCGTTCTTCAGGGGTATATTCTGCCCAATCTCGAAAATAAGAATCTTGGTGCAATATAATCGGTGTTAGGTCTGTAAGTTGGTTAGACAACGCATTTGCAAATGTAGTCTTTCCAGATGCTGAACCACCCATAATTCCAATTATTAAAGGTCTGCTCTCATTAGAAAATGTCATATTTTACTCTATTATCTGTTTTCTGTATCGATATAAGAATAGAATATCATAACAATGTCTACTTGTCAAACCGTTGAATATTTGACATCATAAGTCTGAATATGGTATTCTAATTTAGAATGAAATCAACTTATTGTTGATATTTACTATCAATTTAAAATTATTGAATATGGAGATTCGTTATGTTTTGGCAAAGAATAGAATCACAATACAAAGTAGCCGCAGCACATCAATATTTACTACATTTCAATGTGAATGACTTGCTGTATGATGAACATTTCGGATACCTGCCAGCATCTGATTACCTCATGGAACAATTAAATGTACTCGGGTGTCGATTAGTACTGGGGTATAACGCAACCAAAGGTTTTATGTGGCCAAGAGCAGGTCAATGGGTAGAAACACAGAAGATATTAGGGTTAATTCGAAAGGACCAAGGTGTTCCAGAGGAATCAGGTGAACGCAGAAGGATCAACTCCCGACTTGCATTAAATAAACTTCATGAAGATTCTTTTTATAAAAGTGATCCGATGCCTACAAAAGATTTAGCCAATAAGATGCATGACCTATTAAAACAGGAAAGAGCAAAAATAGGTTTAGTAATAACAAATCTTGAACAAATCGCACCGAACGACCCTTCTATGGAATCTACTACAAAAGAAAACACGCTTTTCTTCTATCATCAACTTCAAAATTGGGCATCGGATTTAGAAATACGAAGAAAAGGACATATTATCTTACTACTCACGCAGAATACATATGATATTCATCCACAGTTCCTCGTCAATCAAGAAATCCCTATAGTAGAAATTCCATTTCCAGATTATAATGACAGATTAAGTTTTATCGGGCATTTAAGTAACATACCCCAAGAAATTGCACACCAGGATTCTCCCGACCAGAAAGTTGAAGTTAAGTTAGACCTTGGAAATGATCGGGAAAAGCAGACTTTAGCACGAGAAACTGCTGGCTTAAACCTATTTGGTATACACGATCTGGTCAGACACGCAACATCATTAAAACAGAAAGTTCAAGGCCAATTGCTTAATAACTATCGTCGTGAAAGTGTAAAAACATTTAGTCATGGTATTATTGAGGTGAGTGAACCTCTGACTGAACCAAACCAACACTGGTCACCTCATGTCACCAGAGTCATACAAGATATCACACAAGGTCTAAAAGATAATGATATGCGACGTGTTCCACGTGGAATGCTTCTGATGGGTCCAACGGGTAATGGGAATATATTTGCCGCTCGAATGTTAGCAGGACAGACAAACATGGCTTTTGTTAAGTTACGTTATGCTGGACAAATTAGTGAAGTAACTATAAATATCAATGAGAACGGGGCAAGTTATGAGAGGAACTTGAATTCTGCTATTAGCTTCATCAGGGGTTTAACGCCAGTAGTTGTGTTTATGGAAGAAATAGAACAAGCATCACCACATTCAGGAATAAAACAAGGGAATGCAGAACAAACATTACCTGCTATTCTTACGAATGCAATCAATGATGGGTCACTACATGGAAAAGTGATATGGATTGGAACTTCAAGCCGTCCTGACTTAATTCCTCCAATATTTAGAAATTCAGAGATTTTTAGTCAAAAATTGGTTCTATTACCACCAATGAGACAAAGCCGCGCAGGAATATTACAATTCTTCTGCAGACTCCATACACGGGAAGATATGAATTTCAATGAAATTGCACGTCATGAGAAGCTGAGAGGTGTATCAGTAAACGATCTAAGCCAAATTGCACGACGGAGTCATAATATCGCTAAACGCAAGAATAAAGGTTCTTTCAATGAAGAAGATCTACGCGAAGTAATAGCTGATTTTATGCCAAATTATTCTCGTGAAATGCAGATGTTTATGTCATTACTTGCTTTACAAGAAGCCACTTCACGATCCATGATACCCGATAGACTACCGCCACCCTATGAAGAATTTGTTGAGGAAGGACAAATTAATAAGACAAAAATTAACGCACGGATAATGGAATTAGGTAAGGAATTAGGGTTAAGTGCTTAATAAATATACTGACGTAATCAATTCAAGTTGAGTAGATTTATAAATTAAATTAGATTTTACAATTATCTTTACATCTGAAATGTAGGAGGGAACTCCGATTCCCGATTATCAAAGATTAAAACAAAATGCTCCTGTTGTTAGACAACAGGAGCTATTATTTTAACCCGATCTTTTAAATAGGGCACATTTGTCTAAAAAAGACGAATATTGTGGGATGATTACTCTTCCTCATAGCGAGTTTCAGGGCGTCGTCCCCGTGGACGTGCGGGATTGACTTTCAATGGACGTCCCATTAGTTCTTGACCGTCTAATGCTTCAATCGCGCGTTCACCATCTTCTTGATTTTCCATCTCAACGAACCCATACCCTTTAGAACGACCATCATAGCGATCTCGAATAATTGTTACTTGGGTAAGTGGACCGTGTGGTTCGAAAAGTTCTTCCAAGTCAGTTTCTGTGGCTGCATAAGGCACATTGCCAACGTAGATGTTCATCTCGTTTCTCCTTTTGAAATTGAATAAACGGGAATGTGAGAAAACTGAGTACTGTCAGCATGTTTTATGGCAGGTATTTGATAGTATGCAAAGATTGGTAAAAATGAACTCCGGATTCTCATCAATCTTTTTTGGATGACAACATACCAAATGTTGTGTTTCCTAATGTAAAACTGTCAAAATACTACGCTTAACTTGGTAAGCAGACACCATCACATTTCCCAAACGATATAATTGTACAATAAAATAATAGAATTGTCAAATTACGTTTTACTATGTGAATTATTTCGCTTCCATCCAATTATCACCTATACCCGTTTCTGTTCGTAAGGGAACACGAAGTGACAAAGCAGTCTCCATTTCTTCAGCTACAATCCCAGCATGCAAGTCTACCAAATCATCTGGAGATTCAAGGACAAGTTCATCATGGATCTGTAATAATAACTTCATAGGTAATTTATCTCTATCAATGCGATGTTGAACTCTTACCATCGCTGCTTTGATTAGGTCAGCTGCAGATCCCTGAATAACAGTATTCACCGCTAATCGTTCACCAAGGCTTTTTCGACTCTGTGATGTTTCAAATATCTCAGGTATTGCACGACGACGACCTGTTAATGTTGAAACATAGCCATGTTCTAATGCATGTTGTATACAATTTTGGAAGAATGTGTTTATACCAGGATACCTTTCTTTGTAATTTGCGATTAACTCTCTTGCCTCATCTACATTCATCCCTTGGATACGTCGTGCTAAACCAGATGGAGAAACACCATAAATAATACCGAAATTCACAATCTTAGCCTTATCTCTCAGATCTCGGGATACCTCTTCAGTTGGTATCTTAAATACCTCTGAGGCTACAGAGGTATGGATATCCAAATCCTGCGTGAAGATCTCTATTAGTTTCGTGTCTTCACTGAAATGTGCAAGTACACGCAATTCTATTTGTGAATAATCTGCACAAATCAATTTATGACCTTCAGGTGATCTAAACGCACGCCTAACTTTTCTGCCTATCTCCGTTCTTACAGGTATGTTTTGTAAATTCGGACTATCCGATTGAAGCCTTCCTGTGGCAGTTGTCAACTGATAAAGGTGTGTATGTATTCTATTAGTCTTCTCATTGATAGAACCGCGTAGTTGTCCAAGATATGTGCTTTGTAAATTTCTACATTGACGGAATTCAAGAATTAAACGGGGAACACTGGTTTTAGGATCATTGACATTCTCCTGTGCTGCAAGTGCTTCAAGAACATTCGCATCGGTGGAATACTTACCAGTTTTAGTCTTTCTAATCGGCTTAAAACCGATGTCATCAAATAATATCTCAGCCAATCTACTCGGTGAACCTATATTGAATGGATAACCAACTAATTCATAGATCTCATTTTCGAATTTCTCAACCATCTCATCTACTACCTTGCTTTGTTTTTCCAGTTCCACTCTATCACACACGATACCATTGTATTCCATCAAAGCAAGTATTGGGGCAAGGGGAGATTCTATATCTCTAATCAGCTCATCTGTTTGGGTTTCCTCAAGTTTAGGTTTAAAGTAATGGTACAATTGAAGCACAATATCAGTGTCTTCACATGCATATTTGGTCACCAAATCCACATCAATTTTATCAATGGATATTGAGTCATCCTCTTCTCCTAATAAATCTGAGAGGGGAATCATCCTATGGCTAAGATGTAGTAAAGCAAGGTTGTCCAAATTGTGTGAAGGTTGTCTTGGGTCAGCAAGTTGACTGGCTAACATTGTATCGAATACAACACCTTGTAATTGGACACCATGACGAATAAAGATACTTGCATCATATTTCAAATTGTGTCCACATTTTGGTAGATTGGAATCTTCCAAAATCGATTTTAGTTTAGATAAAACAGTTACTTCATCAAGATGTGTTTCAGGGTGGGGTGTTCGAATAGGGATATAAACACCCTGTTGATGTTCCCATGAAAAACTAATACCACATAAAGCAGCAGTCCTATCTAACCCATCTGTTTCCGTATCAACAGCGATTATCTCTTGAGATGACAACGTTTCAACCAAAGATGTTAATTGATCCTCATTGGTAATAGCAGAATAGTTTCCAGTTTCGGCAGTAGTAAAATCCCCTTTCTCTATAATGGCATCTTTCTCAATTTCCATTGCTTCCAGACGTTCTTTCCTGGTTGTTTTAACTTCTGTCATCACCGTATCAGTCATCACAGATCCATTAGCAAGGTCTTCAATTGCTCCCATGAATCGCTTCATATCAAGTTGTTCCATCAATGGTTTCACTTTACTAAGATTAGGGGGGTTGACTCGGGCATCTTCAAGGGTGAAATCCAAATCCGCATCACATGTTAGCGTTACCAATTTCTGCGATAGCGATATATAATCTTGTGCTTTCTCTAAATTCTCTCGACGTTTTCCTTTGATCTTATCAATATTCTCATATATACCAGCAATTGAACCAAATTCTTGAATCAATTTTGCAGCTGTCTTTAATCCTACACCCTCAACACCTGGGACATTGTCTGAAGAATCACCCATCAAAGCAAGCAGATCTATTACTTGATCAGGTGTAATACCTTTATTCTCCATAAGTGCATCAGTATCGATAATCTTATCATTATGAATATCATACATTGTCACTCTATCACATAATAATTGTTCGAGATCTTTATCCTTTGACACTATCCGCACTTGAACATCTTGTGTATCTGGGGAATCCAGTACATATTGTGTGACAGAAGCGATAATATCATCTGCTTCCAGTTCAGGTTTACCAAGAACTGGAATATCAAATGCTTCAAGTAATTGTTGTATCCTTGGAATCTGTGTAACTAAATCATCAGGTGGAGTTCGACGATGTCCCTTATATTCTTCATACATCTCATTTCTAAATGTATCACCAGGGGTATCAATAGCAGCAAGAATATATTGGGCTTTGTAATCACATAACAGTTTCATTAAAGTTCCTGTGAACCCAAAGATTGCATTAGTAGGTTCACCAGTTACCGAACTAACTAACCGGTTTTGAATTGCATAAAACGAACGGAAAATCTCTGCCATTGTATCAAGAATATAGATTGTCTTTATATTTTCGTTGGTCATATTGTCTTCCTTAAATTTTGTTCATTTTAAAATGTATCAGGATTCAGGATAATGCCATTTTCTAAGTGAATCAGATGCTGATAATCCTGCCTCTTGTCCAAGGGCAAATGCTGTGGCTATAAGGTTCCTTTCTCCAGAGATAATATCTCCTGCAGCATATAAACCAGCAATAGGATCACCATTACTATCCAACATTTGCATATCCTCATTCGCTATAATCAGTCCTTCATCATCCTTTTGATAGTCCCATCCACTGAGAAACTTTGTATTAGGAATTAACCCTTCGTCAACCAAAAAACCGTGAAAAAACAATTCAGTTCCATCAACCATTTCGAAACCCAGTAAATCTGTTTTTTCTCCAATATGACGTTTGATCCCTGTTTCAATTATGTCTATGTTTCTCTCATTGATCTGATTGAGTACTGGAGGAGACATACCGTGAGGTCGTCCATTTGTGAGAATTGTTATCTTATCAGTAAAATCCTGAGCACCAATCGCTGCTTCATAGATATAGTCACCAACACCAAGTAGAGCAAGATGTTCATTCACATGTAAATGACCATCGCATCGTATACAAACATGCCAACCTTTACGGTTACCAGCATATCTAAATACCGTTGCATACTGTTTATATAATCGGTATTCATCAGATTGAAACTCTATATCTGGCCATTTATCATCAAATCCTGCGGCTACTACTACTGTGCGGGATGTAAAATGTTCTATCTGCAATGGATTGTCTTTTTTCAAAGTAGAAGTTGATGCTTCTAAGACAAATACATCATCCTTTTTCGTCAATTGAGTTACAAGACCATCTCTGATTTCAATCCCTGTCTTACGTTGTTCTTCACCAAGTGTGAATTCTACCACAGAACGGCTTTCCATCCATTTCATCAATTCTTTAGCAAAGTTAGGTCCTATAATGCCAGGAAAAACTGGTGCATCCTCAATCTCAACAGATTTAGACCAGTAAGCTCTTCCGCGACTGAAGCTAACTTTCCCCGAATGTAGAACAAGCACATGACGCATTTGATGACTTGCTGATATTGCAGCTTGCGTTCCAGCTGGTCCTGCTCCAATAACAGCAACATCGTAAATAGTTTCTGACATAATAATTCTCACACGAACCAATATCTACGTATATACACGAAAATATCTCTATATATGGTTACACTTTTATCTAAAACCCATACTTTTTCCATTTATCATTTACAAGTTCAATAATTTCTTCAGACATCTCTATTTCTGGTGGCCATTCTCTCTGGTATCCTTCTTCCTCCCATTTTGTTGTCGCATCAATTCCCATCTTTGACCCTGCACCAAGTAAGGGGGCAGCATGATCCAATACATCTACAGGTCCTTCAATGATTGTAACATCTCGTTTTGGATCAACATTACTACCTACATAGAATAATACCTCTTCAACATTCTGTACATCTACATCTTTGTCTACAACGATTATGATTTTACTAAACATAAGCTGTCCAAGTCCCCAGAAACTATGCATTATTTTTTTCGCCTGATAAGGATAACGCTTGTCAATTGATATTAGCGCAAAGTTGTGAAATACTCCAAATAATGGTAGGTTCATATCGACCAATTCAGGAAGTTGTGTCTTTATTAGCGGCATAAAGATACGTTCAGTTGCTTTCCCCATATAACAATCTTCCATTGGGGGTTTACCAACGATGATCGTTTGATAAATTGGATCTTTACGATGGGTAATTGCTGAGATCCGATATACTGGGTATTCATCTGGCATTGAATAAAATCCAGTATGATCCCCAAAAGGTCCTTCAATACAAGTTTCATCGGGTTCAATAAAACCTTCTATGATTATGTCTGCCTCTGCAGGTACCATCATGTCAATTGTCTTAGCAGGAACCATTTCTACGTTTGCTTTTCTTAGGAAGCCAGCAAATAACAACTCATCAATACCTGATGGTAAAGGGGCAGTACCAATATATGACATAATTGGATCACCCCCTATAGCGATTGCAACTGGCATCTGTTCTCCTGCTTGCCTATATTCCCTGTGATGTGCTGCCCCGTCATGATGAATTTGCCAATGCATGGCTAAAGAGTATGAATTTAGCTTTTGAAGTCTATACGTGCCAACATTTCTTTGTCCTGTGTGTAAACTATGGGTAAATACTTGCGGTAAAGTAATATATTTATCCGCATCCATTGGCCAACATTTTATTAGTGGTAACCTATCAAGAGAGGCATCTTCTCCAGTTAAAACAACATCCTGAGATACGCCACGTTTAACGTTTTTGGGTGGAAAGTTGGTCAATTGAGAGAGTATTCTCAACATTTTGACTTTATCTAAAAGTGATTCTGGGGGACCGATCTTTATCATCCCCTCTATTTCGTATGCGATACGAGATAAATCGTCAACGCCAAGTGCCATTGCCATACGGGTATAAGAACCGTAAGTATTGATCAGCAAAGGCATATCACTTCCTTCTACATTCTCAAAAAGTAATGCCGGACCCTCTAATTTACTGATGCGATCAGTAATTTCTGCAATTTCAAGATCTGGAGATACTTCTGTTTTTATACGTTTTAATTCCCCAGCTCTATCAAGTGCTTTAACGAAATCTCTAAGACTGTCGTATGCCATTTTCCCCTCTCCTCTGTAATATATCAACGAACGAATTTCTTAACATCCCATAATGAAGGTTATCTTTTTAATATCTGTTTTAAGCCTTCTTGATAAATTGGGTTCTCTGGTTCAATTTTAAGAGCCTTTCTGATGGATTCTTCAGCTGTATCCCAATCACCAATTTTGTAGGATATGATTGCATGTGTATTATAATAACTGGCAATTGAAGAATCCAACGCAATCGCAGTATTGGCATAGGAGATCGCTTTCTGCAATTCTATATTACGCTGGTTCTTTTGTTTATACTTCTCAGCGGTATGAGTTGTAAGTTGAGCCAATGCATTATATGATTTTGCTGAACCTGCATTGAGATAAGCAGATTTAGCTTTAGTAATATCATTCAACATTTCATTGAGTTCACCAATCATAAAATAGGTCTCAGGTAAAAGGGTGTTCTGAAATTTCATACTATTCGTATCACTGGCATCCAAATCCTGATTCCTCTTTCCAATTTCAACTGCTTTATTTAGAGATAACAATGCATCAGAATATTTCTCTTCATTGGCATAGGAAATGCCTATATTATGGTATAACTCTGCATCGTTAGGATTTATGGCAAGTGATGCTTGAAAAGCAGAAATAGCATCTGAGTATGATTGTCGCGACATTTGAATCAAACCTATTTTTTTATATGATTCAGTCTCCACAGGTAAGTTGCGTTTTTCAGGATTCTTAACACTGAGTGAAATTGCCTGTCGATAATGAGTCAACGCCATTTCATGTTTCTGTTGCATAAGATATGTCAAACCAAGTGAAGCATGTGCATTAGCAAATTCAGGATTTATTGATAATGCTTTCTGTTGAGATTGTATGGCTTCCGCAAACCTATTTAACATTGTATATGCAATCCCAATACCATTATATGCTTCTACGACTTTGGAATCATACCCAATTGACTTTTCATATTCTAATACAGCTTGTTGATAATCATTGGCATTAAGATAATACCTTGCTATATTTGCTTGTATTTTGGCTTTCTCAACAAGGCTATTTGTTCTTTGGAATGCCCCTCTAAGTCTATTTAATGGTTCAATAATTGCTTTCCGTTCTTGAAATAAACGCATTTTCTCTCGTGCAGCATCTCTATTCCCATTTCGTAGATGTACCTGAGATAAGTTATAAAGTGATTGAATTAATTCAGGATCTTCTAAATACGCCCTTTCATAAGCATTTATAGATTCATTATATCTATTGTCTTGAGCATAAAGTAATCCTAACTGATAATATGCTTCTGCAAATGTTGGAAGATAAGAAACAGCCTTTTCATGATATTTTAACGCTATAGATGTATTTCCAAGTTTACCATATATATTCCCTATCTGATGTAAGATCATGGCATCTTCTGGGAGAATGTCTGATGCTGTTTTATATGCCTTTAATGCCTCATTGTACCGATGTAATTGTGATAATGCTGCCCCAATAGCAGCATGAATATGAGCATAATCAGGATCATATTGAAGGGCTTTCTGATACGCTGCTATAGCATCATCATATTTTTCAAGTCCCGCATACGATAATCCTAAACCATAATAAGCTTGAATTAAAGTTTTTAAATTATGAGGGGATACTGATTCTGTCTTAATTATATGTTGGTATTCTATAGACCCAGCCCTATAATTCTCAATATTCAGATAAATTTGTGCTAATTCCAATCTTATATCTACTTGCTGTGGATTCAATGATAGTTGCTTTTGAAGAGAATCTATCTTATCTATAATTGATAGATCCTTTGAATCTTCACACCAAATTAGGGAGGAATTCAGTATTAGATTACAACACGTCAATACTGTAACTAATAATAAAGTTAGACTTTTAAGACCACTAAATTTAATCATAACATATATAGATGAAAGGGAGGCGTTTAATAATTTAAAACGCCTCCCCAAATAGGTTGAATTCTATAGTTCAGATACAATGACTGTGAATTTAATGACGACCTTTGATTTGTCCCCATGTTGTGGTTAGTTTATCCAGCGGTTCAACAGGAACACCATGACCTTCAATATCATCTCCTGATACTTGGAAATCATCAAAGCTTGCTGCTGTTTGCCAACCCCATACTCCTGCTTGTCCAGCACCGTATACATCATCTTTTACTTCACCTTGAAATTCACCATCAATTGTTAAACTGAAAGTATCACCGTCAACGGTAACTTTCATTTCGTACCATTTACCGTTTTCAATATTGACATTTACAGCCGGGAGTTGTCCACGATTATCACGGGCAGTCCAACCACCAGTCTTATGTCGCCAAAACTCAGTTTTGTTGTTCGGTACATTTAAATAGAAGACATAATATTCCATTTCACTTTTTGCACGTACAATTACACCTGCCCAGTTCCCACTATCAAGACGGACTTTCGCCTCAACTGTATAATTTTTCCAACCAGTATCACCCACCAATGAATGTTCAGCTTGAGCACCTAATGTAAGTTGGTATGCACCATCGTTTAGACCCCAGGTCCCATTAGAAACTTCCCAACCATCGGCATGAGAGTCAAATGTCCATAGTTGATCCCCTGCATAACCATGTGTGGTTGCAAATGCAATTAATACAATTAGAATCGAAAATTTCAATTGCATAAATTCTCCTTGATCAATTTAGAATTGAACCATTAAGGTGATTCTTTCAATCTTCCCCATTTTGTGGTAAGTTTACTATTTGGATTAACATCCAATGTATCGACTATGTTTTTTCCAGTTACAGTAAAATCGTCGAAACTTACACCTGTTTCCCATCCCCATAAACCAACTTGACCTTTACCGTAATCACCATTCTTATCTTCACTCTGTTTCTCATCATTTAGAAAATATGTAAAGGAATCACCACTGACTTCAATTTTCATATCCATCCATTTTCCGTTCTCAATTTTTACATTACCAACAGCTGGAATTTGTTTTAAGTTCTGTCGTGAATCCCAATTCGGTTTTGTATGTTTCCAAAGTTCTGTCTTATTATCCGGAACATTCAGATAGTAGACATAATATTCATGCTCACTCTGAGCACGAAAAACAAGACCACCCCAGTTTCCAGCATCAAGTCGGACTTTCGCCTCAATTGTATAATTATCCCAATCTTCCTCACCGACGAGGGAATGCTCTGCCCTACCACCTTTTTGTAGTTGATAAATTCCATCTGCCACTGACCAATTACCATTTGCAGCTTTCCATCCTTCAGCATCTTTTTTAAAATCCCAAAGCTGTGTACCTGCAAATGAACTGACTGTCATTAACATACTGCAAAGAACTAAAGTACAGAGAAACAAAATTCCTCTAAAACGAATATAATCTGTCATCATATAAATTCACCCCTATACGGTTATTTCTCAAATCCACAATTGTTTATGTAAAGACTGTCTAATTGAGTTAATAGAATATGCTTAAAGAGGAAAATTGTCAACAATTAATCCCTAAAACGTTTTCAGAAAAAAATTGGTGATTTTCTTGAGTAAAGTCTAACTATGTTGTTCATTCTATTTCTTTTTTAAATTGTTGGGAAATTTGGATGCTCACGTTGGCGTGTAACGCATTTATAAAGTGATTCCGATATAATATACAGCAAAAATCATTACAACGCAAATTTCAAATATACCCTTATCAACACTGAATGGATCAAATTAATCCTGACCTCCAAAAGCCGTTTCAAAACGTTGTCGAAGTATATCAGGACTGGTATGCATATAGATAAGTGTAGCATCGAGACTTGAATGTCCTAATGCAATGCGAACAGATTCTAAATCATTAGTTGCTCGATATAGTTCAGTTCCAAAAGTGTGTCGTAAGTCGTGTGGTGTAAACCTAAGACCTAACATGTTTGAAGCTGTTTCCATAATCCGTTGGAAATCTCTTGGTGCTAAACGATTTTTTGTACGTAATGTGCAGAATAAAGGACTTTCTAATTTATCTTCTTCTCCACGTTCTACTTTCCAGTCTATAAATGTTCTAAATGCTTCTCTTACGTCATTGACAAGAGGAATTCTTCTTGAGACTCTATTCTTTGCTATTTCAGCGCGTACTTCTAGGGTTGTAACTATAGTTCCAAATTTTAGAATATCCCCAATATTCATTCCACATGCTTCAGAATTTCTAAGTCCAGTTCTCAGACAGAAATGTACCAACATTCTATCTCGTTCTCTATTTTTTAGTGCATCCAATAGTACTTGTTGTTGTAATTCATCCAGCACTCTGGGTTGTTGTACTTTTCTTCTTTTTGATTTTTCCATTTATGGACTCCACCAGAATTTTGACATCATTGATTCTAACATGCTTGATTAAAGTGGTCAATATTTTAATGACGCTTTGCACGTACAATACGTCATTAAATGCTGGTATAGTTACAATTTATATCATGTTATTACAATTCAATTCTTTTCATAATATGCATTTCTGAAACATCCTTTTTTCTGAAACATCCTTTTTTCTGAAACATCCTTTTTTCTGAAACATCCTTTTGAAATATGTTGAATTCGTAGTTCGGATGTTGTATTCTTAATAATCTAAAACCTATCTGATTATTTCAGTTTCTATCGTAGTATTTATACTTATTATAAAATTTTGATAATTCTCAGTTTGGTACTATTTATCTCTCAACTAAGTTTCTCTATTTTCTACTAATTATTTGTTACCTTTAATATACGTAGGTATATTCTGGAGGAAAATTCTTGCTTAAAAAATTATGGTGTATTATACCAGTAATCATTCTCACTTGCTCTGTCTCAAACGTTCTTTCTGAAAAAATAAATGTTGGTTTGATTTATGATGTGCGCGGTCGTGGTGATCTCTCTTTTTGTGATGCCGCTTATGCCGGGGCTGAAAAGGCTTCTAAAAAATGGGATATAAAACTAAAAGAAGTCAATCCTGGTCAAAGTACTGATATCGAAAGGGCTGTACGAGGCTTGGCAAAATTAAAATATGATATCATCATTGGAGTCGGATTTCTATTTCGAGAACCCATGAATCGAGTTGCTGGTGACTTCCCAAAAACTAACTTTGTCCTAATAGATGCTGAAGCAAATCCCTCAAATGTGGCTTCATTAATATATAAAGCACACGAGGGAACTTTTCTCGCGGGTATAATAGCATCCATGAAAACTGATACCATGAAAGTAGGATTTATTGGAGGAATGAAAATCCCTTTGGTCGAGGCATTTGAAATCGGGTTTGAAGCTGGTATCAAAACTATCAATCCAAATGTACAACTTTTCTCTAATTATGTTGGGGTCACACCCCAAGCATTCGATGATCCAGCAAAAGGTAAAGAATTAGCGCTTTCACAATATAAGAAGGGTGTAGATATTATACTTGCTGCCGCTGGGGCAAGTGGTTTAGGCGTACTTGAAGCTGCAAAAGAGACAAAGAAATATATTATATGGGTAGATTCTAATGGAAATAGTCTTGCTCCTGGTTTAGTTCTTACGAGTATCATTAAAGGAGTTGAATTATCTGTATATCAGTCTATTGAAAATGTCGTCAATGACACTTTCTCCGGTGGACTCAAAAGTTATGGCTTAAAAGAGGGTGGCGTCGAGTACATTGTTGATGAGGCTAATAAGGATTTATTATCAGATTCCATCATTCAGACGGTTGAAGAATATAAGACTAAAATCATTGCTGGTGATATTCTGGTTCCCAGTCACCGTGAACAGATCAAGAAGGAATAATTGTGAATAATTTAACAATTGTTGTCCCCGGAGACTCTCCTCCGCAAATTCAAGGATCCGTACATTTGGAAAGATTGAAACCGTATGGCAAAGTCGTTGTATATACGGATCGTCCAGAAAATGCTGAAGAGAAAATTAAAAGAGCTGAAAATGCTGATATTCTCATAAATTCTCGTGGAATGGTTAAGTGGCACGAAGATGTATTACCTTTCTTACCAAACCTAAAATTAATCTCATTATGTTCTATCGGGACAGATATGATCGCACTTGATGAAGCTAAGAAAAGAGGTATAGTCGTATGTAATCAACCGGGACGCACAGCACCTGTTGTCGCTGAACATAGTTTCGGACTGATGTTTGCTCTTGCAAAACGCGCTGCATTTATGACATCTTCTTTAAAAAGTGGATATTGGCCACGGATGGATAATGTCTATTTACAAGGAAAAACATTGGGTATCATCGGGACAGGACATATTGGTTCTGAAATGGCACGGCTTGGTAATGCAATCGGTATGAATGTAGTGGCTTGGACTTATCACCCCTCTGACGAACGCGCAAATAAGTTGGGTGTTCGATATGTTGAATTCAATGATTTACTTAGAATATCTGACGTCGTTAGTCTACATGTTAAACTTACTGAAGATAGCTATCATTTAATTGGTGAGTATGAATTATCTATTATGAAACCAAATGCACTATTAGTTATAGTAGAAATCATAATTACTTATACATTTTTATGATTTGATCGATTGACGCTTCGGCATTGTATTCCCATTTACGCTTTATGTTGGCAAAATCTCTTTCAATAGGATTGAGTTCGGGCGAATATGGTGGTAAGAATAATAAACTCGCACCGCAACCAGTAATCAATGTCTCTGTTTGTTGACTTTTATGGAAGGAAGCATTATCCAATATGACAACATGTGATGTGTCAAGTAGCGGACACAACACGTTCTCAAGCCACGCATTGAAGGCAAGCGTATCACAAGCACCTTCAAAAAGGACGGGGACTGTGATACGCCCCTGCATCTGTGCAGCAATGAGCGTTGTGCATCTATACCGATTGCTTGAGATTTTATCCGAGACGCAAACTCCTCTTGGCGCATAAGCGAACTGGCGAACACTTTCTGTGCGAAAACCGCTTTCGTCAACATAGACAGGTGTTTTTCCGTTTTGAAGTGCTGCCTGAAGTTCAGTTTGATATTCCTCCTGTTTTATAGGACATTGTTCCTTGTAGGTGAAAGTCTTTTTTTTCGCGTGCATCCGATCTTCTTCAGACCATAGCAGATACACCGCTGCGACACACCAAAATGTGCAGCGCGTTCCTTCTGAGTGCTGTCTGGGAACTCTTTGACATGTTCAGCGAGTGCTTCTGGATCAAGACGATAAGGTTTACGAGGCCCCGGTTTCTCGTAACTAAAAGGATCTGCTGCGTCTAACCAGTTATAGATACAACGGCGTGAAACTTGAAATCTACGGGAAGCTTCTGCTTTACTTCCACCAGTTGCTATGAAATCAAGAACGCGTTTTCGTAAATCTTGTGAATATCTCATAATATAACTATTATCACAAAAACAGAAAACAATGTAAATTTATTTTTGATTTTAACAATA
>PYJD01000046.1 GCA_003635315.1 Candidatus Poribacteria bacterium
TAACATCTAAAGATTGTTAAAAGTAGTCCGAAAATTTATCATAGAATATGCTAAATACCGAAATCCTAAACGCGTTTCTTTGAGTTTATCATAACTCAGGGCAAGTTTTCTATATGTATCTTGCCATCCGAATGTTCGCTCTACTTTATATCGTTCTGTGTATATATCTTTTTTAAACCACCGGAACATACGAGCGATAGCTATAGGTTCTTTCGTATTTCGTTTGTTCGGATAGATTACTGGGATTAGACCTTGTTCTTTGATACTTTTTTTATTTACCTTGGAATCAAAACCGGAATCCAAAGTGAGTGCTGAACCATCAAGATCCAGGTCAATGCGATTGCTGAAGCAGATCAATTGGGTCAACGCCTCGGGCAAAATCGTTGTATCGTGTTCATTGACAGGTCTGACAGATATAGGAGCAATGATAAACCCTTTATTGTCGGTGATTGTCAACTCTTTTTCACCTTTTTGCTGTTTGTGTCCTGAATAACCTATGCCGTCTCCCCTTTTTTTACAACGGTGTTTGATCCATCACCGTGTAAACAAGAGGTGTCAAGTTGATCACTGTCAAGAAGATGTAGAACAGATGCTTCAAAAAGTTTCTCATAAGAACCATCTTTTGACCACCGATTATGCCATTTGTAAACATTAGACCAATGGATTTCGTTGCGCCGTGTCCTGAGTTGATTCCATTGCATACCTGTATGTAATACATAGAGGATGTAATTGAATATCTTGTATGAAGATATTTTAGGTTTTGGTCCTTTATGTCTTACAGACAAAAAGGGTTTAATGTACCGGTTAAAATCCTTAAGCTTCACTTGTTTCGGAAGACAATTGTAATTCAGTTGTTTTTCATTTGGGTCAGCCATAAGAGTTCCTTATTATAAAACATTAGAACCTACATTCTTAACTTATGTGCCCTTATTTTACTATATTTATAGGTTTTACTCAATATGACTTCTCTTATAAACCATCAATCATCACTATAGAAACTACATGTTTGACAGTATAACATTACAGTTTGTATTCAGTAAACCCATCAAGCAGTTGCTGAAATGTTGCCGGTGGATATCTTCTGAAACTTTCCTCATGAACATCAACAAAGTCATAACCAACATCTTCTGTGATATTGTTAACATCCTGGCACTATTGGGACAGACGTTGCATTTTGATCGGTACATCTAAATCTTCTAATCCGTTAGTTTCAACGATAATTATGAAGTTTTCCAATACTCACTAAGGAGTTCTCTGATGGCTATTATAACACTTATCTGTGAAAATGATAACTTTTTCTTTCTGAATGAATAATATCAAGCACAATACCAATTAAATGCCACACGCGCATTTGTCGGAACTCAAGAGAGGGGTTCGCATTTTTTCTATAAACATTCCGTCCCGATGGGACTCAAGACTGTGGGAATATGTTCTTCTATAGACATTCCGTCCCGATGGGACTCAAGACTGTGTAAATACGCTCTTCTATAAACATTCCGTCCCGATGGGACTCAAGACTGTGTAAATACGCTCTTCTATAAACATTCCGTCCCTACGGGACTCAAAAGAAGGGTTCGCATTTTCTATAAACATTCTGTCCCGATGGGACTCAAGACTGTGTGAATACGTTCTTCTATAGACATTCCGTTCCTACCAAATCAACGCCAAATGCGCGTTTGGCATTTGTCGGACTAAAGACCTATATAAGATACCAATATGAACAATAACGGAATAGATAAAATGTATTGGAAATTTAGAAAACTAATTAACCTTGTGCTTCTGTGTTAAAGATTGTATTTTCAAATGAGTAGTGGTATAATGTGTTTATATGAAATCTGTCAAGGTATTAAGGAGAGACACATGAAAGATTTCGCATTTACAGGGGGAAGACCTGACCCCTATACATTCCCGACTGAAGAACTTATTAAGGCAAGTGAGAAGGCTTTACGAAAATTGGGTGGAGACTTAGTTAACTATCCGGGTGAATCCGGTTATAAAGGTTTACGTGAACTTGCGTCCATGCGGTTTGAACGCAGAGAAGGTGTGCCACTCCCTGTAGATAATACTTCAATCACATCAGGATCAATGCAGGCTTTGGAATTGGTGTTAGGTACATTCATTAAACCGGGTGATACCGTATTAACTGAGGAATTTACATATAGTGGCACACTCGGTATTATGCGTCATCTGCAAGCCAACATTGTCGGTGTTCCAATGGATTATATAGATGGAATGGATATGGAGGCATTGGAGGATAAACTTAAGGATCTTAAGCGACAAAATGTCACGCCTTCTATGATTTATACAACCTCAAACCATCAAAATCCTACAGGAGCAATTCTTTCACTTGAACGTAGACAACGGATGTTGGAATTAGCAGAAGAATACGATACGCTTATAGTTGAAGATGATTGCTATGGTGATATAGATTTTGTACCCAATCCAACTCCCGCTTCCCTCTTTAAATTAGATACATCGAATAGGGTTATCTTCATCGCCACTTTCTCAAAGATATTGGGGGCAGGGGTAAGACAAGGATATTTCGTCGCACAACAACCTTATTACGGTATGATCCACCATAACCGATGGGATGGTGGTACAAGTGCACTTGCGAGTTCTATAGTCGCAGAATTTTTTATGGAACATCTTGACAAACATCTTGAAGTAACCAATGCAGCAGTTGGTGCGAAGTGTCAAGCTGTTGTTGATACACTTGAAGAGCACGTAAGCGGTCTATGTACGTGGACAAGACCTCGTGGTGGACTTTTCTTGTGGATAGATCTACCTGAGACTACCGATATGAGTAAGTTGAATGCCTTAGCTTCTGCGAAGGGTGTAGGATATAGTACCGGTAGTGCATTTCATTATGCAGGAGATCCTGTGAAAGCGATACGTTTGGCATATGCATATTGTCATGTGGACGACATCCCTGAAGGGATCACCTATCTTGCTGAAGCAATTCAAGCATCTCAAAGTGAGGAAGTGAGTGAAGCAGCTGCTGATTAATGGCAGATTTATATAAAAACCTACGGTAGTTATGGAGGCTATCATTGCGTAATATCATCCTTTTTTCATTAGATACGTTGCGTGCGTCAAGTATGAGTTGTTATGGACACAACAACTTAACAACACCCCATCTGGATGCCTTAGCATCAAATGGAACCCTGTTTGAAAGTTGTATTAGTCCACATATACCTACACATCCAGCACATACGACGATGTTTACTGGGAAAGATGTGTTGACCCATCAGATTATTACGCAAGGTGGTCAATTGAATCTCTCCGAGAATATAACGACACTTCCCGAACTACTGACTGAAGCGGGTTATTTTACTGTGGCAGCAGATAATTTGGGTAGATGGTTTCAACGTGGCTTCGGTGAAGAGGAATACCGGGGTTCACAGTGGGAGACCCGTTACCAAGGTGCAAGAAAAGCTGAAGCTGTGAATAAAACCGCAATAGATCTATTAGATTTGGCTCAATCCCAGGATAAACCGTGGTTTGCATTTCTACATTATTGGGATCCGCATACACCTTATCTCCCACCAGCACCTTTTGAACGGATGTTTTATAGTGGTGATGAATGTGATCCAGAAAATCGAAGTATGGATGCAGTTTATGCGTGTGAACCGTTCACAGATTATTTTCGACAGTGGATGTGTAAACCAGATCCAGGTGATCCTGACAATATAGCGAAAAAACAACTTTGGACGGATCGTGAATATGTGAACGCACAATACGACGCCTCCATCGCTTATATGGATGCCTCATTATCACAACTATTCCACTACTTGAAGGATAGTGGACTGATGGAAGACACTCTGTTGGTAATTACTGCAGACCATGGTGAGGAACTTGATGAACACCAACTTTGGTATGACCACCACGGATTGTATCAAACCAATTGTCATATACCGTTGATTCTACATTGTCCCGCAGTCATTCGAAAAGGACAACGACTTGGTGGATTAGTCACACTAAAGGATATTGCACCTACTATTTTAGATTATGCTGGACAGACCTCTTTGGGTAGACGCGAAAAGATGGAAGGTATAAGTCTAAGGACATTAATTGACAATGGTATTGATGATGGTTCGTGTGATGCAGTATATCTAACAGAGTGTGGATGGATGAAGAAGCGAGGATGGCAAACACGAAAATGGAAGTTGATTTTAGAGACCGGTAGCACACCCTCCGTTTACAATACACCTGATATTGAACTTTATGATCTGGAGGAAGATCCTGATGAGATTTACAATTTAGCGGAGGAAGCTGAGGCGGTTGTGTCACAACTAAAAAGCCAATTGAATGCTTTTCTGAATCGTAGATTGTTTGAAACTGGACTCCCAGACCCAACAGCGGAACAAGAAATTACAATGCGAAGAATTGGAGATAAAACAAAAGCTGTACCGTTACCTGAATAGGTATGGTGTATATAAAAAATTATATCATAAGTGTCAATTTAGTGATTACATGTCCTCGTAGGTTTGGCTATATCGAAGGTAAAACCCAACATTTCCAGTATATAAAAGCGATTCATGTTGGGTTTCGTGCCTCAACCCCATAGGTGTCAATTTAGCACACTTTCCCAAAACCGGTAGGTTCGGTTTGGAACCGAATGGCACTTCCTATCGGGTAGACGTTTTTGCTATAAACATTCCGTCCCTACGGGACTCAATATAGAGGGTATCACCTTTGCTATAAACATTCCGTCCCTACGGGACTCAATATAGAGGGTATCACCTTTGCTATAAACATATCGTCCCTACGGGACTGAAGTGCACTCAGAAAATGGAATAATCTTCTTAAGTTGACACCTATGGGTTTCGTGCCTCAACCCAACCTACAAGAGGGTAGAAATCGCTCAAATAACATATAATTCCAATAATTGAACTTAAGAATACATACTTTAAATCGATAACATATTTGAATATGAAACACAAAACACAATTGGCAAATATACATAGATTCCTGGTACAAATTCTTATCATTTTTCTGTCTGTAGTGTTTTTATTGAACGGTTGTACTGCCTTACAAGAAGCCCAAAAAAGGAAGGAAAAACGTCTACTCGAAAAACGCAATGTTAATAATCTCATGCTTTCACCATCAGATGCTACGATTGATGTTGATCCAAATCCCTCTAAAGGTAACCCTCATGGCATAAGTGACCACTATACATTGACCTTCATGGAAGATCTATTGGCAACAGATGCGTTTGATGAAATACCTGAACGTGAGACGTTTGCCTTGAGTGCACTCGGTTACATGGAGAGTCTTTATGATGCTTTATATGATATTTTTGGATTCAAACCAGAACATAAGATACATGTAAAACTTCATGATATATATCAAGGCACAAGATTAGCTGCGACAACGACAACAATAACTGGTAGGAGATTCTATCGTGGAGGGTATATTAAGACTATAAGAGGAATAGAAATGGACTTTCCAAAAGCTATGTACGATTCACCAGGAACACGTGTTCATGAGTTGACACATGCTTTTACGAATATCTATTACTTACCAACGTGGTTTTCAGAAGGAATTGCCGTATTGATGCAGTCGGAGTATGCCAGGGGTGGCGCGCATCCAAAATTTGATAACCTCGAACGTAATCTAAGACTTGATCTTGATGGTATCAATCTGTTAGAGAGTTGGGGAGGACATACCGATTTGCAAGCAACACCCTTATCAACTTGGAGATACAGTTATGCATATACAGTTGTTTCTGAATTGAGAAAAAGATTCGGGAATGATTACTACATTAAGGTATTCGAATTAATGGAAGAAGATCAACTGCACATAAAACTTGAAGGGGATATGCCAACGAGTATGGTTGTTTATTACCTTAGCAAAGCTGCCGGAGAAGATCTTGTTCCCTTCTTCAGAAATTTGCAGTTTAGAGTAAGCAAATTGGACAAAACAGATATTCTTAATTTTATAGAACAATCAAAACCGGCACCACAGAGGAGGAATTAATGCGTACTCTTCAAACTTTTACGAATAGAAATCATAAATCTCTATATAGAAAATCTATCAAGAGTATATTTAAAATTAGAATATTCCGCAGTACAATTATTATAATATCGCTAATGTGTCTCATCCTGACATCCGGTTGTGTAATTAGTCAGCAGCAAAGCGAAAACTACGCTCTAATGAAAGGTGTTACAGCAAATGATCCTGTTATCATAGATGGAGATCTCAACACAGTAGGAGAATCGCAGACCAAGAAAGCGTCAGGAAGTTTAGATATTGATGCTAAACTTACATCGGAATCTATAGTTTTTTTACCAGAGAAGAGGAAGATATTCCAGGTGAAGATTCATTCTTCAAATATTCAAGACTTTCAATTAATGGCGCTCAATACATTGGGTGAATGGGATCAGATACATGAACAACGCAGCACAGATAGTAAGATTATTGATATACGATTAAGACGACCTGTTACAACGACCGGCATCAAGGTAATTGTACGCAAGACATCCGATGATGCAGCAAGAAAACGACAGAATCTTCGGGTGGGTCGTGAGAATGAAGAGACTCCTGATGGTAAAATCCGTAGAGGTAGATTTGTCTATAAAGTATCCGGTCCGTTAACTGCCCCTGGAAAAATAGCAGAGATTGAATTATTCGGGTATGTTGATAAGACTCCTTAATGTAATGAATGCAGTCGAAGCGATTCCATAAATTCCTTGATAGATATGTCGGTATTCCGCTTGGAATTTTGTTATTCATAATAAGTAGCTGTTCTACATTATTTATTAAATGCTTAAAGTTAAAAAACCGACGAACAAGATATAAAAAACAACCTACCCCACCGAAACGAATCCTTTTTATTCAACTTTCCGCATTAGGGGATACAATCTTAGCAATCCCGACTGTGCGTGCCTTCCGACAGATTTTTCCAGATACAGAAATATCGTTTTTAGCGTCCCCTATAAATCTATCCTATTTAGAACATTGTCCGTATATTGATAATCGTATTGTATTCAACAATCCTTCACTCAAGTTAATTCATACACTTAGACGGGAAAGATTTGATTATATCATTGATCTTGAACATTGGTCTCGTTTTAGTATGCTTCTCGCCTTCTTCATCGGTGCCCCTCGTATCATCGGATTCAGGGCAGCAGATCAATACCGGCATTATCTGTTTACAAATACCGTTCCCCATGTCCCTGGGAAACATGAAGTACTAAACTTTATGCGTATAATACATCAATTTGGTTATAAAATAAAAGATACAAATCTTGAAGTATGGATTGGGGATTCAGAACTTGAATGGTGGCGAAATGTGTTAAAACAAGAGGGGTTTGAACAGGATCAACAGATAGTTGTATTACATCCAGAAGCAGGTCGTCGTGGTGAACCGAGAAGACGTTGGATACATGGCAATTACATTGAGTTGGCAGATATGCTGACAGAGAAATACGATGCTCAGGTAGTTCTAACAGGAGCACCAGATGAGGTGCAGCTTTCACAAACGATAGCAGAACAGACCACCTGTAAGACGATTAATCTTACCGGGAAAACTGATGTGAATCAACTGGCAATGTTATTTACTAAAGCAGATTTGGTTATCAGTGGGAATTGTGGACCCATGCATCTTGCAGCGGCAACGGGGACACCCGTGATAGCAATTCATGGACCTACAAATTCAGAGCAGTGGGGACCTTGGGGAGATAATAGCATCTGCCTTGAAGCCACCTTACCTTGTAGTCCTTGTTTGAATTTAGGGTTTGAATATGCATGTCAGGCATTGCCTGATGGCACATCACCTTGTATGCATACGATTCGGGTTTATGAAGTTTTGCAGGCATGTGATGTATATTTGGGTTAGATATTATCAATATCTTGTGGTATTACTAAGATCTTAAAAGAAATAGGGTGGATTATCAATCCACCCTATTTTACTTATCAGAAAATACTCACAAACCGTATACACAGGTTTAAGCTGTATACAGCGAATATGAAGCTCTCTCAGATTAGTACATGTCACCACCGGGAGGCATTGGGGGAGCTGGAGCTTCCTTCTCAGGAATCTCAGCGATGAGCGTCTCGGTAGTAATCATTAAAGCTGCGATACTTGCAGCGTTTTGAAGAGCGACACGAACAACTTTCGTGGGATCAGGGATACCAGCTTCGAACATATCAATGAAACGTTCTTCACGAGCATCATACCCAATGTTACCACCATCATCTTTGACTTTGGCGATAATGACGGAGTCTTCCTGTCCAGCGTTGCGTGCGATCTGTCGAAGTGGGTCTTCAAGTGCTCGTGCGACAATAGTAACACCAACCTGTTCTGTTGCATCGTCGAGTTGCAGTTCAGCGAGTGCCTGCTGTGCTCTTACAAGAGCGACACCACCACCAACAACAACACCTTCTTCAACAGCGGCGCGTGTAGCGTGCATAGCATCTTCAACACGAGCTTTCTTCTCTTTCATTTCAACTTCAGTTGCCGCACCAACATTAATTACAGCGACACCACCAGCGAGTTTGGCAAGACGTTCCTGTAATTTTTCCCGATCATAGTCGGATGTTGTATCTTCAATCTGACGTCGGATTTGGTCAATACGTCCCTGAATTGCTTCAGTTGTCCCTTCACCCTCAACGACGGTAGTGTTGTCTTTGTCAATAACAATCCGTTTTGCACTGCCAAGATCGTTTGTTGTGACGTTTTCGAGTTTGATACCAAGATCTTCAGAAATAACACGACCGTTAGTAAGAACAGCGATATCTTCAAGCATTGCCTTGCGACGGTCACCATAACCTGGTGCTTTGACTGCTGCGCATCGGAGTACGCCACGAATCTTGTTTACAACGACTGTTGCGAGGGCTTCACCTTCAACGTCCTCTGCAATAATCAATAGTGGTTTACCCTGTTGTGCGATGAGTTCAAGCAGATTTCTAATGTCTTGGAGACTACTGATTTTCTTTTCGTGAATCAGAATGACTACATCTTCTAATACAGCTTCCATACGGTCTGGATCAGTCACGAAGTAAGGAGATAGGTATCCTCTGTCAAATTGCATACCTTCAACGACATCAAGATTTGTGTCAAGGCTTTTTGCTTCTTCAACAGTAATAACACCGTCTTTTCCGACTCTATCCATAGCGTCAGCAATAAGGTCGCCGATTGCGTTATCGTTGTTAGCAGAGATAGCTGCGACTTGAGCGATTTCTGTCTTTTCAGAAACTTCTTTGCTGAGACCTTGGATCGCGTCAACAACCTGTTCAACTGCTTTTTCGATACCGCGTTTGAGAGCCATAGGGTTATGACCTGCGGCGACGTTTTTGAGACCTTCACGGAAGATGGATTGAGCCAAAATAGTAGCAGTAGTTGTACCATCACCAGCAACATCACTGGTTTTGGATGCGACTTCTTTAACCATTTGTGCGCCCATATTTTCATAGGGGTCTTCCAATTCAACTTCTTTTGCGACCGTCACACCATCTTTTGTGATAGTAGGAGCTCCGAATTTCTTGTCAAGAACGACGTTTCGTCCTTTTGGACCCAAGGTGACTTTGACGGCTTCAGCCAATTTGTCAACACCTTGCTTAATCGAATTCCGAGCTTCTTCATCAAACGCTAACTGTTTTGCTGCCATGTGTGAAACTCCTTCGTAATTTAGTTAACCTTGGCTAAGATATCATCTTCGCGCAAGATGAGAAATTCAATATTATCATATGTAACTTCGGTACCGCCATATTTTGCGAACAAGACTTTATCACCGACTTCAACATCAACTGATTGTCGTTCGCCGTTGTCAAGTATACGGCCTTTACCGACCGCAACGACTTCACCCTCTTGAGGCTTTTCTTTGGCGGTGTCAGGAATGATAATCCCGCCACTGGTTTTCTGCTCGTCCTCTTCGGACCGTTTGACGAGTATTCGATCGCCAAGGGGTACAAGTGCCATATTTATAATTTCCTCCTGGATAGTATTTAAAACATAATACGGGTTTATTATTTTATATTAACCCGGTAGTTTAACTTTATACGTGATAAGTATAGCAATATACATGCCAATTCTGTAAACCTTGTTATATAAACACTTATCAGAATTATGTACTATCTAACTAAGAAAAAACCGTGACATTTTGTCATTGTTTTATTAAATACTATAAGCAGTGTGTCAATTTGGCATACTTGAAAATAATATCTTTATGTCTACAATCAGCAGGATACAACCTGACCAGTTTTTGCAGATTGATATGCAGCGGCCAATATAGTATTTGTCCTTAACCCATCATTACCACTTGCCATGGGTGAAATCCCTGTGGTAACACATTCAGTGAAATGTTCAAATTGGTGTTGATAGAGATCCTCATATTCAGAAGAAATCACCTGTTTCTCCCCATCAAAGTAGGTGTTTATTTTCCATCCATTATCGTTGACAACAGTTACAGTCCCTTCGGTACCATAGATTTCAAAAACGGTATCACATTGTGCGACGGAAAAACTTAGATCTGTAAAAGCTTGTGCTCCATTCTCGAATCGTATGAGAATCGCACCGGTTTCTTCCACTTCGTAATTATGAATTGAGCTATCGCAAAATGCTGACACCTCTTTAGCTTCACCGATGATGTAACGTAGTAAATCAACGCTGTGTGCTCCTAAATCCATTAGGCAACCACCACCACCTTTATCAGGTTGTGCACGCCATTCGTCATCTTTTAATAGGTATTGTTTTAGAAAAGGCATCCTGGCGTGAACAATTTGTCCTAATCTATTTTCATCGACCCATGTCTTAATTTGTTGAAAACAGGAGTGAAACCTAAAAAGAAAACAAACCTGTAGATGAACACTGTTCTTATTGCATGCGTCAATCATTAATTTACATTCTTGGGGAATCAGAGCCATCGGTTTGTCACAGAGTACATGGAGACCGCGTTCTGCTGCAGCAATGACCTGTTCACAGTGTAAATTAACAGGTGTAGAGACATATATCGCATCCAGGGATGCATCGTTGAGTAAGTCATCAACGTTGTGATAGGAAGTAGTAGCATTGTGTTGAGAGGCAAGTAGTTTTGCACGTTCTGCATCCCTTGAAAAGAGTGCATGGAGTTCCGCGCCTGTTGCCTTTTGAATCGCGGGCATCGCTCGACGTTGTGCTACGCTACCAGCCCCGAGGACACCCCATTTTAATGTCATTTTTCTCTCCAATGTTGTTCACAGTTAACTGTCTTTGAATAAAGTATATCCGTAATTGCGTGGTAGTAATTATCTCATAATGAATTAGACCAACAATAGATATATCCCTGTAACAAAAAGGACGATAAGGACGATTCTGGAAAAGATTTGTTCTGAAAAACGGCTGTTTAGATATACACCTACTTGTACACCAATTGCGACAAATGGAAGGAGTAATATTGTTTCAATAAAGAGTTCAAAGTTGAATAGACCGAGTTGGAAATAGACCGGTATTTTCGTTAAATTAATGAAAAAATATAGGATGGTAGTTGTCGCTACAAAAGTGCGATTACCTAACTTCTGGGGTAGAAGATACATAATGATAATTGGACCAGCCATATGGGCAAGCGTGGAGAAAACACCCGCGACAATACCAGCTATTACACCATGCCATATTTTAAACTGAACTACTGCTTCTGGATCTGCCGTATCAGGACCTAACCACAGTAGTATCCGTACCCGAAAGAATTCTATTACTGCAAAAAGACAAACGATGCCTCCTATGACTTTTTTTAGATGATAATTTGAAATGTCTTTTAAGATAAAACTGGCAAGTATAATACCTATGATGGCTCCAGGAATAAGTCTCCAAATACTGGTGCGATGCCACTGTTTCCAATAATGTCCTAATGAGATTATATCGGTAGAGAATAGTATAGGAAGCATAAGAGCAATGACATTTCGCGGGGATCGAAATTGGGTGAATAAAGGTACAACAAACATACCGATTCCACCCCCGAATCCTGCCTTGCTAACACCCGTAAGACAAGTTCCAAAACATAAGATTATAATTTCAAAGATGTGGTTTCTCCTGTTGATCTTTCATTATGTTAATGGGGTTTATGATAATGAAAATTATAGGTTTTGTCAAGATAGTAAGGTTTTGTATCCTTCTTATTTATTTGTATTTACTCGTGATATTAAACGGAGATCAAAAAAGCTAAAATGAAATCAGTTCATTGAATAAATACCGATTGCGCGTATGGTATTCGACCATCCTTAGGAAGGTGGTAGTTATGATTCATGAAGATTAATTTAATCATTCGGTAATATCTTGACGAAATCCGGTACGGTTACAAACCGCACCTACCGGGGCAGCGGTAAATTAGAATTACCGATTTTAATAATTAAACTTCATCTATCATAACCTTAGATCTACTTTCGTCTCCATGTTCAAAACCTTGGATTGCCTATATGGACTCCACGTTATATAACTCATGGCATACATTCATTAAAGTTGACAGAGAGTAAAATTTATGATATACTATTTTCAGTTATTTCGTATAGGAGGTTCGTTAAAATGGTACAAGTAGAAGTAACAGTCGATTCTGGTGAATCGTTTGATAGGGCACTCGCTCGTTTTAAGAAAATGTGTGGCAAAGCCGGTGTAGTCACAGAAATTAAGAAGCGTAGTTTTTATGAGAAGCCGAGTGAAAAACGTCGCCGAATCGAGTTGAAACGTCAGCGGAAAGTAAGACCGCGAACAACAGAATACCGTCCACGCTACGATAACAGCAGATAGACGGTTGCAGGAGGTAATATATGCCCGACCGGGATATTGCCGAATCAAATGGAAACTATAAAGGACTATTAATTCAATATTGTCAGGAACGCGGTATGAACCACCCACGGTTCACAGAAACACAACATGGTACGGCAGATGCCCCAAGTTGGAAGGTGACAGTAGAGTATGGTGACAGGGTTCATGAGACAATGTATCCGATACCAGGGGCAAAGAAAGAGGCACATCAGTTCGCTGCGAAAGAGATACTCGAGTCAATTAACGAAAACCGTGAACGTTTATTGACGGGTGAAGAAAATACAGATGACAATTCAATACCTGAATCTCTTGAAGAGCAACCTATCGAGTCTACAAATGTTCCATTATCGCTTTTCACCAGCGCCTTGACGGTTGCCAATGAAAGGTTGGGTTCATCACAACCTTCAAGATATCGAAGTATAACCGATGTTGAATACTCTCAGAAATTAGCACAGTTAACAATACAGATTGTTACGGATTTAGTGAAGGCAGCGGATAAATCTAATATAGAGTTTCCTGATGCATAGTCCTTGAAACGGGGTCAGAAATCTGACCCCGTTTTTATTTTAATTATCATAATAACAATAACTATCCTCTTGACTACCACGCTAACATTATAATATAATTAAAACAATACTTATACTTGACACTAAGGCAGATACGATGCAGGAAAAGATACAGTCAGCTCCGACAATTGTATATCCGACATCAGATGGTAAACCTATGGCGGAAACCGATATACATCGTGATCTGATGGTGGTTTTTATCTGGATGCTAAAACAACATTTCCAAGATAAGCGTGATGTTTATGTATCAGGAAATTTGTTGATTTATTATGAAAAAGGGGAACCGAGGAAATCCATTTCACCAGATGTTTTTGTGGTTTTTGGTGTAGAAAAAAAGGAGCGACTAAACTATTTGACTTGGGAAGAAGGACATACACCTGATTTCGTGTTGGAAATAGCCAGTCGGAGAACTTATCGGAAGGATCTCGGACCCAAAAAGGAACTTTATGCATCTGTTCTTGGCGTGAAGGAATATTTTATCTACGATCCTCTTGGACAAATTGTACCAAGTTTTATTGGATATAGTCTTGTTGAAACTAAATATAGAGAGATGGAATTTACCAACGGCAGGTTTCCATCAGAAATATTAGGTTTAGAATTGGGCGAACAGGATGGTAGGTTAGGATTATATAATCCTAATACAGCACAATGGGTAAATCCACCTTCCGAACAGATTGAACTGGAAGTGACAGCTCGGAAAGAAGTAGAAGCTGAACTGGCTGAAGCCTTAGAAGAAATTGAACGTTTGCGTGCAAATAGGGATAATTAAATTTCACAGTTAATATTCGATAGGTAGTCATAAATTCCATATATTTCCTTCCTACTCTTTTAACTATCAATAACTTCAATTGTGTTGCCAGTATGAACCTCCACAACAGATTGAAACAGGCAACAATGTTTAATAACCTACCAGCAATACCCAATCAAATATATGGTCAATCATATTAAAAACCGGTTACGTCAAAACCGCTTTTTAGCACCATTAATGGGATGTCCATATCCTGCTCCACGGTGGAATCGATCCGTTAAACGGGTGGTTCGTGAACTCGGACCTGATAAACGTATATTAGATTTAGGTTCCGGCATGCATCGGCGTGCAGAAAATGTCATAAATCTTGAAATTTCAGTAACACCCATGGTTGATATTGTAGGGGATGGTCATCTGCTTCCGTTTGCTGATAATGTTTTTGATGCAGTGATTTCCGAGGCGGTGTTGGAACATGTGCAGGATCCCCAAAAGGTTGTTGCTGAGATGTATCGCGTGCTAAAACCGGACGGATATATATGTGCAGCTGTCCCGTTTTTGCAAGGATATCATGCATCACCACACGACTACCAAAGGTGGACAACAACAGGATTTGTTACGTTGTTTTCAGAATTTATTGAAATTGAGAGTGGTGCATGTGCTGGTCCAACAGCAGCATTACATTGGGTTTTCCGCGAATATATTGGCTTGATTTGTTCTTTTGGAAGTTTATTGGTGGCTAAAGCAGTATCCCTTCTTGTCGGGTGGTTAACCTTCCCATTGGTGTGGTTAGATACATTGTTAATGTTGCATCCACATTCACATATTTTAGCTTCTGCGGTTTATTTTATTGGGAGGAAGGATAAGGATTGATTTATAATCTGTGGATTAGATAAGGATATTCTTCTGACAATGAACCTGCAAAAGATTATGCGCGCCTTTAGGCGCGCATAATCTTTTAGACGGAAATATAATTCAAAAGCAGGTATCTACTGTTTTTTAGGTTGAAATTTGTCCGCGTCAACGAAATAGAGAAAACCTATACACATTTCGTCAGTGGTCTTATCACCCCAGCCAACAGGTACAGGAGGATCGTGTGGATTAGCAGGATTCTCGGCAGAATTGTCAAAATGTGCGATGAGAGAAATCTGTGTTCCAGCAGGTAAAAAGATCGGTTTACGGTAATGATAGATGTCCTGCCAATTGAAGTCCCAATCCTGTATCCGAATAAGACTGATAGGATCACCAGTAGGGGGTTTTGCTTCAATCTGTATATCCCGTCCGAGAAGATGCATGTGTGGCATTGTAGCCAATAAATAACTATCTCTTTCCACCTTTTCATGTGCATGAACAGCATATTTAGCATCACCAGCGGGAATCATAAATTTATCATTAATTGCAGCACCAATGTGTAATGGAGCAGTTTCCTCAGTTTTTGAGAAGTAGAGTCCGACTCGTGATCGGTCGTGTTCGATATTTCCTGTTCTGTAATAATGAACTTGTAGGACAATATCAGCCCCTTTAGGTAATATATAGCCTACACCATCAGGTAAAACGGAAGGAGTTACCCCTGGTGCCCATCCCCCAAGTGTTCCTACGGCATCAATTCCAGGACCAGTGCCTTCTGTTACATATCCGGGTTTAGGATCTTGTGCATCAAGTTGCCGTGCCTGTCCTTTCGTATCTAAATAAACAATAACATGGTGGACAGTTTTTCGATTCCCAGGTTGTACATCAACAGATTGTACATACATATCTGTATCGAAATTGGTAGGAATAATAAAATGCCGATATTCATCTTCACCTTCCGGTTCAATTTCGTATTCCACAGGCATTTCAACAATATGATCAGGTTCACCGAGTGCCCATCCTTCAGGGAATTTAGGGTTCGGAGGAACAGCCGTCAAATCACCAGCGGGTGCATCGGATGCTGCCCAATCGGAAATCATCTGAATCTCTTTATCTGTTAGCCGTCTTTCATTCTTAAATTCACCATATCCAGAGGCAGGTTTCCAAGGAGGCATTAGACGTTCTTTAGTATATTCAGCTATTTCAGTTGCCCATGCTTTGGAATGACCATAGTCTGTGAGAGGGAAAGGAGCGACTTCACCTTGTCGATGGCAGCTTTGACATTCTCTTTGTAAAATCGGAGCGATATGTTCGCTATATGTTACTTCCGCATATATGTTTGGTATAAAAAGAGCGGATGTAAGGAGTGCAATTAGGATGTATTTCATTGGTATAGGATTGTCCTTAAATGTAGGGTTGTATGTATTATATTATATTGTCATAGGGAATAAATGTCAAGTGTGAATACTCATCATTATTCCTGACAGTAAAATGTTGTGCTTATGTATTAAGCTGTAGTTAACTATTCCAATCAGGATTTTTTTCCTATCCGAAGAGGAGTTTATTCTTGAAATCGGTGGATTATTTAGATGTCCAATTACCAATTGAAAGTAGACGCGCAGCTTGTTCTGCTGTGTCGGCTATTAAAGGTACAGCATCAGATACAGCATCTTCAAGCGACATAGGGGTTTGAGCGATTCCTAACATAGCATCAATACCTTCCGCATATACGTTTTTTGCCCCTTCACCGATACTACCCGCAATTGCTATAACGGGAATGTCATAGGATTTGGCTACTTTTGCTACACCTACAGGTGTTTTCCCAAAGGCAGTTTGAAAATCTAATTGACCTTCACCCGTAAAGACAAGGGTTGCGCCTTTCATCCGTTCTCTTAGATTGACGGCATCAATCATGATATCAATACCGAGTTTTAATTCAGCTTTGAGAAACGCCATCAATCCTGCACCTAATCCACCGGCTGCGCCTGCTCCAGGCGTATTATTGAATGAATTACCGAGTGTCCGTGTTAGGATTGCGTCATAGTGTACGAGATTCGCATCAAGCGTCTTCACCATCTCTGGATTCGCACCTTTTTGTGGTCCATAGACATGTGATGCTCCGTCTGGTCCGGTCAGTGGATTGTTAACATCACAAGCGACAATTGTTTCCGTATCCAAAATTGCTGGGTGTAAATCTGTAATATCTATTGATTCTAATTCCGCTAAACCCCCTCCACCTCGTTCAATAGAAGTTCTATCACCTTTTAGAAATTTCACTCCCAGTGCCTCAGCCATGCCAGTCCCACCATCATTTGTAGCACTTCCACCAATGCCGATAATCAGTCGTCTACATCCGAATTCTAATGCTGCATGAATAAGTTGTCCTGTACCAAAGGTTGTGGTTTTTAAAGGATTCCTTATATCTGTTGGGACGAGTGTAAGCCCCGATGCAGATGCCATTTCAATGACTGCGGTTACTCCATCTGATAGTATTCCAAATTCAGCTTCAACTTCATTTCCGAGTGGACCGAGTACATGTTCTGTTCTGATAAGTCCACCGGTTGCATCGACGAGGGATTGGACTGTTCCTTCCCCACCGTCTGCCATGGGGATTTTCTCAATGTTTGCCTCTGGAAACACACGGTAAAGTCCTTGCTCGATGGCTTTCGCTGCCTCTAATGCTGTTACGCTCCCTTTGAATGAATCTGGTGCAACTACAATTTTCATAACGGTGAGTCTACTATACGAATCATAGGTTGTCAAGGGGTGAGAAATCAGGCTTAGTGTAAGGATTACTTGATCGTTCTAATTCAGGGTCAGATCAGTGATTTTCGTGGTTTTCTAAGTAAGCAATGAATGTATCAAGTTCTTTGGAGAGGAGGTCAAACAATTCACCTATCTTCTTGGCATTTTTTTCCGTTCTTTCGTAGACGAGTTTTTCTTCGTAGATATTTCTGAAAACGTGACGAAATTCTAAAAGTTCTTCCAAAATCTCGTAAGTTGCTTCAGAAATCACAGGCAGTCTTTCAGCGTGTGGTTCTAACATCTGCGTCAACAAATCTTTATGCCATCTACTTCCATCTGGCATGCGTAGGTCAATATCCATAGCAATCTGTGTAAAAATGGTTTCTATTCCCCTATAACAGTCAACAATATTTTTTGCAATTGTTATTTCTATCTCTTCTTTGTAAATGATTGGTGCAGTTTTGATTTTCTCTAATCGCTCAGCTATTTTTTTGATAGTACTTTCTATTTTTATACGTTCATCAGAGATACGTTGTATCAGTGTTGACCTATCCACTTTATAGGTTGCTCCTTTATCAATAAGTGTTAGTTGACTCTGAATTCTCTCACGAAATAATCCTTTACAATTCTTAAAATCAACCAGATCTACCTTGAATAGACCACTGATGTCAGATGCTACTGATGCTGCCCGAAAATACTTGTCATTGGGGATACCCCATACAGCGATGTCGATGTCCGACCATTTTGAGAAGGACTGTCGTTGCGTAAGAGAACCGAATACCGCGACTTGTGTTGCCTCAAAATCTTGGTAGAGCATTGCTGCGACCTTATGTGCGGTTTGCCACGCGCGCTGCAACAATTCCTCATCCACTGTCCGGTTTTGTAAGTGCTGGTCGAGTGGCTGTTTGTATTGTGCTAATTCTTCTGGGGATAAGTCTTTCGTGGTGCGGTGGGTATCTGTGGACTGATGCATTTCGCTGTCTCCTTGATGAGTAGGATAGCATAAAATGGATTGGTATGCAATTAAAAGAGACGGAATCACCTTTCGGATTTTCCACCTCAATTTTGAGAAGATTTCCGATGTTTTTTCTGATATTATTCTTATACTGGTTACTGACTTGTGAATTATAGATAATTGCTTATCTTGCTGTTCTTTTGGTGCCACTACCCTGGTCCAAATTTCCGGTGGCAATACATAGAGATGAAGAAAATTATCTTAGAGTCAGATTAATGTATATGTAGTCATTAAAAAAGTGATATGGTATACTTGAAAATAAAAAATATCTGGTATTATCATAGTATTCTATAAAACAGGTGACGCATGAGTTGGCAATTGGAAACATCAGTCTCTAACGAGCAAGTGAGTTTTTACAATGATAACGGTTATCTATCTTTTGGTCGTATCTTCACAGAACCGGAGCTGGATGAATTACGAGAATATGTTGACGAGATGATTGAGAATCTACCAGAAGGTAAACGTCCAGAACAGATGGATGTACCTCATTTTGAGCATCCATATCTCTTTAAATACCTAACACATCCTAATGTGTTAAAGGTGGTGGAACGGTTTATCGGTCCAGATATAGTGCTTTGGTCCAGTCATTTTATAAGTAAACGGGAGAACGACGGCATGGAGGTACCATGGCATCAGGATGGTGTCTATTGGGGTAAAATGTTAGAGCCGATGCATGTTATAACTATGTGGTTGGCAGTTGATGAATCTAAGATAGAAAACGGTTGTATGCGTGTGATTCCTGGAAGTCACAACCATCGAGATCGCCGATATGAATCCGTTGAACGTGATAACAATCTCTTTGGGAGTGAAGTTGTCGAAGATGATCTGGACACATCTATAGCGGTTAACCTTGAATTAGAGGTTGGGGAGTGTCATTTTCACGATGCGTGGACAATCCATAACTCGAGTCGAAACGTGTCCAATAAAAGGAGATGCGGGTATACGATGCGTTATATGCCAGCAAATGTATTCTATCACGGTGCGAATTGGCGACGTGCACACCACATATACCTGCTTCAAGGTGAAGACAGGACAGATGGTTATAATACCTATGCCCCTATACCTACCTAACTGTTACAAAAGGAGAATTTATGCTTCCCTATATTGACGTACATTGCCACATTGGCATGACCGTTTCTCGTGCCCCAGTGGTTGGACAAAGTGTTGGAAAATGTTTAGCTCGAATGGCATCTGCGGATGTTATTGGGGCAATTCCATGTCCTACCGCAGGGGGTCCACAAGCACGTGGTGTTTTAGATTCACGAGCACAGAACGAAGTGATTTCGAACGCATGTAAAAAGTATCCTGAACGTTTTCCGATTGGACTTGGAATTGTGGAGGTACGCCATGAACAAGCGGGTGCTGATGAACTTGATAGAGCAATGCAAGATGATGGGTTAGTTGGATTCGTGTGTCATCCTGGATTATCAGGTCATTCACTTGGTGGAGAATTGTATGCTTTTCTTGAGGTGGTAGCAATGCATAATGGGTTGTGTCTACTACATCAAGCAGGTTCAACGGCAAATATCGCAGCTTATGCAAGACGATTTCCCTCTATAACTTTCATCATCGGACATGTTTCAATGAATAAAGGTGGACATCTTGATGCTATTAATCAGTGTGCTAAACAAGATAATATCTGGTATGATGTGGCTCAAAAACCGGAAGGGGCTGACGAGAGTTGGGATTTAGTACATCTTGTTAATAATCTTAACAAAGATAGAATTATGTTTGGTAGCGACTTACCGTATTACGATTTCCGACTTGTTCAGAGGCAAATTGAATCTGCGAAGATTGATGATGCTACTAAGGAAAACATAGCATATCAAAACGCTGTCCGATTAATACAACAATTTCGTCCAGACTGGACACCAACCCTTACACCATTAACACCACCTCAGATATATTCTGAAGGCGAGATGTGGGATGCAAATGGGGCAAGACTAAAGTAAGAATACCTATTTGACAATCTCTACCGCACGGATTCGTTGGCGTAGAATGAAAATGCAAAATGAGGATACAGCCGACAAAATGAGGATTGTCCAAAACCAATGTACATCGTAGCCACTTTCCATTCCGAATAACGCCCTACCAAGTCTATCAATATTTGCCCATATTGAGACTAAAGCTACTTTACTGGTCGATAGAATCTCAGAAAGGATTGCATGAATCACAGGTAATCCAAACCAAACAGAACTGAAACCTATTATCGCATACATGGAATTCTTGGTTAGAGAAGAAAACAGCAGCATCAGTAAACCTGTAGTTACGATGATAATTGCTGAATAGAGGATGATAGAGAATGGCACCCAGAAATATTTTTTAAAGAATGGCGTATCGGTGAGTAATACATGCTCAAGGTACAAAAGTAGACCCGGAATTAAAGTCATGCAAACAAGTAGTACGCCAATAACAATAAATTTTCCTATCAGATAATCCATCCAAGATATTGGTTTCGAAAGGTATAATGAAAGAACATTATGTTTCAGGTCATTAGAGATTAAACCGGAACCACCGAATATAACAACTAACGCTATCAAAGGAGCGGTAGGAAATGTAGAAAGACTAAAGAGAAATTTCTGAAAAAATCCGTTATCTATTGTAATAAATGTGGATAGCTGTTCGGGTAAAATGTTGTGGATATATATTAGGATTCCATAGGTTAAGACATAAATTATTGGTGGAATTGCAACGATTAATCTGACAATTTTTCGTTGTGCCAGTAGTTTTAGTTCTGCTTTGGCAATTACCCACCATCGTCTATATTTTTGACGTATGAATGTGCCTTCCCAATGTCGGTAATCCTGTGTGTGAATAGGCATTATTGTTTTCTATAGATCGCAGTTCGTTCTTCGGAATCCGTAAACGGTCCCTGTTTTTCAGTTTTTATTTCAACAATAACCATACCTAAATATGTATCCCGATCAGGATCATCTTCTATTAACCTGCGGGGAATCTCTGCTGTGAGTAAACGATCAATACTATTCGGTTCTTGATACCAACGAACATCATACAATCTGCCGTCATAAACTTTTTTATGTGCCTTTTCCTCACGTATGGAGTAAACTGTTGCATGGGTAGTGAAATCTGCTTCTGAAATTGTACTCACTCCTACATTCGGACTAAGGATACTCTGATTCCAAATAAGTGGTATTCCGTTTCTATCCACCAGATAAATCCTGATGTCTAAACGATCAGTCCGTAGATCTGATAGAATTTGAATACCCTCGAAATTTTGGATTTCTCCAGTTCCACATGCAAGTAGTCCAAGCATACAGATACAAAGAATTACCCTACTAAGGGGTAACAGGATAAACCGAGACACGAACATTCTCCATATTTAGTATTATCTTTCATTATAAACTGTCAGGGGTGAAGGTGTCAATCTAAATTGGACATAATACCAAGCTATTCTGTATCATATTTAACAAACAACTGAAGCATCAAAGGAGTATTTCTGTTGAAAACAGTTTCATCCGATTTTGCTGGTGCAGCATTTCCACCAGGAACGAAGGTCATCTTTTATGATAAAACACAAAACAAGATTCACGGTACTATACAGAGATTGTTTCATCGATATGCACAGGTAGCATCAACAGAAGGAACAATCTGGAATGTACCATACGGAGGAATGGAAATCACCGAAACATTCGTCAACCCACAAATCTCACTTCCTGATATTGAAACTATGGGGATACAGTTAATACAAAAACATGAGGATAAGAACGAACTTGGAACCGGTTGGAATTTTGGATTTGACCTTGCACCCGCACGAGCAGGAATATGTCGATATAAAGAAAAGCAGATATCCCTATCCGTCACATACTGTTTAAAAGCTAATAAATCAGAAATACGCAACACAATTCTCCACGAAATCGCGCATGCGATCGTAGGACCTGATCATGGACACGATGCAGTATGGAAAGCTGTAGCGGAAAAGATAGGATGTACCGCCGAGAGGTGTCACCGTGTAGAACATACAACCCCACGGTGGTTGGGACGGTGTGGATGTGGAAAGCAGTGGACACGTCAACGTCTTACCCAACGTGCCAGAAATGGAATATGTCCTTCATGTGGAGATAATATACAATGGAATAGAGTAGGCGTTGAATAACCTGTTGAAAGAAAAAAGAATATAATCTATGTCAAGATAAAACAGAAATAATTAAGGAGAAATCATGAGTATTTTCATTAAAATTATCGTCTTAATAATGATGATCGTTGGTCTTGTTTTTATACTTGCTGGAAATATAACTTTTATGGAATTTGTAGCTGCAATCTATGGCGGAGTCTTTTTATTTTTACTTGATAATTACTTGGGAAGGGTAATGGATAAGCTATAGATCCTCTTATAATAGAGATAAATTGAAAACTCTATGGTTATAGCCTTCTGATCACATATGTGAAAAGTTTATAGTTTCAATCCATTTTAATGAACCATTGATCCACCAGCTACAGGTATAGCTAAACCTGTTAGAAAGTTTGATTGTTCTGATGCCAAAAAAGATACTATATTAGCAACGTCTGTTCTGGTTGCCAGTCTGCCCAGTGGAACTAAACCTGATCTGTTCTGTAAGAGTTCTACATACTTATCTTTGAATTGTTCATCATTCTCAGACAGAGTATTAACGAGTTGGGTAACCCTTTCTGTATCGACTAAACTTGGACAGACAGCATTTACGTTTATCTGATAAGGAGCAAGTTCAAGAGCAAGAGCTTGAGTGAATCCTATAATAGCAAACTTTGACGCACTATATGCTGCGTATTTAGGCATAGCTTCTTTTCCCACTACAGAAGATATATTGATAATCTTACCTTGTATATTTTTTCTAAAAAATGTTGCGCGACAGCTTGTGAAGAAAGAAATGTCCCTTTCGCATTTACTTTGATGACTCTATCCCATTCTTTTTCATCTAAGTCAACAGCAAGTACTCGGTCTTTGCCTGGTTTAGATCCAGCATTATTAACGAGTATATCTATACTACCCAACTTAGATACTATTTTTTCTATCATGGCAAATACTTTATCTGAGTTCGTAATATCTGCTACAAAGCCGTAGGAGCGTTTACCAAGCGATTCTATTTCACAAACGACATATTGTAGTCCTTTCCAATCAGAATCATCTAAGTTATATGGTTTTTCGACGACATCATTAACGACGACATCCGCACCATCTTTTGCTAACCTAACTGCAATAGCGCGACCTAAGCCGAACTCTCCCGCAGCACCTGTGACGAGTGCAATCTTTCCATTTAAAATACTTATATACAATCTCCAGTTATTTCTTAATAGGGGTTCGACTTAAAGACTATCACGCACCGACGAGTCGGAGCATGCAGTTTGGATTTTGCGTTAATGGAGCGTAGTCCCATCCTGATTTGAGAATTCAAGTTGTGTTTTAAAATCAGCAACTTAGCTCCCAAGATTGTGATGACTTTCTGAATGTCGGATGGCTGTATCAAGTTTGATATACGCTGCAATTCGGCTGCGTCAATTCGCTGATGCTCTTACCTGTTTTTTATGATGATAACCTGCCCAAGGTATCGCAACAAAAAAACAATTTAGAACTATTGTAAATATAAATGGTATAATACAATCCTTGTCAAGATATAACAGAATAGATTAAGGAGAGATCATGATTATTTTCATGAAAATTATCGTCTTAACAATGATGAGTTTTGGTCTTGTTAGTGCATTTGCTGGTTACATAACAAGAATGGAATTAATAGCTGCAATCTATGGAGGAATATTCTTATATTTACTCGGTGAAGGTATAAATCTCTTAAAAAAGAAAAGAGTTGAATAACTCTGTAATTATAGCTTACACTTTAGCAGAATTTATATCATCTTTGTCGAATATGGCAGATTATACAATTAATTCTATATACTGACTTGTAGGAGGGAACTCCGATTCCCGATTATAAAAGGGTTTGATCGCTATTCGGAGATCGCTCCTACAGAATATATGAGAACTTATTTTCATTATTGAGATAATTCAATAATAAGAAATTATCGATCATCAATTGGCTGTAAGTTATCATTACTACGCGGTTTTATTATTCTTTGCTGTATCTTCCTATTTTGGGTATCTGGATCGATCCATATAATGTTATTTTTGCCTTTATTTTCAATTATATTATCTATATCCTCATGAATTTCAACCCAATTTGGAATTGTGGTTGTTAACTTGTGCATCCAATTAATTGTCCAATTCTCATTTTTCATTCCATCCGATATAGCATCTAATTGCTCACTCCGAGTCTTGGTAGGATCATTGAGTAAATTAAAATCAATTTTCCGAGTCAATGTAATGTATCCTGGGAATATAAAGTCAGGTGCAGCCTTATCCAGTTTAGGGGATTTTGCACCCTTCTCCTCCTGATTAACATAGTTCATTATATCAATTATCCGTGGATCTTTATCCCTCTTCAAAAATGGATCGAACCCATAGGTGATACGAATTTGCCAATCTTTTAGGTTGATTCGGCTTTTTGTTGTATTGTGGAGCTTAATGTATACCCTATTACGTTTAGCTATGGCATTCTTAAGAACTACTATGTACTTGTCTTTTATGTTTAAATTTTCTAACACATCCTTAGACAGTTCTATTTCTTCTATATGCTTTAACTCTAAATTACTTAAAGAACTTGATCTGATTTCACGTATAACAAGTGATTTGGGATGAATATCAGAGTTAGCTGGTTTTAGTAATTCAATCGTTACATTTTCAAAAGAAGTGTCTATATTCTTTAACTGGCTTACAGATAAAACATGGATCAATTTATTGATTTCATCAGACTTAAAACCTAAATGCTTAGATACTTCTAAAGTTAACTTTTTTCCACCATCAACATGTGAATAATTAATTTCTTTTGTTAGTATATTCTCATTAGGTTTCTGTTGTGCTAAAGCAATTGAACAAACACATAAACCTACTATAAGAATTACGTATATATTGAATCTTGAATAGATCGCATGGGTTTTCATGATATACTCCAGGAAATGTAGTATCTATATGATTAGATTATATGGAATTGGCAGTGTTTAATCAAGTCTATCGTATTAATCATCTATATGTAAGAAAAAACATAAAATAAATACTTATTTGATCGTATACTATTTTATGATGTTTTCCATACGTTCTTGAACCAGTGCTTTTTGTTCAGGATGTGTGAAAATATAGAATGTACTTGTCTGAATAGCCTTATATACATGATCAGCAACTTCTTCAGGGGACATCCCTGCTTCCATCTCTAATTGCGCATTGCTTATTCCCCCAATGGATTCTACCTTGTGATTTTGTTGCTTGTCTGGACGATTTCGATCAGATTCCAATATACCCGTACGAACCCAACCTGGACACAAAACATGCACCTGGATTTCTGAGTTTTTCTGTGCTAATTCATCGGCAAGGGTTTCTGATAACACCACAACTCCATGTTTGGTTACCTTGTATATCCCTTCACCTGGACCTTTCACCATCCCTAAAATAGAGGCGGTATTTACAATATGACATTTCGTGTTTTGAGACAACATGCGGGGAACAAATGCCCGGATACCGTGTATTACACCCCACAAGTTTACGCCTAACACCCATTGCCAATCTTCAATTGTGTGTTCCCAAATCGGACGACTACATACGACTCCAGCATTATTACAGAGAATATGCACATGTCCAAAAGCATGATATGTTTGTTCAGCAAGATTCTCCACCTCTTCAGATTTAGAAACGTCCGTTCTTACACTCAGAATGGTCGCACCTTTACGAGTCAATTCAGTCTCAAGTTTTTCTAAAGGCTTTTCTTCTATATCAGCAAGGACGACTGCCATCCCTTCCGCAGCAAAACGTTCCGCCATACCGCGACCGATACCACTTGCAGCACCCGTAACCACGGCAACCCTCTTCATTCAAACATCCTTTTGACGTTGCTGATGGTATTTTTCCAATTCACTGTTTGCATGGATGATCATCTCTAACTTCTCAATGATAGAGGTAGTATGTTTACCTGGGAAGGCAAAGTAGAAATCATCATCAGAAAGTGCAGTATAAACCCTGTTCCCTATACACCCTAAACTGCTTGCACTTTGACCGGAATCCATGACGGCGGGTATGACAGCACATGTGGGTCTACCCATGATACTGTTTTCAGTTCCGATACCGGCAGCGGTTGCTGCTTCAGCTAATAACATCATCTGCTTCGGTGAACCGGATACAAGAACAACATCAGGTATACCAGTAACATCTTCTAATGGAGAATATACTGCATGATGGAATGTCTCGCCTCGCTTGGGTATCCCAGGAACTTCATCCATTGAAATATAACCAAGTTCTCCCATGAGTCCGAGCGTATTTTCCAATTCCTTCATCTGTTCTTCGGATAACGCCACATTGTGTGTATAACACCCGATGGGACAATTATAATGATCGGATGCCTCCGTATAAAAGGTCTTACCTTCTGATGCGCGTTTCCAATATGTGCATCCTGAGGCTTCTACTTTATCCACACGGGAGACATCATTCGGTTGTGATTCGTGAAATGTCACTGCAATTGGGATGGTATCCAACTGAAGTAGATCTTGTAATTGTTCTGACATATATTCCCCTTTGCCAAATCTTATGTTAGTAGTAATGTTCCTGTATTCGCTACAATCCTCAAATTCTGTTTCCTATGGTAGAATATATGATTTATTCTATATACTGACTTGTAGGAGGGAATTCCGATTCCCGATTACCAAAGGGTTTGATCGCGATTCGGAGATCGCTCCTACAAGTAATGTGTGTAATTATATCAATATTTCACCATATAAGAATAATTATATCTGTATTGGGGCAAACTGCCCCTCAGTTGGTTCTGCTCAGCAGAACCAAGCTTCGGTAATACGTGGTGCTGCTAAATGTATATTCTTGCTAATCTTCGGTGGAGATTTTCCACTCAGACCCGTGGCAACTTCCCATATACGATAAAATGTATCCAAAAAGTCTACACCCGTTCGTGTGTCATTTTCCACTAAACTATTCACCGTTTTATGTAGTTCGTCCATACGCGTATCCGGATGAACCCAGATATAACTAAAGGCTGTTTCATCAAGTGTAAGTGGTAGTGCTTTTGTCTCGGTTCGATTAAGCAGGTATGATCCGGGTGGAATTAACAAACGAACGGCAAACTGAACTGGATCGACATGATAGACAAGACCATGGGTATCAACGAATTTGAGGATTTCCAAATAATCAGCTAAGGTTGTCCACGGTGTAAATGGAACCCATGTGGGTCGTAATGCAATCCCCTCTCCATGAACAATCTCAATTGCGTCTTCAACATCAGAACGGGTATGTTGTTTCTCTAATATTGTCAAGACAGTTTCGCTTAATGATTCTACAGCAGAGATGACAAAACGACAACCAAGTTCTGCGAATTCTGGGAAGTGTTTTCCGTGCTTTAGAATATGCTCAATTTTTGTGGTGAAGTCAAAGGTAATATCAGGATAGGTTTCATGCATTGCGCGAAGAATACGGAGACCATGCAGTGGACCGTTGAGAAAATCCGGATCACCGAATGTAATATGTGTAGCACCTTCCGCTACCTGTTTGTGTATTTCTTTCAGCACTATTTCTTGTGGTACGGGTGAGAATTTTCCATTATACACTGGTGGAATGGGACAGTGTGTACAGAGATGTTTACACCCGTGCGTTGTTTCTGTATACCCGACGTGTCGTACCTCACCGTTATCCTCAAATTGTGCATACTTTTCTAAGGTAGGTAGTTTACCGATTGACACATCTATTGCGGGTAATTCCTGTTCTTCATTTTCTTCAAGAGACTGTACCAATTCCACAAGTTGTATAGAAACATCACCCCCACCTATGCAGTAATCAACACCGAGTGAGTATAGGTAGTCTGCATTGAGTTCCGCATAGAGTCCATACATACATATTACAACATCTGGATTGAGATCACGGATGCGTTGCAGTAGATGAACACCAAGTCTAAGTGCTGTATGCATCGGCACAGAAATACCGATGAATTTTGCGTTTTGGACCTTGTCTGTATCCAGCGGTTCAACGGCAATATCTATTGTATGCGGTAAGAATCCTGCTTCTTCAAATGCATTTAGTGGACGCGTCAACCCTATTGGTCTGTGTCCGAGTTCATAGCAGGAGATGAGGAGTATAGCACCCGGTGTATGCATTAATGAGAGTGTAGATGTTTTCTTATTCATAGCAAATAGGGTAACATATTTAAAGATTACTACAAATAAGGATAGGTAGCATTCGGATCATAATCTGGTAATAAAGCCCTATGAGTTTGTCCGGAAATTAGTTGTTCCCCATCTGTAAATCCCTCAGGACGGTCCTTGAGAAAATCTATCAGTCGATTGCGCCATGGCGTTAATTGTGTTTCAGCATCATCTTGTTTGGTTAAATCACGAGTTTCATGTGGATCATTTTCCAAATCAAATAGATGTTCTTGACCGGTCTGTGAATACCAGATATATTTATACTTCCCATCAACCAAATAGTGGTTCCCATGTCTATTTTCATAGCAACCAGAATGCTCCCCGTGTAGACAATCCCTTACACTTTCAGTCTTCCCTTTCATAATAGGAAGTAAACTCTTACCCGTGCAGGTATCTGGAATGGCAATATTCGCAGCATCCAGAATGGTCGGCATTATATCTTGTAAACCGACAGGACTACGGCATACATTTTCTTGTGGATACCCCCAACGTCTTGGTGCTCGTATGAGGAAAGGCACACGTGCAGATGCTTCGTAAGGAAAGGTCTTTCGGAACATATTGTGATCCCCAAGCATCTCACCGTGATCAGATGTGAAAATGACGAGACAGTCATTCAGATCACCGACATTCTGTAACAGACGACCGACCTGATCATCAATAAAGTTAATCATACCATAGTACGCAGCACGGGCACAGTTCATATCATGACTATCAAGACAGATCTCCCAAGCATTTGGATTCAATCCTTTCTGTGCACCATCAAATTCTGGTGCCCAATCACCAACCACTGGGGGAGGTAAATCACGTTGAATATAACGGTCATAATAATGAGCAGGTGGGGTCAACGGTGGGTGTGGATCTATGAAGGAAATGTTCAGAAAATACGGTACGGACCGATCACGTTTTTGAATGAATTTTAGAGCACGGTCTACACACCAGAAGGTATGCATCTGTTCCTCCGGTAAATGGTGCGGACGTCCAACCCATCCATTCGCAGCTATACCGTGTGCCATACCGGGATCATAGTCATCCCTACGATGGTATTGCTGCAACCATTCAACATAATCATTATTTGCAACGCCATGTGTAGCATCGGATAATTGGATATGGTCAAAACCGAATCGTTTACGAGGTGGACTCAGGTGTAGCTTCCCAATCATTTCTGTCTGATACCCCGCTGCAGATAACTCCCCAGCAAGTGTATGCGGCGGATTCCAATCTGCCCCTGTATATCCTACCATACCGTTGGCAGCGGGTGCTGTTCCTGTCATGAGACCGCGTCGGGCAGGAATACAACTCGGACATTCAGCATACCCTCGATGGAAGTGAGTTCCGCTTCGACCAATCCAATCTAAGTTGGGAGTCTGTAAGCATGCGGGGGCATTTGGATCAATTCCTAAACAGTCTCCACGTTGTTGGTCAGTTGTGATTAGCACGATATTCGGACGGTCATCAGGCATCTTATACTCCAGATTGAGAACGTCAAACGACGGTTCAGTGTTTGTTAGGTTGAAGAATACAGAAGCAAGTAAATAAGAGGATTTGTCTAACTTATGATATAGAAGGGTTAGCGGAAACCTCTTAACAGCATCCTATTGCGATGAAGTGTTATACAGTATAACAAACATGTTGAAAAATATCAAAAGATCGAAAAATATTTTACTCCATATCTTCGCTAACATAGTGCATCCAAACAGAAGTATAAGTAAAAACTGTATGATCTGAACATTATTAACTTGAAACCTACACACAACAAAATATACAAAGGGAACAAGAAGTGATTTGGACGCTGATTCTACGTGAAATTTTAACAACTTTGATGACATTCCGCTTTTTTGTTACGGTTATAACCTGTATGTCTCTTGTAATAGCAGGAACCATCGTTTTAACGGATAATTATGAGCGAAGACTCGCGAGTTACAACGCGGATTTCCAAACACACCAAGAAAAAACCTTTATCGCACACACGTATTCATCTTTTAAAGCAGATATTGATAGAGCTCCTAACCCTTTAAGCGTGTTTAATCAAGGACTCGACAAGCGAGCGAAGAATTCTATCCGAATCCGTATTGGAAAGGTGCCCTACTTATGGGATAAGGTATATCAATATCAAAGCACAGGATTAAAAAATCCTTTCAGACATTTACTCGCCGATATTGATCTGGTATCTATCTTCCAAATTCTTCTAAGTCTCCTCGCGCTGGTTTTTGCATATGACGCAATAGCTGGTGCCCGCGAGAACGGCACACTACGCCTTACCCTTTCTAATCCTGTTGGACGAGGAGTCGTTATACTGGGAAAATATGTCGGTGCAATAGTTTGCCTATCACTGCCTCTTCTGATTAGTTTTCTGTTCGCATTGCTTCTACAACTTCAGTCAAGTGCTATCCAATATACTGCGGATGACCTCTTTCGAATCGGTGGAATCTTACTCACCACGATTGTCTATATTTCCACCTTTTATCTCATCGGATTACTTATCTCCAGCATGATTCACCGTCCGGCGACATCGCTAATTGTTTCAATGTTCATCTGGGTAGTTTTGATTCTACTCTACCCAAACGTGAGTCTGTTCCTTGTGAATCGCTTTATTGATACAGAGGAAAAAATAGAGCAGACGAACCGAGAGATTGAGCAGATATCGGAGCGTTTCTATCGGGATATACAGAAATTACGAGATCCTTTTGAAAGTCCGTCTCTACTAAAAGATAGCATCAGCAGTGGGGGATCAAGAGGATATCTACACCTGAGTAAAAATTTCACGTATATTCCAGATGAATCCGAACCCAATATTCCCACAGTAAAAGCCTATTTTCAAGATTTAACATCTCTGCATATTCGCGCTGCTGAAACAATTTGGAGGGCACGAAAAAACGCCTTTGCTGAGACCTACATTCGTAAATCCAGAATTGCCCGAAATGCTTTGCGATTTTCTCCAACAGGCTTATATCATCTCTCGACTGAGGCTTGGGCAGGGACTGATCTTTTCAGAATGGAACACTTTTTCAAAACTGGACGACAATACAGGCAAAGGGTACTGGACTATTTCCATGACAAAAAGGCATTCAGTTCGCGACAATGGTTTGCCAGTGATAAAGGAGAAGTTCGCTGGAATGATGCACCACGATTCGTTTATAATCCACCTGACGTATTTGAAGATGCAAGTTCACGCGCACTACCCGACCTATTTTTGCTTTTTCTCCTTAACCTTGTGCTATTTATGGCTACCTTTATGATTTTCAGTCGGCTGGAGGTGTGAGATGTTGTGGCATATTGTCAAACGGGAACTCTTTGAACAGGTAAGTAGCCTTCGTTTTGTACTTGCGATGCTGCTTACTGCTTTCTTAATGATTGTCAATGCCTTAGGACACATTGACGAATACAGAACACAACAACCAGAATATGGACAGAAGGTTGCAGAGTCTTTAACAGAATTGGAACAGAGAAGTAGTAATCTATATAACTTCGTCCTTCACGGTCCCGGTGGACTTCACAAGATGCCTTCGCCTCTGTCTTTCTGTGCGCACGGCAGTGAAAACAATTTACCCAAGCTTGTATCAGGAAGTTATTCAGGATGGAATTGGGGAGGACGTTCTGGATTATGGAGACTCAAATATGATACTTTTCCGCCAATAACAGCAACAGATATTTTTCCAATCTTCTTAAATATCGATTGGACACTTATCATTTCCAGTGTACTCAGTTTCCTTGCCCTTGTTTTTACCTTTGACACGATTTCCGGTGAGGTGGAACGTGGAACACTCCGGCTGACCTTATCAAATTCCGTCGCACGACGCACAGTACTCACCAGCAAGTTTTTAAGTAGTCTGATCAGTCTTGGTGTGGTGTTGCTTAGCGGTGTCTTGATTAACCTTCTATTGTTACATATCTCTGGAACACTCCAATTAAATACGCAAGAATGGAGTAGACTCACAGCAATCTTCGTTGTGGGTATGATGTATATCTCCATTTTTATTGTTCTCGGACTCTTCGTGTCTACTCTGACAAACAATGCCTCAACAAGCCTTGTAATCCTTCTCCTTATATGGGTAATTTGGGTTATCCTTGTACCCTCAACGGTCGGAACAATCATGAGTGGGGTAAACATACCATCAATTGAACGCGGTCCCAGTCCGGTATTTTTCGCACGTAATGGACTCCTTGAACGCTACGAGGAACAAGGCTTAGGGGATGAAGCCCCAACGCGTACTCGTCCACCATCTCCAGCAACATTACTCTGGGCAGAATTCATGGATGAGGAAGTGCAAGAATGGAAACGTTTGAACAAAGAATTTCTAAATGCGCAGATATATCAGATTCAAGTTGCAAGGGATTTCAATCGTGTCTCACCAACTGCAATTCTACAATATGCAATAGAATCTTTGGCAGGAACTGGATTTCAAAGGCATCTGAATTTCATGAGAAATGCTGAAAATTATGAGACTGAATTTAACGCTTTCCTTATATCCGCCGACCGAGCAGATCCAGACAGTTTACATGTTCCCTTTGTCAGAGAAGGGATGTCCACCAAACCTGTACCTTTTGAAAGCATTCCTAAATTCCAGGACAAGGTGCATTTAGAGGATGCGTTTAAAGAAGCAATTCCGAATGCAATGCTGTTGTTCCTATTCTTTGTTGTGCTTTTTGCAGGGACACATCTTTCATTTCAGCGTAAAGAAATATGACTTCGCAAGCAAATAACAACTATCTCACACACTTATTCCGAAAGACGTTGCAAAACATTATGCGTAATCTGTTCAACCACAGCATCCCCACCTGCTAAACCGTGCGACCAATCCGTGGTAGCAGCAGTAAATACGGTTCCACCTTTCGTATAAATCCCCATCGTTGCAGCTCCAGTATATCCCTGCTCCCAATGCTCATACCATTCACAATCATCTGGATGCCAACGGACAGGTGCAGTTGCAAGAATCGTGAATCCATCGGGTGTTCCATCTTGATAGGTAGGAACTGGTAGACCATCTTGAAGTGTGAATTCACATCCATCACATTCATATCCAACGATAGTATTCTGTCCACCAAACTTCTCATCCCTTGATAAATCTGTTCCTTCAAATACCCAGTGATCTGGACGATGTGCTGTATACGCTCCATCTCCATCCATAAACTGTCCATGACTTAGGTGATAACCACCTTGGAGGAAACCGACCCCCGTCAATTCGTTTTCTGGACGTTTTACCAAATGATGACTCCATAAAGTACTCAATGTACTATAGTCATCAGTTTTGTACACTGGATCTAAGTTGAAGCTCTGTTTCCAACATACAAGTGCGCGACCTTCATCTTCCGAACGCACCTGCCAACACACTGAATTTCCACTAAAGAAGGCGGCGTTTCCACCATTAGCAATATATGCCTCAAGATTGTCACGCATCGGTGCGGACCAATATTCATCATGTCCAACACTCAATACAAGCTTATAATGTTTTAATATCTCTGGGTGAAATTCTAAATCGCTATTTGCGGCGTAATCAAGTGTATACCCATTCTGTTCTGCCCAAACAACAAAGGGATATTCCCAAGTACTGAACATCCCACCACTGGGTCTATTAAATGAAACACGATTACCTTGCAATGTATTCTGTCCGTGATACCCGTACAAGCTGAACCCACCCCAATTGTTATAAGCGTTATAGGTATTTGTAGAGAGTTGAAGTAGGATCGGTGTCTTTGCCCCTGGATTTGCTGCACGAACAATGAAGTGCAACGAACTTTCAGCTGAACGATGATTTCTATAGATGACATCTGCTCCGCCATCGGATGCTCGAAGCGTTCCGACATAGAAACCACTTTCCCACGTATCCGGCACTTCAAGGGTAAAGGTCGGTGTCCATCCACATCCGTGTGATGACGCATTGATCGGAATGGGTTGTGCATCACCGGGGATATCCGATTGTGTGTGCACGACCTCACGCGTCGCACCAATTCGTGCAATTTCAATGGAATAACTCCCCGCACTTGTGGAAACATTAAACGCAATTTCCTCACCGGGAGCATAACTCAACTGATCGGTATATCCGTCAATATATAAAGGTCTAATACGATCTTCAGTTTGTGCTAATGTTGCCATATTACCTTCTCCTTAAAGAATTATCCGTGTGTTCGTGAAAAGTAAAGTATCCTTACATACAATATTCTACAATGCATTAATTTTCTTTCGTAGGAAATTACAACAATAACCCACCTGTTCCTCAGAGAGTCCATGCAGAACGACTGCACCATCATAACCACATTTGTCTAACAAACCGATATATTGATCATAATCCAGCAAACCTGTTCCTGCAGCGAGGTGTCCAGCTTGTCCATCCTGATCTAAATCTTTTGCGTGTGCTAATGCAATGTCATCACCCAATAAAGTAAAAGCTTCATCCAATATCTCTTGCATTTTGGGTAGTTCACCTTTATGGAATATATTCGCTCCATCCATCACTACTTTAAGATGTTGAGACTGCATTTCATCAAGGAGTCGACGCGATTTTTTCGCAGAATCTACTACGTTTGATACTTCAGGTTCAAACGCCAATGTTACGTTATAGTCTTCGGCAACTTGAAGTGCCTGCTCCATAGATTCAACCAAATCTTGCCATGCTTCAGGTGTGTTGTTATCTGGATGGGAACGCCACATACTTTGCGGATCACGTGAACCTGTGCACAAGGTAATTACGGATGTTCCCAACACTTCACACTGTTCAGCGACAAAACGCAACATCTTCAGTCCTGCATGCCGTTTCTGCACAATAGGATCAATCATGTTGTATGTACCAGAAAGTGCAGAGATCTGTATCCCACGCGTATCCAACTGTTTACGAATTTCGACAGATGATGGTCCAGATGCAGATACATGAAATTGTAAGTGATGAACCCCGTGTTCTACAACAGCATCAAGGGTGTCTTCCAGTGAATCGCGTCGAATTGTACCCTCCATGAGACCAACTTGCATGTTTTTCTCCTATACGCTATATATTCTATTACCAAATCTTAATACAACACTCTCTTCTGTAGGAGCGACCTCCTGGTCGCGACCAAAGGTCGCTCCTACAAAGAAACTCAAGATTCGGAATGATACTTTATCAATTAGAAATGGTATTACTATGTTATCTTGATGATATTCTGATTATAGACTACAAGACCTTACACTGCAAGATAATTCAGATGTATGGGTTTAGGATTCCTTGTGGGATCAAATATACAAGATACAAAAAACACGCGGACCGTATTAGAACATTTCCTCAAAAAATCATATTTGAATGTTTCTCTGTTTTGCTATGTAATTTATACTCAACCATGGGTTATTATTCTGTAAATTTACTCCTTTTTATATGTTAACATTAGTAATAATTTAATTTTATATATGTTTAAAATGTTACACTTTTTGACACATTGTGTGTCATTCCTAAATCCCTTCTCCCGCCAGTACTACACTGGGCTTACAGCCCTTTTTTTAGGAGTATAAGAATTTTGCAAAATGATGAATTTTGTGTCTTTTACTTTTCTTCTCATCCATTGATTTTGTATTGTTTGAATGTGCAATATCCTATCTATCCAGACTGCCATAATACTTCTGATTTTCCTGAATTTTAGTTTCATTACACGCATGATAGATTCATTCGTTTTATTAGTTTTTTATTTGAGAAATGCAATTCTAATTACTATAACGTTAATTTTTTTGTGTGTATATCTGCTTTAACTGGTTTCAATTCATAAGTTTAGAAATTGTCGAAAAACGGGAAAATGTTACACTTTTTCCTACATTCTGTAGGATTTAATTTCGGTGAAATTATAGCTTTTAGACCAGTACTGGACTGGGATTGTTATCCTAATTATAGAAGAAAGTGGAATTACATATTTTACCATTTTTGTGTTATTTCTTTGATTTCTGTTTTTGTGCATAATATTCACAATTGTTAATATTTTTCCAGTAATTATCAGTTGTTAGTTAATATCTGTTATTATACGGTTTTTGGTCGTCAGTAAATGGAATATCTGTGCAAATATTTATTGGTTTATATACACCTTCAAAAGTCTCTGTGTTTAGTTCTGAAATTTGTGTAGGATTCATTTTTAGTTTTTCAAGTTTTTTTAGTCGGTTTTTTAAATCTCCGAATTTGAAGTGTCTTGTAGTAAGTCTGGACCTGTGTTCATAGCGAATCCATAAAAGCAGGTGATTTTTAAAAATTTGAAAAACTTGAAAACTGTGTTTTCTGTCAATCTACTATATACCCAGTCGGGTAAAGGGATAGTATAGAATTGCTCGGTATTTACCAGTTGAGTTTTTAATTCATAATTTATCATAACATAATAAACCTTCATTGCTTATATATTCTATTATATAAAAATCTATATTAACATATTTGTAATGCGTTTGCAACCTTATTTTTCACGGATGTTACTTTAGATGTAAGTATATAGATTTTTCTTCATTATTTTTTATTTTAATTGGGATTTTTGGTCTTTAGGTAGGTTTTGTGATGGGTTGTCTGAATTGTGGATTTCATGGAACGGGGTTTGTCTGAATCACGGATTTCGCGGAGAAGAGGGTTTGGTGTAATGTAAGTGTTTTTGTGGAGGTTGGTTTCTTTTGTCAGAATCGCGGATTAGGCGGATTTTACGGAACGGTTTCTGTTTGGAGTTGAGTGTTCTTGTCAAAATACTTTCTCCGTTAGACAGAAAATGACTTACTATTTCGTTGCAATATTTGCACGAATTGGATAAAATGATAAATACATTAGTATTATCTATAGTTTTAACATAATATTATGGAGATATTACAACACAGACGTAGATAAAAAGCAAAGTAAAACGGATACTGTTAAAATAGACTACATTTGAAAGTAGGAGATTGCTTAATTGGATGAATTAATACAATATATACTTAGTCTTGGTGACCAAGCTGACCAAATTGGAAAAAGCATTATAGATTTGATTTACACCTTCTTCAGGATTGGGCTTGTAGTCTATGGGTTACATGCTTTGAGGTTATTGGGCGAATCTATAATCTTAAAACGTTTTCAAAACTATCTCAAAATCAATAATGGATTAGGTGATATTGACAATTTACTCAACAGGTTACGCAGTGCAAAAGTTTTTCTTATTCCTATACCTTTCATTTATAAGCGATTTATCATTTATAGACGCATTAACGATTTAGTTCAAATAAAACAGAATGGAGGACAAATTGATAACGATGTACTTGGTGATATCCATGCCGGTGTATCAAGTAGAAAGGCATCTCTATCAAATTACATTCTCGGTATATTAATCATCCTCGGTTTAATTGGAACACTACGAGGTTTGATTTTGGCAATTGACGATGTTCAACTGGTACTACAAGACATTCAAGACATTGAACAGTTTCCTCAAATTGCTGAAGCACTAAGACAAACACTTGCTGGAATGGACACAGCGTTTGCTACAACATTAGTAGGTTTAGGTACATCATTGATTTTGGGCTTTTTTGGTTGGGCTTTTAATCTTGTGAATTCAGGTTTTCTGACCTATTTTGAAAGAGTTGTATCAACGGATGTGATGCCCCACTTCACACAAACCCCAGAAGCAGCAATTGAATCTAATATAGGACAACTGACTAAATCTACTGACGAGTTTAAAAATACTGTGAATATAATGGGAGAAAGATTGCTTGGTTTGTCCGATTCTTCATGGGATGGGAGTCTGCAACAACTATATGTTTTTGTAAACATGTTTGGAGAAGCATCAGACACCTTCCATAAGAGTTCAAATGAGATGTTGGAGTCTCAAAAAGAAATACAAACTACAGTAAAGGCATATGAGAAATTGACTCAAGATTCTATGGGTAAAATTGATGAGTATCAGTCTGCAGTTGTCTCCTATAAAGAATTAGTTAATCAGTCAATGTCAGATATTGAAAAATATCAAGAGTCGATGCACAAAGGTTTAGACGATACTGTTGAATCGTTTAGAAATTATATCGTTGACTATCAAGAAGCAATGCAAGATAATTTAAACAATACCGTTGAATCCTTCCAAGGATTAATAACTGAATCAATGGACCGAATTTCTGGCTATCAGGAAACATTGCGTAATGGTTTAGATAATGTTGTACCGGACATTAGAAGAGAAAGTGAAGTCTTCAAGGATACAATTCGTGAGTATCAGGAATCACAAACAAGATTTATTGACGAACTTGCTGACACCTTACTGGAAAGACTTCGACCTATCACAGAAAGTCAACAGATAATTGTTGAGGAATTTCAACTGGTAAGAGATGATTTGCGTGAAGCGGCACGTGGGTTAGATATTCGTTCTGCTCTTGAAAAACAAAACGATGTTTTTGAAGAACTCAATAATCAGATTGCAAGAACAATATCCGATCTGATAGAAAGTCAGAACCGAGTTTTTGATGGGATAAAATCACAATTGATAGAAAATCAGAATGAATCGGTGAATATGCTATCAAGGTTAATTAGCGAACTGGAGATTCGCTCAACATTGGAAGACCAAAATAAAGTATTTGGTCGCATTGAAGCGCATCTGGGAGGACAAGCTTCATTAGTTGCTGAGCAGAAGGAAATTATGCAAACTCTGAACAATAACATACAACAACTTCAACAAACACTGACTCAACAAGGGACTGAGAGAATCCTAAACCAGATCTCTCAAAAATTTGATACACTCGGTGAAAACTTTGGAACGCTTGGCAATAAGTTAGATACATTAAACACAACAATGAGTAAACCCAACTTATACCGCTGGGGACCTGTAATTCGTAATTGGATTCCATTTATTCGGAAGAAATGATAGGAGTAAAGTAAAATGGATCTGCGCATGCGACAGAAGTCAGTTTTGAATATCTGGCCTGCTTTTACAGATGTCTCCATTGCAATGCTGCTAATCTTTCTATTTTTCCTTTTCTACCAATTTGTTGCGAATAGCAAATTATTTCAAATCATGCGAATGGAGAAAAAGCAAGATACGATAGAGATAGCGTTTAATAATAGGTTTGCAAATGAAATAAGGGATAGGATCATCTCTATTGAGCGCGATGGTAATCTACAAAGGTTCATGTTTAGTGACCGAATTCTTTTTAACACTGATGAGGCGAAGCTGCTACCCCTCGGACGAATAACGTTAACCGCTGTTGGTAGATTTTTTCAACAGTACAGAACGGACAAAGAAGGACAACGGTTGTATAAGAGTATTCAAATTGAGGGACATACCGACAATGTTCCGATTATTTCACCCGATCGTTCTAATTGGGAGTTGTCGTCTGATCGTGCGATTGCTGTTTTACGTCTATTTGAAAATATCGGTATTGACCCGAGAACGCTAACTGCTACAGGTTATTCGAAGTATCGTCCCGCTGCAGGGGATAGTTCGAATATAAGACGTGCGAACAATACCGCAGCAAAACGCGCAAAAAACCGCAGAATTGAGATTGTTTTGGTCTATTCAGAGACGGAGGAACATCAACCTTAATGTTACTATTGATATTTATTTCTATTGAAAAATAATTAACGTCTTGATATTATCTTTAATAAAAGGAAATTAATGAAGATTTGCCATATTGCGAATAAGGGTACAACCTGTAATATTTCAGTTCCTGAAACCGAAGAGAACAATAAAGACATTTCACAGATTGCTTATTGCAAACAGTGTTCACACATCGCTTTTCAGTGTTCTTCTGGTCATTGGAACGTTGCTTTCGCGCGTTTTTGTACGCAATGCGGTCAAGAACTTCAAAAACCAAGAAATTGGGAAATGGCATCTGCAAATCCCCAACGCACTGCGACACAACCCGATAATTCAAAAGTTTCATTGGATATCAAGAATGGATTTGGTTCTTGGGCAGCTGGAATTCCGGAAATAGAACCACATGAAGACCTACCCAAATTACTTGCTTTTGACGGTCTAATTGTTATACCGAATACCAATAGTAAAAGTTTGGATGCCTACTCAATTGTCAATCCAGAAAATAACCGACACCTAAAACAACAGTGGAGTATAGAACTTAATACACCATTAACACAAGGATCAACACCAATTTATCACGGACTTCATTTATATACTGTTGTATCGGGTGGAATTCAAAAAACAAATGTTCTTGATGGTAAAACTGAGTTTGTAAATATTAAAGGTACTCCTATAGATGCGTCACAGATAGAGCCGCTTCCCGGGTGCGCACCATTGAAATGCAATATCAAAGGATCTTCGAAAATGGTTGCTGGGTTGAAACAAGGAGTGTTGGTGTTAGATTTGAATAGTTATGACGGGGTTTACATTGAGAAATCTTCCTTTGTTAAAGAGAATAGGATGATGGCACCGACTCTCTGCGGTATACATGTCGTTTTTACATCTCAGTCAGGACAAATATTTACACTTAACATAGGCGAGAAACCTTACAAATCAAGATTAAGCACATGGCAGGGTATATTGTTTTCAACACCTATTACGCTTGGAAATCTTGTTTATTTTGAAGCCTTATATATTAATGGAAAGCGTAAACTTATCAGTTATGAACCGAAATCAGATAATTTATTGAAAGTGGCGGATTTAGAAAGTGATCAAGATTTTAAACGACGCCGTTCACTGTTTTTCCATCCGACACTAGCTGATGGAGAGAGAATCTTTTTGTCTGATTCATATGGAGAGACCGTTTATACATACTATATTAATAAAAGGCGTATGATACTCAATCGGTTGACTGTGAACGGACCATATAAACCAGTTTTTGCACCTCATAGGTCAGTCGTAATGAACAACCGGATTTTCTCTGCTCATCAATTTGGATTTACAATACTTGATCTCAATCTTGACTACCAAGTATCCCACCAATCACTAGCAATGGGGCAGAACAATAATCCATTTCCATTATCCCCACCCATTCAGTATGGACAAAACCTTTTTTTGCTATGTAGAGAACGGGTAGTTTGTTTAAACTATTAGGAGAGTGTTTTATGATTATTCCACGATACGTTTTCGTTAATGTAGTTTTACTCGCTTTTAGTTTATGTTTGTCAGCAAATGCAAAACACATCATCGTTGTTTACGATGTGTCAAGTAGTATGTATAGACTCAAAGTTGCTTCGGGTGTAAGAACCTTCATGGAACCTGAGGATATCCAACGTGTCAATGACTATTTGACAAATCTTCTTTTTAAAAACGCTTCACATTCTTTGCATGATAGTGATGACGCATATATCAAGAACTGTGTTCCCGCGTATGCGGGGCAACCACTGTATCAGAGCGGGGATATTATCACTTATGCAGAATATGCCGAGAGACGCTATCCAAAGTTAAATAGACAACAAATACGTCGCGTTGAATTCCAAGCAAAGTTACCTGATCCAATGAATCTAAGGAGATCCTTCTATGGAAATGTATCTTACTTGCTTCGAGCAGAAGTTGAAGTATACGAAAAATTATACAGTGAGAATGATGATGAAACATATTGGATATTTGTAACTGACGGTGATGTTGACAGAAGCGCAGAGAATGATCCTAAGTTCAGTCAGGTTTTACAACAACATGCTGCGATTGAAGATAAATTTGATGATATGATGATTGTCGGAATCCTTGTGAATAATCATGTCAAAATTGAAGTGCGACGTATACAAAAAAGAATGCCTGACGAAATTTATATTGCTAATCGTACAACACAAAATGAAAATATCAAAGAGATACAAATATCAAAGGATGATGCAGGACAATATATTAGTGAGACTTTGGTCATCAACACAAAAAACGCTGATAGAACAAAATACAAACTAAAAAGTGTTAATGTAGAGATATTTGATAATTCCAACAAACCGCTTCAGATTATAAACGAAAACAAAGAAATCAGTTACCTTAAGGTAACACCTGTCTTACTGCATGGACACTCTCCACCTTTTGAATTTAAGATTACACTACCAGGAAAACCAGAACTTACTGCCCGTGACAACACGTTGAAACTTGAGGTCGTTTACAACTATGATGGTCAAGAGAAAGCTCATCTGATACCTCCTACGATGACGGTGATTAAAGATGTCTTTATTTCTGACTTAAATCACCCCAACCAACAAATAGAAAAAGCAGATCTACGTTTATCAGATGGAATGTATCTTGCATCCTTTAGTATTCGCAGTGAAAGTTCCATCAAAACGGCTTTCAAACTAAGTAATATAAGTTGTCATATTCAAGACAAGAATGGTCAAAAATTAAGCGACGTACGGATTGATACTCTTCCCAAGAAACTTGATCAACCATTTCAGATTAGAGTACCAAACGAAAAGAATTTAGATTTAAATGGAAACAAGATTATATTTGATATTGATTATGAATATGAAGGACAATCAGAAGACATAGTCATTGAATTCCCGTTTGATCGTTCTGGGGTCAATAAAGGTATCTTGTTGTTGATCTTAATTATTGTTGGAGGAGTCGTGTTTGCTGTTGTGCTTTTTTCTCTCTATCGTTTAGTTCGGAGTAAGGTGATTGGTCCTGGTAATAAATATAAAATAATGGTGGGACAAATTAGACATGAAGGTATGCGACCAGACGAAGAACATACCTTTACACTTAATGATAAAGAAAAACTTTCATTTGGATCGGAACACACTGACGGGTTTCACCTTGACGTTGGAAGTCCTGCATTCATACGTTGTCATGAAGGGGAATTTATACTATGTGAAAATCCGACTGAAGAGAAAGAACGGACGCTAATGTCTGGAGAAACACTTTTATTAAAACGTGATGAAGACGATGATATACTTATTTATTTTGAAATTGTGAATGACAAACCAAATATACATCAAGAGTCAAATTATACCGTTTCTGAAGATGATGACGATAATCTGATCCCCTTCTAAAACTATAAAGTTAGAAACAAGTATCATAACTATTGATTCTGAGCATATATTCCAATTTTCAGAACATAAGGAGGAGAACAAGTGCAGAACATTTTGGATTATTTTGTTTCACCGTTGGTTTTTCCCGTTTACGTCGCCATAGTCCTATATATATTAGGTTTACCTATTGGACGATTCTTTGCGGATGTCTTTATCAAAAAGTTAGGAAGTAAAACTAATGCTATTGAAAATGGAACAATGAGTGCCTGGAGACTTGTAACTATTATTCATTTTATAACCTTGACAATATTCGTTATAGGGCTTTGTATTTATGCTTTTCCAAATGTTTCTAATTGGCCACAAATTTTCTTGTATCTAATTTCGTATGTTCCATTTGCAATAATTGATATCTTTATTTTAATTTCGCTTGCAACACATAGAACAAAACCAAAAAGAGAACGAGTTAAAACAAATTAAAGGAGTATTGTTATGATTAAACCGACGTTATTTGTTGGACTTGGAACAACTGGAACTGAAATATTAAAAACTCTACGTAAACTTATGTCCGAAGAATTTAAGAATTCTGGTTTACCTATTTTTCGTTATGTTGCCATTGAGTCAAGGGAGGCTGAGACTGGAAATAACCTAAGACATGCTGAGGATTACGAGCAAATTTCAGTGGTAAATGTTACTGTTGATAACATGGAGCCGATTAAAAACCAATTAGAACCTGATCAACCTAATTACAATTCAAATTTAACTGATTGGTTGGATAAACAACTCCCAAATCATATTCAAAGTTTCAAGGACGGTGCAAGCAATATTCGCATGGCTGGTAGATTGTGTTTATGGCATAACTGGCGGCATGTACAGAGAACTCTTGATGGTGCTCGCAATGCCGTTCTCAACCCTAATAATCGGACAAACACTTTGAACATCTTGAGGAATCACTATGATGGAAAAAATCTACCTATCCCCTCTAATCTAATAAACCAGAATGGGATAAATGCATACATTGTTGGTACCCTCTGTGGTGGCACTTGTAGTGGTATGTTAATTGACATGGCATACTATCTTAGACATCTTCTTGGTGGTGGAACAGCAAACAAAGTATACGGTGTTTTCACAATGTTTGACAGGCTATTGGCAGAAGACAATGCAGAAGACATTGCCGTTCACGCAGCAAATTGCTATGCTGGACTGTCTGAATTAAATTACTATAACCATCCAGATACTGTTTATGATGTTACTTTTCCTAATAAACAAAAAATCAATATTCAACAAATTCCGTATGATTATGCTATGTATCTTTCCCCAACCGGAAAGATACCAACTAATAGGTTCATAGTCGATGAAGATGTAGATAAAGATGGACTGAACCTTATGGTAGCACTGAATCTATTTGCTGAAACTGTCGGGGACACCGATAGAAAAAAAGAAGCTATCCGCACAGATTGGATTCAGTTCGGCGGTTATGGTGGTATGAAACCCGTTCCAGATGGTGAAACTTCCAAGATGGTGAAATGCTTTGCAAGTTTTGGACTGACTGCAGTCTGGTATCCTAAATATCGTATTGCAAGTGCTGCCGCTTGCTTGGCAGGTCAAAAGTTATGCGAAAGCTTAACGAAAAAGCACTTAGAAAATGCTGAAATAAATGCTGAGGTAAGAAATGGATGGGGTAATATGGTGGGAAATATAGATATTTTAAATAGTCCCCAGTTATCAGGTACACCTTCAATGAGGAATGAAATTGAGGGACTTTTAAATACTGCCCGTCAAAACTTTAATCTCATTTCTTCAGGAGATGATTTGAGAAATGAAATGAATACGTTTCCACCAAAGGCTGAAACAGGTCCTTTCAACATTAGGTTTGCCGAAGGGGGAAAGTATCACGCATGGATGGAAGGCAATATGGAAAAATGTAAAATAGAATTCATAAATTCAATTGAAAAAACATTTAATAATCAACTAAATAGGATTAATTTGAATGACGGATACGGCTTGGGTGATGTAAGAGCATTCTTTGAAGAATTAGAACATATCATAAGCCAAGCACAAAGCCAATGTCCAAGTCAACTACCGAAGTTAAATTTGAATGTGCTTGATTTTGAACCAATGCATGGAGCAAAGAATTTCTGGACAAAACTCGCTGGTAAACAAGAAGATGCAGTTAAAGCACACAGAGTTAGGTTAATAGATGAATATCATCAGTTAATTCTTGGAGAAAAAGGAATCTACCGACAAGTACGGGACTTTTTTCTACGAGACATTTTGGAAGCAGCACGCGAAAAACTTGGATTTACAATACATAGTGATGATACTACAATTAATCGACAATTAGAAAAGATTGAAACATCACTTAAGAACTGTAATCAGGCACTCCAAGATGATTATGATTCTGAAATTGAAGCACCAAATTATGAATGCGTTAGAATTGTGACTAACAGTCCAGACAATAGTGTTAAAACTGATGCTGATTTACTAAGTAACAATATTGTTGATGATATTACATTTGATGAATTGACTGTTGAAGATGACAATATTACGATGGGTTCTTTTCTCAAAAAAGAATCTATAGACATAAGACGGCAGATGACCGAGACATATCGGCGTTCAGCATTACGCAAGATTAACGAGGATGATCAGGCGGGAATAGCGAATGCATTAGTTGTTACAAAAGCCCGTGAAATATTAAACACTGCTGGTGATGACATAAGAGATTTAGCCACACGTGCAAATCCCTATCAAGCTTTTATTCCAGGTTATCAAACGTTTGATCTATCTGATAGAGGTGGAACAAAGATTATCTTTGGACATGATCCTTCGGAGACAAAAGAAAACTTAACTGACTTACAAACACAACTTGCTTTTGGACGTATAGGGAACTCTTCTGTTGACCATCTACTCTTTTTCTATGAAGAGGAAAGCAGTTTTACATTAGACGATTTAGCTGCTTACAATGCTCTTAAGCAGCACTTTGACACAAATCCCGGTAACTTTGGACACTGGACCCATAAAGATCCAAATTTTTATGATATAACGCTTCCTGAAAAAAGGGCAAAGTTAGAAAGGTGGTGTCAGGCATTAGTCGAACTTGTTCCTAAAATCAGAGAAAGAAATCCACTAGTATTTGTAGATGTCTTTGAGCATCAGAACAAGGATATCATTTATATATATCAAGATGAAATGAGAGTTGACAAACCAATGAGTCTGAATGGTGATGAACAGGGAATTGATGAACTCTGTCGGCAGGAAAATGAAACCGCTTACATTAACTTTTTTAATACAGTAACGGATCAATTTGCTAACGTTGGAATGCCGATCGTGGAAAAATTAGTGAACGATCTCACTGGACAGATTAGAAATATTGAAGAACGTCGTGAATCAGCAAAATTTTACAGTGATTTTTTACGAGAAGTTTATCCTAACGGTGGTGTAGCAACTATAACATACAATCAACCAGAAAAAACGAACGATTTACCTTCATCAGTAACTTCTGAAGATAACTCCGCTGAAGAAAAAGTAGAAATATCAGCAGATCAAACATCAACTGATGACAATGATTTGCATAGAGAAGGAGATCCTGAAGAGGATATACATTCCTGATGATATTAAGTAAATGAGACTTTTGAGACAGAGGAAGAAACTGTATATGGCAAAATTGGTTTGTTCAAAATGCAACATTGGTTGGCAAATACTGGAACATGATCGGTATTGTGGGTATTGTGGTTCTGAAACTTTCGGTTTTTCAGTGAAATGGAAAGAGAAGCCATTCTATTACGAAGGGGATAGAACCGACTTACATGTATTGACGATACTTGTAGAAAATGATGGTGCCACACCTATTACGTTCCAGCCCATTCAAATACAAAGTGGAAACGCACTAACCCCAACCGAAAAAGATAAAACTTTTACGGTTAGACCAGGAAAAACATACACAACAGAAGTTCAGGTTAATCCTAACAAGTTAAAAACAGAATATTCTGAAAAAATAACTGTTTCTGCAATAGATGTTTCTCCGAATCAGGATGACAAAAAATCACTTGAACTTCATACATTACCCATTCCAGAATTTAAACTCAAGCCAAATAGTTTTTTCCTTGAATATCCTAAAAGTAAAGAGTCAGAATCCATTGTAATCAACATTGAATATCTGCAAAACACATTACATATTGAAGACATTGAGTCCACACAAGAATTGATAGAGGAAGTTGACCTATCAAAAGCACCGGACAATGTAAGTCTGAAAATCAATCTTAATCAGCTTGAAGAAGGACGTAACTTCGACACTTTAGTGTTTAAACTGCATGGGCCTTCAAAACCCATTGAAAAGCAGATCCAAATTCAAGCAAAACAATTACCGGAACCTGCCAAATTATTTGTGCCAGAAACTGATCTGGATATAATCCAAGACAGAAAACAGACCGGCACCTTAAGACTCGAAAACAGAGGTGAAGAGACATTAGATATTAATAATATTGTCCTTGAAAACACTTCTGGTTTAGTCCAATTGCCAGATCTTGAATTCCCAATACCTATTGAGAAAGGTCATCCTCAGGAAATAGAAATATCTGTTTCTTCTATTGACGTTGAACCTCGTACGCACCCTATCAAGTTAACCATACTTTCAAACTGTGGAACAGCAAAAAGATACGAGCACACATTGAATGTCCAGGTCAAAGAGCGAGAAGAATATCCGCACTACCTTGCAATTGACTTTGGCACAACAAATTCCTGTTGTGCATATATTGATGAAAATGATGAATATAAGCTGAAACTTATTACATTGGAAGATAAAACTACAGATGACAGTGGAAATCCAACAATTCCCGATCCAAATATTATGCCTTCATCAATTATATATCGTGTTGAACCAGAGAATGGCAGGGATTACGATGTTGGATCAAAGGCAGAAACCGACCGCACGGATGGTAGAGATGGTCCTTACTATATTTCCTCCGTAAAACGTTGGTTGGGATATGGGTGGCATCGCAAATTTCCAAACAACGAGCAATTTCAACCCGTTGATGTTGTCTCCCATATTCTCAAACACATTATCAATAAAGCTGAAGATTATCTTGAACAGCAGAATCTTCCCTCAAAAGTAACGAGATGCGTGGTTACACACCCAACTAAGTTTAATCAACAACAGCAAGATGCCTTGCGAAAAGCATTTGTGAATATAGGAATTACGGATCACATTCTCATAGATGAGGCTTCTGCAGCATCAATGGGTATTATCTTTCAAGAATATAATAACTTGTCAGATGACTATAGGTTATTAGTATATGATTTCGGCGGTGGAACTATTGATATTGTTCTTTCTCAAGTAACTAAGAAGGGAGACAACATCACTATTGAGCCGATTGCTCGCGATGGAGACCCTAAATACGGTGGAGATGATGTTACGCAAGCAATTGTTGACTATATTATAAGTGAATATAGACAGAGAATAGAGGAGATAGGTCCAGAACATGAATTTGAGATTCCGTATTACGGACCTGGACAGATTCTACAAGAAACAGAATACCCAGATAAAGATAATGCAACACGTAGTAACACTGCCACCTTGTATAGAGATGCTGAAAATATGAAAAGAGATCTCGCCATAAATTCAGAAACAGTATTCTCAGGTCAATTAAACATCGTGAATGGTTCTGTAAAGAGGATGAACGATTTCGTGAAAGATATAATTAAGGAACCTACACAATTTCAAGATGAGACGGTTCATCAGGATTACCTTCAAAGTATTGTACAAGTAAAACTTACAGAGGAACAATTTTCGCTTTATATTCAACGTGCACTATACAATACATTCGCAATGATAGACACAATGATTGCTGATACTGGAGACCGTTTACCTAACCTCGTTGTTCTCGCTGGTCAATCATCTAAGATGAAATTTGTCAAACAGATGATGGCAGACCACTTTAAAAATAAATATAAAAAAGATATTGAGATCCATCTTGACGATAACCCAAAGACATGTGTTGTCAAAGGCGCGGCACAATACAGTATGCCATATACTGTGTCTGTTATAGGTGGAGATGTCAATACTGCCAATCTTTCTAATAAAACACATACACGTTTAGGAATCACTCGTTTGAAACTAGGTATAGGTCCTGTTTTCGGTGAAATTATACCTAAAGGTAAATTAATACCTGATGAAAGTTATGGCACCACTGAACTTCCACTAAAATCAATGCTCGTTCCAATTAAAGTCCTTGAGCATTTTGGTTCGGATGACAGTATTGATAAAGGCAAGGTCTCACCAATTAATACTTTCAACCTTGAACTACCTGATGATGCAGCTATTGAGGAATTAAGAAGTTCAAAACTGGAAATGGTTGTAAATCATAGCGGCGAAATACAACTGACAGCAATCGTTGGTACTAATAAATATCCGTTCACAGTTCAGAGAGAAACACCTGCATTCGTGGATAATATACATTCTAAAGACTCAGTTATAAAAATAGAAAAAGCACAGACGACACCCGCTATAAAACCAGTTAAACCACAGACTATCTCTCCATTTCAACGAAAGGCAGAGAAAGCCATACAAGATACTCGCAAACAGGTTGAAGACATAACACGTGAATATCAAGAAGGTGAACCGATTAGTTTTCAAAACTTCTTCCTCTCCAAACCAAACCAAAGAGTGATCTTAGTTTTAAATTTAATCACACAAGACTTATGTAAATGGACAAGCGAATTAAAACAATCAGGACAAACAGATATATTTCGAATTGTGGAATACGCTGAAAAAGTTATGAAAGAAAAATTGCAAGTATTCCGTGCAGAGGATATTCCTACTCCAGAAACGCTTGATCCACCAACTAATGTAACCACACAAGATGAGATGAATCGCATACGAAAAAAATGTGCTGATTTCATAGTCAAATTTAAAGACAGACTCAGAGGACATGAACTCAATCGAAAAATAGACATAACACTACATAGACAATTCATTTTGCAAGTCATCAAAAACCATCTTTTTAACAACCTTGCACAAAATTTACCAATTGAAGAATTGCCTGCAAGAATGATTGAATTATTAGATCAAGCAGATTTGGAAATTATTCCGATTAAGATAGGTGAAACTGAAGCCGATTCACGTCTGCATGATATTCAAGGATCAAAGTGGGCAGATGTTAAACGGGGAACTATTGTAGAAGTGATTCAACATGGTCTCATGAAGAAGAATGACGGCGAAATCGTGCAAAAACCGGTCGTTATTCGTGGTGAATGAGCAATGCAGAAACGCATATGCATCATTAATCTCTCAGCTCCAGAAATTGAGATAACTGTTTTAGCTAATTGTGAATTGGAGGAAATCAACTTTACGCTACCTTGGAAAGTAGGATTCCGACAGCAAGAAGACGGAACATTGCTTGCTTTTATCGGGGATGAGGTCGACAGACTTGACGCAAACAATTCCAACGAAGTCCTGTTTTCGGATTTAGATATATTTATTAGACATATTACAGATCCAGAGACCTTGGCGCTTATATTTTCAGCGTATTGTGAGGAGATTTTTCAACAAAGGCTGTCCAAAGAAGCATTGTCGGTGTATGTTATTACACCATATCAATGGCAATTTGTACACCGTCATCAACTGAGAAAGATACTTAAGTCTACTATAAATAATATCCAAGATGATGAACTCAATCCACCAAATGTGATTTTCCGAGGTATGATTAATCAAATATTATGCCTGATAAACTGTTATAGAAAAAATCTGGAAGAACTCTTAGTGGATACAAGTGAATTACAGTTTTTTCTTATAGATATAGCACGACAAGATGTAATACTCTATCAGCTATTCTGTAAAAAGTTTTCAGTTTATGTTTCAGTGGAATTAAGCAATGTATTTCGGTTCCCAGATTACATCTTGAATACACCTAAACTGGTTTCGGATATAAACAAAGAATGCCACGCCGTTGAAGAAACAGTTCCGGTTGTGTTCGGTTTTTCTGGCAGAATTGATGATGGCACAGTTATAATTGAGGAGTTAAAATCTCACTGTGATGCTACTTTTTTTGAACCACAAGGTGGGACAACGCTTTTGGGAGGAACGAAATTAATCCAACACTTTTCAGAAAAAAGCGATGCTACTCCTATTCACTTTATATACCGTTTCTGTTTTGGTGTCCAATTACCTAATGGAAAAAGAGTTGAACTCGTTCCAAAAACTTGGACACCTCCCTATAACAGCAAAAGAGCATTTCGTGTGACGGGATCGCTTAACAAAATCCATATACCGCTTTTCTGCGGTATGTCTTTGACAGATAGCAGTGATGTCCACCATTTGACTACGATTGAGATTGACTACTCAAATGACGATCCTTTCGCAACACGTAATACAGATGAGATTATACTCTCAATCACCTTGAATGATGCCACGCATGGCACTTTTAAAGCCATTTTCTCAAGTCCGAGAGAACCAATTTCTATTGATTTTACAGTCCCTGTTTTGATGGATTAATTAATACGGCCAAAACATATTTTATTGTCGAATATTTTGAGGGGATATAATGAGAAAGCGTCAATTCCGCTATATATTACCTTTTCTAATTCTTACCCTGTTTTTGTTTACTTGGGTGGTGAATTCACAAGATTCGAACGAACAATCAACAGAAGCATCCAACCCTAACGAACAATCCGAAACTAAACAAAAAAGTGGTGATGCTGAACCGCCTGAACAATCGAAAGAAAAAACAGAAGAAGCTAAACCTGATGAACAATCGCAGTCTGATGAAAAAATAGAAGAAGTTAAGCTTGATGAACAATCACAATCAGAAGATAGTACAGATACAACTGCTGAAGTAACATCGGATGGTTCAATTTCAACTGAATCTCAACCCGATACTCCTTTACCAGTATTGAGGTATACGTCTGATAAATTATTCCGATATTATTTTCTTATAACTATAATACTCATTATCCTTTCTTCTGCATTTTTTATTTTTTGGGTAGGCCGTTTACTTCGGCAACAACGTAGTATATTTACCAATACCGAACAGCGTTTAGAAAGTAAGCTTAACCATAACCAACAGAGTTTAGAATCCTTAATACATTTTATCAGTCAACAAGGCAAAGATAATATAGAGAATTTGGAAGAAACAAGATCCATATATTCCACGATTAGCAATGAATTAGAAATGTTTCATAGCACCATCGACGGATTCGAAAATCGCTTCGATAATATTTACAAAACATTAGAAGAGTTAAAGGTTGACAGAGAAACACCTATTATTTCAGAGAAGTCAGATGTTGATGGAATTGATGCAGAGACAACTATCCTACAAACACAGGAACAAACTGACAAATTAATACTTGCTTACAAAGACGGTGAACCAATTGATTTATTAAATATTGATACGACAATACCGAGTCATAGTAAAATATTGGATTTGAACTGGATAGTATGGACATTAAGGGAGTGGATAACTGAATTAGAACAATCCGATGAAAAGAACGGTGACCTTATACAATCACTGAAATATGCATTGCTTACCAGCAAGAATAAATTAAAAACTATTCGCGAGGGGACTATGTTTGTACTTAAAGCACCCAATTTAGAAACTGATTTGGATTTAGATGAAATACGGGTACAATCCATCGCCTATCCTGCTCAACTTAAAGGCACGCTTATCGGATTTGAACTTGCCCTGGAGTTAGATGAAGAAGAATTTGAACAATACATTAAACAATTTGTCAGAAATGATCTTTTTAACAATATAACAAAGGACATTCCCCATGACCAATTGCCAGACCAGCTTAATAAATTCCTACAACTCGCGGGCTTTGAGGTTATCCCTGTTGAGGTAGGTGTAACAGAAGCAGATTCACGTGTGCATGACATCCAAGGATCTAAACAGACCGATGTTAAACGCGGAACTGTTGCCGAAGTTATAACCCCTGGGCTAATGCAGAAAACAGACAACTATATTGTGCAAAAACCTGTAGTCATTCGTGGCGAATAAGTTGTCAAGGTGAGAAGATGAGAAAAGTCAAGACAATCGGTAATGTCAATGTTTATACTTATTGGAAAAATGACCGACCTATTCTTACTGTTGAAAATTCTGGAAATGAAACTCTAAAAATGGATATAAGGTATGAGCAAACTAACAAACCAGGTACACAGTCAATGCAGCATTTTGAGTTACAGACTAGATCATCAGAAACCGTCTATCTACCAGAAGATTATGTAAATTACCAAAATTTATATATCCAAACAGATGGAAATCAGAGTCATAATTTCATTGATTGGTTAAGGAAATCGCTTGAAGAGGAGGAACAACATAGAGAAAACATAGATGCTCATAACGACCGTCAACAGATAAATTCATCAGATAATCTTGAAGAGTCATTGAATGAAGAAGAACCTGAAAATAGCACTCAAGATGATAATGTGATTCCTAAACTTGAAGAACGAATCACGCAATTAGTACAGACAAATGATGAATGTGAAAACATGATTGATCGTTTAAAGAACCAAATTGCTGAACTTTCACAGGAGAACAGCGAACTCAAAATGCAGCTTGATACACAAACAGAAGTTATGTCAGATGCTCCTGAACATGTTTTTCGTGAAGCAGCACAACAGATTTATCTAACACTTCTCGGACAACAGAGAATAGTATCAGGTGAGACATTCAGTGATCCAAGAAAAATCTGTGAGGGAATTGAAACAGAAATAAAAAGGTTTAAAGAACAATACGATGGACAAATGAATTACACATTTTCTATAGTGAAGGAACATCTTACTAAAGTATATGAGATACTTGATTTTGAATTGTCAGAATTAACTCCATCCGAGAACCAACCTGAACAACTTGCCAAACTTGCATTATCGGACGAACATACGGATGATGTCCATTTCCCGTATCTTGGACAACTTGGCAAAGCCTATTGGAAAGATTTAAAAGCCTTCACGACGAAACTGCCACAATTGATTGAGGAAACACAAGCCATTCTGCATCGCATCGTTTTCCAATTATTAGATGGTTTTTCTCCGTATAATGCTAAAGATGAACAAGAAAAAGAAATGACACAGAGCTTTTACGAAGATATTTTGCCGAACATTCTACAAATGATGGATCTGGAATTAGTACCTATTGAAATTGGTCAGACAGAGGCGGATTCCCGCATCCACGACATTCAAGGCTCACAACGCGGGGCATTTAAACGTGGAGTGGTTGCCGATATCGTTCAACATGGTATATACAGGATTTCAGATAAACAGATCATCAGAAAGCCGGTTATTATGCGCGGTGAGCCAGATTGAGAACACAATTATGTATATTAGATTTATTGTTCTCATATTTTTCAGTAGTCTACTTATCACTGGGAATAGCATTGCAAAAGATGCCCTAAGTTCTGTTCAGATTGTAGAAGGACTCACCCAGCAGCGTCCTCCTCAGACACCTCAGACAATTGGCAGGCGATACGTATGGAATTTCAAAAAAAGACCGTACACCGTTCTCATGACAATTGACTTAGAACGATATAATTCTTACTCAGGCAAAGAACGCTACGATATACCTCAATTGGTAGAAGAAGGAAGAACAACGCTTAGCAATCTGACACGTGAGTTTGAACGCACGTTCAAACAGAACAGAAATTGGACAAAACAGGACCGAGTTAATTTCGTCTTAAGTTTCGTACAATCCTTACCATACACGTTTGATGACGTGACAACAGGTTTTGATGAATTTCGGAGATACGCTATAGAAACACTAATTGAAGGTGGTGGTGATTGCGAAGATACAACTATCCTCGTCGGTGCTATCCTACGCGGTTTAGGAGAATATGTAGCTCTAATTTTCACTCCCGGACACATCGCATTAGGGGTAAGTGGTAATTATAGTGGTTCCTCACTTACCTACGATGGCATAGAATATTACTATTGCGAGACAACAGGAACTGGCTGGACAGTCGGTATGTTACCGCCATCTGTAGACAAGGGTGTGGAGAAGGTTATTCCACTAACACCGTCAAAAGTTGATCCCACACCAAAACCGAAAAAAGTTCCTCTGCCAACACCCGTACAACCAACACCAATACCAGTGCAGCCAAAACCAACACCCGTGCAGCCAAAACCAACTCCGAAGCCTAAAACTACGGTGATACCTCCTGAAAAACCTAAACCTGAAACACAAGTGACCAATGAAAACAATGTCGTTGGAGGAATCCTAATATTTCTTACTATCTTTGTTATTTTTGGAGGATCACTTGTGTATATAATCTATCGTATTGTCTTTGCGGAGACCGATGATGATATGCCTAACAATGATACTGGATATGATACGTCGGAACCAAAAAACCCATTAGATTGGTAAACCTTTATCCAAGCAGCATGTAATATCTAAGGGTGGTTCCATTGACAAACATATTCTTAAGAAATTGTAAAATGCTCATATCAACAAGACACTCGGACGCATGACACATCAGGGAATATAAAACTTACATGGCTCGTTAATCTCGCGGTTGTGTGTTTGGTATTTGGTATTATATTACCAGTCATGCGAATTGATGCTAACGATAAACCGATTAAAGATTTCATCATGGCGTTTATCACTTCTGTACTTCCAAGTTATTAAATACTTAGCAGTATCTGGACATTCATCAAAATGCTACTTTTACATATATTTTCTTAGAACCATTAATTTTCTTTTTTTAGTTGTTTACCAATTGTCAAGTATTGCTGTTTTATCACATTTATAATGGGAAGTTTTTCTATAGTTGATGTCTATATCGTTGCTATCTCATTATGACAATCTGAAGTCTCTATTGTGGTTCACAAACTAAACCGAACTGGAGATTAATTTTATTCACAGTCTTAATCCTTTCAGTCTCTATATTTCAATTCGACCTGAAGCATAAAATCATGATTAATCATCTCAAAGAAGTATATGATACGGTGTATAGTCCTCCATTACCAGAAGACTACAAACTTCCATACGATGTTAGACCTATCAATACCCCTTACCCATATACAGACGCAAAAATATCCGTGAACACGTTTGATGATCCGATACAAACTGTTGAAGTAAAGGTCTATAACATAGGTGGTGGACGATTGACTGTAGAAAGAATTAGTATACCGAATGCTCATGGTAAGTGGGTAAAAAGGAAAAAAAGTCCTACACCCACGACACTGACAGCATCGTCAGAACCACATGAAATTGAACTGAATATCTTGCTGAGAGAGCTGCCCAACCATACAAACGTTAATGTAGCAAAACTAAAACTCATATCCAAACCGCAACGTAAAACTTTGAGCGGTATAACCTTAGAAGTTCATCCTCCAGAAGAAGAATCTACGAACTTGGTGATGCCAGAATACATTAACTTTGGCGAGATAACAGCCTGCAAGGTATCAATTGCTGATCATCGAGAAGATGAATCCAAACCTCCTGTGGATTTTTTCCTTATTGATGATTTTAAAGCCAATCCACCGACATCACTTGAGATTATGCAAAGGAATGAGAATCTCTTTGACGCGATGATGCACTTCGCAAAAGGTGGTAGGTATTATAAATTAGACTTGAGAAAGCCTGGAGTCGTTAAACCTCGTCTGAAACCGAATGGTAATGAAATCAGTCAAAAGTCGGTTCAACAAACCTTTCAAATATTCAATGTAAATCGAAGAAGTTATTCAGGACAAGTGACAACTTCGGATCTGGACTGGTTAGTATGTCCTACCCAAATTAATGTTGCAGTATACAGCACAGTTAACTTATCAATGTCGGTGAAAGTTGAAAAACTGAAACAAGGCAGGAATTTCGGTGAACTTACTATCTCCGATAAAACGATACCTGTCTGGGCTTGGTGTAATATAGTCAATGAAACAACTTTGATAGTAAACAGTGATGAAACTGATTTCCATCATATTGAGGAAATGCCTGAACAAGAAAAACCTCTATCACATAACATCGAATCAACAGTTCAATCTTGTCCAACCTTGATGATTTTTAATGATTTTGACTTTCGGTTTCCACTGGGTGCGGATGATCAGGTTGGGTATCTGATTGGTGATTTTAATAAGTGGACACCGCACACACTTTTCCTTGAAAAAAGAGATGATGGGTTTGGTGCTACGTTGAGCATACCAGAAGGTACATACCTATATCGTGCTGAAATTGATGGTGAAATGCGACTTGATCCCACCCGTTTAAATGAAATTGTTTGTTGTTCACATGGAATAGTATCCAAAATGCAGATCAACAGGTTTCAGCAGAAACTGAAACTTAACAAAATAACGAAAGAGAAACAAAACATAAAACTCAAGTCTTCTACAGAATGGATGCAAATTGAACCTGATGAATTGGTTCTTACAGGTAGTCGAAAGCATGAGATAACCTTGCTATACCGTCCAGAATATTTACAACCAGGATTGAATTTAGGATGGATCCAAGTTGAAACCACTGAAGAACCGATAAGGTCATTTCATTCACCCATATATGTTATGGGTAAAACAAACGGGGCAGTTCCTAAACTCAAAAATCATGAATTGACCTTTCCACAAATTGAACAAGGACAAGCCGAAGAAATCCCGTTTGAGCTTGACATCATCGGTAAAGGAGAACTGAAGGGAGAAGTCCAACCATCCACTGTCTTAAGATTTGCGGAAGGCAACATACATGTGCAAAGTGAAAACGCTTATCAATCGATGGAAGTCACTTCAGCTTTACAAATTATAAGTGATAAACCTTCCAACGCCTATCGTAAACAAATCCATGCGTCACTCGTAACAGACTGCTATCTCGCTAACCGTCGTTTACTCCCATTTATTGCCAAATATGATATGATTCACCTTGTTTCAGATCCACCCGCTTTATACTTTCCTAAAGTATATCTCTTTGATGACCCACAGCACGCTGATGTAATAGTGAAACGTAGTAATGGTAACGGGAGTGTGGAATGTGTTGCTGAAATCCCCGAGGTATTATCCCAGTCTGACTTTTTGAAGGCTAACATTCGTAAATCAGATACTTGTGAGTTTATTCTCAATCCGCAAGTGCCAACTAATTCAGGACGAGTTACAGATCGTCTACAAGTTAAAGATGAAAAATCTGGGATGATAATGCCACTTCAGTTCGCTGCAGATATTATTGACGGGCAAGCACAGATTGAAGTTGAAATGCAGAAGCAAGATGCAAATGGAATACCGTTAGTGATTACAAACATCGGGGGAACGGAATTACGGATATTTGAGATTGGATTTAAAAGCCAACGCTTTTCTCTTACTCCACACCCGACATCACAACAGTGCACTGTTCTACCCGGTGAATCTATTGAAAGACATATAATCACGAAAAAAACAATCAGTATGATGGGAAAAATAAAAGTTCGAGATACGCTTATTATTCGACTGAATGATCCGCAATATCCGAATGGCATTTTTGAACAAGATATTTCTGTAGATATACGTAGACGTTTGTTTAATTTTAGACGTTAGACTTTATAGTAGAAATCATAATTACTTATACATTTTTATGATTTGATCGATTGACGCTTCGGCATTGTATTCCCATTTACGCTTTATGTTGGCAAAATCTCTTTCAATAGGATTGAGTTCGGGCGAATATGGTGGTAAGAATAATAAACTCGCACCGCAACCAGTAATCAATGTCTCTGTTTGTTGACTTTTATGGAAGGAAGCATTATCCAATATGACAACATGTGATGTGTCAAGTAGCGGACACAACACGTTCTCAAGCCACGCATTGAAGGCAAGCGTATCACAAGCACCTTCAAAAAGGACGGGGACTGTGATACGCCCCTGCATCTGTGCAGCAATGAGCGTTGTGCATCTATACCGATTGCTTGAGATTTTATCCGAGACGCAAACTCCTCTTGGCGCATAAGCGAACTGGCGAACACTTTCTGTGCGAAAACCGCTTTCGTCAACATAGACAGGTGTTTTTCCGTTTTGAAGTGCTGCCTGAAGTTCAGTTTGATATTCCTCCTGTTTTATAGGACATTGTTCCTTGTAGGTGAAAGTCTTTTTTTTCGCGTGCATCCGATCTTCTTCAGACCATAGCAGATACACCGCTGCGACACACCAAAATGTGCAGCGCGTTCCTTCTGAGTGCTGTCTGGGAACTCTTTGACATGTTCAGCGAGTGCTTCTGGATCAAGACGATAAGGTTTACGAGGCCCCGGTTTCTCGTAACTAAAAGGATCTGCTGCGTCTAACCAGTTATAGATACAACGGCGTGAAACTTGAAATCTACGGGAAGCTTCTGCTTTACTTCCACCAGTTGCTATGAAATCAAGAACGCGTTTTCGTAAATCTTGTGAATATCTCATAATATAACTATTATCACAAAAACAGAAAACAATGTAAATTTATTTTTGATTTTAACAATA
>PYJD01000047.1:0-10000 GCA_003635315.1 Candidatus Poribacteria bacterium
CGCCACAAATAGACTCGTGTACAAAAGCGCGAGACAGAAAATGATACCTAAGCGTCCCCACGCTTCTGTCGTCAGGTGAACGGTGTTTGCAGTAGAAATTAATAAAAGGTTCACCAACACAGCAAGGGCAAACGGGATACTAATACTCAGCAATGCGCCTAAGAATTTGCCGATAAGGACCGTGTGTCGCGGAATTGAATTGGCTAACATCAATCGGAGTGTGCCTTGCTCGCGTTCACCAGAGAAGGCATCAAAGGTGAACCAGAGGGCTATCAAACTCAAGATGTAACCGATGATGAATGCCCAATCCACTTGTGAAACCTGCGGTCCAACGTTCTTATTATTCAGGTTGGCATCTGGATAGGACAGGCTCCAGATACCTTCGAGTAGCCGGTTGCCTTCTGCATCGGTCATAAACACAGGGGGTTCGTCCACTTCAACAGCATCAGGTAAAAGGGATTCACCGCCGTTTGCACAAAAGTGAAGGGGAGATGGCTTTTTGTAGAAGTTTCCCGGTCCGTATTGTGCCAGTGTATAGAGGCTGTCGTCGGCGCGATCCGTTAAGTGATTCAAAGATGCGGTGACAGCATCCTGATACCGCTGTACCCGTTTTGGATGCTCGCGAAGATGTTTAACAGCATTGGTTACCATCAACGCCAGCAATAAAACGGTCGTTAGGGCGAATCGGAGGCTATTGAGATTATCGTAGATTTCACGCTTTGTAATATGCCACATTGGTTATTAGTTCTCAGTTGTCGGTTGTCAGTTTTCAGTAAGAATAATTGTCGGTTGTCAGTTACAAGAGGTTTTGGATAGTTCCAAAGTCTCTTTCTGACAACTGAAAGATTTTTTTCGCAGAAAAAAATCGTACTGACAACTGATAACTATTCTACACTTCGCTTTTCATAAAAATTAGCATTATCACCGTAAAGAGAATAACATTCATTGTCAGCAACAGAAGCATGTCCGGGAGTGCCCGTTTTGTATTGATACCGGTATCGCTTCTCTGAAAGGAAAACTGCGGGAGCGCATCCCAGTCGGCTGTGCCTTTATCGGCAGCGAACCACTGTCGCGATTCAAATATCTTTTGGTCATAGAAATAGTCAACGACTGCACGCCGGTAACGTTGGACTGTGCTGAAAAAGTCTTGAATACCCTCTAAGTCGGTACCTGCCCAGGCTTCCGTTGCCGCATCATACAACCCGCCCGGTGAAAACCGCAACAGCATTCGACCGAGATTTGCGGGTTGAACATAGATCGCTTCAAGTGCCGGTTTCCGCACAAGCCACGTTCGTTGGACGGTATTGATAGTCTCTCTATTGTAGAAGTCGTAATAATCCTGTACGTGTGGCACCTGCGGTTCAGATTCTGCTTTAATTTTTCCGGCGTACAGTCCGGTTTGGTGGAAATAGAGCAATATTGAGGGTTTGTCCTCATCGTGCCAGAAGGTGTATTCAACGCCTTCCAAGCCAAATCCCGAATCCATATCTTCACCGCCACGCGATGGGGGGCTTAAGACAGCATCATTGCGGATAAACTGCTTCTTTTCTCTATCTAATTTTTCCCACATCTGTTTGATTTGATTATGGACAGAAATTTGCGCATTCGGTTTCGGGACGATGTCAACCGCAGTAAGAATCAGATTCGGATACACAAGCACTAAGACACCCCAGACGAACATACAAAGCATGAGCGCAGTACTGGTGCGACGCGTCAATGCAGAGATGCACATGCCGATGAGGTAGAACAACGACACATAAAGCAGTGATGTCAGCACAATCCCGCCGATGCGAAGAAAATCATCCAAGTTCAAGGCAATCGTAGTGGATGTCGTCAGCAAGATGATGGACAAGAGAAGACTGATCAACAACGGCACAAGTAAGCAGAGCATCGCGCTAATGTACTTGGCAAAGAGGATGTATCCGCGCTGGATGGGGTGCGTCAGCACGAGGCGTAACGTACCACGTTCACGTTCGCCAGCAAGCCCATCGTAGGCGAAAATCAACGCGAGCAGACTCAGTACCCCCTGAAAAACAAGCACAATATCAATTGAAGTGAAGAGGTTGAGAAATGGATTATCCGCCCCATGTTTCTCCGCATCCCAAATTGTCGGCACAAACGCGTGGTATACCTCAATTTTGTTCCCTACCTGCTTATCTAATCCGAGATTGAAAATGCTCAACGGGTTCGGAGGGCGATGGGCAATTAGTGTTCCGGAGTAACCGGCATAGGTTTTTTCCGCGCGTAAGTCTTCGTGACTTTCGTTGACAGCCGTATTGTAAGCGGTGAGTCGCTGTTCATAGTCCTTGAGGAGTACAAGCGTATTGGCGACCACAAGCAACAGTGTAATGAAAACAGCTGCCGCAAATCGGAAGGTCATTAGGTTATCGAGGAGTTCTCGACGGATCAGTGTCATCAGCATTTCTATTACACCTCAACGCGTACAAACGCAAGATACGCCCCAGACAATAGCACCAAAACAAACAGTGTTAGCAGTAACAATTCCATTGCTGCAGTATTGAAATCCTTGCTCAGGTTAAGCGTATCTTCAAACTTCGGAACTGCTTCTGGACTGACAGGCTCCTGCGACATACCCATTCTAACACCAAAGATATGAAGGCTTTCTGGATCCGCGTTATCCGTATCAACAATGAATGTTCGGAATTCCCGCGCGTAAGTTTGGACATTTTCTAAGAATTGGAGATGCCTCTCAAACCCTGTTCCGGCGAAGGATTCAATAAGGTTCTGTACAATGGTAACAGGAGAAATACGGGTAATGGCGCGCGCTCGGTGTACCTCAGCAATCCGCTGGTTTAAGCGTTCTTCGTGTAGCTGTTCTTGTTGTTCTGCATCTTCGGTGACGTACGCACCATCCATCTCCATCCTCTTGGTAGTACCTTCAGGCTCTTTGTGGCGACGAGGGGAGTAGTCTCTCCGTAGTTCTCCATGTAATTTAGATGAACGTTCCCAGAGATCATAAGTAGGACCTGATGACGTGGATCTACCCGCAATTGAGACGAGGGTACTCGGCATAAATACCACAAATACAACCCAAACCAATAGGAGTATGACGAGACTCACCGCGCTCCGTTGCACCCGCGCTGACACGAGCAGACCGAATGCGAGAAAAAGGCAGGTATAAAGGACAGCGACAAAGAAGATAATACCTAAACGTCCCCACGCCTCCGCATCAAGGTAAACAGTACTTGACGTGGAAATTACTAAAAGGTTCACCAGAACAGCGAGGATAAAGGGTATACTAACGCTTATAAACGCTCCTAAAAACTTACCAATCAGCACAGTGTGCCGCGGAATTGGGTTTGCTAAGGTCAGTCGGAGTGTGCCACGTTCGCGTTCGCCCGAAATCGAATCAAAGGTAAACAGGAGTGCAACGAGGCTTAAAACATAACCGATGATGAACCCCCAATCCACTTTGGTTACCTCTGGACGCACATTATCCCGATTCGGCGTCGCAGATGGGTATGTGAGTATCCAAAAACTTTTGAGCGTGCCGGTACTCCAACGGTGGTAACCTCCCACTGCCCGATCTGCCATAAATGTTTCGCCACCCTCTGCACAAAAACGGAGATCGGACGGTTTTTTGTAAAGATCGCCAGGTCCCTGTTGCGCGAGGTCGTATAGACTGCTCTCAGCATGAGCTGCTATGTGGTTCTGGTGTCCGGAGACACGCTCGCGGTATTGCTGCACCCGCTCTGGATATTCCCGAAGGTGTACAACGGCGTTGGTCAGCATTAATCCAAGCAACAGGACCGTTGCAAGCGCGAATCGGAGGCTGTTCAGATTATTATAAATCTCACGTTTTGCGATATGCCACATAAGTAACCAGTAACCAGTTAACAGTTAACAGCCTCCGCAGTAAAGAGGTTAGCATCTTCCGCACCTCAATTATTGTGTCCATTAACCCAGCAAACAGAATAAGTAATCAGTAACCAGTAACCAGATGTGTCCTTTCTGGCAACTGGACACTTCTTCACACTTCGGTTTTAACGAAAATCAAAAATATCACGATAAACAGAACGACATTAATCATGAGCAGTAGACATACATCCGGCAATGCTCGCTTCGCGTTTGTGCTGATATCATCTCTTTGAAAGGAGAATTGCGGCAGACCGCTCCAGTCCGCCGCGCCCTTGTCCCCAGCGAACCATTGTCTCGATTCAAACACCTTATGATCGTAAAGATAGTTAATGACGCTTTGTCTATATTGCCTCGCTGCGTGAAAAAAGTCTCTGATACCGAGTAGGTCTGTTCCTGCCCACGCTTGCGTTGCGGCATCATATAACCCTACCGGTGAGAGTTTCAACCAGACTCTCTCCACATTTGCGGGTTGAATGAAAATTTCTTCGAGTGCGGGTTTTCGGATGAGCCATGTTCGACCCGCTGCATTGATCGTCTGCGCGCCAAGGAAACCGAAATGCTTCTGCGCGTGCGGCATCTTTGGTTCATCTTCCTCACCAAATCCTTCAAAGTCCATGATACTGTTATAGGTGTACATCAGAGTCCGAGGATTATCCCAAAAGTAAGCACTGCGCGAACCCCATCCTCTTAACTCATAACCCCAATCTTCTCCGGGAAAATCATCGGTAGCAAGGTAGTGTTTGCGTTCTCTGTCGAATGTGTCCCAGATACTTTCAATTCGATTGAAAGCGGATGTTCTAAGCGCATCTGGTGCCTCCGAACGTGGAATCACAGTTAGGATCACATTGGGATAAACTAAAACCAGAAAACCCCAAACAAACATCGACAACATCAATGCGGTACTTGTTCGACGGGTCGCCGCTGAAATCAGCAACCCGATGAGGTAGAACACGGAAAGATACGCAACGGATGTCAAGATTATCCCACCGATGCGAAGAAAATCATCACTGTTCAGAGATATAGCGGTAGATGTCGTCAGTAAAATTATCGCGAGGAGCAGGCTTATCAAGAGTGGTACAATTAGGCAGAGCATAGCGCTCATGTATTTAGCGACCAATATTTTGCTGCGCCCAATCGGGTGCGTCAGGACTAAACGCAATGTGCCAGCCTCATATTCCCCAGCAAATGCATCGTAAGCGAAAAGCAGTGCGAACAGACTCAAAATAACCTCAAAGATAAAAACAATATCCATTGAAGCAAACATGTCCATAAATGGATTTGAAGACCCGTGCATGTAACCATCCCACAGCGACGGAACCACTCCGTGAGATACCTGTACCTCGTTTCCAAGACGCTTATCAAACCCGACATTGAAAATGCTCAACGGGTTAGGCGGTCGATCAGCGGATAGTCTATCCAGCCCTGCTGAATAAGTAATTTTCTCCTGCAATTGACGTTGATGCATTTTGACAGCATCGTTATGACCTGTCAAACGTCGTTCATAATCTATAATTAACACAAAAGTATTGGCAACGACAAGCAACAACATGATGAACGTCGCTGCAGCAAATCGAAATGTCATCAGATTATCAAGCAGTTCCCTACCAATAAGTGTTTTAAGCATTTTATACTACACCTCAACACGCAGTTCCCCAGACCCAGTAAGTGCGTTTCCAACCGCACCGGACCTTAGGCAAAAACCGAGAATAACACAAAAATCTCTTAACTGAAAACTGACAACTGAAAGATTTTTTTCGGAGAAAAAAATCGTACTGACAACTATTCTACACCTCAACGCGCACAAACGTAAGATATGCCCCGGATAAAAGGACAATGACGAAAAGCGTTAGCAACAGCAGATCGACTGCCGCTGCGTTGAAATCACGACTAAGACTCAGCGTGTCTTCAAATTTTGGGACCACGTCTGAACTGACAGGCTTCTGCGACATACCTTCGCGAACGCCTATGAAATGCAGGCTTTCTGGGTCGGCTCTATCGGTGTCAGCAACAAATTCACGAAATTGTCGTGCGTAACGTTGTGTATTCTCTATGAATTGTAGATGGCGATTAAAACCGGTGCCAGCGAACGATTCGAGAAGATGTTGCACAATCGCTACCGGTGAGATACGGGTGATGGTGCGCGCAAGTTGAGCCTGGCCGATTTTCTGAGCCAATTGTTCGTGGCTCAAGCGTTCCTGCTCTTGTGCTTCTTGGATAACGTGTTCACCTTCAAATTGCATTCTTTTAGAGGGTTCGGATTCCTTCGGAAGATGCGTGTCGTACCTTTCCCAACGTGCTTCATAAAGCTGGCCTCGGCGTTTCCAAAGTTCATCTGTGCTCATCGGTGATGAGAATCCACTCACAATCGCGGCGAGCGTACTCGGCATGAAAACTACAAAGATAACCCATGCCAACAAAAGTATCACAAGACTCACCGCGCGCCGCTGCACACGCGCGGATACAAGTAACCCCAAGGCGAGAAAGAGACACAGATAGAGAATAGCGAGTAAGAAGATGATGCCTAAACGTCCCCACGCGTCAGCACCAAGATGGACATCGCTTGACGTGGAAATCACCAAAAGATTCATCAACATAGCGACGGATAGCGGAATGATGATACTGATTAAGGCTCCCAAAAACTTGCCAATCAGCACCGTGTGCCGTGGAATTGGATTCGCTAACATCAATCGCAGCGTGCCGTGCTCGCGCTCACCAGAGATTGAATCAAAAGTGAACAGGAGCGCGATGAGACTCAGAATGTAGCCGATGATGAACCCCCAATCTACTTTGGTAACGTCCGGACGAATGTTGATCAGATTCGGAGTAGCGGCTGGATAGTCTAATCGCCAGAAGCCCTTTAATCTCCCACTGCTCCCACTGATGGACCAGAGAAAAGCCCCGCCGACAACATCTGATAGAAAGGCTTCCCCCCCGTCCGCACAGAAACGGAGCGGAGACGGCTTTTTGTACAGCAAGCCAGGCCCCTGTTGCGCAATGTTATACAAACTGTCTGTCCGAACCGTCAAATCGGCCAGAGATTTTGTGACCGAAGCACGATACTGCTGGATTCGCTTCGGGTGCTTTTGGAGATGCACAACAGCATTCGTCAGCATCAGTGCTAATAAGAGGACAGTTGTCAGCGCGAACCGTAAGCTATTAAGATTATCATAAAGTTCGCGTTTCGCGATATGCCACATTGGTTGTCAGTTTTCAGTACGATTTTTCTGCGAAAAATCTTTCGGTTTCCAGTAATTGTCATGCTTTGCAGTGAGAACAGTTAATAGTTATCAGTAGAAGAGGTTTGCTGTAGCTTTCACAGGAAACGTAACGGTTCCAAGAACCCTCTTAACTGAAAACTGTTAACTGTTAACTGTTAACAGCTTCACACTTCACTCTTGATAAAAATCAGAAATATTATGATAAACAGAACGACATTGGTAATCAACAGTAGAAATAGATCTGGTAATGCCCGCTTGGCATTTATTTTTATATCACTTCTTTGAAAAGAAAATTGGGGTAGCGTGCGCCAATCCACTGCACCTTTGTCCGCCGAAAACCATTGCCGCGACTCGAACGCCTCTTTATCGTAGAAATAGTCAATGACTGTCTGTCGGTACTGCCGTGCTGCGTCGAAAAAATCTTGGATGCTGAGAAGGTCTGTGCCTGCCCACGCTTGTGTCGCAGCGTCATATATCCCTACGGGTGAGAGTTTCAACAAGGTTCTATCTATTTTCGCGGGTTGGACAAAGATGTCTTTCAGACCTTGACTTCGGACGATCCATGTGCGTTCTGCGGTGCTAATCGTCAGCGGCACGAGGAAGCGGTAGTAATTTTGGGCGTACGGTACTTTGGGTTGAGATCTCTCATCAATTTCATCAAAGTGCGCGCCAGCCTTGTAGTAATAACGGAGTGTTCTTGAATCTTCCCTAAAACGTTTGAAGTTGTAACCCACCCATCCTATGCCAAAACTTGTACTCTCCCCTGGCACCGAGTCATTGGTGAGGAACGCTTTGCGTTCTGTGTCGAAATGTTCCCACATCTGTTGAATCTGGGAAAAAACCGATTTCGCACGCGGTTCTGAATCATGCAACGGCTCAAGGGCTGCAAGGATCATGTTGGGATACACCAGCACTAAAAAGCCCCAGACGAACATAGAAACCATGAGCGCGGTCCCTGTCCGACGCGCGACCGCTGAAATCAGTAAACCGATGAGGTAGAAGACCGACATATACGCCACCGAGCTAAAAACAATCCCACCGATTCGGAGAAAATCAGCCGTTTTTAGGAAAATCGAACCCCTACCTGTCAGCAAAATTACTGCAAGCGATAGGCTCATCAATAGAGGGATAAGCAGACACACCATGGCACTGATATATTTTGCTAACAAGATGTGGCTTCGACGGACCGGGTGTGTCAGGAGCAAGCGTAACGTGCCGGACTCGTGTTCCCCCGCAATCGCATCGTACGCGAAAAGGAGTGCCATTAGACTCAGCACCACCTCAAAGACAAAGACAATATCAATTGCGAAAAAGATATTGAGAAAAGTCGTATCCGATCCGTGCATCTCCGCATCCCACAGCGTCGGCACAAAACCGTGATGAACCGCCACTTGGTTTCCGAGGCGTTTATCCAACCCAACATTGAAGATACTCAATGGATTCGGTGCCCGGTCAACAACCACGTCACCCGCCGAATAGGTTTTCGTGTCCCGCACTTTCTGCTGATGTGTTTTGACAGCGGTGTTGTAACTTTCTAAACGCTGCTCGTAATCTCTGATGAGCACAGCCGTATTTGCAACAACAAGTAACATTGTAATGAAGAATGCTGCCGCGAAGCGGAAGGTCATTAGATTGTCAAGGAGTTCTCGGCGGATGAGTGTTAGCATTACGAAGTTTCCCCTATACCAGTTTACCAGTTCCTTCCTTTTTCAGCAAATACAAAACGCTTTTACCAGTGCCGTTTCAAACCTGGCTGGTAGGTCTTAACGTACTGATCAGAGCCATTCAATTGTCACATAACTCCGATTTTTTCGTACACAGTTCTTCCCGGTAGGAGCGAGCTGTGCTCGCGATCCTTCCGTGAAAATGCCTGAAAAACCGAGAACTGAATGGCTCTGACGTACTGATATAGCAGTATTTGATCAGTGTCATTGATATGTTATAATCCAATCTGATTCTTTTTCTTCATTAGAATTTCTTTAGCGTGGGGAATCTATAGGTTGAGAAGGCGGGCATAGGGTTGAAAGCAACGGAGAAAAAGAAAAAGTGGGCTTACCTGGAATCGAACCAGGGACCTCACGCTTATCAGGCGTGCGCTCTAACCGTCTGAGCTATAAGCCCACGAGGTGTGTCTTGAAAAGGAGAGATGTTCGCGAAAACACAGTCGCGCTTTTTTTCTCAAAAAGCACTATTAATTATACACCTCGAAAGGGGATTTGTCAAATTAATTTGTTAGAATCTGGTTTTAATTGCGCCCCAAGTTGCTGCTAACTTAAGACGCGGAGAAACAGGACGCACCTTATCAATATCGGCGATGCTTTCGACAACAACCATATTGTCAAAATAACTGACACCACCGGTAATGCCCATCATGCCGACGGGTCCTGTTTTGAAAGTGTCATTGTCAACTTCTACAATCGGCTTCTCGTTGAGATGCCAATCCGCGGGCGGTAATTCTTTCTCGCGTTTCCTGAGATATATCTGATGCTGTCCGCCTTTCATCACCAGTCGATGCGTATACCATACGTTGTTTTCGTTCGGGAACTGTCCGGTTCCGAGTAGTGCCCAACCCCCTGCTTTGCGTGTATAAATCTGAATATTGACTGCGCCCGTGCGGCGGCTGCCGTGAAAATGAGATTCGGCACCTTTAAGCCCACCTTCCACTCGGTAGATCGTGCCGACAAAACTGTCGTTTTCCCACAACCAATCAAAGTCCCAAATATAATCTCGCCATTCCTCCCGACCATCAGCGATCGGTAGGTAGAGTCCGATGCCTGTCGTTTTCGCTGCCTTATTTTGGGGATCAGTCGGATCTTTTTCAACAATGATTTTTGAGTTGCCCGAATTAAAATTGAGATGTTCCCAGTTCGACGGTTCTTTACCGATGTCATCTCGTTCAAAAT
>PYJD01000048.1 GCA_003635315.1 Candidatus Poribacteria bacterium
CGTTTGAGTTCTGTGTTATCGCAAACCTGCTGTTTGGGTGCTGAAGGGGTAGGTTCCGATGATGTGTCATCTCGGACAATCTGCTCTATAAGCATTGGATAAGAATCTCGCTTTTTGACACTCACTATAGATACGCCTAAAAACGACATACCTGGAATCGTTTTTCCGTATAATGAGGAAAAGAAACGGGATAAACCGTAAGTGTTTTTCCCCGATTTTGACTTGACTGTTTCGTCTGCCGCAAAGAAATATTCGCTTTCAGGATCAAGCAGATGTGAACGAAAAAAGATCCAAAAGAGAGTTCCCCAAGGTATATCGGTGTTAAAAAAGCGTTGTATCGTGCGGTAGCTACCCCCTTTTGGTGTCCAACGAGAGATATTTAGCATTGTGACCCGTCCAGTCATCGCAAGTAGTGCAAATACAACTATAGAAAAATGGCGTAGTGTCGCTGTTGATAAATGTGGTGCAAAAACTGTAAAAAGTGCTATAATTTCTGGCATGGCGAATGTCCTTTTTGTGATGTAATGGTTTTATACCATAGGACATTTGCCTTATTTATTCAACTATTTTGGCGAAGGTATTGATATTCTTATACAAATATCATCTTATACTTATTTTATCTTGACCCTAAAGGAAATAAATATGAAGAAAAAAGGCATAACTATACTCCTTGGTATTGTTATCGTCGTTATTGCGGGTATCGGAATTTGGCGACATCACTATCTCAAAATAATCAATGCTGATCCAATAAAGGTCTATAAAAACGCACCGAGAAAACCAGACATATCACCGAAAGGCAAGGTAATTAACAAGAAAAAAGCAGATAAAGGACCACCATTAGTTCAAGATACATTACCTAATGACACATCTTATAGAAAATAATGACAGCACGGATGTAGAATCAGATCATCTTGAAATGGCGAAATCGAATGACAATAGTCTTTCACTTAAAGAAAAGGATGATACAGGTGATCAGACAGTACATCATATATTCAGCGACATAGTTGTAGAAAAACTCCCTGCTAAAGTAGCTGCTGCTTTAAAAGAATATGAGGAGATACAATTAGCAACTCCTGCAAGACATAAAGAGTTAGAAGTTCTTTTAGATACCGATTCTCCAGACTTTGATGCTATTGGTAAATTAAATGAAAAATCGAGAGTGATTAGAGAGCGACGTATGCATATACTTGAAATACTCTCCAAATATTCTAAGCAAGCATCGGCAGAACTCCAAGCAACAATAAAGCGAGGAAAGGCAGCAGAGACAATAGTACAGGAAATAGACGTAGACCCAGAAATGGATGTTGATGACATCATGCGTAGATATGAAGAATTAACGAAATGAATTCTTGTTTGAACCAAGATCCTCTCACACAATGTAGTGTGGGGTCTACGAGGAATATCTAATACCATTTCTAATAAATATTATGCAATATAAACATCATACAACAAACCCGGTTGAAGCGGTTTGAAACCGCTCCATAGGTGTCAACTTAAGGAAGACAACGCTTGTGAACCCAGACCCGATAGGTATTGAGTCCCGTAGGGACGGAATGTTTATAGCAAGCCATTATCCTGGCCTTTATTGAGTCCCGTAGGGACGGAATGTTGATATTTAAGTTGTGGAATACACATTCCGTTCCTACGGAACTCAAGAGAGTTTCTGTAGCCACGTTTTCTATAGACATTTCGTCCCTACGGGACTGAAAACATCATTATAACGGATTTACCTTCATAAATTGACTCTCATGGAGCGGTTTGAAACCGCTCCGAATATAAAATAACAGGTGAATTTATTACAACTATTCATATAGAAACGGTATAACATATAATACCCCACAAGAACTGCAGATTCTTGTAGGGTATCTTGTTGTAAATTGGGATTATTGTAAGGTACTGAATGATTTTTAATTCTATGCTACATTCGGTACATTTTCAGGTAAATTTTCAAGACGGGATAGCCAATAACCGACATCGTAGTTTTCATCTCCAATAAGGAAACGCCAGAACTTGATTCTGTTGACGATTTCAAGACGGACATCATTTCCATACCATCTATGATTTCGACTCAGAATACCCCGTATTCCTGGAGCATCAATGTCATCGGTGTTCCAAAGCTTCATTTGACGAACTGTTGGATTTAGACGTAGTTTGAACATATAACGAGTTTCATCGGTCAAATTCGGTTGGGCACAATGCCACATCCCATGATGTACAACAACCAGTGTTCCTGCGTCACATACGATAGGATGTTGACCAAGGAAGTTCTGATACCGCGCCACATCAGTTTCACAAACGCGTCTGAATTGACTACCCGGTAAGATCATAGTACCACCCATTTCACGTGGGGTGTCGTGTGAAAAATAGAAGAATTGTATGTCGAAGTGCATACGAAGATCTATTATCGCATCTGCGTGCCAAATCTGTCCATGTTCACTGTTTGGACGGACAATATGAACTGCATGATGATCATATAAAGGATTTTCACCGACAAGGCTTTCGATAATACCTTGAACTTGTGGTAAACGAAAGACCTTACCAACAGCAGATTCGTCATCCCATACATCATCTAATACCGTTCCACCGCCTCCCTTGGTTCTTACGCCGGATTCCATTTCTGCATGAGCAGCTTTATTATACTCTTCAGGAATAAAATCATCAAAACGAAGAAAACCATCAGCAGCGAAATTAGCCACCTGTTCTGTGGTAAGTAAATACTGTTTATCAACCATTATATTTCCTCCAATTTCTCTAAGACATATTCGAACCTTAGATATGAAGTATGATACTCCATCCCTGGGAATGCAGGGAATTGTTGCGGAAACTGAATAACCCGCCAACCATCCTGCATTGCATCTATCACAGAGTTATAGGGTGGAGATTCGCTATCACCAGTAGTATACCGTTTATTACCTGTGCCATCATACATTGCCCATGCAACCACGTGGCTATTAAGGTCAGGTGTGTGTAAATGTAAAACCAGTAGTTGCTGTCTTAATTCAGCCATATTAAATGTCTGCCTTTCTTCAATATAAGCAGAATGTTATTTTGTTTTTGTTTTGACTTGAAATATCTCAATATGTTGAAGCCTTTAGATGTGGTATATGTATTTGACCGAACTATAAAAAAATAACCTAAGTGTTACCAGATGGTTTTAGTTTTTATCCGTCCCCAGGTTGACACCAGTTTACCACCGGGTTTTACATCCAAAGCAGCGGAAATTCCACTATCCATTAATTCGTTAATTTCCGCCTCATCCAAAGCTCTATCGTATAGGACAACCTCATCAATAATACCTGTCATCCAATAATTCCCAATGTCACATCCACCGATAAAGAGAAAATTATCATGATTATCAGGATCGGTACCGGGGGCAACTTGAGCATCTACACTCCCATCTAAGTAAAGCTTAAAATCAGGTTTTTCATAGGTTGTAGCAATATGATGCCATTTGCCGTCAGTCACAACCGTTTTAGCGTCAAAAGACTTCCAACCACCAGTTGTAAAGGAATAATGGATTACACCACTGTTAATATGACCGAATATACCATAGTTTCTACCTGTAGGTCCGCGATTTTCTTTTGAAGCGATTATTTGCCATGCTCCCGATACTTTCGGTATATTTATCCAGGCTGATAGTGTGAAAGATTTTAGATCGAGTGCAGCATTATCATCAACAGTTACCATATCTGCTCCGCCAAACTCCATCGCACCGCCAAATTTTCCTTTCACCCATTTAGGATTTCCTTTTGCAATTTTTCCATCTAAACCGTTATCTGAAGAATCGGAAATGGTATTTCCATTGCCTTCATCCATCAACCATGCTCCAACCAGACCTTCTGAATCAAGCGCTACCGCTTGAACACTAATTACCAGAGAACTAAGTAATATAAATGATAATATTTTACACATTTACTATGCCCCTTACCAATAGAATATTTTCTCTACAGGTTTTGCTCAATAGATATTAAAGGAATTCTAATCCTTGAGACTGATTAAATTAATATACTATACACTTCCTGAAATTGGTATGAGTTGACTGTCAATATTAAATTACCGTGTCAGGTGGAATTGTTGCGTCTTTAGGTACAATCACGATGCCGTCTCGAATATAATAGTTATCTGACTCATGATTGTCAAGGTCTTTTGTATTAGCTATCACAGAATTATTACCGATTCGTGCATTTTTGTCAATGATTGCATTCTGTATCAGACATTTACTGCCGATACCAACATTTGGTAGTCCTGTTTTAGCGTTTTCTGCACGTTGTGCATCCGATTCATAGTAATCTGCACCCATCAGTACAGATTGATAAATCCGGCTACCACTTGAAATAATACTACGAATCCCGACAATAGTTCTATCCAATTCAGAATCATCAATAATAGATCCCTCTGCAAGGATTGAGGAACGTACACTACTACTATTGACTTTAGTACTCGGTAAATGTCGCCGGTTGGTATATATTGGCGCGTGTTCGTCGTAAAAATTGAAATCGGGTGTGACATCTGTAAGGGCAATATTGGCAGAATAAAAGGAACGGATAGTTCCAATGTCTTCCCAGTAACCATCGAAAAAATATGCCAATACTTGACAAGATTTTATACTTTTCGGAATTATATCTCTACCGAAGTCTACATTTGATTCATCTTTTAGTACTTCTTGCAGCTTATCTCGGTTAAAGATATAAATTCCCATAGAAGCGATATATTCTCTTCCTTCTGGTTCGATTCCACGAGAGGAAAACACCTCCGGTTTTACCTTAAGCCTTTGTAGGTCTTCATCAGTTTGAGGCTTTTCAACGAAATCGGTAATACGTCCATTTTCATCCGTCTGTAAAATCCCAAGACCGCTTGTTACCTCTTTCTGCACAGGGATAACTGAAACGGTGATGTCTGCATCGGTTTCAGTGTGTACTTCCAACATCTTGCGATAATCCATACGATACAGATGGTCACCAGCAAGGATTAGCACATAATTATCTGGAAATCTGGGATTTAGTATATAAGGTTGGTTGTGCTTAATTGCGTCTGCAGTTCCCTGATACCACTCATCTCCCATAAGGGTTTGTTGTGCTGCTAATATCTGGACAAATCCACTACGGTAGGTATCGAAACGATAAGCCTGGGCAATATGTCGGTTTAATGAGACAGAATTAAACTGTGTTAAGACATAGATCCGTTCTAAACCAGAATGAAGACAGTTGCTTATCGGAATGTCAACGAGTCTAAATTTTCCTGCAATCGGAACACTCGGTTTTGCGCGATCCCGTGTCAATGGGTATAAACGTGTACCTCGACCCCCTCCCAAAATAACTGCAATTACATTCCCATTACTCATATACTGCTCCAATATCGAGAAGATATAGTATTAAACTGTTGATGTGAATACTTATAGACTACCCTTAGTGGATAACACACCTGAGATCCTTGTATCAATCTGAGTGGCGACATCTAATGCTTTTGCAACCGCTTTGAAAATCGCTTCAATGATGTGATGTTGATTAGTACCGTAAGGAACGTTAATGTGTAGTGTTGTTCCGCTATGATTCACGAAACCGTGAAAAAATTCTTCAGAAAGTTCTATATCAAATTCCCCCACTTTTCCGTATTCAAGAGGAGTTTTATAGTGTAGGTAAGGACGACCACAAATATCCAAATTGACTTCTGCAAGTGATTCATACATGGGTACGACAAAACTACCAAATCGTCTCATTCCTGCCTTGTCACCCACCGCCTCTTGAAACGCTTGTCCTAAACAGATACCGACATCTTCTGTCGTGTGGTGAGCGTCAATGTGTAAATCACCTTTCGCTTCAACTTCTAAATTAAAGAAACCGTGTTTCGCAAAAAGGTCTAACATGTGATCCAGAAATCCTACACCTGTGTTGATGTTAGAAGTCCCGTTCCCATCAAGGTTAAGCTTCATCCGAATTTGAGTCTCTTTTGTTTCACGCTTTATTTCTGCTTTTCTTTCCATATCTGTGTATCTTTATTTTCTACCCGAAGGTCTAAATTAATAGTTGGATATTCTTTCTTGCAGTTATTACCGCCAGCACATATCTATCTAAATATACGCTCGATAACTATTCTTTGTAACATAAAATGAAATGAAACAATTGTAGGAATTAAATATTGGCTATATGATGAGGTATTTATACCCAAGTTAAAAGACTGAGTTCATAGGAAGAATGCAAATCTTCATGTGATGGTAAAACCCGAAGTGTATACCCATGCAAACCTGTCTGATTGAGTACGAGTGTACCTTCATATAGGTATTTCCCTCTACCTAAGTCTTCTCGGTATTCCATCTGGGTTATGGCACCATTTTGTATTTCACTGGCAGTATCCAATACACCATGATATATTTGAACTGCAAGCTCATTAGGAAACAATGCATCTGTGTGAACTATTGCTTGAATAGAAATTGATTCCCCAACAGAGAGTTCTGCTACTTTCTTCTGTGTTTGCTCTTTAGGGATTACTTCTTCAACCCTTAAATTCCGCCAATGTTTACGTATGTTTGTTTTCCAATTTGCAAGAGCGATACTCCGACGCGTTCCATCCTTGTTTAATTTGTGCCATCTTTGGTGGGCGGGAAAATAAAGCCGTTCTGCGTATTCTGCTACCATCCGTTTTGTATTAAACACCGGAGCTAAATTCTGCATTGCTGTCTTCATTTTAGCAACCCATCCATATGGAATATCATCTACGGGATGCCGGTCATAAAATAGTGGAACGACTTCATTCTCAAGAAGGTCATAAATTGCGTTTGCATGTGCTTTATCAACAGATTTTACATCATCAGCTTCAGGTGTAGCCTCAATAGTCCATCCTCCACCGAGGTGTCCGGCTTCCGCCCACCATCCATCTGCCATACTCAAATTCAATGCACCATTTGCTGCTGCTTTCATACCGCTTGTACCACTCGCTTCATTTGGAGGTAATGGAGTATTTAGCCACACATCAACACCTTCAACCAGATAGCGTCCGACACAGATATCGTAATTCTCAATGAACAGTATTTTATTTTGGAAACGTGATTCAGATGAAATTCGATGGATTTTCTGAATCAACACCTTCCCTTCATGATCGTGCGGATGTGCTTTTCCTGCAAAAATTAGTTGTACAGGTTGATTCGGGTTATTCAGGATATTATCAAGTCTATCAAGGTCATTGAACAGTAGGGTTGCCCGTTTATAGGTGGCAAATCGTCTGGCAAATCCGATCGTTAATGCCGCCGAATTTAGTGTCTTTGTTCCTGTTTCATGTTTGTTACTTGAATCCTGTTTTTTCAAACTATGGTCTAAAGGTTGATATCGCTTCTGATTCTGCCGTTGTCTTGCAAATGCTATGAGACGTTCACGTCTTCGCTCGTGTGTACGCCATAACTCAGTATCAGGAATCTTAGATATTTGTGTCCATACATCTTGATTGGTTAGATCAACAATCCATTTTGGACCGAGATACCTATCAAACAGGTTTTGCATATCTTCAGAAACCCATGATCGTGTATGTATTCCATTTGTAATTGACTTTATAGGAACTTCATGTATAGGATAATTTTCCCAAAGATCTTTCCACATATTTCGGGACACATGTCCATGTAATTCACTCACACCATTCGCCATTGTAGATAATCGAAGTGCAACTAAGGCAGGACTAAATTCACTACTATTGTCAGACGGATTCTTTCTACCTAAACCGAGAAATTTCTCTTCTGAGATACCTAATTTGCTGTGGTATGTTTTAAAGTAGTGCTTTACTAATTCCGGTGGGAACCAATCAATTCCGGCAGGAACAGGTGTATGTGTTGTAAAGATATTACCTGATGAAGTTGCTTCTCTGGCTTCGTCAAAACCAACACCATTTTCATCCATAAATTGACGTATTCGTTCAAGTGCTAAAAACGCTGCATGCCCCTCATTCATATGGCAAACAGTCGGTGTGATACCGAGGTGCCTAAGTGTTTGGTAACCTCCAATACCGAGTAGAATCTCTTGTTTGATACGCATCCGTTCATCACCACCGTAAAGATAATCGGTGATGTCTCGTAAATCGGTATTTCTGTTTTCAGGTATGTTTGTATCTAATAGATATAAAGGTATCCTACCCACTTGAGCACACCACACTTTAGCGTATGCTTTTCCCTCTGGATAATCTACTTCAATCAAGAGCGGTAAACCATCCTCACTGTATTCAGGAGTAATTGGCATATTGTAAAAGTCATTTGTTGGGTAATCTGCCATTTGCCAACCATCGGATGTTAGCGTTTGACGAAAATAACCGTGTTGGTAGAGTAATCCTACTCCAACGAATGGTAAACCTAAATAACTAGTAGATTTCAGGTGGTCTCCTGCTAAGACACCCAACCCTCCGGAGTAAAGCGGCATACACTCTGTGAGTCCGAATTCCATTGAGAAATAGGCAATACTCAGGTTTGATAGGGTGGCGTCATCGGAGAATGTTTCAAACCATGTGGGGGAACTAAGATAGGTCTTGAATTTACTATAGATGACATCAAGGTGGGCTAAGAAAACATCATTCTTCGCAGTGGTTTCTAACTGTTCCTGAGATATTCTCCCGAGCATTGCAACCGGATTGTGGTAGGTTTCTTCCCATAGATCTGAATCAAGATGTCTAAATAAACTAAGTGCTTCATTATCCCAGGTCCACCACAGGTTCATTGCCAATTCACGTAAGGGTTCAAGATTCTCAGGTAATGTCGGTACAACAGATAATTGGCGAATAGGCTTCATTACAGGTTATTTCCTCCAATTGCAGTGGAGGAATCATTTAGCATGAAATATGTGAATCTTTGTCGGTGTATAGTGCTGAGTTTTCCTTCGCGGGCTAACCATCCAATACCAGCGACAATCATACGTTCTGTTTTATTAAGTTCTTTTGTTAATTTACCAATAGATGCCTCATCATGTTCCTCTAAATAGTGCCAAATTTCACCTGCTGTTATTCCAATATCGTCAAGCATATTCACCTCTGATGTATGTTTATATTTCAGATGAATTATACTTCTAATATTGCCATGTGTCAAGAACAAACAGGTTGCGTAAGTCCTATAATATAACTGGATTTAATGGTTGAATCCTCTATTCTGAATGTATATCAAAATAACTTGACACTTATCTTATTCACATGGTATTTTAACACAATTAAACCTTATTCATGAACGAGGTGAAATCTTGAGTATTGTTGTCCATGTTACACATGAAGCCATCCAAAAAATGGGAGGTATCGGGGCAGTATTAGAAGGTTTACTAACCACCCGCAGGTACAACGAAGCAGTTGAACGAACCTTACTTGTCGGACCTTTATTTTCTGGTGCTGATTTAGGGGCATTGGAATCGATATCTTATCATGCATCCGAAGGTGTAACCACCACTCCTTATGCCACGGCATTTAGCGAAATTGAAAACACCTATCATGTTGAACTGATATATGGGCAACGACAATTTGAAGGAAAAGACCAGAAAGTTTCTACGACTGTAGATGTGCTTTTAGTCAATGTATCCAATAGCAATGAAGACTTGACAAATAAGTTCAAATGGCAACTCTATGAGCATTTTGGTATTGAGTCAAATCGTTACGATAGTGAATGGGAATTTGAAGAATATGTCCGTCTTGCTGAACCCGCTTATGAAGCGTTAAGTGTAGTAACAGGTGATCATTCTGAAACACCTGTATACATTATCTCCCATGAGTTCATGGGGATGCCGCTTGTTCTTAAAACACAGATTGAGCGTGAAAATGATAGCAGTGCAGCAAATATGCGTACAGTCTTTTATGCTCATGAAGTGGCTTCAATACGACCTATCGTAGAAGGACATCCAGGACATGATGTGCGTTTTTACAATGCTTTAGAACAAGCAAAATCACAAGGAAAGTTAATTCAGGATGTATTTGGTGATCCGTTCTGGTACTTTAAGCACGCCTTAATCGAAAAAGCACATCTTTGCGACACAATCTTTGCTGTTGGTGACCTTGTAGTAGATGAACTTCGTTTTTTAGCACCCCAATTTGAATCCTTTCCGATTAACCTCGTTTACAACGGGATTCCTGCCTTTGAAATGAGTTTGGAGGAGAAATTAGACTCAAAATCCCGACTACAAAAATATGCACGTACACTTCTTGACTATCGTCCTGATTATGTCTTTACACATGTCACTCGGCTTGTAAAAAGTAAAGGTCTCTGGCGAGATTTACAAGTATTACACCATTTGGATTCACTACTCGCATCCAATGGTAAGACAGCAGTCCTGTTTATCCTATCTACTGAAATTGCAACCGGCCGTCCACATGAGAATATCCATGAAATGGAGCGTGAATACGGTTGGCCTGTATATCACAAGATCGGTTATCCCGATCTGGTTGGTGCAGAAATTGAATTGAATAATGGTGTGTCAGCATTTAATCTACAATCAAAAGCTATTAAGGTAGTTTTTGTCAATCAGTTCGGGTGGAGTCAGGTTTCTTGTGGATCTCGTATGCCAATTGAGATGGAATTTATGGACATCCGTAAGGGGAGTGATGCCGAATTTGGACAATCTATTTATGAACCCTTTGGAATTGCCCAAGTGGAACCTTTAAGTTTCGGGGCAATCTGTGTTGTGAGTAATGTGTGTGGATGTTGTGGTTTTATACAAAGGGCTACTGATAATAGAGAAGTTCCCAATGTTGTGATTGCTGATTATACCAATGTGAATGGTGGACCAGAGTCATTAGAAAACGTCCTGCATATAGGATTGACAGAACGAACGAATATTGAAGTAGAGAATAGTCGTGATATTGCAGCTAAACTACTGGGACGATTACCGCGGAAGCCGCGGGACGTTGAGGAAATGATTAAAGATGGTTATGATATTGCCTCTCGGATGAGTTGGGAGGTGGTTGTTACGGACTATTTCTTACCTGGGTTAGAGCAGGCGTTAAAATAGTTGGAGAATTCTGTGAGTTTTATGATAGGGAACATATAATGCAAGAAGTACGTCATTCTCATGAACCTATGCCGTTGGGTCCAGGAGAAAAGTTGATGACACCAGAACAAAAATTCTTTTTTGATCTCCGTGGTTGGATTCTATTACCATCAGTTTTGTCTGAGTCGGAAATCGAAGAGTTGAAAAAGGAAGTCTATGCGGGTGCTAAACATAGTTATCAAGGGGCACTCCAGAACTTACTCGATCATCCTGAGATTGTTGGGATTCTAAACGAAATCGTTGCGGATGAACGATTTATCTTTGAAGATTGTTATGGATTTAGATGTGAAAATTCGTTTACGACTGTTAGACAACCGGGTTGGAACATATCATATGGGAAGGGAACAACCGTACCACACGTCGTACGTCCACCGCAACAAGCAAATGCGATGCGGTATCAGGTCGCTGGAGGAAAGATATTTGCTGGTCTTACTCGCGTGGTCTGGGAACTTGAAGAGGTAAAATCCGGACAGGGTGGAACTACTTTTCTAACTGGTTCACATAAGGCACATTTCAACTATGGCGGACCTGACCCATATCGCCCGAATATCAGTGAATCACCTTGGGAGAATAACATGCGAGACATGATGGAGGATTATAGTTGTCCTCCTGGATCTGCAATTGTCTTTACTGAAAGTCTTATCCACGCTACTAACGACTGGACGAACCCAGATAATCCACGCTGTGCGGTTTTTAATTGTTACAATTCAGTTTGGGCACAATGGTACCGTTTGAATTTGAGCCATGACATAATAGAAGCAATGCCCACCAAACGGCAATCCTTATTCCGTGGAACGTGGGCAATCGGCGGCGGTCCAGGCGGTAACAGGAAGTATTCTTTGGAGAATAATACTACATAAGTTTGAGCAAATTACGCTATGGAATTCTTTCATTGTTGTGTCCATATCAGAATCTAAGTAATTTCTACTAAGGAGTTATATATGTCAGAAGAAACAAAAAATGATGCATCTATTCCTATGACAGCTGAACAGAAGTTCTTCTTTGATTTACGGGGTTGGATTTTGCTCCCATCTATCTTGTCTGATTCAGAAATTGAAGAAATGAAAAGAGAAGTATATGATGGGGCAAGACAGAGTTATCAAGGATCATTGCAGAAATTGCTTGATCATCCAGCGATAGTAGGGATTCTTAACGAAATCCTATCCGAAAATCCATTTGTGAACCAAGATTGTTACGGTTTTCGATGTGAAGGATCTTTTACCACTGTAAGAGAACCCGGTTGGAACGTGTCCCAACGTGGAGATAATGGTTTACCACACGTGGTGCGACCACCACAACAAGCAAATGCCATGCGCTACCAGGTTGCTGGTGGGAAGATCTACGCAGGACTCACTCGCGTTGTATGGGAACTTGAGGAAGTGAAGTCTGGACAGGGTGCTACATCTTTTCTAAGCGGCTCCCATAAAGCACATTTCAACTACGGCGGACCAGATCCATATAGACCCAATATCGGCGAATCCCCTTGGGAACAGAACATGCGTGATATAATGGATGATTACAGTTGTCCACCAGGCTCAGTTGTTATCTTCACTGAAAGTCTTGTGCACGCTGCAAATGATTGGACAAACACGGACAACCCACGTTGTGCTGTCTTCAATTGTTACAACTCAATTTGGGCACAGTGGCATCGATTGAATCTGAGTCATGAAATTATTGAGACTATGCCGACAAGACGACAATCCCTATTCCGTGGGACATGGGCAATCGGGGGTGGTCCCGGTGGAAACAGAGAGTATTCTTTGGAGAATAACACCACATAATTTTCCTTAGTGTATTTAGTCTTATCAGTTCTTCTACATTCGATCATTGTGATGCCAGCTCGTTACTTGCGGGTATCCTTGTCTTTAAGAATAATCACGATCTTGGGTATTATTTTTAGTTTTATCCGTATTATACAAATAAGTGTAGCAGGCAACCCATCAATTACCTGCCTTGATTGGTAATAATATTTATTATTTTTTCTCTTGCAATTGTCGCATGACAGAATCTATAAAATCTGCATCCCAAGTTCTACCGAGTTCTTGACGAATCCCTGCCATGGCTTCTACTCGCTTTCCAGGAGGAATACTCGTAAGTTGCACACGGATTCGTTTCGCATATTGGTTATGCAGTTCTACTTGTCTGTTCACATAATACGTGCGAGCATCATCGGATAGTAGTTGTGAAAACGCTTCTCTTGCTTCTTTATCTGTATCAGAGAACAAATCAGGATAATCCTTCAACAGTATATCGTTCCATTCCGTTATTATATCGTTCCATGGGCTGTTATCTGTAGGTTTATTGGGATCGTTAAGGGAATTGTTGGGTGTAACAGGGTTGTGTTCTGTGTGTGTCGACACCTCAGGTTCATCATTAAAAATATCGTGATTCTCCTGTTTTCTTTTCAAATTTAGTTCTATACGTCGTTCTACAGACTCGTTCCATGCTGCTAATTCTGCTAACTGTTGCAGATATTTCTGCTTGAGTTCAAGCGGTGATAAAGCAGGTGTGAGTTTATCTTTTTTGATTTTTTCTCTAACCCGTTTCATTTTTTCCTCAAATTCTTTATGTTGAATTCTCCACTCTTCATCAGATAATGCGTTCAGTTTTGCAGTGATTTCATCTGGAGACTTTATTTTCGACAAAATCTGTTTGTGTATTGGGGAATTTAAAACCCTTTCTAACTCCTCAGGATCACCTTTATGGTTTTCCGTAAGAAACTTAACAGACTGACGATACCTATAATCTGCAAGCTCAGCATCTGTAAATGATTGTTCTGTTTCTGGTGTTTTCTCTACCTCAGATTCTGTGGCAATAGGGGTTTTCCTTGTGATTTCATAGTTTTGTTGAAAATAAACAACACCAATGCCGCTACCGAGTAATATGAGTATTACTATTGCTATGAATGCTCTATTTCTTGTCATTGTCCTATATCTCCTTTATTGTGATTAGCGTTTTCGGACATAGTAAATTGTTATTTCTGCAGAATTCTCAATCCTCATTAGGCTCTTGCAGTAAGCCATCTAACAATCCTTGGTAATGATCTATCATTTCTTGGGCTTCTACAACTTTGCTGTTGTGATAGCTTTCAGCTGACTCTGCACCATCTCGTGCTGAGATCAGATCATTCATTTTTTCCTTTAGGTCGTCTAATTTCTCTTTTGCTGATTCAAGTTCGGCTTCTATCATGGGAATCTCTGCTGAATAATTGTTATATCGGTCGAGTGCTTTCTTTCTCTTGTTTCTCCAATAATCAACTGCACCAGGTGGTATTTGAGATGGAGACCTATCTGAAAACGAATCAAGCATGTTGTTTGCATACATCAACTCACTATATGCACTATTCAATTCACCAGTGGCAGTTATTCGGCGCTTATCAATAGTGTTGTATTCTTCTGTTGCATCTTGAAGTAGTGGATCAAGTTCCTTTATTTGTTCATTATAACCTTCCTTATTAGATTTAAAGATTCCTGCATTATGTTCCTGATTATACTTTATCAATTTCCATCTGTTTATTTGGCTTATGTAATAATTTTCTGTCTCTGGTTCTCCCATGGCCATCAGAACTGTGGATGTACCAGATACAATTATTATGATAATCATTAAGGTTAGGTTTACTTTTCTCATTATATTATCTCTCCTTAAATTTAAAGAATATAAGTTGACAATGTTTACTATATGAACTCTTATCGAGTAAAACATAATATTGTGGTAAATAAAGCAATCAGAGGAAAGACTTTATGTCCCATTCTTTACACTTAAAATACTGATTCACATTGAGTTATGAGATTTTACTTGCTATAAGTTCTATTACATAACTCATGACGTTGATCTTATACTAATTCCGAAAAAAGTCAACATAAATAGTCGAAATGTCGAAATGGGTGTGTAAAATTTTTGTCATCTGGAACGAATTTTTGTCCCTTGAAACGAATTATCAGCACACAATACATAATTTGAAGTTTACAGAAGGTCGGTCTTTAGGAATCCAACAAACCGTGTACTATACAGGGTGCACAGTTCTTTTACCAAACGCTAATTTTTACATGTTTATGAGAAGTAAGATATTGAATTTCATAGCGTTCTGTCCAATTTATGATCTTAGTGACAAAAACCTTACACACTCCTGTCATATTGACATCCCAACGGTGCTGTGATATAGTGGAAGCAGTCTGGAATAGGAGGAGAGGATGTTTGATGACTATCGACCGAATCAATTTGGACACGGACGTTCTGCTGTAATTTGCAAACACGGGGCAGTAGCAACAAGTCAACCCCTTGCCGCACAAGGAGGATTGCAAATCCTGCGTGATGGTGGTAACGCTGTGGATGCCGCCGTTGCAACCGCTGCAATTCTCAATGTTGTAGAACCCATGTCAACAGGTATTGGTGGCGATGCCTTCATGTTGGTTTATCTCCAGAAAGAGAAACAGCTGCGGGGTTTGAATGCAAGTGGAAGATCTCCATACGCCGCAGAATTAGATTTCTTTACTAAGAAAGGCATAACGCATATCCCTTCTACAGGGAGCATGTATTCTGTAACAGTTCCAGGTACAATTGATGGATGGTCAACACTACTTGATGAATGTGGCACGATGTCGTTAGCAGAAGTACTACAACCTGCCATTAATTACGCAGAGAACGGTTTCCCAGTCAGCCCTCAAATCAGCCTATCTTGGCAGGATAGTGCTCGAATGCTATCCCAACACCCAGATACGGCAAGAACTTACTTATCAAATGGAAAAGCACCATTACCTGGTGAAATATACCTGCAACCAAACATAGCCAAGACCTTTCGATTGATTGCTGAAGGTGGTCGTGATGTCTTCTATCACGGTGAAATAGCTGAGAAAATTGTCCAATTCTCTAACGAAAACGACGGTTTGTTTACACTACAAGATTTTGCAGACCATAAATCAAATTGGGTTAAACCTATCTCTACCAACTACCGTGGATTTGATATCTATGAAATACCACCAAATGGACAAGGTCTTGCTGCACTCCTCGCACTGAATATCGTTGAAGGATACGATATTAGGGAAATGGGACATAATTCTCCTGAGCATATACACTTTGCCGTTGAAGCAATGAAGCTTGCCTTTGCAGATTTATACGAAAATGTCACTGATCCAACATTTGTTGATATCCCTGTTACAGAACTTCTTTCCAGAGAATACACAGAAAAACAACGAGATCGCATTTCATCTGAACGTGCAAATATTGATCCGAATGCGGGTTTATCTCCTGCTGGAAGTGATACTGTTTATCTTTCTGTTGTTGATAAAGATCGAAACGTGGTGTCTTTTATTAATAGTATTTTTGCTGGATTCGGATCAGGTTTAGTCGCTGGTGATACAGGTATTATGTTACAGAACCGGGGTGCGGGATTTTCCCTAAATCCTACCCATGCAAACTGCATTGCTCCGCATAAACGCACCCTTCATACGATTATTCCAGGCATGATATTCGACAGTGAAACACCTTTGGTAAGTTTTGGTGTAATGGGTGGACAAATGCAGCCACAAGGTCATCTGCAATTTGTCTCTAATCTGGTGGATTTTAACATGGATGTACAATCTGCTTTGGATGCACCAAGGTTCCGTGTTATTGATGGAGCAAGAATAATGTTAGAGGTAGGTATTCCGATGAATACACAGGCTGAATTAGCACAAAAAGGACATCATATCGTTCCTGGCAGTACATTTTTCGGTGGAGGGCAAGCAATCTTCATTAATCCACTGTTTGATACTTTACATGCCGGATCTGATCCACGACGCGATGGATGTGCTGCTGGATATTAAGATCCCCTGTAAACCCTATAACAATGCGTCTTCATACGCTTTTAAGTCAAGAAAATACTTGACGATTAGACGATTTTAAAGTATACTATTACTTGTATAAAGAGTTAATAAAAAGCAAAAATACGTAATAAAATCCCTCAGCGTCACACATAGACGCGGTATCCATAACTATTTTTAATATTTTCTTGTTATTGTAACATTATATTATAGTTAAGTCTAAATATATGTTTTTGCTTTGCCGTAGGTTCGGTTACAAGACTGAACCTATTATATTGTAAGATAGGTTTAGATTTACTATCAGTTGGATACCAAATTTAGCATTCTTGGAGTATGAGTTAGAACATGTTTCCACATTTATATGAGAAAGATGCCTGTGGAGTTGGTTTTATAGCGAACCAGTCAGGGAGTCGAAGCCATGATATCTTAAAAATGGCGATACAAGCCGTTACAAATTTAACACATCGAGGTGCGGTTGCAGCTGATGCTAAAACAGGTGATGGCGCAGGTATACTTACACAGATTCCGGAGAAATTATTCAAAAAAGAAGTAGAGAAACTCGGCATAAATCTTAATTCCATTGATGACCTTGCTGTAGGTACAATATTCCTCCCCGGAAATGACTCCGATGCTGAAGAACGGGGTCGCAATATCACCGCTGACATATTACAACATTACGGTTTCCCATTATTAGGATGGCGTCCAGTCCCTATTGATACCTCTGCACTTGGAAAACAGGCATTGGCAACACTCCCATCAATTCAACAGGTATTAATCGGCAGACCTGACCATGTGCCATCAGAGAAGTATGAACAACGCCTTTATCTAATTGCCAAGGAATTGGAGCATCGTATCACAGATGAAGAATTAGACGAATTTCACATTGCCTCTTTTTCACATCGTACGATTGTTTACAAAGGGCTTTTAGTTGCCCCACAATTGACAATGTTCTACTCAGACTTGGGGAATACTGATTTTGAAGCATCATTAGCCGTTTTCCATCAACGTTATAGCACAAACACCTCACCCACTTGGGCATTAGCACAACCTTTCAGAATGCTTGCACATAACGGGGAAATCAATACATTGATGGGAAATAGAAACTGGATGCGAGCACGGGAAGCAGAATTAGACTCACCTATTTGGAATGAAGATATCCAAAAACTCGCGCCAATTATCAATCCTTACGGTAGTGACTCAATGAGTCTTGATAATGTCTTGGAATTATTGACACATTCCGAACGAAGTATACTGCACTCAATGATGTGTCTAATGCCAGAAGCATACGAGCAAATTCCTGATATGCCTGACGCAGTAAAAAGCTGTTATGAATATCTCTCCTGCGTAAGCGAGCCGTGGGATGGTCCTGCTGCTGTCGCATTTACGGATGGAACTATTGTCGGAGCAAGCTTAGATAGAAATGGATTGCGTCCAGCACGGTATAAAGTAACCGATGATGGACTCGTGGTAATGGGGTCTGAGGTCGGTATTATTGAATTGGATGATAGATGTGTTGTCAAAAAAGGTCGTTTAGGACCTGGACAGATGATCGCTGTCGATACCTCACGAGGACAATTACTTACAAATTCAGAAATAAAAGCAGAAATAGCCGCTCAGAAGCCGTATGATGTTTGGATAAAACAGAGTATTCCATTGAATGAATTAAAGTCAGAATCGACAATTCCTGTTATACCACAACTTGAGAACTTAGAAAGAGAACAGAAGGCATTCGGTTATATGGTTGAGGATGTTGAACGTTTCATTAAGCCGATGGTTTTACAAGCAAAAGAGGCTGTAGGATCAATGGGGGATGACACACCTCCGGCTGTTATTTCTCGGCATCCACGCTTACTTTATCACTATTTTAAACAGCTTTTTGCTCAAGTTACAAATCCAGCCATTGATTCACTCAGAGAACGATTAGTTATGTCTCTAACAACTTGTTTAGGAAGACGACCTAACCTATTGACTGAGACTGAACAACATGCTCAGGTAATCCGATTAGAATCACCAATTCTCACGAATGAAGATTTATTCACATTACGCTCTCAAAAGTTACCCAACTTCAAACTCGTAACTATACCTATATGTTTTCCAGTAGAATCCGGTCCTTCAGGATTGGAGAAAGCATTAGAGACTTTATGTGAGAATGTAATAGACGCTGTAAATGATGGGAATACACTCCTCATATTGAGTGATAAAGATGTAAGTGCTGAATTAGCACCTATACCTATGTTACTCGCTGTTGGTGCTGTGCATCATCATTTGATTCGCGAAGGCAAACGGATGCAGGTTAGTCTATTAGTAGAAGCCGGTGATCCTCGTGAGGAACATCATTATGCTGTGTTACTCGGATATGGTGCTGATGCTATCAATCCATACCTTGCTTTTTCTACCATCCGCCAACTGGCTGAAGATGGAGAATTCGAGGAACTTTCATCTGATAAGGCAATAGATAACTACAAAGAAGCTGTTGAGAAGGGCATTCTGAAAATTATGGCGAAAATCGGTATATCTACCGTATCAAGCTATCGTGGGGCGCAAATTTTCGAAGCAATTGGGATTAACTCTTCTGTTATTGACCATTGCTTTACGGGGACACCCTCACGTTTAAGTGGTATCGGTTTTGAACATATTGCTGCAGAAACACTACATTTCCATGCGAAAGCTTTTCTTGGAGCAGATGAAAAGACAAACCTACAAGAAGCTGGTTATTTCCGTTTCCGCAGACATGGAGAATTCCATGCCTTTAATCCTTCTGTATTTAAGGCTATGCATAAGTTCATCAAAAGCGGTGATACAGAAGATTACAAAGCATATGCAGATGCCATTGAGGAAGGTGAACCTTCCAGTTTGCGTGATCTCCTTGCTTTCAAAGGTGGAACCCCGATCCCAATTGAGGATGTGGAACCGGCAGAGGAGATCGTTAAACGGTTTACTACGGGGAGTATGTCATTTGGTGCCTTAAGCAGAGAAACACACGAAACTTTAGCCATTGCTATGAACCGTTTAGGGGCAAAATCAGGTAGTGGTGAAGGTGGTGAAGATAGTGAAAGATTCAAACCTAAACCTAATGGAGACCTTGCCTCAAGTGCACTTAAACAGGTAGCATCTGGACGTTTTGGTGTAACACCACAATATCTGGCTTCGGCTAAAGAATTAGAGATTAAAATGGCACAAGGGTCAAAACCAGGAGAAGGTGGACAAATTCCAGGACATAAAGTCACCTTAGAAATTGCTAAGATTCGTCATTCAATTCCTGGAGTGCCTCTAATTTCCCCTCCGCCACATCACGACATTTACTCTATTGAGGATCTTGCCCAGTTAATATATGATCTTAAGCAGGTGAATCCACGGGCTAAGGTTGCCGTAAAACTTGTCTCTGAATTCCTCATTGGCACTATTGCTTCTGGTGTTGCAAAAGGATATGCTGATGTAATTCAAATTAGTGGTCATGAAGGTGGTACAGGGGCATCCCCACTTAGTTCTATCAAGAATGCAGGCACCCCTTGGGAACTTGGTCTGGCAGAAACTCAACATCGGCTTGTAGAAAATGATTTACGTGAACGTGTAGTATTGAGGGTTGATGGTGGCATGCGTTCAGGTAGAGATATTATCATCGCAGCGATGTTAGGTGCAGAAGAATATGGATTCGGCACAAGTGCTATGGTAGCAACAGGGTGTGTGATGGCACGACAATGTCACTTGAATACCTGTCCAGTCGGTGTTGCTACACAAGATCCCGCATTACGGGCAAAATATCCTGGAACCCCAGAAATGGTTGTCAACTTCATGCTGGGTGTAGCAAATGAGATACGTTCAATTCTTGCTAATTTAGGTTATGGATGCCTTAACGATATTATTGGACGACCAGAATTACTTGAAATTGCTGATATGCCTGAATACCCAAAAGCTGCAACTTTAGATCTAACGGAGATTATTACACCCGCAGATCCGACTGGCAACAGTCCACGTTATCATTTACAAGAACGAAACAACCGTGTTGATATACCATTAGATGATCAAATTCTTCAGGACGCAAAATCTGCGATAGAAAATAAAGAACCAGTACAACTTTCATATCCTATCCGTAATATTCACCGTACGGTAGGTGCTAAGCTTTCAGGTGAAATTGCCTATCGTTACGGTGATACGCTATTACCGAAAGAGACCATCCGTTGTTATTTCACTGGAAGTGCTGGACAGAGTTTTGGAGCGTTTTGTATAAATGGATTACAACTTGTACTTACGGGTGAAGCAAATGACTATGTTGGGAAAGGTCTGGCTGGTGGGGAGATTGTTATCAAACCTTCGCCTGATGTAGGATTTAATACACATGAAAACACTATAATAGGTAATACTGTACTATATGGTGCCACAAGCGGTGTTCTATACGCAGCTGGTAGAGCAGGAGAACGTTTCTGCGTTCGAAACAGTGGCGCAACTGCTGTTGTAGAAGGTGTCGGAGACCATGGATGTGAATATATGACAGGTGGTACAGTTGTAATCCTTGGTGATACCGGACGAAATTTCGGGGCTGGAATGACAGGTGGAATAGCTTATGTGCTTGACGAAAACCAGCAGTTTGAAGGTAAATACAACCAACAATTAGTTAAGTTGGTTCGGATAAGTGAAAAAGTAGACGAGGACACACTGATCGGTTTAGTACAAAAACACCTTGAACTCACAAAGAGTAAACGAGCTGAAGAAATACTTGCTGGATGGGATAAATACTTACCACTCTTCTGGAAGGTTGAAGCCCCGCCACCCCCGCCACCACAGACAATAAATCGTCGTGCTCGGAAGAGAACACCTAAAAAACAATAGATCTTCAAAGTAAATAAGAAGCCTCTAATGTATATACATTAAAGGCTTCAAGGTTATGTAGTGTATATGATATGTGCAGCAATCTTACAAGTGTATACTATTCAGTATCTTCCGCAACAGCGAAAGCCACCTCAAGGCCTTCCACTTTGTTAGATCGTGCTTTTGCTCTTTCTACCACATCAATCACATCTCCATGTTGAGCGCGTTGATCAGCTTTAATGATCAATGTACTAATTTGATGTTCATGTGATGCAATAAAAAGTCCCATATCTTCAAGATCTTCCATCAATTGATCGTCAATAGCGATTTTACCATCAGAACTGATAAACAAGTTATATTTTTTCCTTGGAAATTCATTCTCTGTGGAAGAGTCTGGTAATATGACATCAAATGGTGGTGGTATCCGCATAATAGCTGACACCATGAAGAAGATTAGCAAGAGAAAGACGCAATCAATCATTGGTGCCATAGGGATATCTTCATCCCCTGAGCCACTTCGTCTCCGCTTAATTTGGAGAGCCATATCTATCCTCCTTTAGTTACGGATGAATCCGTATAAGGTTATGCGCATCATTCTCGCGCTACAATTGCAAATCCAATTTTATCTATACCTGCATTCTTCGCTATATCCATCACCTTAACGATCTGTTTATGTAGAACATCCCGTTGCGCTTGAATGATTAGCATTGATTTCTGTTCTTCTGGAGCATCAAGAAGTTCGGGGTACATGTCATCATACTGAACAAGTTTATCATTTAACAACATTGTACCGTCTTGATCCCTAATGGTAGGACTATCAATTTTAACAACTAAACCTTTCGGTTTGTCCTTTGAAGGTGTCCCAGGAGGTGGGAGTTGTACCCGTATTCCCGGCATAGGAGCAAAAGTTGTTGATACCATAAAGAAAATCAGAAGCAGGAACACACAATCAATCATAGGTGCCATACTGAGTTGTGGTGGCTTACGTTCGCGTATACGCGTAGCCATAAGGCTCAATTTGCCTTCACTAAGTTGTTGCATTTCTATTCTCCTTATATGTGTAGATATGGACGAATAAATTATTACTCATCCGGAAAATAATTATGCGTTTGCTTCACCTATAATCAACTGATTAACGATTTCTGTGGATACCTGAGAGATTTCCACCATATGTCTATTAACCCAGCTATCAAAAATTTGGAAGAAAATCAAACATGGGATAGCAATTGTTAAGCCACCTGCCGTTGTTAGGAGAGCCTGGGAAATACCACCAGCAAGCTGCTGTGGATCACCTGTACCTTCAAGGGCGATTGTGGTAAATGCGCTAATCATACCTGTAACTGTTCCAAGCAATCCAAACAGAGGAGAAACAACTGCGACTGTACCGAGTACTGGTAGATTTCGTTCTAATTCTGGAATTTCAAGTAGACTTGCTTCTTCAATAGCCTCTTGAATTTCCTCTTTCGTAATATCACGTTCTTCAATTTGTGCTTGACTATATCTGAGTAATCCTGCTTTCAGGACATTCGCAAGCGGACCACCAGCTTCTTCACACGTTGAAACAGCTTCCATAATGTTCTCTTTACGTAATGAATCTGCAATGCTGGCTATGAACTGTTCCGTACCTATTCTGGAACGGCTTCTGAAGAATGTGAATAGCCTTTCTATAATGAATGTTAGTGCGACAATAGAGCAGATAGCAAGCGGATAGAAAACTAATCCGAATTTCTGGAAGAATGAAACGATAGTATCTTTCTTTCTCATTTTGATTCTATCGTAACCCTCTCCACCTTCACTGACAACCTTAGATTTTCCAACACGTTCGCCATAGCCTTCTTTGTATACACTGATGGAGTAACGTCCTTTAGGAAGACCTGTTTGTTCGTAAGATCCGGCATCGTCTGTGGTTGTTTCATATTCTTGTCCATCAGTACCGACGATTCTAACGGTTGCATTTGGAATAGGATTTTGTTGTGGACTGGTATCAACGACATCGCCTCGAAGAGTTGCCCCACTACTCATCACATCAGCTTCTTGCATAGTGGTATCTTCTTCTGCTGCCATATCTGCTGTATCATCTTGTGCCATAACAAGTCCAGCAGACATAAATACACAGGCGACAAGCATTAAAATTAAACTTAAACGAGTCATTCGTTCTTATTCTCCTTTAGGTAACCTGCCAATACGGCAGTTAGGTTATTCTATAAATCTAAGAGGATTCAATAATCAATAATTACACGTTACAACATGTTTCATAGGAGGTATAAACTGATTCTGTATTATCAACACCTAAATATACAAATAGTTACGATTTTATTATATGCTAAAGGTTATGAAATACCTTATTTATCAACACCTAATTGAAATCAATTCTATACTATATATTGTGCTATGAATGAAACGCCGGATGCAGGTAAATGCATCCGGCAATAGAGTAAGAATCTTAGAAACCCATCATTGCTCTAACAAACGTCGTATTACTGGTTGTATGTTGTAGCAAGATAGTAGTTCTACGATAACCAGCGAGAATTACAATATTGAAACCGAGCCATTCCCCTCTGTTGATGGCTTGGATTTCAAAAATACGAGTCCGAAGATCTGGACGGTAAAGAATCGGCACTGGCTCATCAGCAGGGAATTTCGTTAAATAGTTTGTAAAGTTTTTGTCTCGGTTGGTGAACTTTCTATATTGGAAGCCACCAAGAATATTCATTCTCTGTGTAAACTGGTAATCAAGACGTACACCCAGAATATCTTCCCGACTTCTACGATTAAATCGCAAGTATTCAATCGGTTCGTCATCGGTGGGAACATAGAAACGGGAGTTCAAGGCAAGACCGATTTCATCTCCGCTTCTGTCAAATGCCCGATCCCAAATATACTTCACCATAGGTGTCAGAGTCAGATCTTCACCTATTTTATTTATATATGGCAAATCACCAAGTGGGATTTCATATCTCGCTTTCAGGATCGTCTGCTGACTTCGAATGTTTCGTTCCGGATAACGACGAGTCTTCCAGTTATCAGCATTGTAGATCAAACCTGTATCTTCGGCATCCAGAGCGTTTATACCATGATCGGGGTAGAACGGGTATTCCCGTTTCTGACCACTGGTACGCACTTGTTCTTCAGGTACCATGAAGTCTACGCGTTCATCTGGTTCATATAGATCTGCTGCAGCATCATACTCTACATCTAAGAAGAGTGCGTCTGCTTCATCCTGTTCATATTGCTTCTGCAGAACAACCAATAACTTAGCTTCTAACGTGAGGTTTGGTACAGCTGTATAGAGGAACTGGAGCGTTGTTGTGTTCACACGCGCATTGTAGTAATCCAGTTCATCAGCAATCTGAGTTGGTTCTAATTCACCCACACGTAATGTTATTGTGTAATCAGGGATATCGTCTCGAACTCTTACAAAACGATTCTGGAACAGAATAGTACCGAAATCAGGGATATCACGTTGGTAAGTTACATGTAAATATTTTGAGTCATTCTTTCGGCGACTTGAAATTTCACTTTCGTTCAACCAACCAACTTGTAGAGATAAGTTATCCAGTAAATCGTATTCTGCCTTTAGATGGTACCCATCACGGTCAATCCCATATTCATACTGGGGTTCAAAATCATCTTCAAGAGAATCAATTGTTCCATTGTTGTTAAGATCAATCAAATCCGTGAATACGGGTGGATCAGCCTCAAAAATGAGAAAATCTTCTTGATAGTCTAAGATCCCGTTCTGATCTCTGTCATCAGCTCGAGGGAGTACACCATCAAAATCATCGTCATCGGGCCAATCGTCATCATCATCATCATCTTCAACGAGAGCATAATTCTCTACATCCCACGGATCGCGTTCATTTGTAGACAACTGTGTCCGTGGAAGTGCATAGGGTTGATCCCGATCAGTGTTTGAACCGAAGTTCAGATAGGTAGTCGTATAACCAGGGTCAATATGGTATAATACACCTTCTAAGTAGAGTTTTCCAAAACGTGATTTAAGCTGGACGAACCATGCGGATTCTCTACCCAACTGTCCATCACCGTCTTCATCTGTACCATCTCCACCTAACATGGCTTCAAACCTTTCACCTTCGGTTTCTGAATAGGTAGGAATACCATTTGCGTCAACAGGTATGCCAGAGGCAGGATCAATAGAAATCCCTGTTGGTTCATCACCGTCTTCGGTAACAATGCTTTCGGTAAGTCGGCTAAATCCCATCTTATCTTTAGGAATTGTAGGAAACTGTTTGTATTTGCCGTTAATTGAATAGTGTGCTCTTACAAAGACATTTCCAACAGTTCCTTCAAGGTCTAAACCGTAGAGAACTGCTGCGCGTGCAGCACCATATTGGTAACTTATCTTGCGGGGTCTTCCTTCACCTTCCCAAGCACTGGGATTGTCAACCAGTTCAGATCTCCTTTCTGTGTAATCTGAAGATTGTCCATAGTTTCCAGGTGCTTCAATAATATCTCGATAAGGCATCTGAATGTGACCATCTTCGGTTTTAATCCATTCTTGAATTTCTGGATCAGATTCTGCCATATTGGCTTCACTAAACCCGATGATCTGAATATTGTAATCACCTGCGACAATCATATCGAATACAACTGATTTTACCGTTCGAGGTTCAATATCATGTTGTTCAAAAATAAGATCATACTTCATCTTATTGAATCCATCAACGATTTTCCAGTCTCCATCAACAGAGTCTTTTAAGACATCAGTGCCATCAGTAACAGGAACAATCTCATCAACAAATACCTCAATTTCTTGTGTTTGTTGAGGTTCAAGGGCGGGTTCATACCCTTCAGCAAGGTCCTCTGCACTTACATCTTCAAGTTCTTGTGTAACTACAGTGATTTTGATCATTTTGACAGCGGCACCGACTCCACCCTGTATGTTTTCACCATGTGAGGTTTCATCATAACCTTCAAAATCGGTGATACTGGCTACGTGGTTATCTTCAGGTGAGTCGTCTCTGAAGACAACAGAGATGCTTTCAGGTGGGGTATTTGCAACTGTACCCATTAATGGGTTTTCCACCCGTTCTGGATGTTCTTTGTGAAGATTCACATAAGTAAACCCTACACGGAATATGTCGCCCAATAGACCTTGTCCCCTGAAACCAACTAATCGGGCATTTTCAAGATGACGGACGCCGGCATCTTCGTTTAACCCATTACGACGGCCAAGTACCGGGGCAAGGTTTGCAGCACCTTCAGTAATTTGAACAGGGTTAGAAATCCGTGAGTTTATAAGTGTAAATAGATGCCGTTCTTGAGCGAATGAGATATCCCATCGAAATCCATCAAATTCTGTTTTGTAAAGTATATATCGATTAGGGAATAGGGTAGATGGTTTAAGCCGCATATGGTCACCAATTGCAAACTCGTTATATCTACCACGGTAGGCATCTTCTGTCAAGATAGTTCGGTCTAACTGAGCAGAGAATTTTTCACTATCCAACTGACCTGTCCAACCGACGACCAATTCACCATGTTGGTTGAACTCTTTACGTTCACGGTAATTGTAAACTTCACTACCTTCCAGAAGTTCTTTACCAAAAAGGTCATAGAAGAACTGCGGTTCTTCTTCCAATTGGAATCGGTCTGAGAATTTCGAGTCACCCTCAATGGTAGGCAAGAGTGGCTCTTGCGGTCCTAGGCTTTGAGCGCCACAACCGTAAAGCACAATCCCACTTAGGATGCAAGACGCTACAAGCAAAACATTAACTAATCGTTTTAACTTGTTCATTAGTTTGGTATTCCTCCTTAGGAAATATTATGTTCGGATATTAAACATACTCGACTTAACTAACAAATGCTAAGACTGATGTCAAGGCACCGAAAACCTTATAATTTGATTGAATCTATGAAGCCCTTAGATAGTAATGACTGTATCCGTTTTGTTCGTTGTAAATTATATGAGTGAATTGCGTAGAATCACAATTCAACATTATTCACCAATTACTATATAGATATATTGACGCTGTTGAATATGAACTTTACATACTAACGAAACACTTGCATACTACTGATTTAGTGCTTAGCATAGCAAATGTGTAACTTTTTGTCAAGTCTTGACAAAGATTGTCTTATTGATAATTTGATGAGTACTGTATAAGAATCCTTTCTAATTAATTATAGTATGAAATCTGAGTTCCTTTCCTATACAAAAGATTTTAATAACAAAGTGTTAAAGTCATACAATTGTATAACAACAGCTTTTTTTGTATGTGTTAATTAAAATTAAATGTAAGCATATCACAATTATATTTTCTATTCAACAGAAAAATTGTTATAAATCTGTGAATTAAATTGGGGAGTTAAAGATGAGAAAATCTGAAGATTCAACTATTAAGACTTTCTGATGGTGTCTTGAAATATTCAAATAACAAAGCAAGAGTAATTCCAAAACACAAACCTACAATTCCCGCAAGAATCAAAATCAATTTGAACTGTGGACTTACGGATATTTTTCTGGGAACTGCAACATCAATGATTTGAATGCCACCTTTTTGAAAGGCAGCGTTATCTGATTCTGCACCAACAATTTCAGATTCAAGATAACGTTTTTCGATTTCTGTAAGGAGGGTACCAGAAAGTTCTATCTTAGTACGGAGCCGTTCAAATACATGCTGATTTTCTGGTATTTGGGCAAGTAATAATTCTAACTCGTTCTTGACATCCGTTAATTCTTTACTAATCTGTTTAGTTGTGTTTTCAAGATTCTTAATCAATGGAGGTAATTCTATAAGTTGATTCTCTATATACGTGTAATGGGGAGAAGTACCAATTGTTGTACTGGATGACAATTGTTCTGTATCATCAATTTCAGTATTGAGTTTTTCTATCTGAGCGTCAAGACCGGCAAGATCATAACTACTTTTCCCGGTTTTTTCAACATCACCTATACGTTGGGATTCCAATTCAATTAATTTCTCTTTTTGATATAACCATAACGGATTATTGGATTGTGTTGCTGTTATTTGCGTCAGTTTCTCAAGGTCAGTGTGTTTAGCTTTTAAATGGGAATACCGACCACGTGCAGCATGAAGGTTCTGTTCAGATACACCATGTCGTTCTTGTAAGTTACGATGTTGTTCTAATAAACTTGCTAATCTGGGATACCAAGTCTCTGGACTACCGTTTTCACGCACAAATGTTAGTGAATCTTCAATGAGTTGTGTTATTTCCTTTTCAACCTCTTGTCTTTTACGCCTAAGGAAATTCTGATGTTTTGCCAGTCTATCTTTCTCAATTTCACTCCTCATATCCTGCATGTCTCGTGCCAACTGATTGACTAAAAGTGCAGCATTTCGTTCACCACCCTGAGCCTCCCTTAATTCAATGGATAACTCAATATAGTCTGCTTCAGGATTAATTTGTGCCTTAATATGCCGTTTCAGATATCCAATACTTGGTAGGTGATGTACCCCTTCCTGTCCGCTATCTTCAAGCTTTTCAATTGCTGCATTTAGCATTGACTCTGTGGAAAACCGACGACTGATTGTTGCCATTTCTCTGGTATCGACGCCGCCGGAAAGAACTGTTTGAAATAAATTACCAGAGGAAATAGGGGAGGTAGATTGTTTTTGGATGAGTTGCATCAAGGTAGATGCAGAATAGGTTTTAGGCAACCGGAGCGCAATTATAAGAGCAATTCCTAATACTAATATTGTACTAAGGCAGATTAGAAAATCATACTTCCGTAAAAATTGCAGGTAGGTTTGTAGCGGTTCCTCTTTCTGAGGCATAGATAATCATTTCCCTTCTCTATGGGAAAGCTACTCCATTCTTTCTATATGTTGGCTATAGATTATTTGCTATGCGAATTTCCTCATCGTTGAAGGCTTCGTCATGCCATTCCGTAATACGCCATTCTTCATTTCGTTTCTGAAAAATAAATAGGTTATCACCTTCAGCAAACCATCCTGTAAATCCCCCTTCAAGCGATTCACCGTCTGCAACAAATCCTTGAATACGATAATGATTTCGAACTTCTGCTTCATCCCCTTCTTTATTCATTTGTACTTCAGGTGGTTTCGAAAGTTCTATTTCAATATCCTGGAAGCGGCTAAATACTCGAACTGCTGAATCACGTTCGTCTCTTATATCGTCAAAGATAAGATCGTCGGTTTTATCCCCATCTGTCCCCATGTCAGATACATAGCGAAACCCTTGCGCCCAATAGGTGTTCATATACATCTCTACATCTTCTGTTTCATATCCTTCGCGCCATCTCTTTAAAACACCGTTTATTTCTAATAAATCCTCAGGTAGTGCAGCATTAAACTTGTCTACATCTCCACAACCAGAGAAACAGAATAGTAAAATAAACAGACCACTAATTTTTGCAAATTCCCTTATCATGATTAATATCGCTCCGAAATTAAAAGGTTGTAACGTAACCTAAATACATACGAGAAGGAGTAATTCCTACTTGTAACCCCAATTTCTCAATTTGTTGTGCATCCTCTTTTATTGATTGAATTTGTGAGTTGGCATTATAGAAGTTTGAGCTAACATAGGAGTCAATGATGCTATAAACCCAAAAACCAATTCCTGAATAGATAAAGAACATCTGGAGTTTATACTTTTGATTGGCAGCGTCATAACTTTCTAAAACAGAAAATGAATCGTCAGGTTCATTGCTTGCAGTGAGTACATAGTTATCATAATGCGATGAAAAGGATTGATTGGCAAGATAGGCACCAACTACTGAACTAACAATTCCAATTTGTACCAAACCACCCCGAAAATAGTTTCGACAGTGATATTGTCCCCACCCCGGAATTACTGCGGATCGTACCATCGTACCAATCGGAGATACCAGTCTTATCGGTTTGTCTGGTTCATTCAATGCTTGATCTACGTTAACTTCATTCGCGAAACTAAACTGCATGCTCAATAGAAAAATTAAGATAATAATTAATAAATAACGCATATATCGTATCGGGTTAGAATAGATCTCGTATCTAATCATTCAACTTCAAATAGTGAAAAATGATTGTTTAATATATTTAGGTATGTGTAAATATGGTTATACTATTGTTAACGATGCCTCACACAAAAGTTGCGCGAGGCATCTGTATTATACAAATTCGATTAATGTTGAAACGAATTTAGCGTCTTCGTCTTGTACGTTCCGTTGTCTTACTTCGACTCGTCTTGTCATCGTCATCATCGTCACTTGCAGAACTACTTGAACTTGATGAAGAACGAGTGGTTGTAGTTGGTCTGGTCCGTGAACTTGATGATGAGACCCGTGATGATCTTTGTGAAGTTCTTGTCTGTGTCGTACTTGGTCGTGTAACAGACGAAGTACGTTCTGTTCGTGAACTACCACTACGAAGTTGCGAACGTGATGAAGAGTTGGTTCGAGTTGAAGAAGATACCGACCTTCTATATGGTTGCGACGACGTCCTGTTAGTTATAGTATTACTTCTATTCGTACTTGAACTTACTCGTGAATTCAACAAGGTTCGTTGTCTACTATAGTTAGAAGCCTGAGTAGACCGAGAACGGCTACTGTAAGTACGAACGGCATTATTATATCGTGACCCAGATGAAGTCGCAGCTGTCCTTTTCCTTTGAGAAATCATAGAAGATCTCGCAACCCGTTCTGTGGGGGCAGGTGCTTGTTTGCGATGGTTATCTATGACAACACGGACATTATTCTGAATTTGAGTGCGGTCTGAAGTACGAGGAGACACAGCCAAGCGACTTCGAGAATACTGTTTCCGAGTTGCTTCATGTTTTGCACTCCACCTATTTAACTGAGTCCGTTTGGTGTAAACAGGTACTGTTCTACCATAGCCTGCATAGTATGGAGAATGATAATACGAATAACGTGTAGGATAGTAGGTACGGTACCGACCTAAGTAGCCGCCATAATATGAACGGATTGACAGATAATTATGATCGTAAACCGGATAACTCCAGCACCGGTATGTATTATAACCTGATGAATAAAATACCGGTCCATCATAAAAATAGAGGTAGGTATATCTATGCCATGGACGCCATCTATAAGAAGGTGTATAATGCTGAATTACGCGAACTTTTGGTGCTCTACGATATGAAGAAACTTCGATATATTCAATATCCAGTTGTTCTCCACCTTCAGCAACCACATGAAGTTCCATCCAACCATTATCTACGTGTCCAGCCACAGGAATCTTAATAGATTCAGATCGGTTTTTTGCACGAAGTAAGAAAGTGTCGCCGTATCTTGTTTCAGCGGCGTTCGGGTCATTATAACCTCTACGCGTTGTTTCTCTTTTAATATTACGGATCCAGACACGACCTGCAATGGGTTCATAGTAATCGTCAATTTCAAGTTTATTAGGTTCACCTTTATAACGAATCAAAACTTCAATGGACTGTGCCCCACGTGGAATTTCAAATAGATATACACCACTTGCTATAGCAAATTCGTAATTTTCAACATCTTGTGGTGTATTTGCCCAAGCGGTAAGTCGCATCCCATCTTCAAATATTGGACTTGATGTTATTGTCGCATTGCCTCGTTCAATCCATTCATCAACATCATTTGCCACCCTATGTTCACGGCTCAAGCGGTCCGCGTAATAACCGTAATCGGCATAACTCACTGCTGCCAAAGTTCCAAATAGCAAGCAAATGAGAAGCCCCGTAATCGTATAAGTAAAAATGCGGTTCATCCTGCGTTCCTCCATATATTAACTCGTAACAAGCACTGCTACTTCTCTTTTGGAAAAGTAGGTATTTATTAACTATCTTGTTTTTACTAAATAAATATTAGTCCTATCTTCTAACGTCCTTACCACAAATGAGATGAACAATTGTCTTTTTATTGTAATTATCAACCTAACATGTGAAACATTATACAATTACTTATAACAATTGTCAAGGGTTTAAATATACACAGCTATTCAGTTCATACGGGTTATGCATACTTAGATGTATAACACATTACTTTTCTTCAATTAATATTTTAAATGTACCGATTGACTGCTATGTCAATATAAAGATTAGAATTAAATATACACACTCATTGAACTTAGTTGGGTTATGCATACTTAGATGTATAACACATTAATCTTCTTCAATTAATATTTTAAATTTGCCGTTCTACTATGATATCGATATTTGGAATGGAAATTTGAGTTTTTCCAAATAGTAGTTGGATCCTACTGTTTGCGAATAATCTTTATACCACGCTTTTGTGCATGGTCACGTGCAAGTGGTGTAATTATTGTAGGTTCAGTATATACTAATTCCTTAACATTTAATGCAAGGTTGTCAATCACTGAAGCACTAATGATAGGTGTCTGTGCAAACACCTTATTGGACATATCCGCATCCAGAATTGTCTCAATGATCCTATCCTCAGTTACCCATATAACGCCAAAACCGGATAATGTGTTGACATGTTCTTCATCAATTTCATCAAGTAGTTGTAATTTTTTATCTGAATAGTTCTTTTTTCTAATCAAATCATCTGCCGTTGCAAGAACCTGTTTCCCTTGACAAAGTGCGTGATACACTAAATAAGTACAAGCCGTGTCAACTAACCTTAAAGCGATTTTCCCAACCATTGGGTAGGAAAATGCAGGCAAAAGAATTACAGAAGAACTCTCTACAATACTTGGTATATCGGTTATATCTTGTTCTCTTATAATCTTGTCTTCACCGAACAGAGATTTTATAGGATCAAGGTCTATTACCTTAGTAGCAAGTTCAGATAGAATGATTTGTACTTTCCATTCTTCCTGCGTACACTGAATAAGCTGTTGGAATAAATTGTCTAAGGGTTTTTCGGTTGCCCCAAGTATTACAAGAAGATTCTTATTGGTAGGTTGAGTTTCACGAATCTGGGATTGGAGTATATCTCTAACTATTTTCTCTATTTGAGCAATCTGTTCTGGTTTCATGTATTGTCACGTACCAGTTCAACAGCTTCGCCACCCTTCAATCCTGCGGCATTTGAATCATCGGTGTCAAGATGCATTTGTAGTACGTAAGATTCGTGTATTTTTGGTCGTATGTTCTCGAAAGTAAGTGCTCGTTCTCCAGGAATACGTACTTTCACCCGATCACTTTCGGTAAGGGAAAATTCCTGTGCTTGTTCGGGGGTCATATGTATGTGTCTTGATGCACAGATTGCCCCTTCTTCCAAATAGACACTCCCGGCTGGACCGATGAGCGTGATTGCTTCAGCACCTGCAAGATCACCAGAATCCCGAATTGGTGGGTTTAAACCGAGCCGAATCGCTTCCGTTTGTGCCACCTCAACTTGAGAATAATCTCTTACGGGACCGAGGATACGTACATGCTCAATTGCGCGCATCCGCTTACCAACGACTGTTACTGTTTCATTTGCAGCGAATGCTTCTGGTTGGTAAAGTGGAGCATAGACTGTAAGTTGATGTCCTGAACCATAGAGTATTTCAAGATGTTCTTGTGTAACATGTGCATGTCGGGCAGATACACCTACCGGTATTTTCTGTTGTGATTCGGCAACATCACATGCTCGTTTTCCGGCATCACAGGTCCGTAAAGCACAACCGCTGCAAGGTTGATCGTTGGATAAACGCGTCACTACCCGTTGAGTAATTAGCTTAACTAAGTCTTGGTCAGGCATTTCGATTAAATCTTTCAATTAAAATTGATTTATTTACAAAGGATGGTTCTGGAAACTCATTATTGATTTGGCAAAATAGTTTCTACTTCGGCGTGGGGACGTGGAATAACATGTACTGAAACAACTTCTCCTACACGGGCAGCGGCTTCTGCACCAACGTCGGTCGCAGCTTTCACTGCACCTACATCTCCCCTTACCATCACAGTAACGAATCCGCCACCAATTTGTTGGTAACCTACTAACCGCACATTTGCTGCTTTTACCATCGCATCTGCTGCTTCAATACTTCCAACCAAGCCTTTTGTTTCAACTAAACCTAATGCTTCACCTATCATATTGAACCTTGTATCCTCCTATGAAATATGTAATCTAAACCGACTTATAGTATATCAGAAATTAGCACTTTTTTCAAGTAATATTGGGTATATAATTCATAGATCTTCACAATATCCTTCTGAGCATTCTCGGTTAGATTACGCTTTTCATAAGCAACTAATCGCCACAATAGAATAGGTATTTGTAGGTACGGATCAGCATCCCACTCTGTTAATGCATCTGTCAGCAGATCAATTGTGTGCGCGTAATCTTTATCTTTGAAATTCAACTGTCCCAAATACCCGTACATATCACCTCGATGATAGAATGACAATGCAAATTTTGGCTGCATCTCAATACTCTTATCGAAATCTTCTATAGCAATGTTAGCGATTTCTTCATCATTCTTAGAGAGTAGGTATTTTCTGTAATATGCTTTTCCCCGATTATAGTATGCCATTGCTGTAGGACGACGTTTAATTATATAGGAATAATCATCAAGAGCCTCGTCAATTCTACCTGATTCTATATAACATTTGGCTCTTTTCGTGAATATCTGTGCGCTTCTTCTCGTCTTTAAAGATGCTGTATAATCCTCAAGAGCTTGTGGAAGATTGTTTAGGGCGCGATATGTATCTCCCCGACCAGCATAAGCATCCGCAGAATACCTATTTAAAGATAGAGTTTGCGTATAGTCCGTAATCGCTTCCTTATATCGTTGTAATTGAAAGAAAATTAAACCTCTCTGAATATATGCTTCAGCATAACTTGGATCATTATGTATTGCCTGAGTTAATGCTTCAATGGCTCTATGTCTTTCTTCATCTTGAATGTATTGTGTTGCATCTGTGAGATGTTTAAAGGCTTTACTTTCTCTATCTACACCTTTTAATTTATCCCATGTAACATAGCGTGAAGCAACAACAAAAGTCAGAATCAAGACCGGTGTCATGACATATATTAATGCACGCATTTTATTTTGGGTAGAGTCGGTGGATATTCACACCAGGTTTTAGTTCATCAACTGAGATGTATGTCTTGGACAAATCTATCTCAATATAGGTTTGTCCGCCACGAAGACCACCGTATCCAGTGGAGAATATTAGCTGCTTCCCATCTAATCGTGCCACGCTATCCCTGATATTCTCAGGCGGGAAATAACTGATGGGGGTATGTCCAACGATAAGGAAACTACCGTTGATCGCTTCGAGAAAATTCTTTGTATGTTCAAATGTATATCCTCCAATACGGGTAATTTTAGGACGATCCCAAAGAATTTCATCAAGAGTCTTTTGGCTCGGTTCAACAAGATCAGCTAAACGGTCTATAGATTTGGCAGGACCAGCATGAACAGCTACAAAGCCATTTTTGCCAACTACGACTGTCGGTAGGTTAATTAAAAAATCGTAATGAGAATCATTCATCCGTTCAATGAAATTAAACTGTCTATAATAACTACCAGTAGGACTGTTATACAATTTTCGTATATATGCAGGACGATTCTGTTCGGTCATCCCTGCGTTTTTCAGCAAAGCATAAGTTTCTGCTGCAGCATATTCATGGTTTCCACGTATGTAAATTAGCCTTTTACCTTTTTCACCAAGCTGCGTTTGTAATTCGATCACCCTATTTACGATCTGTAAATCCCCATAAGGGGGTTTTGGACGTTCGGTAGGTTTATAATCTATTGAATCACCCAGCATGATACCGTAAACATCCTCACCGGTTTCAATTCTTTCTATGAGTCGAGTTTGTTCCAGCCATTGATTAAAATCATTCCAATGTGCATGTAAGTCTGAAACAATGTAAACAGTTCCGTGATCAGGTAGTAGAATCACATGTCCATTTCGGGTAAGTTGATTTGGAGATTCTGTTAACTCTTTAGTTTGGGCAGAAACATTTAATGTAAGAAAGGTAAGTATGACAGTTGCAAGAACGTATGTACAATTCATAATTATTCTCTGAAAAATGGATCAACTATGTTCTCCTGTTCAGCAAGTTGATTAAGTTGTTTTCGTCTACGATTCCAACAGATAAAATAACTTAGTATAAACAACCCACCAAGACCACCCCAAAATACATAAGAACTTGAAAGAAAAGATGCCCAATGGTACCGTTGTGGGAGAGATTCTTGCCAAAGTCTATCAAAAACATTCAGATTATAACCCAAGACTGATTCAAAGGCACTGTTCAGGTTCATACCCTCATGAAGACGATCAATGATTGTCCATAAGGTTTCTATTCCGTTTACTTGAACAAACCAACGTAATGCATCATGACTTTGAGCATAAGCAAGGTCTGCTCCTGTATGTAAGGTTGGGAATTCCTTCGTTAGTTCCTGCAGTGGAATAATTGATCTTGAGAAGACATGTTTTAATAAGGTTTCATGACGACTTGGCACCCATTCTTTAGCCAAATGGATCGCAATGCCTTCGATAAACCATAATGGAACGCCATTACCTGCTTTCTGCGTGTATTGTCCAAAGAGGACATGTGCTATTTCATGACGAAGAACTTGAGCTACTTGAAGTTTCGCTTGAGTTATCTGACTTGGATTCTGGATAATGATTCTACGACTAAGAGGGAATGCACAACCGACTGCCCAATCCTGAATTGGTGCATGGACAGAAGATTGAAAAGCCTTTGGTGTATCGCACACTTTTATTTCTATTTTCTCATCTGAGATATAACGTGTAATACGTGGTAATTCTGCATAGAATATTTCAGCAATCTGTAGGATTGATGCAGAATCGACAATACCGTGTTGAACGTATACACGAAAATGTTCACTCTCTCCTGTTTTCCAAGATGCCGAACCAGAAAAAGGTGAGATCAGCAATAGAATGAAAACGATATATGTTATATTTAAGGGTTTAGATGTGTTTCGATATAACACTGTTGACATATTGTTGGTTGTTTCAGTTGCGGGTTGTTACTATTACCATTTCTAAGAAACATTATGACATATCAATACCATTTTACGCCAAAGGGTCTACTACTGTACCCATGAATAAAATTGTTCCTGTTTCGTTGTCCCGAATTGCGAAGAAGAATGGACGGTTAACAGTAAACTGCGGAGGTAATGATGTAACACTGATACCTATGCCTGTCACCGCTGCTGCTTCTGTCCCTTCTTCATTCACTTCTACAAAAGTCTTATGATCTACTTTTGAAATATACAGATTACCGGTTAATGCTGTATCGGTAGATACCATTCGACTGAAATCAGCTTGATTATGATTGAAGGCAGTTTCCATACCCAGATTTTTCAGAATTTGATTCAGTTCAATTTTATATTCCAGTTTAAACTTTGGAATGTTGACTCCAACTTTCCGTTCACTAAACTGCGAAATCCATTCTTCCCAATTCTCTATATTCAAGCTCTCTAAGAAGGTGTTAAGATCTGAATCATTCGATGGTAAGAATATATACATTGATATCCGTCCATCACCATACGGCAGACTGACTGCTTGAAATTCTTTGCTGTAAAAAAACGGGTATTTATCTTCCCTGAACATCATTGGGACAGGCTTATTGCTACCATCCGCTAAATGAAACATTGCGTCCCGTGTGTTAGTTGGATCAAATTCTGTCTGCCAACTTCCTTTAAAATAGACTGCATTGAGAAGAAATAACACATCATCTGAAGAAATCTCATCTATAATCTCTGGTATGTTCCCATTCGTTTTGTCATTGACCCAATGATTGATGGAATTAACAGAACTGGGGTCCCTAAAATCGAGTGAAGTTATTTCTGCCTCGAAGAATTGGGAATTGCGTTGGCGATATTCAGAATCAAACGAAAATTCTTGGTTACCCCAAAGCGAATTGGCAAGTGTTAGCGTAACTTTAGGGTCAGCTACCTGAAGTGTCTGTTGTAATATCGCATAACCAGGATTGATTACTTCTGTGTCAATATTATGTAACTGAAGTGTATTAACCATTCCTTCTTCGGTATCTCCTGCTGCTCCGTTTAATGTCATCGCGACAGCAACAGAAATACTAAATGGGGATATGAAGATATTTGAATTGTCTTCTGTCTTGAGAATCTCATTGAACAAGTTAAAGCCGAATTTTGTGTTTGCCTCTACGATATTTGGATCAATTGGACCATCCAATAACACATCATTCGACATATCTGGATCGCGTTTACAACCGCTTATAGTCGATAGTATAAGTCCACTTACGAAAACGAAAACACTTATTTTAATGATTGTTGTTATACTCATTTGAATATCTTCAAGTTTCCATATTGGTAGTGTTATATTTATGGTTCCGTCATAGTTCCCATAAATATAACTGTTTTTGTCTCGTTATCTCGGATTGTGAAGAAAAATGGACGATCAACGATAAATGGGGGTGGTAGAGATTTTATGCCGACACCAACGCTTGTCGCAGCAGCAGCTTCTGTACCTTCTTCGTTAACTTCGATGAATGTCTTGTGCGATACTTTGGTGATATATAAATTCCCACCGATTCTCTCTAATTCAGCCATACGGCTAAAATCTGCATTGTCCGCATCAAAAGCTATACCCATACCAAGAGCAGTCAAAGCATCATTAAGTTCCTTTGTACCATATTCAATCTTGAATTTTGGAATCTGTAAACGCACATTCCTTACCCGAAAATCAGATAGCCATTCTTCCCAACTGTCTATATTAATTCCATCTAAAAGCTCATTTAGGTCTGATTCTTTTGACGGAAGAAACACATACATGCTTATCTCACCCTCACCATAAGGTAAATTGATTGCTTGGAAATTTTCACCACTGAAGACTTCGTAATTCCCTGTTCGTGACATCATAGGTACAGTTTTTTCGTTTCCAGATGAAAGATAGAATTTCCCATCTTTTGTTTGTGATGGGTCAAATTCGTTCTGCCATGCTCCTTTAAAATAGACTGCATTAATCAGGAATAACACTTCATTAGAAGCGATTCTATCTAAAATCTTTGGTATTTTTCCATCCGTATTGTAGCTTACCCACTGATTAATAATGGAAAGTGTCGTTGGATCTGAAAAATCAAGTGATGATATTTCTGCGTTAAAATAGTGTGTGTTCTGTTGTAGAAAAGTCGGGATGAACTGAATTTCTTGATGTCCCCAAAGCGAGTTAGCAATTGTGAGTGCCACTTTCGTATCGTCGGTTTTTAGTTTTTCTTGTAATTGCTGATATGTGGAGTTAATAGAATCACGATCAATATCTTGGAGTTGCAGGGTATCCGTCATAGCTTGTTCGGTTTCACCTGATGCACCATTAAGTGTCATTGTCAATGCAATTGACACACTCAATGGAGATATAAATATATTCTGATTTTGTTCTGTCTCCCAGATTGCATCAAATAGATTGAAGCCGAATTCAGTTATCCCTAAAGGCACATCTTCACTAAAGGGAGTTATCACTGGATCAATATCAACAGTTTCCTCTATCCCAGGTTCATCGCTTTTCTGATCTTGTAAGTGGATACTAAGTTCCTTACATCCAATAAATGGCAACATAGTAGAAATCATTATACAAAGTAAGATTCTACTGATATCTTGAAAATATATCATTCTCCCTCCATGTCTTATTGATGTGTGTTATGTTGGATAAACTCTGGAACTTTGTTGTTAGTAAAGACTGGCAACGCTCTCACCATACCCGTTATAGATTTTGGTGGGGTATCTGTCTCTTGAACCGATCATCCATTCCATAGCTTGCGACCAACGTGGATGGGGAACGTTAGGATTGACATTTGCTTCAAAACCGTATTCTCTTGGCAGGAGACGATTCCAAAAATTGCGAGGTTTCTTATCCGTAAACTCAATACTCACTATAGATTTGATACTCTTAAAACCATATTTCCATGGCACAATCAATCGGATTGGAGCACCGTGTTGCGGGGGTAAGATATGTCCGTATATCCCGACAACTAAAAGAGTTAACTCATTCATTGCTTCCTCTATTGTCAATCCTTCCAAATAGGGCCACGGCATACGAGCATTCCTTTGTTGAGGCGCAATCTCAGGATCAAGGAAAGTTAACATCTCTACATATTTTGCAGAGGATTTCGGTTGAACTTTATCAATAAGTGCCTTCATTGGAAACCCAATCCACGGTACAACCATTGCCCAAGTTTCCACACAGCGAAAACGGTAGATCCTCTCTTCAAGTGGCATTTGTTTGATTAATTCATCAACATCTAACGTCATGGGATTATCAACCATTCCTGTTATCTCGATTTCCCATGGACGCGTCTCAAACTGTTCTACTCGTTTCCATACAGTGGTTTTTGAACTTGTGAATTCATAATAGTTATTATATGTTGCGGCAGTTATTTCATCCGTCTGTGGACGTGTAACGGTATACTTTTCGTTCTTTTCTGCGTCAAGAGTATGTTTCTTATAGGGTTCCAGTTGTTTGGCAACCCCTCTATTTTGAGCACAAGCAGGTGTACCAAAAAGAGATAGTGTCCCTGCTCCTACTATGCCAAGATCTTTGATGAATTTTCTTCGATTTATGTATGCTGATTCAGGAGTAACCTGGTTTTCAGGTATTTCCCATCCTTTAGGAATTCTTATATTTGCCATTGCTATCTCCTTTGTCGATGCTCCTTTTCAGTATTCCTATTATACTGCGTTAACCTGTGATTCGCAACACATTTTAGGTCATATAGGATAATCTGAAAGGACATCGTTTTTTTATATCGTAATTCGTAAATTATGAAATGTGTTCTTTCTCAATTTCAGTAGTTGATTTCTGTCGATTAAATGGTTTTAAACCAGACATTTAATCCTAATATCCAGACAAACTAATAGGGTGCAAAAACAGACCTTTAATCCTAAATTCCCAGATAAAAAATCGTGAAATTGTTGAGTTTTTCCATGTGCCGAGAAGTGTCAAAAAAGGGAAAAAAGTTACACTTTTTGACACATTCTGTGACATTGAAATTGGTGTAAATTACCCCTCTAACCGCTGTCATAGACTGACTTTATTCCACTTTGAATTAGATTTATAAGAATTTCCAAAAAGTGTGATTTTGTGTTTTTGCTGTCCTTGCTGATTTTGACAATTCCACCCTGCATAATAAAGCAGATTTTTTGACAATAATAAAGTTATTGTATTTAGGATCGTTTTTATAGATAGTCATCATTTTTTTTCCTATATATATTTGTCATAAAGGTTATGATTTTGAGTTAGAATCTTCTCATATCCTCTAAATATTGTGCGTTTTGTAAATTATGTATATTAGATGTGAGAGATTGATATTTCTTCATTTTATTTCAATTTTCAAACCAATGTATTTATGTTTCATGTTAGGTCAATTTTCTTCAATTATTTTTTGTATTGTAATCAAATATTATTAGATGTATTACAAATAGTATTTATTCATTGTTTTTTATCCAGTTGTTGTCTGTAGGATTCAGTTGATTTTTCTAATCAACACTGAATATGCGTATGATATTTAGCAGGATTCAATACCAAAATTAATCCTACATACAATAACGGGTCAACAAAGATATTGGTTGACAGAACGCACTCGGACGGTATAGAATAAACTGTAAAAGTCTATTTTCACGAATTTGGAAGGAAGTATAAAATGGCATTAAAAGTTGGGGTTGTTGGCATGAGTGGAATTGGGAATAATCATGCCAATTGCCACGCAAATGATGATTTAGCAGAGCTTGTTGCAGTATGTGATATTGTAAAAGAACGGGCAGATAGTGCTGCAGAACGACTCGGCGTGAAAGCTTACTATAGTTTAGCTGATATGATTGATGGGGAAGCTGATTTAGATATCGTTGATGTAACCACCGGGGGCAATGAAAATGGGAGTTGGCACTATGAACCCACAATGCAAGCCTTAGAGAGTGGCAAACACGTTCTTGTCGAAAAACCTATCTCTAACGATATCGGTCAAGCACGCGACATGGTCGCTCTTGCTACAGAAATGGATCTTTACCTTGGGTGCAATCTAAACCACTATTTCACACCTCCAGCTGAACAGGCACAGCAATATATAGACAATGGACAAATTGGGGAGATGGTATATATACTCCACAAGATGGGATTTGCTGGTGGAGAATACAACTATAGTTACTCTAATGCACCACGTTCTGATGGATTCCCATATTTCCATGTGAAGGCATTCTTATCACATCCATTTAGTGTGATGCGACATTTCTGCGGAGATGTAACCCATGTGCAAGCATTCATGGAACGTCCGCATTTTCGACGTAAAGAAGGCGACCTAATGGTCTCCATTAACAGCATACATCTACGTTTTGAAAACGGTTGTATCGGGTATCTGTTGAGTCAACGTGGAGATGCCACGTTTGGACTTGGTGGATGGTGGAGTGTGGAACTCGCTGGTACGCGTGGTACATTCTGTATTGAAAACTGTATAGAAAAGATCACTTACTGGCCATCCCCTGGTGCTCCTGATGGGAGTGATCCTATTGTCACTGATTCCGGCATAAGTGATTTTGGACAAACATTTCCTCGTAGAATACATGCCTTTTTAGAAGACATTACAAACGGAGTCTCTAAAGAAAAACTTCGCGCTTCTGGTAGAGATGCCCTCGCGGCACTTGAATATACATGGGCTGCTATGGAATCCTATGAGGAGGGTGGGGTCTTAGTCCGTCCACATCCGCTTCCAACTCTTAATGGTCTATAGACGCTAAGGAATAACTCCCAACCCTGAATTCGTCCTTATGGACAGTATAGAAGGAGAATACATTTGAAATTAGGTGCAAACTCTGTGCTTTTTGGTGGTTACGATATGGACACTGCCTTTAAGCACATTGCCATGGCTGGTTATGATGGAATTGAACTCTCTGCAATTGATGGGATGAGTCAACATCTTGTTCTGGCAAACTGGCAGGAAATCGCTGACGACATCAAGAGACTTGGAAAGGAATATAATCTGGAATTGTTAGCGATGGAACAACCTTCTCGCGATGCAGAGAAAATGGAACTTGCTTTTCAGGCTGCCGCTGAAATAGGTATCCCAATTATTAACTGTGGTCCCGGAGGAGCATCCGATAATGAGGATGCATGGCCAGAAGTGATTGATTCTCTCGGCACACTATCGGAACGTGCGGAACATTACGGGGTAACACTCTGTGTAAAAGCACATGTAGGAGCAAGTATATATAATACGCCAACAACTCTGCGTGCAATGGAAGAGATTTCATCACCAGCATTTGGAATTGATATGGATCCATCTCATATTCATAGGGCAGATGAGAATCCTGTGGAAGCGATTGCTGCTGTTGTTTCACGAGTAAAACACGTACATATAAGAGATTGTAAAGGGACACAACGCGGTCCGGGTGATCCTGAATTGCAAGCAAACGGCAGAGGAGACATTGACCTTGTGGGGTATATACGTGTATTACATGAAAACGGGTATACCGGTCCACTTAACCTGGAAGTTATCGGGGCAAAAGAATACAGCTTAGAACAGTGCTGTACTATTGCAGCTGAATCGCGGGGTCATATGCAAGCATGTTTACAAGCATGCGGTGCCCGTTAATTATCTAAGATATTCATTAATTGCCGTATTACATATTGCGTAAGTCATGACTGAAATATAAAAAAGGTCTTTAAACAAATAGGTTTGAAGACCTTATATCAATTTTGATATTTTATTAAATTATGACCCTTATGTTTTCGATTGCTTATTCTGATCTCATGTGATTACATAGTAAAATTATGAAAAAGAATCCGGCATACATAACACTCTACGGTGGTTTTATAGCATTTTTCAGTTTTGCGCTCCCTTGGCAAGGCAACTATTCTGGTGCACACCTTGCTAATAGTGGTGTAGCCACTATTATAACAGGTACATTAATATGCATGTTTGTAATTATCGGCATGAGTTTTAGTACTTTAAATAAAGAAACATCTTGGAATACGGTATCTAAGCTTTTTGTACTTATAACGAGTTGTGTGGTATTGTTGATCGTAATCTTTTTCCTTGATAGAAATTTTACCAATTACCCGGTCATAATACTTAGGTTAGGTTTGAATATTCTTATACTTCTCTTTATTTTGTTCCTATTCGGTATTATTGTTTATATTACAAACCGTACTGTTTTTCTATCATACTGGAAAACTGTTTTAGCACTCATCTTTGGTGGTGGCGCAATTCTTGCCTGTATGTATATAGTACCGTTCATTGCCGAATACAGTATCAATTTCATAGTTATTAACTTTATCGGCATTTTAACTATTATTGGTATTAGTATATCCAGACTATTCCGAGCACCACCATACAATTTTTTTTCTAACTTCTTATTGATCCTATGCAGCGGTATTGGTTTATCTATATTCTTAATCATGTTTTTTGGAAGTAATCTTTACTTTGAGATTGACGGTAATTCTCTGGATATACCTCAATACGGTTTGTTTTTAATGGCAATCGGCAGTATCACTGCTATAATTGGTACTCTGAGTCATATCAAACAGATTGATGTTCAAAAGATTCCAGAAGAACAGAACGAAATAACGGATTCTTAGGAGATATAGATGAAACAGTATTCACGCTTCATTATCATCGGGTTAGGATTATTAGCGTTTTTTTCTTACGCATTACCGTGGAAACACACTTACTCAGGGATTGTGTTAGTTAATGGACCCGGATGGCTTACGACATTGGTTCTTATTGGATCGTTATTTATACTTGGTTTGGGTATATTTTCGCTAAAACGCACTCCTGTGAATCCTCGTTCTATAACATTAGGACTCCTTTTGTGTGGTCTCGGTCCCTTGTTAAGTGTCGCATCTATAATAAATCTAATTGATGAAAGAATGAACTTTATCACTATTTCCTTTGCTTCTACTATAGTTGTAATAGTTTGTTCAGTCTACTTATTGGCTCATAATAATTCCAACGAATCTTTACTGAAAAGAATAATCCTAACATGCAGCATTGTTGGACTTGCATGCTTTATAATTCTTGTATTTAGCAGTAGATACATTCTGAACGCGCAACAAGATATCGACAATACTAAATATGGAGCTTTTTTATTCGCAATCTGTTATATACTTATCATTATCAGACTAATATATAAACCCGAAAAAGAGATACATTCTGATTCTGCCGTAGATCAGAATCCTCAGGAAGACAATATAGTTAATACAAGCCATAATCAATAGATCCAAATCCAAATCTCCCACCACCACATGTACTGACGGTATAAAGAAGCAAAAACTGGAAGTTTACGCTACAAGTCAGCAACTCAGGATATAGTTGGAAAAATAAATTGAAGAAATATGCATAATCAAACATCACATATATGAAAAAGAGTTGACAGAATAGTAAACATACGTTACAATAACATATAGAGAATAATTATAATACTCAGGCTAATATATATATATATAATGAAGATTAAATAAATCTTTCGGTAATTTTATTTTTTTGTTATCCTTATGTCTAAGGAGGTACAAAAACATGGCAATACATCATAAACTTGAACTTAGTGACAATCAACGACAAGAACTCATTGACCTACGCGATAAAGGTGAACCCGCTTACTTACGTGAACGCGCCGCTGCCCTACTAAAAATAAATGAAGGTTTTTCTCCTCACAAGGTCGCACTGAAAGGTCTTTTGAAAAAACGTGACCCTGATACTGTTTATTCTTGGCTACGCCGATACCGAGAAAATGGCATACAAGGTTTATCACATAAACCGGGTCGTGGGCGTAAACCCGCCTATTCACCCAAATCGTCCGAAGAAGCCGAGGCGGAGGTCTACAATACCATCGCACAAGGCCCCGAACAGATCAATACACATCAAACGCGCTGGACACTCCGTATGCTTGGGAACACTGTACCGTGGCTCTGTGATGTTTCTG
>PYJD01000049.1 GCA_003635315.1 Candidatus Poribacteria bacterium
TCTCACGACTCTGAGAGGTGATAGGGATTCCGTAAGGATACAAACTGGTCTAGTTGTCTGCCAAGAAAAGAACCTCGAGTGGACGCGTAATGGTGTCCGTACCGCAAACCGACACAGGTAGGCGAGGAGAGAATCCTAAGGCGCTCGAGAGAACTCTCGCTAAGGAACTCGGCAAAATGACCCCGTAACTTCGGGAGAAGGGGTGCTTTTAGTAGGAGAAGTATCTTGCATGCGGATCCGAAAGAAGCCGCAGTGAAGTGGTCCGTGCGACTGTTTACTAAAAACACAGGTCTCTGCAAAATCGTAAGATGATGTATAGGGACTGACGCCTGCCCGGTGCCATATGGTTAAGGGGAAGAGTCAAGGGTTCGCCCGGCAGCTCTGAACCGAAGCTTCAGGTAAACGGCGGCGGTAACTATAACCGTCCTAAGGTAGCGAAATTCCTCGTCGGGTAAAATCCGACCTGCACGAATGGCGTAACGACATGGACACTGTCTCGGCGAGAGACTCGGCGAAATTGTAATACCGGTGAAGATGCCGGTTACCCGTAACAGGACGGAAAGACCCCGTGAACCTTTACTACAGCCTGATATTGGGTTTTAATGTAGCTTATGTAGGATAGGTGGGAGACTGTGAAACTGGGGCGCCAGCTTCAGTGGAGTCGATCTTGAAATACCACTTTTGTTGCATTGAGATTCTAACTCTGGTTCGTTATCCGAATCGAAGACAGTGTCAGGTGGGTAGTTTGACTGGGGCGGTCGCCTCCCAAAATGTAACGGAGGCGCCCTAAGGTTCCCTCAGCGCGATTGGAAACCGTGCGTAGAGTGTAAAGGCAGAAGGGAGCTTGACTGCGAGACAGACATGTCGAGCAGGTGCGAAAGCAGGGCTTAGTGATCTTGCGGTTCTGTGTGGAAAGGCCGTGACTCAACGGATAAAAGGTACTCCGGGGATAACAGGCTGGTCGCGCCCAAGCGTTCACAGCGACGGCGCGGTTCGGCACCTCGATGTCGGCTCATCACATCCTGGGGCTGCAGCAGGTCCCAAGGGTTGGGCTGTTCGCCCATTAAAGTGGTACGTGAGCTGGGTTTAGAACGTCGCAAGACAGTTCGGTCCCTATCCGTTACGGGCGTAGGATATTTGAGAGGACCTGCCGCTAGTATGAGAAGACCGTGGTGGACGAACCTCTAGTGTACCAGTTGTCGCGCCAGCGGCACCGCTGGGTAGCTATGTTCGGAAGAGATAAACGCTGAAAGCATCTAAGCGTGAAGCTCGCCTCGAGATTAGATATGCTGCAGAGTTAATCTGGTAAGGCTCCTTTGAGACTAAAAGGTTGATAGGCCAGAGGTGTAAGCAGTGTGAACTGTTTAGCTGACTGGTACTAATAAGCCGAGGGCTTGATAACTTTACTCTATAGCTTAATATTCAAATCTATACGATTGTCAAAATATAA
>PYJD01000050.1:0-110602 GCA_003635315.1 Candidatus Poribacteria bacterium
CTCCCGGTAGTGTCTTTTCAAACTGCTGAACGAACGCTTTACAAAACTCTTGAACAAGCACATTATGACTACGGAACACCATTTTGTCGAAGCTATCTTTACGATAGATTTGCCAATAGATTGGAATAGCACGCTTGCGAAACGGCGCTGCAATTACTATAACTCTATAATCTTGAAGGATGTCCGTTTCATCAACGAGTAAGATACGCAACTGACGCCCCGCTTTACGAAGCGAACATAAGACAAAGGCACACCAAGCATCCAAAGCAACATCTGTGGGAAAGCAAGAGTTAATAAATCGAAGGAGTCGCTTCTGTTTTGTTTTGTAATGTCTGACAGCAACAGGCAACTTGGCTGCAAGCGTGTTTATCTGAAAAGCGTTGACACGAGTACTCGCAAGCACTGTCAAAAGTAGATTTCTTAGAGCAGGGCGTTTCAACACGGGTTTGAATACTTGTGTCATTTGTGAGATAAGCGAACACATAGGAACTTTATGAGGTAGAGTGTATTTCAATGATAAATCTACAAGAACTATTCTAAAGAATATAATAGAAACACAATTTATCATAATAAACACTTTTGCACAAGATCCGAAATGTCATTGATAAAAACTGGGGGTAAACCAGCTTATTTTTCTATTGACAAGACATTTACTATTCAAAATAAACCTTGGTCGTGACACTTCGACACAAAACTGTGATTTTAACTCTAAATTACCTATAGAAGCATTAATACATACGATAAAGACATATCTAATTTTCAAGGAGTATGAGCCAATAAATGAGTATTGACCTAACAATTAAAGACCTACATATTAGTGTTGATGGAAATCCCATAATAAAAGGATTTAATCTGTCTGTTAAACAAGGTGAAGTCCATGCACTTATGGGTCCAAATGGATCTGGTAAAAGCACACTCGCGAAAGGATTGATGGGGCACCCATCTTATGATATTGATTCTGGTGAAGTGATTTTCAACGGTGTTGATATACTCGAAATGGAAGCGAATGAAAGAGCGAAATTAGGACTTTTTCTCGCATTCCAATACCCGACGGCCATCCCAGGGGTAAGTTTAGCAAATTTTCTCCGTATCGCAGTGAGTGCTACCCGTTCTAACGGAACAAACGGATCTGAAGAAAATGATTTGATTCCGATGCGTGAATTCCGTAAAGAACTTCGTGAAAAAATGGCACAACTCGGTGTTGACGACTCCTTCGCAAGACGCTATCTCAACGACGGGTTTTCTGGTGGTGAAATGAAACGCGCGGAAATCTTGCAACTCGCTATGCTTGAACCAAAAATCGCCATACTTGATGAAACGGATTCAGGTCTTGATATTGATGCTGTACGGATTGTTGGTGAAAGCGTTAGTGGCTTAGTCGGTCCTGAACTTGGTGTACTGATTATTACACACTATCCACGTTTATTAGATTACATACGACCCCAGTTCGTTCATATTCTGCTTGATGGCAGAATTGTTGAATCAGGTGGTTGGGAACTTACACAGACATTAGAAGAAGAAGGATACGATCCAATTCGTGAAAAACACGGTATTGCTGAAACTGTTCAGTAATTATAGATAAAGGAGGATAAAAATGGCAACTCCAGAAACGAAACAAATTGATGAACTCGGTATTAGCAAGGATTACCAGTACGGGTTCCATGATGACGTTAAACCTACATTCAAATCTCGAAAAGGATTGGACGAGGAAGTCATCAATCAGATGTGCGATATCAAAGAAGAACCCGACTGGATGCGCGAGTATAGACTCAAGGCTTATGAAATCTTTAAACAGAAGCCAATGACAAAATGGGGTGGTGACCTATCACAACTCGATTTTGATGATATCTACTACTACGTCAAAGCCTCTGATCGAAGTGAACGAAGTTGGGACGATGTGCCAGATGATATCAAGAAAACTTTTGATCGACTCGGTATCCCTGAAGCTGAACGAAAATTCCTTGCCGGTGTTGGCGCACAATACGATTCCGAAGTCGTTTATCATAACATCGTCGAAGAATTGGACAAAATAGGCGTCGTATTCCTTGATACCGATACTGCATTAAAAGAGTATCCTGACCTTATCAAAGAATATTTCGGAACGATCATTCCATCAGCGGATAACCAGTTTGCAGCACTCAATAGTGCTGTCTGGAGTGGTGGAAGTTTTGTTTACGTTCCTCCCGGTGTAAAGGTTGAATATCCATTACAAGCCTATTTCCGGATCAACAGTGAAAATATGGGGCAGTTTGAACGTACGCTTATCATCGCTGATGAAGGTTCACAGGTACATTATGTTGAAGGATGTACTGCTCCGACCTATAGTAGTGAATCCCTACATAGTGCTGTTGTTGAAATCGTCTGTAAGAAAGGTTCACGTGTACGGTATACAACCATACAAAATTGGGCAGGAAACGTATACAATCTCGTCACAAAACGGGCAATGGCATACCAAGACGCACAGATGGAATGGGTTGATGGAAATCTCGGTAGTAAACTTACAATGAAGTATCCAAGTGTATACATGATGGAACCCGGTGCACGTGGTGAGATCCTTTCTATCGCATTTGCAAGTAAAGGACAACATCAAGATGCTGGTGCCAAGGTATATCATTGTGCACCACACACTACATCACAGATAACTTCAAAGTCTATAAGTAAAGACGGTGGACGTTCCAGTTATCGTGGTTGGGTTGATGTTGCCAAAGGTGCTAAAGGGTGTAAATCTCATGTCGTGTGTGATGCGCTTATCCTTGATAAAGAGTCGCGCTCGGATACCTATCCTGTCATTGAAATCGCTGAGAACGACACTAAAATTGAACACGAAGCACATGTCAGTAAAATCGGAGAAGAACAATTGTTCTACCTCATGAGTCGTGGACTTTCTGAAGAGGAAGCATCTACCATGATTGTAAACGGTTTCATTGAGCCACTGGTGAAAGAGCTACCCATGGAATATGCTGTTGAGATGAACCGTCTCATTCAACTTCAAATGGAAGGTTCAGTCGGTTAAACCGAAGGATAGAGTATTGCAAAGTAATTTAACAAAAGAATTTCTGCAAAATATTGCCGAAACTGAACCAAAATGGATGCAAGAGAAACGGTTAGAGGCTTTCGACCTTTACCAATCTCTGCCGATGCCACATACAACCGATGATGATGTATGGCGTCGTACTGTGGATATGCGGACACAGGATTATTGGCGTCGTACTCGAAGACACCTTCGTGGATTTGATATTGACAGTTATCAAGCAACCGTAGATTCAAACGGTAATTTATTTGCTGAGGCACCGAATATTGAAGATACTGCTGGTGTGCTTACACAGATTGATGGACAGCATCAACATACAACTGTATCACCTGAGGTGGAACAAAAAGATGTCTATTTTGCTGACCTACATACGGCTGTAAACGAACGTGAAGAATTGCTGCATGATTATTTCATGACGCGAGCGGTCACAATAGAATCAACACTAAAAAGTGGAAATCTTGCTACCACGAATAAGTTTGATGCTCTTCACTGTGCATTTTGGCAAGGGGGTTATCTACTTCATGTGCCAAAGGGCGTTAAAGTTGATGTTCCATTACGTGCCTATATCAAACTCTCAAACGAGAAACAAATTGATCTGTCACATATACTTATTATCGCTGAGGAAAATAGTGAAGTAGCAATTTTGGAAGATAATTCTTCATCAAATCCAGATGCAAGCGGTTTACATTGTGGAGCAGTTGAGATCTTTGCTGGTCAGAACTCCCATGTCACTTATGTCCAAGTACAAAACTGGAATAGACAGGTATGGAATTTCGCATCCCACAGAGCAATTGTTAGTAAAGACGCACAACTCAATTGGGTAACAGCTACTTTTGGTGGCAGGTTAAATAAACTGAACCAAGCCATTGTGTTAGAAGGTGCTGGTGCAAATGCACAAATGTTAGGTTTAGCATTTACAGATTCAAGGCAGCATTTGGATGTAAGTACAGCACAAGAACATGCCTCACCCCACACCTCCAGTGATCTGTTATATAGGGCTGTTCTCAAAGATAGATCACAGACAGCTTGGGGAGGGAATATTTACGTCTATCCTGAAGCAAACTATACTGATGCATACCAAAAAAATGATAACCTATTACTCAGTGATCGTGCACACGCGGATACCTTACCTGGATTAGAAATCCAAGCACATGAAGTTCGATGCACTCACGGGGCAACTGCTGGTAAAATTGATGCGGATCAGGTATTCTACCTTATGAGTCGGGGTATACCCTATGCGCAAGCTGAAAAGCTTATTGTTGACGGTTTCTTTGAACCTGTCATGGATAGGATACCATTAGAATCAGTAAAGGAAGAATTACATAAATTTGTATCACGCAAACTTTCAACATAGTAAACATAACCTTTGTGTCATAAACCTAAACTGTGCACGTCCTGAGACGTTGTATAAATAAAAGGAGTCACTTACAATGAGTCAACCAACAATTATCGCTTACATGAAACCTGTCTGTGGCTGGAGCAACGGTGTCCGTGCCATATTCGATAAATACAATTTAGAATACGAAGACAGAGATATTATCAACAACGAAGATAACTACCGTGAAATGGTTCAGAAGACACGGCAACCGTATCAACCCTGCGTCCAAATTGACGACATCATCCTTGCCGATGTCAGTGGCGACGAAGTGGAGGAATATCTACTTGAGGAAGGCATTGTCACACCTAACGATGCCGAAACCGATGTCCCTACTGATCAGGCATGCGAAGACCACGGTCCATCTCCGGTCAATATCGGCTTCCCAAGCAGGTAAATTGTTTTATCCTAATCTTTGGTATGCGCGCTTCCATAGCGCGCTACTTCCTACGGTAAAATCTGTCCCAATTATCTTAATTGGGTATTATAGAATAAGCGCGTTTCCGAATGTTTACAAAAAATCTTGAAATTTATATAAATGTGTGCCACACTATATCGCAGTGTTAAAAGAACAAAACGCGGCACTCGGTAATTGATAGCATACGGAATGAAAGGACTACCGAGTTGCAATGGCCTGACTTTTATCCAGAAAATTGTCCACCTGAGGAAGCTGAACCCGCTTCAGGAACAGTTTATAGGCTTGTGCGACACGATCCGCCACAAGCAGAAGATTTCAGAACATTCTTTCAAGAAAATCCAAATTTTTTTGAGGGTAAACCAACTGATTTAATCTGTAAAGGTCATGGGGTTTCTGTCTATACAGATCCGGAAGACATTAAGCAACTCAAAGAAAGAAGCAAAAAATTCAAAAACAGGCATATTGCTAAAGGTGAACTTAATTCAACGCTTGGTGTAATTCAAAATACACCATCACGGCAGCTTAAATCTCATCATACTTGGTGGTTGCCTATTGGAATGGAACCTTGGCTTGTATTTAAGATAATTAACAAATAATTAACAAATAATTCGGAATTAAGTTTAATATGGCTAATATACTTGATATTCCATGTTTGGGTAGACTTGATATTGTAGAAATATACGAATACTACGATCAACCTGTTCTTTTCTCATGCAAAAACGCCGCAGGCCATCTTTATCTTGTTGTGGCTGCTGATGAAAACGACCAGTATGAAACGTGGTTCTACGCTAGTGTTTCTACTGAACGTCTTAACCTTATTCGTTCCGGTGGGATTGACCTCCACGATGCCTTTTCAGATCCTGAAGATGGCTGCATACTACAAGTAAGGTTTCCATACAGTGAACAAACCGAACTTCAAATTGAATCTGTCCAATCAAATAAGATACCTGAAGATATGCTTCCAACGTCTGGTGAATGTCTTGATCTTGAAACTGAGACACTGCCTGAACTAAGTAATCCAGAAGAAATAGTAAGGACCACGAAACAAGAAATTATGTCCCTCAAATAGACGATACCTATTTTGAAAATCCAAATTCCCTGCGGAATCTTATACGTTTACCGAAGCAGTGGTAAATCAATCCTTTTATTATGTGAATCATAATACTCTCATGTATGTTTGTGAAATATCTAACCAAAAGTATACCAACGAACGAGTCATACCTTATTTACAATCGAAAATTGGCAGTGAGGGTTTGCTAAAGTAACGCGTGCTTAAAATCTAATTCAAGTTATAGACAGCGAGGTTTTCTATCTCAATGTCATGGAGCAAGAAAGTGCAAACATTTCAACCACAGAATTATAGTATTCGTATTATACTAAACTGGATTAGAGAAAATCAAATAGCGATACCCGAAATTCAGAGACCTTTTGTTTGGAAACCATCTCGGGTTCGCGATCTCATTGATTCACTTTATCAGGGATACCCTATTGGCTATTTGATCACGTGGCAGAATCCTAATGTTCGTCTCACAGATGGCAGTATAGCCATCGGGAAACGCATTTTGATTGATGGTCAACAACGTGTTATTTCCCTTAAAGCATCGTTGCTGGGTGGAGAAGTGGTCACCAGAGGTTTTAAGCATAAACGGATTACTATCGCCTTTCATCCAATTGAAAAACGGTTTGAGGTGCTAAATAATGCCATTAAAGGAGACCCCAAATGGATTAACGACGTGTCCACTCTTTTTACTGATAACTTCAATCCACTTGCTTTTATAAGACAGTTCTGCGAACAGAACGAAGGTATAGAGGAGGAGGTAGTCTTTGAGAACATCCAATCTCTACTCAATATTGAGTCTACTCCAGTTGGGGTTATTGAGTTGGAAGCAAGTCTGGATGTAGAAACAGTTACAGAAATCTTTATCAGGATTAATTCCAAAGGGGTTGCGTTGAATGCATCAGATTTTGTCATGTCTAAAATTGCTGCGAGTGAAGAATATGAAGGTTCACAACTCCGCAAGTGCATTGATTATTTCTCTCATCTTGCAACCTCCCCAGCAGCAATTAACAATGTGCGCAGAGACACTAATTTTGCTAAAACTGAATACTTTTCTAAAATACAATGGCTGGAGAATGCTGGAAACAGAAACGATATCTATGTACCCTCCTATACGGATATGCTTAGAGTAATTTTTATGACTGGATTCCAACGCGCTCAGTTAAGGGATTTAGTCGCGCTCCTGTCGGGACGTGATTTTGAGACACAGGAATTTAGAGAAGACGTTGTTGAGGATTCCTTTCGTCTGCTTAAAAAAGGAATTAATGAATATGTCAACCAACATCGTTTTGAGAACTTTGTTATGATATTGAGGTCAGCTGGGTTTGTAGATAATTCAATGATTAATGCAATGAATGCTGTCAATTTTGCTTATGGGTTATTTTTAATGTTACATTCAAAGGAGATAACAGGTGACAATATAGAAAGGCTGGTGCGGCGATGGTTTGTAATGTCAGTGCTAACGAGTAGGTACTCTGCATCAGTGGAAACGACTTTTGATCAGGATATTCGGAATATTGTCCAACACGGACTAAATGAGACTCTGGAGACAATAGAACGAACGGAACTGTCAGATATTTTTTGGAATGAAAGATTACCACAAGAAATGCAAACATCAAGTCAGAAAAACCCGTATTTTTATGTTTTTTTGGCTAGCCAAGTGATAGATCATGATAAAGGTTGTCTTTCAAAGAACATGACTGTCCAGAACTTGCTTGAAGGTCAAAAAGATAGGCATCACATATTTCCGCGTAAGTATTTGCAAAGTCAAGGTCTCGTTGCAAAAGACTACAACCAAATTGCAAACTTGGTAGTAATGCAAAGATCTATTAATATTAGTATCGGTAGTGAACCTCCAGCCACCTATTTAAAAAAACTACAAGAAGGATGCAGAAGTGGGGAACCTCCGTATGGAGTCGAGATAGAGAACCTTGAAGAGTTGCAGACCAATCTTAATCAGCACTGTATTCCTTCAGATATGGAAACAGCGGATTTAACTTTTGAGAACTACAATGAGTTTTTGGGAAAACGCAGAAAACTTATGGCTGCTAAAATACGACAATATTACGAGAGTTTGTAACTCTATGTATCAGAAAACCATAGACTGTCCGGAAAATGGATTCCGTTACTGTAGTTTGGGCAGTTCGTATGAGGTTTAGATTAAATTTTCTAAATCATGGTAAAATCAAAAATCCGCGAAATCGGTAATCCGTGATAATTCGAGATTCAGACAAAAAATACATGAACACTCTATATTTTGACGACAACCTTGAAAAGATGAGTAAAATCACTAAATAACGGTAAATAAAATGGAATGGATCACATTGATTATTGCGGGAGTGGTCGCAATCGCTACAATAGTTTACGTATGTCTAACATATAAAATATTGAAAGAAACAAGACGGTCAATTGAGGAAACAGACAGACCAGAAGTTGTGATCTTCTTGATTTTTGAGGACGGTACACCGCCGGAAAGTCATTCAAATACAGAGTATTATTGTAAATTATCTTTATGTGTGAGAAATTTCGGAACAAGGACTGCTCGTAAAGTTAGATTTAAAGGTGACTTTTCCTTCCAACCTCCGAAAGGTATTTCTCTTGATACAATTGACTTCATAGATAAAGGGATTGAGATTTTACCCCCTGGAATAGATGTGATACAACGAGTCTCTCACTCTGACTACTTTTATAATATTTATGATCATGATTATTATCATGATAAGAGTTCAAAAATAGACATACATGTAGAGTATCAAAGTTTTGGTGGAATCCTATATTATGATTTATTTCCAGTTGATTTCCTTAATTTTTTAGGGAAACAACCAAAACTGACAAGCAATGAATAAACCATATTAAGGTAATAACTTTGAAATCATGAGAAAGTGAAGATGAGGCAAGTAAACCTAATCTGCACCATTACATCGTTTTAAAACAAGACAAGACATTTTCAACAAAACCAATCAGTCATAATAAAGATAAGGAAATTGTAATCAATGTTCATTAAATCTACTCGTGGAAAAGGGATATTTGGTGAAGGCATAAACCAAAAGCGTGCACGCGATGTCCTTCCTATCCTTGTGCAACGGGTACAAGATCAGCAAACCATCAAGTTTTCGGAACTGACAGAGACATTAGAATTACAAGGGAATTTCTATAATCTTTTGATGGGGGATGTATGCAGACATATCTCAACAACACTTGCTGAACTTGAACAGCGAGAAAACTGAGAGGGAGAAATCCCGTATATTACAACTATCATCTTAAAGAAAAATGGAAAGTGCAGCCTAAATATATGTGAATTCTTCACAGGTGACAAGACGAAACAACCGAGTGCGGAACTACTTAACTCTGAATTAGAATACATTTTCAACTATAAGAAATGGGATGCTGTACTGGATGCACTATCCCTACCAAAAAAAGGAGATGATTATGCCAGTTAGAAGTGCAAACCAAGCTGATTGGGGTGATTTCGGTCATGGCACCGATAAAGTTACGCGTGGCAAACTTACGGGCATGACTGATACTGATTACTTTTATTTTCTATGCCCAGAGTGTCCTGATGAACAAATTATGCGTATATTAGACGCTATTCAGTTAGATAAACTGGAACCTGATCATGAGCAATTAACTATGGAACAATTGAAAGCTTACAATGATTCATGCAAATCCAATGCAAAATCACATATAGGCATATCACTTAAGATATATTGCGAAAATTGCCGTTTGACAGATATTGTTAAGATTTCTAATACTGGGTGGCAAGAAGGAAAACTTCATAAATCAAGACTTTAAAAAGAAATGAACAAACTATATTTTGGCGGCAGACCTTGCATAAGAGGTATGCGGATTCGGGTGACAGATGTTTTAGACTTACTTGCCAGTGGACTCTCTTTTACAGAGATTCTTGAGGAAATGCCAGATCTGAATTACGATGATATTGTAGCCTGCCTCAAATTCGCAACACATAAAATTGATCCTCCGGTGACTCGTAAAACTGATCATCCAGTAATTTTGGCAGCACTTCCCTGAACATATAATCGACACCTGCAAACGGAGAGAATCATGAATACCATAAAAGACTTTGAAATCAAACAGCGGAAATATATGCCAGTCTTTCCAAAAGCAACTGTCTATATTGAAGGATATCCAGGTGAAGATGATGAACCCATGGCTGCCACAGGTTTTCATGGTGTGCAGATTAATACCTTTTATGACCAACTCTCAAAATATTTCGCTATCAATGAACAAATATACATCGGAGTTGACAGTTTTATCTATTATAGCGAAGGAGACATAACAAAGTCCGTGGCTCCTGATATTTACGTTGTCTTAGGTGTCAGTAAAGACACCGAACGTCGCAGTTTTTATACTTGGTCAGAAGGTACGGTTCCTATAACAGTTTTTGAGTTTCTTTCAGATTCAACTGCGAACCAGGATCAAAACAAGAAAATCACATTGTATTTAAGTGATATAGGTGTTAAAGAGTACTTTATTCATCAACCTGAGATGGAGAAACCTTCCGAGTTTCGTGGGTGGAAACGAACTCAATCAGACGAGATTATAGAGATGGTGCCAGATGCAGAAGGTGGTTTGTTCAGCCAAGCGTTAAATCTCTGGTTTCGGTGGACGGAACAACATAACCACGTTAGACTCTTACGACCATATCTACCTGATGGCACACCAATTACAACATCTATGGAAGGACAACGCCTTAAAGAGGCGGCAGAAGCACGTGTAGAAGAAGAAATACAGAGACGACAAGAATTAGAAGTAGAGATAGAACGACTCCGAGCGGAACTTGCGAACCGTTAAAACGATAACACAATACAAATTACCTGAGGTTGTTTACGATTGATTAGGAGGTAGCATATAGGAATGACACTTAAGGAACACATTGACGATATACGTAATCAGTTAAAAGAAGGAGCTTTTCCAACCGAGGCTGCCGTTTCTTTTGGTATTGTGCAAAGGTTACTTGAGCCGTTAGGGTGGCCGAAATTCACGCCTCAGGTCATCATTCCTGAATACGGAGTGGAAGGACAGAGAGTAGACTTTGCATTGTGTCATCCACCAGGAAAACCTCTTGTTTTCGTTGAGGTTAAAAAGGTTGGAAATCTTGATGGGACAGAGGAGCAGTTATTTGGATACGCTTTTCGAAGAGGTGTGCCAATTGCTATCCTCACTGATGGTCAGAAATGGCGATTCTTTTATCCAAGTGGTCAAGGAGAATATAGAGAACGTAAGGTGTATGAGTTGGATCTAATCGAAAGTGAAAGTGCCGAAAGTGTAGACCGTCTTACCAGATATCTGAATTACAAGGCAATACAAACAGGTGAGGCCGTTAAGGCAATTGAAGAGGATTACCGAAACGCTTCTAAACAACGCGAAATTGAGGCACGGTTACCAGAGGTGTGGAACAAATTGCTTCAAGATCAAGAGAAAAATGAGTATCTGTTGCTTGCCGTGATGGAAAAAGCAAAAGATATGGTCGGACACGAACCTACAGAAGAACAGGTACTAACCTTTCTGATAAGTTTAGGATCGGAAGCCGTATCAGATCGAAAAGTGGTTACCTCACAGGTGGAATCAAAATCTTCATCAAGTGATTCAGAATCAAAGACTTCATCAGTTGATTTAGCATCAAATACCTCATCAAGTCGCTCTAAATCAAAGGCTCAGAGACTTATCGTGACTATGCCTAATGGGAAGGTAATTAATCATTACTATGCAAAAGATACTTTCGTTGAAGCACTTGAAAAGTTAGGATTGGATGAAGTAAATGGTATTCGCTCTCAAACTGTATCAACAGAGCCGTTTAAAAACCTTCCCAATTCCAAGTATACCATTCGAGATGGGTTTTACATAAATCTGAATAACGGCACACCTGAGAAAAAACGTATACTTGGGATAATTGCCAAGGACCTTGGAATCCAACTGAAAATAGAGATTGTTGAAAAATAGTGATAGTATTTTTTAAGGGAGACTATTTCCACCCACAAATCAACAAAATAAATAATAACTATTAAGATAAACATATAATTGGCACTATCAAACGATGGTATTTATAAATTATAGGAACTATAAAATATAGAAAAACCTAATAAATCCTTTTTACAGTATATTTTAGAGGCACCCTATGAAACTATCGGAAAATCCCAAAATCGTAGAGACTCTCAAACGAATTCTGAAAGATTATGACAATCTGGAATATGATGAAATTTGCTCTAACGGTAAAATGCTCTGCGTGAAAGCAATCGAACCTAATACGAAACCTGGTTTTAAGATCTGTGAGAATATTCGCAACAAATTAGAAAAAACTACTAACTTAAGTTTTTATGTGTCTGATAGTGTCCGATTAGATGGAGTTGATTTTGGAAAAGTTGGAACTTATTTCACGTTGAGACTAAGAATTACTTCCAATCCAGAAAAGTGCGGCGGTAGACCTTGCATAAGAGGTATGAGGATTCGGGTGACAGATGTTTTAGACTTACTTGCCAGTGGACTCTCTTTTAAAGAGATTCTTGAAGAAATGCCAGACCTTAATTCAGATGATATTGTTGCATGCCTTAAGTACGCATCCCATAAGATTGATCCTCCAATGATACGAAAAGGTAATCATCCAGTAATAACTGTATGAAGTTATGGATAGATGCTCAACTTTCTCCAGCACTTGCCCCATGGATAAAGAATACTTTTGATGTTGATGCGTTTTCAGTTCAGTGGCTTAATTTTCAAGAAACAAACGATAGAGACATATTTTTGGGCAGCTCGGGAGAGAAAAGCAGTGGTGATGACAAAAGACTATGACTTCGTAGAATTGTTATATCAACTTGGTCCACCACCACAACTTATATGGATTCGATGTGGAAATACATCAAATGCTCAGGTGCGTAAGATCTTGTTACAGAATTTTCCAAAGATCCTTCTGTTTTTAGAAGAGGGTAAATCCTTGATAGAAATCAATGATATTTCGTAGATACGGTGATACAAACGGGTTCTACAACTTCAGGTTCAACTTGCTATCCACCGAAATAATAATATTTAACAAATTAGAACATAAAATTGTTGAGATTCTCAGGAAACATCTGAACAGTATCATATAAAAGTCCAATTTCTGATGAATCTGATATTCATAGTAATACCAGGAAATATACCAAACAATGCAAACCTCCGACTACCGTCCTCTTGATGTCCAATCCATACGGCAAGATTTTCCAATCTTCGCGGTGGATCCCCCTTTAGCATTTCTCGACAGTGCTGCATCAACCCAAACACCCCGTCCTGTCGTTGATGCAATGGATGCATATTATGATACCTACAGATCTAACATACACCGGGGTATCTATCGGATTTCCGAAGAGGCAACAGAACAATACGAAATTGCACGACAAAAAATAGCAAAGTTGATTAACTCCCCACGTACAAGTCAGATTGTTTTCACACGGAATACAACAGAATCTATAAATCTTGTCGCATACAGTTGGGGAAGTGTTAATATAAAACAAGGTGATGAAATCGTTCTCACAATCCTCGAACATCATAGCAATCTTGTCCCGTGGCAACTTCTTGCACAACGGACTGGTGCTAAACTCAGATTCCTTGAGATAACCGATAAAGGTCTGCTGGACTTTACACAACTCCAAGATGTACTATCTGAAAAGACAAAGTTAGTTGCTATTACACATGTATCCAATGTCCTCGGTACTATCAACCCGATCCAATCCGTTATTGATGTAGCACATGCTGTAGGTGCAACTGTCCTTGTAGATGCAGCACAATCTGTTCCCCACTTCCATGTTGATGTTCAACAATTGGATTGCGATTTTCTCGCATTTTCAGGACATAAGATGTGTGGACCGACCGGGGTAGGTGTATTATACGGGAAAATGGAATTGCTTGAGAAAATGCCCCCATTTCTCGGTGGCGGTTCAATGATTCGTTCTGTCGAACGGGATAGTTCTACCTATGCAGATGTACCAGCAAAATTTGAAGCAGGTACACCAAGTATTGCAGAAGCCATAGGACTCGGTAGTGCTGTGGATTACCTCACACAAGCAGGATTAGCCTCTATACATGTACATGAACAAGAACTTGTAAAATATGCACATCAACGTTTAGAAGAAATAGAAGGAATTACTATATACGGTCCGGAACCGCATCAGAAAGCGGGTGTCGTCTCCTTTAATTTGGATGGTATCCATCCCCATGATGTCGCAGGTATTTTAGATACACATAATATTGCTATCCGTGCTGGACATCACTGTGCTCAGCCGCTGATGAAAAAGTTTGATGTTATAGCAACAGCACGCGCAAGTTTTTATCTCTATAATACTATTGATGATGTAGACCGTTTATGTGATGCACTTCAGAAAGCTCAAAACCTTATGACTCGGAGAAGTAAATGAACATTTATCAGGAGGAACTATTGGATCACTATGAAAATCCCAGTAACTATGGGACACTCCCGGATCCAGATATTTCGCATGAAGAAGATAATCCTTTATGCGGAGACAGGATTCGGATGGATCTAATGGTTGACGATGGAATAATAAAAGAGGTACGGTTCAGTGGACATGGTTGTACAATCAGTCAAGCCGCTGCATCTATGCTTACCGAAGAGATAGAAGGTAAGTCTCTTGAAGAAATTAAGAATCTATCCAGAGATGATATCTTGGATATGATAGGGATTCCGTTGGGACCTGTACGTGTTAAATGTGCCCTATTAGCTCTCAAAGTTCTGAAAGCAGGCGCTTACGGTATTAAAGGTTGGCCTGGTGAAGAAGACGAATAAGAAAGGAAGATAATGTCAGAATTTTACAAAGCCGCTCATGTAAGTGAAGTCCCTCCAGGTACAAAAAAACTGATTGAAGTAGACTTTGTTCCTGTGCTACTCTTTAACGTTGATGGTGAATATTTCGCTATGGAGGATGTATGTACACATGATGGCGGTCCTTTAGGTGAAGGTTTCTTAGATGGTGAAGAGATTGAATGTCCTCGACACGGTGCTCGATTTTGTATCAAAACTGGAAAAGCACTTTGTATGCCAGCTGTTGAAGATATTGAATGTTTTCCCGTCAAAATAGAAGATGATGAGATATACGTTTGTATAGATTGACATACCTGCTATACCAGCATGGAATATAGTTTCTATTGTAGGAGGAATTACAAATGGTAACTGAAGAATCTGTCTTAGAAAGTATAAAGGAAATAATTGATCCTGAATTAGGTATTAACATTGTTGACATGGGATTAATCTACGAAGTTGACATTGAGGATACAACGGTTGACATAACAATGACCTTAACAAGTCCCGGTTGTCCAGCAGGAGGACAGATTGTTAATGGTGCACAACATGTCACACAACAAATGGACGGTGTTGAAGAGGTTAACATCAATGTCGTTTGGAACCCCCGTTGGACACCTGAGATGATGACAGAAGATGCGAGAGATGAACTGGGTATTTTCTAAACTTTCGTATTCAGAATAAGTCCTTGTTGTGCAAGGTTTATAAACCGAATTTGCAACAAAGCATTTATATTTCAAAACAAAGCTAATACATTGGAGATTCGTTTCAGATCTATAATTGAGAAAGATAAATTTGAGGTAGATCCCATTCCGTTTTGACGTAGTTATTCTGTTAACTTTGTACTCAACCTACACTCTACACTTCTGATTTCCGATATTCGATTCTTTTTTCAATACTGTGGTACCCACATTGAGTAAGCAATTTTGGATGGAACTCACGAAAAAGTTAAGAATCAAGCTAAGTTGGCATAAGGAGTAAGCATCATGTCAGAAAAAAAGTTCACTTTCGCTGAATGCGTGATCGTGGTTGCGTGTCTCGGTTTTTTACAGTCAGTTGAAAGAGAACAACTTGATCAACATCCAACAAAAATAAAAGCGGATACGTTTGGTCCACCCCGCAACGAAAAAGAAAGCGATTCTGTAAAACGCCCCGACTATACGTTAGAAGACTTGTTATCACAAATGCCAGAATGTAACTCAAACAGTAAGAGAGCGAAAGATGTTCCATTCGGTCCCCCGAGAACCGAAAAAGGAAGCGATTCTATTAAACCCCCCGATTATACACTGAAAGATCTATTGGATCAGGTTGAAGAAAACTGTTCACAGGATGAAATAGACACCGGTCCGCCTGTGGGCAATGAAGTATGGTTCTGAGTTTTGTGTTTAAACTTACCAATTTTGGTATATTCAAAGGCTTTCAGTTTTGTGTGACGATGGGTAAAATGACTAAACTTAGCATAAGTCCAAAAATACTTAAAAAACATGAGAATGCCTTTCAGGTTGAATGGAAAGATGGGCACGCCAGTTGGTATCCGTATCGGTATCTCAGACAGATGTGTCCGTGTGCAGAATGTGCAATCATTCGTCACGAAGGTAAGGATGTCCATTCACTCTTTTCACCACAAGGTGATGGTGATATATCGCTAATTGATGTGTCAGAAGATATACAACCCATTGATATACAGTTGGTGGGGCGTTACGCTGTCCAATTTAGTTGGGATGACGGACATAATACCGGCATCTACCCTTTTGAAGTTCTTCGGGAAACATGTCCCTGTCCAGAATGCATGCCACTACAACCTGATGAATTAGAGGATACTAATTAATGCAGAATACAGCAATCCCTGAAATTACGCCATCTGAACTAAAACAAAAATTAGACGATGACCCATCTCTGTTCCTATTGGATGTTAGAGAGCAGAATGAATATGATATTGTTCATCTCGAAGATGCACATCTAATTCCCCTAAACACGCTACCATACAATCTTGACGATCTACCTTCTGATCAAGAAATAATTGTATATTGTCATCATGGAACACGTAGTCTTTACGCAACTGCTTTTCTTCAAAAAAATGGATATACCCGTGCTAAAAACCTATCAGGTGGTATTGACCAATGGGCTGCTGATATTGATACAACACTAAGGAGATATTAAATCATGCTTGTCGAATTCGAAAATCGTTCCGGTGATATGGAACAAGCTGAAATGGAAATTGATGAACCCTGTCCAACCTGTTGTGGAATGCTATTCCCCGTGGTAGAATCCGAGCCGAAGAGCGGATATCGGTGCAGTAGTTGTGGACTCGTTTTCAAACCTGTAGAGGAAGAGTCAACGCCTGTTAAAACTGAATCAAATATACATTAAACTATTCGATTTCTCGAAAATCTGGAACTTCTACGGGTTCTCCTCCGTTGGCAATTGATTGCTCCGAAACCAAACCCGGTACCGTGTAATCCATAGCTGTATACACATCAATCGGGGGTGTGGTGTCGTTTAGAATACTATCAACAAAATCACGCACTTTAAAATACTCACCAAGATTCCCCTCGTTTTGTGCTTCTTCTGGTGGATTTTTCCACCTATCCGGTAAAAATTCAGATTCCAATTCAGAAAGCGGTTTCCACTGTTCTCCAGATTCAAATTCACTTAACCAAATCTTACCTTGTGCTCCAAATCCGCGAGAACTCTCATAACATCCTTTTGTCCCTTGCAAACTAAAATATGAATTCGCAGGTCGATTCGAGAGCATATCAATACGTATCTTAATTAAACCACCACCCTCTGTCTTACAGAGCATCATCACTGTGTCTTCCATAGCGTGTTCAGGATCGGTAATTACACCTGTGCCAAGGCAACATACACTAACTACACGTTCACCAAACCATTGCAAGACAGGACCAAGACTGTGAGTCGCATAATTACACCGATTAATTCCTACCTGCCAGTAGTAACGCCACGTCGGATTTCCACTTGCATCATGATGAAGAGATTTGATGTTGTGAAGATATTCACCCTCTCCAAAATACACATCACCAAACAAACCATTTTCTACGAGACTACGGATTAATACATTGTGCTGAGAATAACACGTATTTTCAGCCATTGTATATTTTGCAGTTGACTTCCGTACGGCACGAACAAGGTCATAACACTCCTCCAATTTTACAGCCGCAGTCACCTCACTAATAACATGTTTGCCAGCTTCTAAAGCTTCGATTGACTGAGGAACATGTAGATTCTCTGGTGTAGCAAGCACAACAAGATCTACAGTATCCAACATTTCTGTATAGTTTGTGAACTGCTGTGAAACGTTGTATCTTTCCGCAACGTTTTGGAGTGTTTCTTCATTAATATCACAGACTGCTACAACCTCGGTTTCGGTAATCGTAGCAAACGGTTGAAAATATGAACTCCCGCGATGTGCTCCAACAATCCCAACTCTTATTTTATCCACGATACATATCTCCTTCGGTTTAAAGGTGTCAACCCTCTTTTATGTGGAAAGCCTATGGATAGCATACCATATAGCAAGGAATTAGTCAGTAAACAATATTCTCGCGTCAGACACTGAATTGATTTATATGATTATTAGATGTATAATTATAGAACATTCCTGAACAGATTTCTGACATTTACACTATAATCATCTAATTCCTACATTCTCCACTATATGAGTAAGAAGACTCTTGACCATCTATTAATACTGTTCACTGTTCTATGTGATTTATGTTTCATCGCTACCGCAATTGTTATTGCATACTGGGTGCGGTTTGAAACAGGTTGGTTAGATGCAATAGCAGTACATAAAGGGGGTAAGCCTCCTTTTCAAGATTATTTACGACTTATCCCTGTTACAGTTGTGATCTGGATAATGATACTACAAGGTTTCAAACTCTACAATCCAAAAAACGGTAATACATTAAAAACCTTCTGGAAGCTTTTTAAAGCATCCCTATTTGCACTCATTGCCACATTAGCTACGCTATTCTTCATCTACCATGATGAAGCGTATTCACGTTGGGTAATGCTACTGGCAACCGGTTTCAACCTCGTATGGTTATACCTTGGAAGAGTTGTCATTTACCGATTTCGGCAAGCAATTCAATCACAGGGGGTTGGAGTGAATCGAATTGCACTGGTAGGTTATGATGAACGAGGAAAAAAACTTATAGATGTGATACATACTAAACCTGATGATGGTTACAATTTAGTAGGTATTATCGGAAATACTGAGGATACAGAATTGCATCAAGATGATACTTCACCAATACAACATCTTGGAAAAATAGACGAGATTCTCAGACTCATAGAAAAGCATCGTATTGATACGCTCTTCATCGCTTCTCCTACAGTACCAAATGACACTATTATGCAAATATTGCACATGTGCGAAGGAACACCTGTCCAAATCAATCTACTACCAGAACTTTCTGAGTTTATCAAAGGTGGGTCTTCAGTCACATTTTTCGATGAGATACCGGTGTTACAACTATCTGAAGTTCCCATGCAAGGCGTTAGCGGAATCATCAAACGTATAATGGACGTCATTTTTAGTTTGCTTGCTTTGATTGTATTAAGTCCTCTCATGTTAATCCTTGCTATAGCGATTCGCTTAGATTCTCCAGGTAAAGCAATTTTTCGACAGGAACGCGTTAGTAAAGCAGGTAAGCGGTTTAATATATATAAATTTCGTTCTATGCACGCGGATGCAGAATACAATATCGGACATGTTTGGGCAAAAACCGACGACCCACGACAGACTGCACTTGGAAAATTTTTGAGACGATGGAGTCTTGATGAATTACCTCAATTTTTTAACGTCCTAAAAGGGGATATGAGTCTCGTCGGTCCTCGTCCTGAGATGTCAGGATTAATTGATACATTTCAGGAATCAATACCCCACTACCTTGCGCGTCATCGTGTCAAATCTGGTATGACGGGTTGGGCACAAGTTAACGGTCTACGAGGAAATACTTCTCTTGAAGATAGGGTTAGCTATGACCGATACTATATTGAGAACTGGTCCCTTGCTTTAGATTTTAAGATTATATTGCGGACATTATGGGCAATTAAAAAAGGTTAGCAAGTAAATAAGGCTATTCCCCGAAGAATCTACGTACAAAGGTCCATGCACCTGCTTTGTAATATCGATGTCCACCATCACCAATGAACAATTCACATCTATCCGCAACCCCTGCAGCAGCATAAATGTCTTTCAAACGTTCATAAGCAAACTTGACATGGTCTATCGGGAAAATACCATCGCTTTGTCCAGCAATGGCACAAAACGGACGCGGTGCGATTAAACCTGCAACATCATACATCTCTCCCAAACGCATTACACCGGGTACATAGTTACAATCACAATGTCGAATCGTACCGATACTCCCCTCAAATGTGCAAAAATAGCAACTGGGTATTGCCACAGCAATACGGGTTTCACAAGCTGCTGCAAATAGTGAGACTGTACCACCACCAGAATTACCTGTTATCGCAATCCGATCAGAATCTATCGGAAGATTTGTAATTGCCCAATCAATGAGACGGGACATATCCCACACACGTTCACCGATGGGTGTCCGTCCAACAAGTATACTGTGGACTAACTGATGACGGCAAGAATGTGTGCTGTTATTTTGTTTGTCTGCTTCAGTCCGCGTTTCACCGAAAGCTCGTGTTGTGGGAGCTATAGCAATATATCCTTCTTCAACAGCTGCTTGCCGTGCGATATCACGTTCCCCTTCAACCATTTCCTGTTCCTCTTTCTCGGTGTGTGCAATACCAGCATAGATGTGTGGATGGTTGTGTCCATGGGGTGCAAGGATCAATGGCACTTTACCTTTAATTGATTTTGGACGAAGCAAATAAAATGGTAACGGGACTGTCGGTTCCACCCACAGATACCAACTTTCTCTGATATGGTTGTCCATATCTAATACTTCAAGCTGTTCTGCCTTAGGCGTATATCCAGCCAGATCAGATTCCATGTTATCTAAGCCGAGTATTTGTCGCAATTCAGGACGAAAATTGGCTTGCCACGATGTGACACCTTCAGATGTAGTTGCATTAAACTCATACTTTCGAGGCACAGTAGCGTATAAGTTCGCAAAGTGTTTTTCCGCGTTATACATGAGTTCTCCTTAATAGAAATTCCGTATCCTTGACAAAATCCGTGCTCGTGCTTTATGATATAACAATAATAGACAACACTTTAAAACCTGTCAACCGAATTCAACGAGAACGCAGCATTGATGATAATATGAAAGGAATCTGATGAAAGTATTAATAACTGGAGCAAGTGGACGACTGGGGGGATATGTCATTCGAGAATTGGCAGAACAACACACCCTTGTTCTTATGTCTCGCAGACAACCTCCTGATGAATTTGCCAAATTACCCTTTATTCAAGGAGATCTAAACAACTTTGAAGATTGCCAACGCGCTGTTGAAGGTGTAGACGCTATCCAACACCTCGGTGCACAACCTGGTCCTGTTGACCACCCTGATTTCCGCGCTGGAGCAGAAGAGAACGGCATCTCATTTGATGCAACATTCAAAACGAATATGCTCGGTACATACTACCTTATGCAAGCCGCAATTGAGGCTGATGTTAAAACTGTAGTGATGTCTGGTAGTAATTGTGCATTGGGACACGGATTTCGAATTAGCAAAACACACATACCGATAGACTACCTCCCTTTAGATGAAGAACATCCATGTTATCCAGAAGATTCTTATAGTTTCTCAAAAAGATGCGGTGAAGACCTATTAGCAAGTTATACACGTGCATACGGAATACGAACCTATATCACACGACCCGCAGGTATTACACCAGAAGAACGAAGAAAACAGATGGCACAAAACATTAAACCGATAACGGGTTGGAGTCCATGGCTGTGGTGTTGGGTTGGCAGCGAAGATGTCGCAAGTGCACATCGGCTGATCATGGAAAAAAATGACACATTACCTTCCCACGATGTGTATTTCCTTAATGCAGATGATACTGCAGCCTTAGAACCATCACTTGAACTGGTGGAGCGATTCAAACCCGAATTCCTACCAAAAGTAAAAGAACTTCAAGGACATCAATCATTCATCAACTGTGATAAACTCAAAAATGCTGTCGGTTGGCAGCACAATACTTCGTGGAGAGAATAATAGTTCATATTATAATAGGCAGGATTATTATAACCCATCACCTGAAAACTACTAAGTCGACGTTGTTGTAAATTACTCAGAATACACCAATTTTAAACCTCTATTTATAGGAGATAAACACATGTTACTACGATTGTTTGCATGGTATTGTATTTTGTGTCTGATCATTATCGGCATGACAGTAGACGCTGCACAAATTGCTATAGTTGATTTTGCAGACGAGTGGACAAAGGTAGATGCATTACGTCAGACATTGGATGAATTCAAAGTTGAGTACGATGATCTGACAGATTCCCTTGAAAATGGTACGCTTCCTTTTAAAGCAGATAACAAAATCTTCTTAATCGGCAGTATGGTAACCAACAATGCCACATTACACCAAAATCTCGACAAGAATGCAAATGCGATCCAAGATTTTGTCAAAAAAGGTGGTATGGTGTGGGAACCAACACAAGCTGACCAGAATGAAGCTAATGTAGATTGGTTGCCACCTGAATTAAACTGTGTTCGCAGTGACGCTGATCAGAAAGAAGTGAAAATACTGAAACCTGACCATCAACTCTTTAACGAACCGAACAAAATGACAGAAAAGACATTTGAAGGATGGGGTCATCAAGGGTGGCCGACTGTTTGGGAGGTTATTACTTCACAAAAAGGTTTCGATGTGTTGATGGAAAGTTTGGGAAAACCCGCCATTATGGAAGCGAATTATGGGAAGGGGAAGTTCTTAATGATGGCTATTGCCCCTGATAAATATTATATTGCTGGCAACGATAACCATACAAAAGATATGGCAAAACTTTTCATGGAGAATCTGTTGCTTCATGTTGAAGAATTTGCTGATGTCAATGCAGTTGGCAAACTGACAACAAAATGGGCACACCTGAAGATATGGTAACTTGTAGTACATCCCTGAACCCACTTCACTACCATAGTTTCAGTTGGCATTTCGTTAGAGTTGATACAGACATCAATTTCTATGAATTGGAGAAAAATCATGTCGGATAATAACAGAGTACGTATTGGCGTTGTAGGCGTTGGAAGTATAGCGATACGCGGTATTCTTCCACATTTAACGCAGGATGATGTCCAAGATAGATTACAGGTAACCGCGGTCTGCGATCCAGTTCCCGGCAGAGCACAAGCAGCCTCTGAGAAATTCAATGTTCCCAATGCCTACGATACCTTTGAAGAGATGTTGGCAGATGGACATGTAGATGCTGTTAGCATTGCATCACCTATCGGTCTTCATTATGAACAGGGAAAACTCGCTATAGATCATGGTGTCCACGCACATTTCAACAAAACTATGACCACTACTGTTGATGAAGCAGATGATTTGATTGAATCAGCTAAGAAGAATAATGTAAAATTAGTTGCCTCTCCAGGACAAATGTTACGTCCAATTCACCAAGAAATCAAACGACTCATTGATGATGGGGCTATTGGAACCCTCACCTGGGCAGCGACTGGTTCTGCTTTTGGCAGATATCATGAGAGTGAATCTGTGCGGCATGGTGAAGATGTACTATCTAATATCAATCCAGCATGGTATTTTCGTAAGCCTGGTGGTGGACCACTCTACGATATGACCGTTTACGGTTTGCATACAATAACTGGTATTGTTGGACCTGTGAAACGTGTGACCGCATTCTCAGGTATGCGTGTTAAAGAAAGAGAATTCAGAGGTGAAATGCTGCCGTGTGATATGGACGATAACACCTTCATTTTATTGGACTTCGGTGAGGCGTTCTTCGGTTTCATCTATGGTGCTGCAGCCGGACACGGGATTAAAGGTGGATTGGCAATACACGGTACAGCTGGTGCCATTGAAGGAAGTACTATAAACGGTGAACAGATTGATGCCCCCAAAAGAGAACTCCCCCACGTCGTTGGACCACATCGGAATATACAAGAAGCTCATGTATACGAAGACATCATGCAACTAATAGATTGGATCCGTGAAGATAAACCCACCATCGTTACTGCCGAACATGCCCGACATGTCATAGAGATCTTTGATGCAGGATATAGATCTGCAGAAACAGGACAAGCACAAACGCTTCGTACTACATTTTAACCGTTAAATCAACCCGATAGGAGCGGTTTGATGAAGATTAATTTATTAATTCGGTAATTTCTCAACGGGTGATAAATCACCCTACTACGAACTAACCAGTTTGTAGTAGGGCAATTCATTGCCCGTCAAATACCCAAAGTATTATTTAATCTTCATGAACCGCTCCATAGGTATCAATTTAAGGAAGACAACCATTGTGAACCCAGACCCGGTAGGTATTAAGTCCCGAGAAATGCCACACGCGCATTTGGCGTTGATTTGATAGGGATGGAATGTTAATAGCAAAAGTGTATACACCATAAATAGTCCCGTAGGGACGGAATGTTTATAGCAAAGGCGTATACCTCCATATAAAGTCCCGTAGGGACGGAATGTTTATAATTGGCTTGTGGTATACACATTCCGTTCCTACGGAACTCAAAAGGTTGTATTGACATTTTCTCTATAAACATATCGTCCCTACGGGACTAAAGAGCATTTCTCATACTCAGAAATTCCTTAAGTTGACGCCTATGGTTCGGTTACAAACCGAACCTACCATGTTTGGGAAAGCTGCTAAATTGACACCTTTGGTTCGGTTACAAACCGAACCTACCATGTTTGGGAAAGGCGCTAAATTGACACCTATGGTTCGGTTACAAACCGAACCATAGGTATCAATTTAAGGAAAACAACCCCCGTAAACCCAGACCCGGTAGGAGCGGTTTGGAACCGCTCTGGATATTAAAAATAAATCGTAAAACCCATAAAATCCTCTGAAGTCTTGTGGACACCGAAACCTACTTATAGATATCCTCCCATTACGGGTCGGGTCTAAAAACCCGGTTCGGTTCCAAACCGAACCTACCATGTTAGGGAAATGTGCTAAATTGACGCCTATGGTTCTTATTATAACATCTCATAAGGTAACATACAATATGATACTAACTCTATTCATGAAAATAATGTAGGAGCGATCTCCCAATCGCGACACATTGTAATCGGGAATCGGAGTTCCATCCTACATATAAGATCTAAAGTTATAGTGAAAATTGAAAAAAATTACACAAAATCCTTGTAGGTGCGATCTCCCAATCGCGACACATTGTAATCGGGAATCGGAGTTCCCGCCTACATATAAGATCTAAAGTTAATTGTAAAATCCACTATAATCTTTTGCAATCCATTTGCTTGATGAATGGATACTCTAAAATCATACCATTAGTCAACTGTGCAATGAAAAGAAACACTATCCAAAAAATAAGTTATCTCTTCAAACTAAATTTAAAGTGAAATTACATTAAAAATATGATAAAATACATCACATAAATTCTTAAACTCTTTGGAACAGACCGTATTTATTTGGAGGAAACAAAATGTTCACTGGTGGATGGGAATGGATTATTATTTTAGCGTTAGTTGTTCTCTTATTTGGCGCGAAAAAACTTCCTGAATTAGCACGGGGTATCGGCAAAAGTATTACAACCTTTAAGTCTGGACTCAACGAAGGACAATCAGAAGATGACGATACCACGGTTCAGGATAAAGATACACCACAAGAAAAGGAAGTTGGCTAATTACTCTATATGAATGATAAATTACCCGATTTTCTCCAAGGTGTAATAGAAGAATATCCTGATGTTTGGAAAGCATATCAAGACTTAGGTGAAGCATGTGCTACTGCAGGTCCACTTGATTCAAAAACAGTACGGCTTGTTAAACTTGCGTTAGCCATTGGAGCAAAATCTGAAGGAGCCGTGCATTCACATACTCGACGTGCCTTACGTGATGGTATTTCACGAGAGGAAATCCAACAAGTCGCACTGCTTGCTGTCACATCAATTGGTTGGTCATCAAGTATGGCAGCCCTCTCTTGGATACAAGATGTCTTAGACAAACATTCGTAGTCTTATTGAGAAAATAAATATTGAAGTATGTGTAAGCTTCATCAGTTCAAGTATTTTAAATTTATTAATACTTGGTTAATTCTTGCCTTTTTCTTATTTACCCCTATCGTAAGCACATCTCAAATCGACTCTGACTTTAAAAAAGGGTTAGATTATGTTGAACTACGACTTTATCCTGAAGCCGTTGATATTTTCAATGCAATTCTATCTCGACAACCTACGAATGTAAATGTCCTCTTTCAATTGGGTAATGTCTATAAATTACAAGATAAATCAGAATTAGCAGTAGTATCTTTTAATAAGATTATCACGGAGTTAGAGTCGAATGCTTTATTAAATCAACCTAAAATATACGGATATACCCATCTCGCCCTTTCAGAAATATATTGTAAGCAGAGTAAGTTAGAAATAGCTAAGCAGCATGCGATAGTTGCGGTTGAAATGGTTCCATCAGATGCTGATACGCATTACCGGATAGGTTACATTTATACACACCAAGCGGAATTCAATAATGCCATCACCTCATTTCAGAAAGCTTTAAAACTAAATCCTGACTTTGCAGAGGTGTATGAATGGCTCGGTTTAATTGCTGTAATGCAGAATAAACCTAAAGAAGCAATTACCCATTATAAAAAAGCCATCCAAATAAAACCATATATACAGAGTTCCTATTATAACCTTGCAAAAGCGTATAGACTGCTCGGAGATTCGGAAGCTGCTAAGAAACAACTCATGCTGTTTCAAAAGATGAAAAATTATTATGATCAGACATACGCGCTTGAAGGATTTTTAGCAGAAGATCCACAAAACTCAATACTCCGGATGAAATTAGCAGAAACACATTCTCAACACCAACATTTCTCTGCTGCTATTGATACATACAAGACTATAATTCGATTAAATCCAAAGTATTGGGAAGCGTATGATAAATTAGGAAGATTATATATGGGTCTAAACTTCCCTGGTAAAGCAATACCACAATTTCAACAGGTGTTACAGTTAAATCCAAATGCGGTAGAAGCTCATGTACGGTTAGGGTGGTTATACAATTCACAACAAAAGTATAACCGAGCAGAAATTCATTTACAGAAAGCGGTCGAGAAGATGCCAAAACTAACTTTAGCCTATCACGGGTTAGCAGAAATATATACGCAACAAGGACATATTGAAAAGGCAATTCAAACCTATCATACTATACTTAAAATTTCCCCTGCTGATGTTGATGCGACATCAGCATTACAGAAATTAGAAAGACAACTTCAAGAAAGTGATTAATTAATATACATCGCTATGTCCAACAACCGAATTCATAATTTTCCATATCTACGCCATTTAATCTTTGTAAAACTCTGTACATTTTTCATTTTCTCTCAATTTTGTAATAACAGTACTGCAGAATCAATTTTCGTTGATGTAACTGAGAATGCTGGAATTATGTTTGAGCATACCGATGGTAGAAGTGGGTTAAGACTATTTAATGAATTTCTTGGTTCAGGTGGTGGATTCTTTGATTATGACAATGATGGGGATCTGGACATCTATCTCATAAATGGTGCATTACAAACTGAGAACACACATGAGAAACCGAAGAATGTTCTTTATCAAAATAATGGAGATGGTACATTTACGGATACAACTGCGAAGGCAGGTGTTGGGAGTATAGCTTACGGTACAGGTGCGGCTGTGGGGGACTATAATAATGATGGGAATCTTGACCTATTTCTAACCAACTTTGGTGAAGATCAATTGTATCGTAATAATGGAGATGGTACATTTACAGATATAACAAAACAGACTGGGGTTGGGAATCCACACTGGGGAACAAGTTGTGCATTTGCTGATATCGATAATGATGGATACTTAGACCTATACATTGCTAACTATGCCGTATATGACCCCAAAAATGATGAACAGTGTAAAGAACGTGGTATCCACGTATATTGTGGTCCCCATGCCTATCCTGCCATCCATGATACATTATTCAGGAATAATAGAGATGGTACGTTCATAGACATCTCTACATTCTCTCGTCCCAAAGAACTTGCCCCAATGCATGGGTTAGGTGTTACGTTTGGTGATTACGATAATGACGGTGATATGGACCTATATGTTGCAAATGACCAAGACCCAAACTATTTATTTCAAAACAACGGAAAAGGCAAGTTTAATGAAATTGCTTTAATTTCTGGTGTTTGCTATAATGACATGGGTAAAGAAGAAGCTGGAATGGGTACAGATTTTGGCGACTACAACAACGACGGACAACTGGATCTGACTGTCAGCAACTACCAAACGGAAACGAATACATTATATAATAATCTTGACCGTGATTTCTTTTCAGATGAAACTATACCTTCAGGAATTGCTGAGGTTACACACGGTTACCTTGGATGGGGAATAAAGTTCTTTGACTATGATAACGATGGTTATCAAGATATCTTTGTAGCTAATGGACATTTAATGGACAACATATCTGTACTTGAGAAGCATGTTAGTTATCCACAGAAAAACTTACTATTCCGGAATTTAGGTGATAGTACATTCGAAAAGGTAGAATCACAGGATGATGGATTGACGCTTAAAAAGGTGAGTCGCGGAACTGCTATAGGTGATTATGACAATGATGGTGACCTTGATATCCTCGTTACAAACTGTAATCAAAAGCCAGATCTGTTACAAAACGTAATTGGTAATAAAAATAATTGGATTCAAATTCAACTTGAGGGTCAAAAGAGTAACCGCTCAGGTATAGGTGCGAAAATCAAGGTTGTAACGGATACACACACCCAATATCGTGAGGTACAGAGTGGGGGTAGTTATCTCTCTTTTCACGACTTACGTGCTCATTTTGGCGTTGGAAAAGTAGAACAGATTGATCACATTGAAATTCGTTGGCCGTCTGGTCAAATTGACACCAATTCACAATTGCCTGTAAATCAAAGATTTTTAGCAGTTGAGGGGGAAAAATTGTCTTTGTTGCATAATCCATAGATACATGCAATCCTTCTTGTATAATTTTTCGTTGACCTACTATGAAATCTAATCTTTTAATGTTAGTCCTCGTTTTATTTGTGTCTTCTTTCGCACATAGTGCCAATGAACCCGATGATGCGTTAATCCTGTATATGTCATTTGATACAATTGATGGAGAACAGGCAATTGACCATTCCAAGTATGAAAACCATGGTGAAATGATTGGAGACATCAAACATGTTAAAGGTAAATTCGGTAAGGCACTTGAATTTCACGGGGATCAGGATTTTGTACAGATCCCACACCATGAAACACTTACCGTAGATCAAGATGTTACGGTTATGGCTTGGATACACACAGAGAGACATACAGGACCAAACGATGGTCAATGGCAAGGCATTTTAGCTAAAGGCAACAACCCACGTTCTTATAGTTTCTGGACTGAAGCAAATAGCAAGTGTTTGCATTTCAGTGTTGGTCCACCCAATGGTGGAGGGAGTGTCTGTAACGGTGAAGTGAAATTAAACGCATGGCAGCACGTTGTTGCTCAAGTGGATAATGGAACCCATCGGTATTGGGTTAATGGACAAAAGGTCGGTGAAATCGGTAATAAACCGAATCCACCTGGACTTGAGGACACATCACCTGTTGTCATCGGAACTGCTGGTGGGGGAAATATACGCTGGTTTCTCGGTATGATTGACGAAGTCAGAATTTGGAATCGTGCTCTTTCAGAAGAAGAAGTTAATACACAGATGAACAAAGGTCATTTTGAGATCTTTGATATAGATCCTCAAGGGAAATTAACTACCACTTGGGGAAATTTTAAGGTAAGATATTACTAAGTTAAAGTCATATTTCTATCGTCTATAATTGGTTACTTCCATGTCAGGATGTTATGGACGAAACTAATTAAAACTAATAAGGAGAAAACATGAAATATCTGATAATAATGTTAACAATTTTAACGTTTATAGCTACATTAGCACATGCGTTAAACGAACCAGAGGAGTCTTTAATCCTCTATATGTCCTTTGATACGGTGGATGGGAAAAACACAATTGACCATTCAAAGTATGAAAACCATGGTGAAATGGCAGGAAATCCTAAACATGTGAATGGAAAATTTGGCAAAGCACTTGAATTCAATGGTTCCAGTGATTGGATTACTGTTACGCATCATGAAATCCTAACTGTTGATAAAGAAGTTACCGTTATGGCTTGGATTCATACCGAAAGACATATGGGACCAAACAATGCTCGTTGGCAAGGTATTTTAGCCAAAAGTAATAATCCTCGTTCCTATAGTTTCTACACAGAATCACCAAGTCAATGTCTTCATCTGAGTGCTGGGGGTGGAAGTGTCTGTGAAGGTAAAGTTGCATTGAATGAATGGCAACATGTTGCGGCTCAAGTTGATAATGGTACCCATCGCTACTGGTTAAATGGCAAGAATGTTGGTGAATATGGTGGGAAAGGCGCACTACCCGGAAAAGCTGATACCTCTGATGTGTTTATCGGAAAAACCCATGAAGGTAACCGAGAATTCTTAGGTTTAATTGATGAGGTACGTATCTGGAATCGGGCTCTTACAGAAGATGAAGTGAACGAACAGATGGAAAAAGGATATTTTGAGCTTTTCCCTGTTGACCCACGACAGAAAGTTGCTACGACATGGGGAACTCTAAAAACTCAGAAGTAGTCTTAATAATTAGTGATAGTGTTAAGCTATCACTATAATCAAATAATCAACTGCATAAAACACGTAGTTGACATAAAGGAGAACAAATTTAATGAGATACTTGTTTATTTTTTTAGTCCTATTGGCTTTTGTCACCTCTTATGCTTTTGCAGAAGTTCAGGGTGATGAATCACTCATCCTCTATTTCTCTTTTGATGAAGTAGATGGTGATCAAGCGATTGACCATTCACGCTATGGACACCAAGGTTCCATAAATGGTGCCCCGGAATTAGTTGATGGAAAATTTGGAAAAGCTCTAAAATTTAACGGAACAAGTGATTGGATTGAAGTTCCACATGACCCCGTCCTAACCGTTGATAACGAAGTTACCGTCATGGCATGGATTCATACCGAAAGACACATGGGACCAAACAATGCGCGTTGGCAAGGTATCCTATCAAAAGGGAACAGTCCGCGTTCCTATAGTTTTTACACCGAATCCCCAAGTGAATGTCTGCATTTAAGTGCTGGTGGTGGAAGTGTCTGTGAAGGTAAAATTGAACTGAACACATGGCAGCATGTTGTTGGTCAGGTGGATAATGGAACACATCGGTATTGGCTCAATGGTGAAAGTGTCGGTGAATATGGTGGGAAAAACGCACTACCCGGCGCCGCAGATACTTCAGTTGTCTATGTTGGTACTACAGCGGAAGGCGCAAGTCGTCTCTTCCTCGGTATGATTGACGAAGTCAGAATTTGGAACCGCGCATTATCAGAAGATGAAGTTAAGAGAGAAATGAATGTTGGATTCCAAGCTGGAACTCCTGTCGATCCGCTTGATAAAGTTGCTACTACATGGGGCAATCTTAAATCGCACAACTAACCTATCGTATAAATTATTGCTTAATTTGTAGGTGAACTCATCAGAGTTCGCCTACTCACTTGCATAAGCATCTATCTAAGACACCAAGGAGTACATTTACAAAATGAACGGTAAATTTATTTCTTCCTCAGAGGTGGAACGCGACCATTTGGACTGGGGAACAATTGGATGGCTCAGTCGTCCAGAAACAACAAAAGCAAAAGACATTGTTGCAATGGAGGTTAGTTTGTCTCCTGGATATGGACATGACTTCCATAAACATCCTGACCAAGAAGAGGTGATTTACGTCATTGAAGGCAGTGTGGAACAATGGTTGGAAGACAAAAAGCAGATTCTAAATGCCGGTGACTCTGTGTTTATTGCAGCAGATATTGTCCATGCATCCTTTAATGTTTCATCCCAACCCGCTAAATTGTTTGTTACCTTAAGTCCCAGTAAAGGTGATGAAGGATATCAACTCATTGATGTTTATGATCAACCCCCTTGGAATAATCTACGTTCATAAAACTTCATTCCATTAACAATCACCTCTACCACAGTTTGTATTGCCAAAACCATCCCAATTTGGATATAATTTCTTTGTAGAATTGAAATAGTACATGTTTGAAACACCAGTATCTGAAACAACATTACAGCTGCGGCAGCGGATGCGGGAGTTCTATGAAACATCCGAAACCTATAAAGGTCTCTTGGCTGCACACGACGAGTCCTATCTCCAACACTATGTGGAATTAGTTCTTCGTTATGCTCCTACCGCATCCAAAATACTTGATCTTGGATGTGGTACCGGTATTTCATCGCGTTTGTTGAATCAAGCAGGTTATGATGTCGTAGGAACTGACATCTCATCTCTGTTTCTTAATGAAGCAAAAAATTGGGAAAATGAAAAACTACAATATCAGGTGTGTGATGTGATGGAGTTACCTTATGAAAATGATTCATTTGATGTTATCTGTTCAAATGAACTAATAGAACATCTACCAGATGTTCAAACTGCACTCAATGAGATGGTTAGGGTTGTTCGTAAAGGTGGTAAAATAATCTTATCTGGACCAAATCTGTGTTCCCCACTGATACCGATAATTGATTTGTTTAGATTATTACGCGGTAAACCTGGCAGACCCGTATGGGGTGAAACAAAACAACAAGCACGGCAACAATTGATACGAAATTCTAAGTTATACCTTAAGAAACGTTTCTTTACCAAAACACCTCAATTTATCTATCGTGATCCTGATTTAAAAGAAGATGCTATTGGTGGAGATGCAGACAGTGCATACTATGCTTCTCCACTTGATCTTAAACAGTTTTTCAAAATCAATCAATTCACTGTAACAAAAAAAGCGGTTGGGTTTGGCATTAAAGGCAAGATCATCGCAAATTTCATCCCATACTTGAGTCCATACATTACTATGGTTGTCCAAAAATGAACATTCGTCCTAACGATTTTGTCTTAGAGATAGGAAGCGGACACAATCCAAAAACAAGGTCGGATGTATTATGCGATAAATTCATTGAGGATAACGAACAACGTGGAGGGAAAATAGTCACTGACCGACCAACCGTGGAAGCAGATGGGCAGTTTCTACCCTTCTCAGATAAGGCATTTGACTATGTCATCTGTTCACATGTGTTGGAGCATGTTGAAGCTCCAGATTTACTTATATCAGAATTAATGCGCGTCGCAACACGTGGATATATTGAGACCCCGTCAGAAATTGGTGAACGGATTTATGGATGGCAATATCACAACTGGGTGGTAAATCTGATTGATGGGAAATTGGTATTACAAAAAAACAAAAGGAATTCCCAATTTGGACAACTTTTTCATACTTTAGCATTAAATGATAAATACTGGAAACGTTTCCATATTACACACCATCACCTGTTTCTTATACAGTACGAATGGGAAGGAAATATTAACTACGTAATCTCGGATGATGAAGATTCCGTTTTAGATTTAAAATGTGAACAGACCATTGAACACCTTTTGAATTCAACCGATTCAAAGAAACAAAACGGGTTCAGTGTAATTCTTAAAAGCATGATTCCTCGAAAGATAGTATCACATGCAAAGTCAGTCTTAGCAAAGCAAAGGATTAGAAAAAAGACTCCATTAGAAGATATTCTGGTCTGCCCACAATGTAAAAGCAAGGTTTTGTGGTATGAACAAGACCTACACTGTAATAAGTGTGAACATAGATATCCTATAATTAACGGAATTCCAAGATTCACACATACTTCAACGGGTAATTTATAATATACTGTCTCAATACCTATATGTTGGTTTGAAGACGCACTTAAGATAAAATGGAAAATACAAACAACATCGAAAATCGTAATATTGTTATAATAGGTGGTGGTACTGCGGGATTTGCTGCAGGAGTTTATACCTCCCGAGCTATGCTGGAGCCAATCCTTATTACTGGTGAAGCACTCGGTGGACAACTATCATTGACGCTTGATCTTGAAAATTATCCTGGTTTTTTCGGAAACGAAGCCTCCGTTTTTATTCAGGGTATGCAGGAACAAGCAGAACGGTTCGGAACTGAGGTTAAATTCGATACGGTAACCACAGTTGATTTTGCACAGCATCCATTTGTTGTGAAAACCTATGAAAAAGAGTACCACGCAAAATCTGTAATTATCTGTACAGGTGCATCTCCACGAACACTTAATATTCCAGGTGAAGAAGGATATGGCGGACGTGGGGTTTCCTATTGTGCAACATGCGATGGATTTTTCTTTCAAGACCAACGTCTTATCGTTGTAGGTGGGGGAGATGCAGCGTTAGAAGAAGGAATATTCCTAACAAAATACGCTTCTGAAGTTTACGTTGTCCACCGTCGCGATCAACTTCGGGCAAGTCAGATTATGCAAGAACGTGCATTCAAAAACGATAAAATCAAATTCATCTGGGACACTGTTGTTGAGGAAATCTGTGGAGACGACAACCAAGTTACCGGAGCACAACTCAAAAATGTCAAAACCGGTGAAACATCCCTATTCCCAATTGATGGTGTTTTTATCTTTATTGGACATATTCCGAACACAGAACTGTTCACAGATGTCATAGATATGGATGACCAAGGATATATCATCGTAGATGAGATGCAACGGACTAATATAGATGGTGTTTATGCTGCGGGGGATGTACATGATCATGTATTCCGTCAAGCGATTACCGCTGCTGGAGCAGGTGCTGCTGCTGCTATTGCATCTGAGAAGTTTGTGGCTGAATTGGAAAACCGAGCATATCCCGGTAATTAACCGTATTTGATTTAAAAGCACATAGGATTCCTACTGAGTGAATACGAATAAAAAGCAACGTCTTTCCCTTGGGTTAGATTCAAGTACACAGAGTCTATCAGCAATTATCGTTGATGTTGACACAGCAGAGAAGTGTTTTGAACACGCCATTGACTATCGAACAGATGAACGCACAAACTGTTTTGGGATAGGTGAAGATTATATCCTACCCCCTAAGTCAGAAGGGGAGGCTGAACAACCTCCATTAATGTATCTTGCCTCACTTGATGCAATGTTTTCTGACATACGCTCTGCGGGAGTGGCAATAGAAAATATTGTCGCAATAAATACATCAGGACAGCAACACGGTCATGTCTACCTAAACCAAAATAGCGAGATTATTTTCGCCAATCTTTCAAGGGCAGAAAGTGCTACATTAGAATTACAAACCCTATTAGCGGGTGTGTTCTCGTATACGACTGCTCCTATATGGATGACATCCAACACTGTTTCACAGACAAACCATGTACGCGAAGCAGTTGGAGGGAAAGAAAAAACGATTGATTTGTCTGGATCGGATGTTCCCCTTAGATTCACAGGTGGTGTTGTACGTCGTGTGGCAGAACAGAAACCAGTTAATTATGAAGCCACCAAAATTATTCAGCTTATAAGCAGCTTTATTCCTGCGGTATTAACCGGTAATTCAAGAGTACCAATTGATACTGGAAACGCATGTGGAATGTCCCTCATGAACTATCGAAATAGGGAATGGGATAACGAATTACTGGCAGCAACTGCAGATGGAATACCAGGTGGAGTAGAAGGATTACAATCCAAATTGCCTGAACTAACGCCACCCGATACAGAAATTGGGAATATCGCAATATATTTTAGTGAAAAATACGGTTTTGATAGTGAATGTAAAATCATCGCAGGTTCGGGAGATAACCCACAAGCGAAAGTTCCAGTTTCAGGTGACCTACTTAGCCTCGGAACAAGTTTCGTGAATATGGTTTCAACGGATGGAAACACACTTGACCCTGAAGGATATGCTAATGCGATGTATGACGGGATTGGACGACCATTTATGTTTGGATGCCGTACAAATGGGGCAATGGTATGGGATTCAGTCAGAACTAATTACGGGTTCGAGAAAGAACAGTATGCACCAGCAGAGGAGGCACTTAGTAATGTCTCACCCGGAAAACACATGATCTTTTGGCAACCGAAAACAGAATCATTCCCTGTCTCTGGTGCCTTTGATTTAATCCGTCCTACCAATACCACAAACCCGAATTTAGCTGAAGATTACACGGGTGTTATAGAAACCAGTCTCGCTGCTGTTTATGTCTATTCACAAGTTTTTACACAACAAACAGATAATCCATTATATGTAACTGGTGGAGCTACAGACAGTTCTCAAATAATGCGACGTGTTGCAGGTATCTGGAATAGACCTGTTGTTCCTGTTGAGAAAGGTGGGGCTGCACTCGGTGCTGCTGTTGCTGGAGCACATGCATATTGTAAATCTACTAACGAACCTTTTGACATTGAAACCAATAGTAGTTCTGTTTTAAAACGCGGTGAAATTATTCAACCTAATACAACAGACACAGAAGCATACCACGGAAATGGGAATTATCTGAATAAATTCCGTGAAATGTATGAAAAAATCATGCAGGATAATCCTGTATAAGCATTTTATCCGAATATATAATCTCTAAATGTCTAATTACGCTGTGATTCCTTGCCAAACTGACAACTACAATGAATGAACTAACGCACTTTGACGAAAAAGGTAATACACGCATGGTTGATGTTGGGGAAAAACCGGAAACTTTACGTATCGCTGTTGCTACAGGACATGTGACCGCTCAACAGGAAACCCTGCAGAAAATAACGAATCAAGAAATGAAAAAGGGAAACGTGTTAGAAGTTGCTAAACTTGCTGGTTACATGGCAGCAAAACGAACAAGTGAACTCATACCTTTGTGTCATCCCCTAACCCTTACCTCTATACGGGTAGATCTTTCTATCGCAGATGAAAAAATTGAGATAGAGGCTGAAGTACAAACTGTAGGACGTACCGGTGTAGAAATGGAAGCACTTACTGCTGTGTCTGTCGCTGGACTTACTGTGTATGATATGTGTAAAGCAATTGATAGAGAAATGTGTTTATCTGAGATAAGATTAGTAAAGAAAACTGGTGGTAAAAGTGGAGATTTCAATAGATAAATAGGTGAAATAAAAGAATATAAATCGAATACAACCAATCATTGGAGCAAAATAAAGTATGTATCGCATTATAATTACAATACTAACTATTATACTTATTGTTACCACCTCAACTTACGCCGCTGATTACGTCTTGATTCTTGGAGGTGTGGGTGGTGAGAAATCATATTACGACCAATTTTGGAGTGGAACTTCCCGATTCTATCAATTATTAACTCAAGAATACGGGTTTGCTCCTGATCAGATACACTACCATTTTGAAGATGAAGGTTCAATTCCCGGGCTGGTCACAGGTGAAGCAAAACGTGAACCCGTTTTGCAGACGTTTGCACAACTCGCAGAGAAGATCCAACCCGCTGATAGATTTATCCTCTTCATGGTTGGTCATGCTTCCCGCAGCGCATCAGGAATTAAGTTCAATTTACCGGGTCGTGATATTAGCCAACAGGAATACACTGACAACATTAATAAGATCCGCGCTGAACAGCAACTTCTTGTTTTTGGATTTCCATACAGCGCAGGAATTGTTCAAAATATAAGTGCTGAAGGAAGGATTATTATCACATCAAGCTCCGTAAGGGAGGGATATGCATCCCAAGCGGGTTTCGGTGATCTTTTTGTTGATGCATTCTCTCAATCCTCTGCTGATACAAATGCCGATGGAACCATATCAATACTCGAATCTTTTAACTGGTTACAAACTCGCATTGATGAATGGTATGAACAAGATGGAACCATCCAAGCAGAACATCCACATATTGATGATAACGGGGATGGACGCGCATCACGTGATGATGTCACAGCAAATGGGGAAGGCTCACTCGCAGAAAAAACCTATTTAGGAAAACGTAAGAACCCTCTTCCCCCACCACCAGAAAAAGAGGTATCTGATACGAATGAGGAAGAGAATGAAAATACAGAAAAAACACATACTCATGAGGATGGAACTAAGCATACCCATGGTACATTGAAAGAGGAAAAGACAGGAATTACTACAAAGTCATCACTCCCATATAACTTTGTCAGCGATAAAGACGAAGATACCATACAAGAAGCCATTGAAAATATTCCTTCTGAATCTGAAAGTGCTGAGGACGAAGCCGTTGTATTGTGGGAAGCTGAAGTCTTTGATATAGATGAAGATGGAAAGCATGTATATTCCACAAGACGAGTCATTAAAATATATAACGATGAAGGTTTTCATCTTGGTGAAATTCAAATACCATATACAGACGGAGCGGATGATGTCACTATACATCACGCGCGAACACTGCTACCAGATGGTAAAACAATAGAATATGATAAAGATAAAATTGTTAGTGATATAACTCCACCCTCTGCTACATCTGCTGGTCTTACAGTCAATACACGTCTCATGTTTTTAAGATTACCTCAACTAACTGATGGGTGTATCATTGACTATGCATACTCTACAAAAAATCTACAAACTGCAATGAAGGGGGGATTTTGGCGGCAGGTTTTCTTTCAGGTAGATATCCCTGTTCAATTTTATCGTCTTACTACACATATCCCTAAAAAACTACAACTTCAGTATCAAGTACACGGACCAACAATTACGCCTACCATAACTGAAAACAACTATACACGTTCCTATATCTTCGAAACTGAAAATATAGCAGCTTTGCATCAAGAACCGATGATGCCGGCTATTTCAGATTTCGCATTTAATATAAGCTTCTCTACAATTGAATCTTGGGAGAAATTACTTCAATGGTATGCTACATTAATAAGAGAACAAGATAGAATTACAGAAGAAATTGAGAACAAGACAAATGAAATACTCTTCGGTGCGCTAACGCGTGAACAGAAGATTAAGAGACTCTACGATTTTGTCACAACGACCATCAAGTATGCTGGAGATGAAAGGGGTGTATGGGGTATCAAACCATATCCTGCTGGAAAGGTATTAGAGGAGGAGTGGGGAGATTGTAAAGGAAAGTCAACTTTACTTTCGACTATGCTCCGCGTCGCTGGTATTGACTCCTATCCTGTTCTTATTTCTGCTGGAAAAGCAAGTAAAATTATTCCTGAAATTCCTTCTCTCGCATATTTTAACCATATGATTCTTGCTGTTGACGGAGGAAAAAACAAAGATCTTATATGGTTAGATCCTACTGCACACACCACTGCATACGGGGACTTTCCGGTGACTGATCAGAATAGATGGACACTGATCGTAAATACCGATGCGCCAACAACCAAAGGAATCGGTATTGATACCTCTATAGATGATTATGAAAAAGTTGATGGAGAAACTATCAAGAAACATCTCTACACTTTTCAAAGAAGCCCTGCTCTCCCTGCGGATTCAAATATCAAGTTGACAAATACACTTATTAAGGTAAAAGAGGATTTGAGTGTTGAAGTGGTGCATGAAACAACTGTCACTGGTGATTTTAACGCAAGATATAGAGCACACTTATTAAGGGGATCTCACCGAGAGCAAAGAATTAGTTTCCTACGCGATGCTTTTGAAGTCGATGAACGAGCAAAAATCGAACATTTTGAAACCTCTGAACTGAAACAGTTAGAACCAGAACTTAAGGTTAAAATCACTTGGACATGTAAAGACTTTATCTATAAAATGGGTGATCAATATATATTAGAACTACCCGTTGGGAATCATCCTTACGCAAAGTTGTTACGAGACGAAGAACGGAATCATCCCGCTGTTCTGGGCAAAGCAGACACTTTTGAAGATCATGTCATTGTTGAAGTGGAAAAACCATTGTATATAAAAATGGTTCCAGAAACGAAAAAACTATTTACTGATGTCGCTGAAATCCAATTAAATTACAAGAAATCTGGTCGAAAGGCAGAGATGAAAAGGATCGTTCGTTTCAACACACCTACTGTAGATAAGGATCAAATCGACAATCTCACAAATGTTGTAAAAGTCACATCAAATCAGAGTACAAAAACATTCATACTAACTCAAAACCCGTAGAATACACACACTAACACGTGTAATACCATTTCTATTTGATTATATACCATTATATCACACGCGCTTCTGTAGGAGGGAACTCCGATTCCCGATCTTCTTTATAACGGTTAATCGAAAAACTATTATTAGAAATGGTATAATATCTGTATAAAGCAAACAAAGTCACATTCAAAGGAGTTATAGATGGCAGCAACCGATGAAGTCAAAGCAATTGAAGAGTTAATGGAAAGCCAAGAATTAATTGTTGAGCAATTAAAAAAGGTTATCATTGGTCAAGAGGAAGTTATCAACCAAATGTTGATGGCTCTCTTTGCAGGAGGGCATTGCCTTGTTGAAGGTGTACCCGGGTTAGCAAAAACGCTGATGATTAAGACTCTCGCTCAAATTCTAAATCTCACATTTAAGCGGATTCAATTTACACCGGACCTAATGCCTGCCGATATTATTGGTACGGATGTACTTGAAGAAGATCGTACTACAGGACATAGATCCATCCGTTTTATACAAGGTCCAATATTCGGGAATATCCTCCTCGCAGATGAAATCAATAGAACTCCCCCCAAAACCCAAGCTGCTCTATTAGAGGCGATGCAGGAACATCATGTTACTGCCGGTGGTACAGAATACCAACTCCCTGAACCTTTCTTTGTCTTGGCTACACAGAACCCTATTGAACAAGAAGGTACATACCCCTTACCTGAAGCACAACTTGACAGGTTCATGTTTAAAGTCGTAATAGATTATCCGGAAGAAGGGGAAGAGGTGGACATTGTAACAAGCACAACTGGGGCAGAAGAACCGGAACTTGAAACAGCTCTTTCTGGTGAAGCTATTGTTGCTCTGCATCAGATCGTTCGCCGAGTGCCGGCTGCTGATAACGTTGTTCAATATGCCGTTAAACTTGCTCGAGCTACGCGACCAAAAGAAAAAGACACTCCCGAATTCATCCAACAATGGGTACGATGGGGGGCTGGTCCCAGAGCAGGACAATATCTAATTTTGGGTGCGAAAGCAAGGGCAATTCTAAAAGGACGATATAATGCATCCTGTGAAGATGTAAAATCTGTCGCTCCATCTGTATTACGCCATAGAGTTCTCACCAACTTCCATGCTGAAGCTGAAGGTATTGATACTGATGCCGTAATTGATCAACTACTTGAAACAATTCAAGAACCGTCTGCAAGAATGTAATTCGATTGCTACACAAAATACGCGTAGCGTTATGAAAGTTTCTGTTATCATCCCTGTCCTAAATGAAGAGAAGGCTATCGCAAAAGTTATAAATGATATTCCCCAGGAATTAGTGCAGGAAATTATCGTTGTTGACAACGGATGCACGGATAATACAGCCGAAATCGCACGGGATCACGGCGCAAAAGTTATTTCAGAACAACGAAAAGGATATGGAAGTGCCTGTCTGGCGGGTATTGCATCTGTTGAATGTGCAGATATCATTGTTTTTATAGATGGGGACTATAGTGATGACCCAACAGAATTGTCATTACTTATACAACCTATACAAGAAGACCAAGCGGATTTTGTCATCGGTACACGTAAGCCATCCGAAAAAGGGGCATTACTACCACAAGCACAATTCGGAAACAAACTTGCTACCTTCCTAATAAATTCCTTTTATGGTGTTAAATATACCGACCTTGGTCCGTTCCGTGCAATTCGATATTCCCATCTCACTGAATTAGATATGCAAGATCGGACATACGGTTGGACTGTAGAAATGCAGCTCAAAGCTGCCAAAATGGGGATACGAGTTCAGGAAATTCCGGTGAATTACAGAAAACGGATTGGTACATCCAAAATTAGTGGCACTTTTATCGGTAGTATCAAAGCAGGGGTCAAAATACTTACAACAATCTTTCGTTGGGGTATACTACGTTGAATCCTCTTAATTGTGAATTAATTATTACAAGACTCAGATCAAGTCTATGGGTACAACATGTTATACCATTTCTGATATATCACGACTCTCTTTTGTAGCATAAACTTTTAGTTTGTGCCACACAACACTTAATTTATAGCAATTGCTAATGGAATAAAAATTAATTGAAATGGTATTAGATCTCATTGAACAACATTTCTGGTGTATAAAATATTTTGACATATTTGCAGATCTATCCGATGATGACACACAAGCATTGGACAAGATTACCACATACAGAGAACTAAGCCATGAAGAAGAATTATCCGAGGAAGGTGTGTACCTAATTAAAAAAGGACGTATCAAAATATCAGATAATCCTAAAGAGACCGATTCTAAGGAGACCATAAATACTACGACTCACTCAGAATCTATAGAAAAGAACCCTACAGAACCAACAACAATAGAAGTATTAGAAACCGGTGATATAATTGGAATCAATACGGATGAATATGACAATATAAACCCGTTGACATCTATAGTAGCTTTAACTGAAGTTTGTGTAGGTTTCGTCTCTATTCGAGACTTTATGTTTTTCCTCAAACGGAAACCACATTTAGTCTTACCGCCAAAACACAAAATATATCGGAGATTGTTAATTTTATTATCCAGATTGCTACCGTTGTTTTCTGGTTATAAATCAACAAAACGTTATAAATCAACAAAACATGGAGACAACATCTTGATACAAAATTCAGTACCCGACATACGACGATATAACGCATTATCTAACTTGACCTTTCGATCTGAAGCCTCACGTTTAGCTTTTCTATTTCAAAATCTTGCGACTACACCAGACTTAAATGGAATCGTTCGTGTACCGCGTATATCAAAAAAACGTATATCAAGATTAATTGGATGTTCTATGGAATCAACCGAGAAATCATTGAACACATTTAAACAGCATAATATAATAATGATGAGATGGGGAATGATCCAGATTCAGGATCTTTGGAAATTAAAAAAGATAGCCGATTCACGATCGAAAACATTAACTCCTACGAGTAAGGACGTAATGACAACATCTGAGACTTTGGATTTTCAAAGCCTTATCAATCCTCAAGAAAACAACAGTACACAATCTAACTCAGTTGTGTCTTCTAAGTAATAACTTAACGGGTGATCGGAGCAAGTAATTTTATGCATCTGTGAACCTATTAGGAATTTACCACAGTTAGAAGCTGCACCTAATTGAGTTGTAAAATCTGATTTATGGAACAATAGGCTTAATTTGACATTCATCAAACTCACGTTAACTTATAATAATCCCAATACAATGAAAGAATTGTTATATTTATGAATCTAAGAAATCCTTATTTATCAATAGATCGGCAAATTGTCGGGGACATTTACACAAATAGAGAAGTATTAGATAACCTAACAGTCTTATGTGATGATTTCGGATCACGTTTCGCAGGAACACCAGAAGAACACAAAGCAGCATCCTTTATTTCTGACTCTTTCTCACGCTACGGTCTTAAAAATGTTGAGTTAGAAGAATATCCGTATGCTGGTTGGACACGTGGTACAGCCACTCTCTCAATAACCAAACCAATCAATCGTAATTTACATTGCATATCCTTACCTTACTGTCCTGCGGCTGATATTACAGCTGAACTTATTTCTGTAGGGCAAGGAAGTCCACCAGAATATACTGAACTTGATAATTCAGGTAAAGGAAAACTGGTGATGGCAAAGAGTTCCTCTCCGATTGACCTTGGACGATGGGTACATCGTAAAGAAAAGTATGAACGTGCTGTTCTGGCAGGGGCATCAGCATTTATTTTTGTAAGTGAACATCCTGGCGTCGGTCCAGAAACAGGCAGCCTTCAAAATAATCGACCTGCCCCTATTCCAGGAATCTCAGTCTGTAAAGAAGATGGGGATTTCCTTACACGATGCCTTGATCGGTACGGATCGGTTACAATGCAATTGAAAACTACCGATATTAATGAACCACGTACATCATGGAATGTTGTCGCTGACTTACCCGGGAACGAACAGCCTGAAGAAATGATTCTTGTGGGATGTCATTATGATGGACACGACATTTCACAGGGGGCACATGATCCTGCTTCAGGGATGGTATCCGTTATTGAAGCTGCACGTGTTTTATCCACCTATTCAGGGGATATGCTAAAGCGAACTATTCGTTTCATTGCATTTGGAACAGAAGAAATTGGACTCACCGGAGCATTTCAGTATGTTGAAGCACACAAGAGCGAATTAGATAATATACGTTTTATGTTAAATATGGATGCAGCCGGCGGAACAAGTCGAAAGGGAATTGTATTACATAAGTGGGATTCTTTGCAGCCTTTCTTTCTTAATGCACAGAAACAGATGCATGCAGATATGCCGGTCGGTCAAAAAGTTCATTCTTACTCTGACCACTTTCCATTCTTCTTAAAAGGTGTTCCTTCATGTCATATGGGTGATCCAACATCTGCTCCTTCTGGACGAGGATTCGGACATACTGCATACGACACTCTGGAAAAAGTTGCTTTAGAAAACCTCCGTCTCGCAAGTTCCGTCGGGGCAAGAATAGCTCTCAGGTGTGCAAATGAAGAGGAATTCCCCGCAAAACGGAGATCAGACAAAGCAGTACAGAAAATCGTTGATACCGACCCCGGTCTGGAAGGATACCGTATTTCATTAAAATTGAATGCTTGATTATTGTTACTAATTATTCTCTTGAGAACTTATACCATTCCTGGTAATTAAAGTCCCATTAATAAAACCTCTTTAAGGTAGCACAAACTTTCAGTTTGTGTAGTATTTCAAGACATGAATATTACCTAAAAATGGAAAATCATTTATAGAAATAGTATTATATCAATGATAGTAAGGAATTTATATGGTAAAAGCATCAAAATATTGGATAAAAACAAAATTACCTCGGTATTCAATATATCATAAATTCTCCGGGATAAGTTTTACTCTGATTGGCGTAATGACTTGTATCCTCAGTTTTTCTTTCCTTGATTTACATGCACAACAAAACCTTCAAGATGCTGTAACGCAATCAAGACGAACTGCAATTGTAACTGCTGTTGAACGTGCGAGCCCTGCTGTCGTCAATATCAGTGCTATTAGAAGTGTCACTCAAATAACTTCTTTAGAACAATGGATATGGGGGGATATCATACCCTTTGAAAAAAGATCATTACGAGAAGTCGGTTCAGGGGTTATTATTAACAAAGAAGGATACATACTCACAAATCACCATGTCATTGATAACGCTGAAAGAATCAGAGTCGCATTCGCTGATGGAAGAGAATTTGATGCACAGATTATCGGATACGACTTCTTATCTGATTTAGCTCTCTTGAAAGTCAATACTAAAGAAGATTTACCGGTAATTAAATGGGGAAATTCCGATAATTTGCTAATTGGTGAATGGGCACTTGCAATTGGAAATCCATTTGGACTATCTATTGGAACAGCACAACCTACCGTTACAATTGGGATCATTAGTGCTACACAACGCTCTATGACAGTCGATAATCGTTTCTATGAAACGCTAATACAAACGGATGCATCTGTTAATCCAGGAAATAGTGGTGGGGCTCTTGTCAATGTTCACGGTGAACTTATCGGTATTAATACCGTCATCCGTTCGACAAGTGGGGGTTCGCAAGGTGTTGGATTCGCAATTCCTGCCAACAAAGCAAGAAAAGTTATTCAGAAGATTACCGACCATGGATGTATTATTCCACCATATTTAGGTGTTTCAATACAACCCATCACAGAGGATATGGCAGTTAAGTTATTGGGTAAAAAAGTTGCACAAAATTCTGTGCTGTCAAGAGGTGTCTTAGTATCAAATCTGGAGAAAGACAGTCCATTAGTAGATGCTGGTATAAAACGAAGTGATATTATCTGGTCTGTTGCTGGACAAAGGGTAAAAGATGATAACGATTTTAAAGCAGTTGTTCGCTTGCTTCCACTTAATCAACCTATCAAAATAGAATTCATTCGACGAGGAAATACAAAAAATACAACCTTAAAGCTAAAAGAACTGGAATGGGAATATTCTGCTTCAAGATGGGGTTTCACACTTACCCAACCTGATAAGGCAAAAGCGCGAAAATTAAACCATCACGGTGTCATTATTAGCAACTTTCAAAGAGGAAGTGAACTCGCAGGTCCTCTGAAAAAAGGGGATATCATTTATCAAATAGATGACTTTGCTATTCATACACTTGAGGTATTTAAAATCATTGATGAAAATATACAGGAACCCAGAAGAATACAACTCTATTATGAACGGAATGGCAAATCAGACTATATTTTTGTTTCATTTAATAGAAACAATCGATGGAGATAAGTGTTGTTAATAAAGAGATGCAAAAGAATACACGCTTTATATAAGTGTTCTGATAACGGAGAATAAAATGAAATTGCAACTACCAACAATTATCATCGTATGCCTATCCATAGTCCTAATTATAATCATATATACTTTCGTAGGTAAAAATACTGAATACACCCTTGATACAACAGATGAGAGTGCGAATTTCAGTCTTATCAGAGTTGATGCCGCAAACGCATACAATGCACAAGATTATACACAAGCTATTGAACTATACGAGCAAGCATTTGATTTGCGTCCTGAAAATGCTGAGGTATGCAATGATCTTGCCGCTGCTCATTATGATCTCGCTCTAAAATTCGCTGGACCCGAATGGCCCTCCTGGCCAGTCATAATTTCTGATGGTTCTGTAGCAGAAGCGTTGGTAGAACTCAACAGGGCATATAAACATGTTGAATCAGGTTACCTTGTCGTCGAAACAGAATCATCAGAAATAGCAAAAGCTGTCGAGAATAATGCTAAAGAAAAAGGGGCTTCCGTTTATCCATACCGAGGAAATAAAAAATACATCCTTAATATACTAATTGGATCAACAAAAGATCACTTAGAGCAAGCAAAAACATTATATCTTCAGGCAATTGAACTAAAATCCACCTATGCAGCCCCATATCGTAATCTGGGTTCACTCTATGTTAAAATCGGATTGACTGAAAACGCAATCAATTATTTGGCAGAAGCCTACAAACGCGATCCATCCGACACTGAACTGGGGGATTATCTACATCAACAAAAACTCAATTATTAATTGAACACCTACCCCAGAGACACGCCACATTTCAAATTAAATACCTCCTCCATTTTCTACAGTAAATCCCATAAATACAATCGTTCCTTACGAGATAATAATACCATTTCTGAAAAATATAAATTCATTATACATTTTTCTACAAAATTAAAAATAAAATGAATAAAATATCTATATCTAACATCTAACATTACCAAAAGCTACTTTTTAACACAAACTGGAAATCCCTGCTACAGAATATTGGCTAATTATCAGCATATTTCATTAAAGACAACGTCTATGAATAAAAACTTATAGGTAACAAATTAGGTTAACATTCCTAATCATAACCTTTATGAGAAAAATATTAATAGAGAATTAATGATGAATATCTATAAAAACGTCCTAAATACAAAAAATTCTTTATATCAAAAAATCAACTATAATATACAGGTTGAAATTGTCAAAATCCGTAAGAACAACAAAAACACAAAATCACACTTTTGAGAAATTCTATAATTCTAATTTAAAGTGGAGTAAAGTCAGTCTATGACAGTGGTTAGAGGGGTAATTTACACCAATTTCAATGACACACAATGTGTCAAAAAGTGTAACTTTTTTCCCCTTTTCGACACATGGAGAAAATCAACATTTTCACGATTTGTCCTCTGGGAATTTAGGATTAAAGGTCTGTTTTTGCACCTTATTAATTTGTCTTGATATTAGGATTAAAGTCCAATTTTAATTGACAATCGTAATGTAAATCTATCAATAGAAAATGGTATAATATCCTTCTCGATGATGAAGAAATTATTATAATTCAGATTTTTTTAGAATGAAACCACACTGAATACTTGTAATGTTTATTGTTAATCAATTATAATACAAGGTATGAATAGCCAACTTCAAAAACAGTGTCCCAAATGTGGGTTCTTAAATCCAAATTACAAATATTGTGGTGATTGTGGAAACGTTCTTGATGAGACTGATATACCATTCAGTAGTCAGTCTGCAAGTAATGCTGAGAGAAGACAACTCTCAGTGTTGTTTTGTGATGTAATTGATTCTACAGCTTTAACTGAACAATTGGATCCTGAAGACCTACGTCAAGTCCTTGATGCCTATCGTGCAAGTGTCGGTGAAGTGGTTATAGAATATGATGGTCATATAGCACGGTATTTTGGGGACGGAATATTAGTATATTTCGGTTATCCAATTGCACATGAGGACGCAACACGACGCGCTGTGCAAGCAGGAATAGGTATTGTTAATAGTTTAGATGAATTGAATTCGCGTCTAATAGAATCCTTCGGTATTCAAATACAGCTTAGATTAAGTATTGATACTGGATTGGTAGTTGTGTGGGAAGTCGGGGCACCTATAGGCAATTCTCAGCAGGATTTGTCTTCTCTTCAACGATATCATGGGGATGCAATTGATATTGTTGGTAAAACGCCTAATATCGCCGCAAGAATGCAACAAGTTGCACCGCCAAACGGAATTGTAGTCGGGGAAACCACACTTCGTCTGATTGAACGTTTCTTTGAATATCAAGATTTGGGTACAATTACCTTAAAAGGTATATCTCAACCCGTTCCAATCTATCAGATCCTCCGTGAACACCCAGACAGTATACTTCCAACCTTTAGAAGAGAACTTACAACCACACCACACCAGAGTTTTCTAACCCCATTAATTGGTAGAACGCGTCAAGTTGCTGTGCTAAAAGAGCGATGGAAATCGGTGTGTGAATCTCTCGGACAGGCTGTTTTGCTTGAGGGTGAAGCGGGGATAGGTAAATCACGTATCGTTGCTGTAATTGCAGAGCATGTCAATGAAAGAGAAACACAGATATTAGAATGCCGAGGATCACCAGACACACAAAACAGTCCTTTATATCCTATCTTAACTCTATTAAAGCAACAACTGCTCAGGTTTGGGGATATGGATTCGGATGATGTACGTTTTAATAAACTTGAAGAATTCCTTATTTTCCATAATCTTTCACAGAATCTTACCCCTTTACTTGCAGAACTATTAGAAATTGATGGTAATTACCAATCTGTCGAATTAAAACCCGCACAACTGAGAAGACGCACTTTACAATCCCTCGTACAACTTTTCCTAAAAACTGCTGAGGTTAGACCCCTCTTATTTATAACCGAAGATCTACATTGGGTTGATCCCTCAACACTGGATTTCCTTCATCTGTTGATTTCTCGAATTCAAAATTCACCTATTCTTGTTATTCTAACTTCTCGTATCGAAAGTGATGTATATAAGGAATCCACCCAAGCAGAGGGTAGAGCACGACTCAGAACACTAACCGATTTAGATTGGGTAACCCATATTACATTGAATCGTCTAAATCGTAAGCAAGTTGCCCAGATGATTCTTGAAGTTGCAGGTGATAAAACTATTCCTGTAGATGTTTCTAAGCAAATAGCATCAAAAACTGAAGGGGTACCACTTTTTGTAGAAGAACTAACCCGGATGGCTCTTGAATCTGATTTACAGGATATTGATGTTACTACCGAGATTCCAGCGACATTACAAGCATCACTAACTGCCAGACTTGATCAACTCGGAACACGCAAAGAACTGGTTCAGCTTGGAGCAACACTCGGTAGGGAATGGACTGCAGAACTCCTGTATAAAGTTATTGTTAGTCTAACAGAAGAACCAGAAGTATCAAACTTTCCTACTACATCAGAGCAATTAACTCCGTTCCATACATTTCCAATACAGAAAGATAATTATTCAGATCTTAAACAGGAATTACAGGCACTTGTATCAGAAGAAGTATTGAGATGTCGCAAGACACATGATGATAAAGAGATATATTCCTTCAAACACCCTCTAATTCGAGAAACAGCATATCAAGCCTTGTTAAGAAGCACAAGACAGACCTATCATAGAAGAATTGCAACAGTATTAAGAGAATCATTTCAAGATATCGTTCGCGTACAACCAGAATTGATAGCATATCACTACACCGAAGGAGAACTTCCTGAACGGGCAATTGAATTTTGGCAACAAGCAGGTCTTCGTGCCGTTGAACGATCTGCTAATGTCGAAGGTGTAAGACACCTTACACACGGGTTAACGCTCATTGAAACCTTACCTGATTCCCCTGCTCGGGCAGCCCGTGAGTTGGTAATTCAGACAACATTAGGTCCAGCTCTGATTGCAACTAAAGGCTATGCTGCACTTGAAGTTGAACAAACATATACTCGTGCCAAGAAACTCTTAGAAGCTATGCCTAACAATGAACGAATGCTTTTACGTTTCCCAATTATGTTCGGGTTATGGCTTTCCGATCTTGTTAGGGCAAAATTACATAACGCACGGGAACTCGGTGAACAGTGTTTGATTATGGCAAAACAACAAGAGAATGCTGTCTTAGAAGTTGAAGCACATCGCGCATTAGGTGCTACACTATACTACCTTGGTGAGTTAAAAATGGCACGTGCCCATGTAGAGGCAGGTATATCTCTATATAATCCACGACAACATCCTGTTGACACTTTCTTTCACTATCTTGCTGATCCTGGGATGACACTCCATGCATACGCATCTCCACTCATCTGGTGTTTAGGATATCCTGAACAAGCCGAAGCACAACTACAAGCATCTCAACGCATGGGGGAAGAACGACCACATCCATTCAGTCAGGTTATTTCTTTACATTTCGGTGCTCTACTATACCAACAACGACGGGAATTAAAAAAGGTTAACTCGTATGCTACGGAATTGATTTCTATTTGTCAAGAACACGATTTTACTGTGTGGGAACCTACTGGAAGAATTATGAAAGGATGGACAATGCAAATGAATTCTGATCATTCCGATGAAGAAGGGTTAAACCTTATGCGAGAAGGAATCGAAGGGTGGGAGTCTAACCGTTCACGGGTCTTACGTCCAGTATATCTCGGTATGTTAGCACAAGCCTATGGACAAGCAGGGAAAGTTGATGAAGGTCTACAAACCTTAGAAAAGGCTTTTGAGGCAATTGCTGAAAGCGGGGAACGCACAAATCAGGCTGAACTATACCGTCTAAAAGGTGAACTTTTATTACTTTCGCTCAACAAAAATCAAAGTGTTTGTTCACCAACTATTATAGGTGATGCAGAAACGTGTTTTTTGAAATCATTGACTATTGCCCAACAACAAGAAGCAAAATCATGGGAACTCCGAACTACTATCAGTTTATGTAAGCTTATGACAACACAAAATCGACAGAAAGAAGCGTATGACCTATTATTACCGATCTATGAATGGTTCACTGAGGGGTATGACACTGTTGATTTGATTAAAGCACAAACCCTTCTGCAATCCTTACAGGAGAAAATTAAAACATGAGACTCGGTGTCGTTGGAATTTGTAGCGATTTTAGATCTCTCAATCAAGAGGAAATAGATGCAGTAAAGGAATTAGACTTTACAGGTGTAAGTTACCATTTTGCCAGTTCTATGATTCCTGATGTTTCATCAGATGAATGTGATAATTGTCGATTTCTCCTTGAAAAAGCACAACTTGATTTGGTACAATTTGGTATAACTTATGATCAGTGTCTATTTGATCCGCAACTCTCAATACGTGAAGCTGCCATCGATGCAGTAAATTGTGGGATGCCTGTGGCAAAGAAACTCGGTGCTTTTCATTATTTATTCAGACCGGGTAGTCTAAACCCAGATGGAGCTTGGACGTCACATAAGGACAATCATCTGCCAGAATCTATGGAACGGCTCATTGAAACGCTAAAACCGATCGCAGAAAATGCTGAGAAAACTGAGATGACACTTGTTATGGAAACCCATGCAGTTTCTATTATGGGGTCCCCTGAAATCTGTAAAGAAATTGTTGATAAGGTCGGATCTGAACGTCTCAGGATTGTTATGGACTTCGTAAATCATTTCCAATCTCTCAGACAAGTCTATGAAAGTGAAAAACGACTCAACCATATTTTTGATATCATGGGTCCTGTTGCACCAATGGCACACATAAAAGACATCTCTGTCCAAAATGGATTAGTTCTGCATCTCAATGAAGAGGTCCCCGGAGAAGGTGAATTAGAAATTGGAGTTGCATTACAACGTTTTAACGATCTATATCCAGACGGTTATGGGTTGATAGAACATCTACCAATTGAGAAAATCCCTCTCGCTGCCTCTAATGTACGCAGTATTGCTGCTGAAAACGGGATAAATATCTATTAAAGGAACTATATGCATCATGTTCAATAAAAAACAGATTCTACTGCTTATTCTCATGATAGCAATGATCTTCGTTGCTTACTCAGCCATTGGACAGGAAGAAACTGTCGCTGAGGAGATACAAGATAGGGCAAAAGGTATATGGGAAAGTATCAAATGGCCCATTATTGCTGCCGTTTCGATGTTTATCTTGCAAGGTATACTATATATCATCGGTTTATTTAAGAAGGACCGATTACAAAAAACAATACTCAATAAATATGTTGTTTTTCATATGAGGGATGGACATCGGTATCAAGGTACCATGCGTTTAGATAGCAGAGGGGCAGAAATTGTTTCTGAAGAATCTAGACAACGAGGGCATGCACCCAGTTATATATTTCGACAGAATGAATTAGATGACAGAATTGGAGCATATATACGCTATTTGGATACGATGAATGATCGGGAGAAGCAGGAACGGAAGTGGGAATATGACCGACTTATTAATCCCCCACTTTCACATAGAATGATACGTAAAACCAGGAATATGATAATTGAACTCAATGGTGCAGCAAAAAACGCAATTAGTATGGTTTGGGGTAGTATTAGACAAATGACAACTCCATTGCAATCCCAATTAGCACGCGTTAATACAGAAGTTCAATCTCTTGGTGGAGAAGCTGCATCATTAGATAGTGAAATTACCAATATGGAAAAAAGCAGCCAATCATTCCTACAAGAGGAGAGTTATGAAAGGATTATTGAACGGCTTGTTGGAACACGGGTGAAAATTAGAATTGACAAAGTCGCACAAGCAAACGGCGAATATATGGCTATCTTCAAAGATTATAACAAAAAGCACATGTCCTTCATGAATGTTAGGGATAAAGATAACAATGGTTATAAAGATCAATGGGGATACGAGGTCGAATACAAAGGGAATATCGACAGTTTCAACCGTCGCGATGATCGGGGACTTAGAAGTCGTATGGTAGAGAGGAATGGCAAATACTTTTTGGTGTTTGAAAACAATACATCTTATGCTATTCAAATCGGAAAGATACGACTATTCGATCCAGGTAATTGGGAAAGAAACCTTGAGTTTAAGTGGCATGTTGAACCACTCAGTGTCAGGAGAATAGAGTTAAATCCTGTAATACAACATCGAGTGGGACCTTTTGAACGGGTTACCACACCAGAACGACTAACACCCAGACACTTCAAAAAAATAAGTCTGGAATTTAGATCATTTCGGGAAGCTGACGTCATTTTCCCGCGTAAAGATGTATGCACAATTATTGAAAGTGCTGAGAAACGACAACAGGAACTCTTTAGTATTTCCGCTTTGACTGACGCAATTCTGGATCGTAGTGAAACTGAAGAAATTCCTCTCCAAGATTCTGAAGGCAAAGCAATTCATGGCATGAACTTGGTTCATGGGTATGTGACGAATGTAAATGAAGAGAGAATTGACCTGAAAACTATTGATTCAAGTTATAGCCGTCGCTGGGAAGTTGAAAGCGCATATTCCCATTTTGACAACTCCTTACGCCTTAAATTACCTATCCATCGACGAACAATCCCATATTTCGCGAATCGTATAGCAGCACAGAATATATTGGTTGATCAAATTAGTGATAACCGTCTCCATAAAGAGACTTTCTCTCAGTTAACCCTTCCCACAAAGTCGAGGAATGGAAAACCACGAATACCGTTGAAGAAGATTTTACCTAAACCTGAGTTTAAATTACCTCTGAAAGTCATGGCATTAACTGGAAACAGTTCGAATCAAGAATTTCCAATACTGCAGCAGTTTGAGTACGTAAGCGAACATCATATGCTTTATGAATCTGTTAACAACTTACGCAACGACCGACTCGCAAAAATGGACATTTTATGGATCGGCAACGGTGAAATCTATAAATCAGGATACCGGCTTAATATTGATACAGAACATCGCATCAAAAATTTCGCCAGTCAAGGTGGGATCGTAATTGTATCAGGACAGGATATTAAAACAAACTCAAGACAGAGACGAGGTGCTGGATGGATTCCTGAACCATTAACTGGAATTGAATACGAGGAAACAGATGAGTGTTTACCCACATCTAAAGGCAGAAGAAGTAAGGTCTTTCGGATACCGCATATCCTAAACACTACGCCAGATACAAAAGAGATCCCAGGTATTCGTCTCGATGATATGTGGGTTGATCCCCTCGGCAAATGGAATTCACTCGCTGAATCCATAACTCATGATGCTTCAGCATTACTCACACTGCCATTCCAACAAGGCTTATATATTGTTACAAGTCTAAAGAATGATACTGAAAACGATGTTAAGATAAATCACAAATTTATGGAAAACCTTCTCCATTTCTCTGTTCGATGGAAAGATAACCAAAGGTGGAGACAACGGTTTATACCTCGGTAATTCCCTACTATAACGGGAATATAGTAGAATAATCGTGTTGTATCCAAATGATTACTCGTAACCCACAATTATTCTTGTAATACCATTGCTAAATGAAAATGTCTCATTGTAGTAGCATAAACTTTTAGCTTGTGCCTTCCCGTTCATTCCTAATACCATTTCTGATATATCACGACTCTCTTTTGTAGCATAAACTTTTAGTTTGTGCCACACAACACTTCATTTATATCAATTGCTAATGGAACAGAAATTAATTGAATTGGTAATATCCAATCTTTGGATTGTATTAAATAAAAAACGCAAGTGCTGTAAAGTTTGATATCTTATCCAAAAAACAACACCCGCATTCAATAATTTCTTACTTATTACTGATTCTTTTTCTTGTTACCAGCTTTTGGCTGTGTCTTTTTAGCACCTCCATTTGTTACATTTCCATTTTCTAATGCATTAGCAATTTCCTCAAGTGCTTTACCAGTGTCCTCATGGGATTGTAGGAGGGTTCGAATTTGATCTGCTAATGTAGGTGTCTCTCCATTCGTATTTTCTACAGTAATTGCCGATTGCCGAATAAATACTTTTCTCAAGGCAGTATCGAATGATAGATCCGCAGCAATTCCATGTTCCGCACCCTCCTCAACCGCTGCCTTGACAACAATTGTCTTCAATGTTGGAAGATCTCGAATTGGATCTGTTAGAGAACTTTCTTGACCTCCATTCTGACCATTTTTCTGTTTAGGTTTGACGAAAATTGGCTTAATGTAAAATATACCCTCTTCAATCGGTATAACATGCATATTTCCAGGTATGATGTCATTGTTTACTCGTAAATCCCTAAAGAGTTTCGCCAGTTCTGAGTTCTTGTTAATATCATCTTCAACATGTTTGGGACCTTTTACATTCATATCAGAAAGTGTATACACAATCCGCTGTCCATAGTGTGGGGGGTCACACCGGGTAATCATCCAACCCTTCATGAAGTTATCTCTTTCTGTTGGGGTAAATGGAACCATACTAACAAATTCAACTGTGTCTTCACCAGGCAATTTTAACATCGCATAATAAGGCATCATTTCGTGATTTGGGGTTTCTGAATAATAGGCTTCCATGGATATCTTCCATTGATTGCTATTGTCAATAAATTTCCTTTCATCAGTTACATGGTAACTCCCATACATCTTCGCTTGTATTCTTGTTAAGTAATCTGGAAACCTACGGTGTGATTTCAATCCTTCTGGCATTTCACTTATATCTTTAAAAAGTTTTGGAAATATCTTCTTATAAATATCTGTATAAACTTCATTCTTTATATCTGTATAAAAATCTACTGTCCCGTTATAAGCATTAACGACTGCTACACCAGAATTTCGAATATAATTGAACTTTTTAAATCTTTTAAACCGAGGTTCTGTATATAATTCAAGGTCGTTATCTTCAATTGCAGCAGTATCATCTGAATAGAATTGTGCATTTGGAAACCGATTGCTTGTCACATAGAAATCCACCATCCACCACAATCGACCATCGTGAATAACAATATACGGATCAGGATCAAAATCGAGAAACGGAGCAATATGTGACAATCTATCTGTAACAAGTCGTTCATTGCGTCGCGTACCAATGTTACGCCAATACATGACACGACTGTCCGGTGCCAAGTTCCGATTTCGTAAAATAAACACAGATGAGAATCGAACTGCAAAACAGAATCTTCTGAATAACCCTCCTAAACGCACACCACCAAATCCCTCATAATGATAACCCACGCTATCATCAGTATCGGCAGTTTCAACATTATATTCAGCTTTCTCTGTATTTACAATGACGTAATCTTTCGTCATTTCTCCGTAATAGATTCGTGGCTGATCTATCTCAAATTCTGGATAATTCAATCCTTCTTTTTGTTCTAAGGGTACACCTTTCACCCATAAATCTGGGGAACTACCAGCACTTAACACCTCGTTCACTGGAGCAACACATACCCCATAGCCATGGGTAAACTTGAGCTTTAATTCACCCCACTCTCTTGGACCTGGATCAGGATCTATTTCACGAGCAGCTATCAAGACCTGTCTATATTGTTCAGGGGCAGAAGTATCATTAACTACATTGTTATCTTCTTCAGAATTAGAATCATCAATACTTTCTCCATCCGCCTCTGTAGGTTCTGTATTAACGACAGATGTCGCATTTAATCGATATCTATCTACATCAGCATAAGGGTGAAAATCATGATGCCGTTTAATTTCTTGATTCCGAAGAATATGGTAAAATACTCGACGATCCCAAAATTGGATATTCTCTTTGATTTCTGGATTTCGTTGGATTGTATCAAGGGTTGTCAAACCCTTCTCAAATCGAACACTTGTGATATCTTCTAAATCGAAGGCTTTTCTCGTGGTTGCTATATGTTCCCTTAAAAAATCACTTTCTACGTCAATTGAATCCTGAGTAGATTTGGCTTCCCAAAAGTTCGCTGCCATTGGAAAAAAATAAATAAGAAGAAGATAACTTAATAATGATATACCTAAGGACGCATACCAAAGAATACGTTTTCTCCAGAAGATATTAAATATTATTACTGTTCCTATACATAATAAAATAAGACAATATATACGGGTGGTCATAGCAAGAATATTGTCCGCAAAAAAGAGTCCATGGAATTCCTCAAACCGATCTGAGAGGGATCGTGTGTAAACCTTATTCCATAGGTTCACATAACCGCGCCAGATACCTGTACCCAGTAACATTAACCATAGATATGAACCATGCAATATAATATGTCTTTTCACAAGTCCCATTGAACGGGCATCACGACGATAGTAGAAATTATATAGTAATCCTACAACAATGCATGTAGACCATAACAATACCTCTATCCATAGACTTACAGATTTATGTATTGGGTAGGAAAATAGATAGAAATTCAGATCTCTTCCGAAGTGATATGGTTCCACCTTCTCTGAAGGTCGTTTAAGGAATCTAAGGAAATCCATATGTAGAGACATCATCGGTATCGCAAGTACTATAGCAAACAGAATAGTAATTCCGAAAACAGTACGATGAAAGGATACTGTCCGTTCATGTGTCCATCGGGCAAATTCCCTCGGTTCCGGGCAGAGACGGTTCGCTATTGCTGCATTTACATTCATGAATACTACAGCAAAAATAAAAAAACCGAAGAAAAGAATCCACTTGACCTTTCTAAGGGTCCAAAATGTCTCAAAGTAATTAACACCTTCAAAGAACCATAAATATTCAAGATAAAAATAAGAAAAGGGTGAGATACTACTGAGAAGGGCTGCACCACCTATACCCCATAACAGATATGCTTGGACTTTTAGTGCAAGTTTACGATACCATATACCACGGCGAAACCGGATTATACCCCAAATTAATGTGATAACAAATAAAACCACATTGAAGATTAACCAAGCAATTGCAAGATCGGGGTTCATAAGATATACCTCTTACGATACATAGGAGAGTGATGTAAAAACAGCGTTGTTACTAAAAATACACAACCAACGTTTTTATCTTCTAATTAGAATAACACCATTTTGCCACTTTGTCAAGACAATCAGATTCAAGGGTACAGCAATTTAGGTTTAACACATAGTAATTCAATATAACCTTGATTCTTCACATGTAAATGTCTTCAAAATGAAAGCGCTTTATAAAGTATATTCTCAAGGAATTAATTCCCTATTTTTCTTACAGCAAACTCACGTTAAATATATGATGTGAATTTCTGAATAATTGAATACCACTTGTAGTATTTGTATACTTGGGGAAAACTTGTTTCTCATTTTTTCTATTTCTGCTATAATGTGGATAATCTGCAAGACGGTCTTGCAACTTACGACTTATACCTATAAATAGGTTAGGAGGCATGTAATGTTTGGTAAAAAGAAAAAAGCTGCTTTGATTCCAACAATTAGTTCAGGAGTGGCTGGTCCACTCGGTGTACTACATCTTCCACGTTTTTGGTCAAAAGTACTAATGGATGCAAAAGGTGTCTTACACGCGGATTACCCAGCATGTGGAGCAGGTTTTGACCAGATGGTGTTGGACGGTCTCGGACTTGATAAAGATGCTACACTGGCATATATCCGAGACAACTCACCCACATACCCGCAATTTGAAGCTTGGGTCTTAGAACAAAAAGGGGGTAGTCTTGATGCTGATGCTGTATCTGAGTTGAATGCTGCAATCACAGGTTACAACCACGATGACGATACACGGACAAGTATCCTCGGAGCAAGCGCGGTGGATGATGATGGGTCAATTTTGGATGCTGTAAACCTTAACAACATTGATGATTGGTATGAATTTCATGCAAATTTAGGTTAATATTTTACATATTTCATGTAGGTGTGGTTAAACCTCGCCTACATGAAATATTCCTCTCTCCCTCCGATGTAAACCAATTTCTATCAACCAACCAAAGTTTGTAATGTTACCTGAGTTCCTAAAAATTTAGACTTCGTGACAGTTCCAAATCACACCAACCGGGTTGTAAAGACAGAATTATTGGAATTAATCCCTGAATTCCTCTTACATCAAAATAACATTTATCTTACAACCCGAATACTTCCGAAAGGACACCATAATGAAGGTACAATTTATTGTCATCTCTATTTTGTGTCTATTCCTTCTGCCATCTTCCTATGCAACCATACCTTCCAAATATGCGAAACAATCCGATGAATGGTTTCGAAGCAAAGAGGGTATGCACATTGCTGATAATGTCCTCACATGGCAAACCCCTTCAGGGAGTTGGCCAAAGAATAAAGACACTGCATCTAAACCGTTTGATGGTGATAGTAAGGATCTGCACGGAACCTTTGACAACAGCGCAACTATTAACGAACTCCGATTCCTGGCTCGCGCATTTCGTCTTACAAATGTGACACGCTACCACCAAGCTTTTCTCAAAGGTATTTCCCATATCTTTGAAGCACAATACCCTAATGGGGGATGGCCTCAGTATTATCCGATAGGCAAAAGCTACCATCGTCATATCACATTCAATGACAATGCTATGGTGCGAATTCTCGAACTTCTACAAGATGTCTCTGAATCATCCGATTATGATTTTTTAAAAATGGAGGAACGTACTAAGGCTAAGAATGCTGTCACCAAGGGAATAGACTGCATTTTGCGTACACAGATCAAACAGGACTGCAAACTCGTTGCATGGTGTGCGCAGCATGACGAAAAAACGCTCAAACCTACCTGGGCACGTCCTTACGAACCACCCTCAATCTCTGGGGCTGAAAGTGTTGGAGTCATCCGATTCCTGATGTCTATTGAGGAGCCCACCCAGGAAATTATTGCTGCTATTGAGGGAGCTGTCGAATGGTTCAGAAGTGTTACAATACAGGGCATTCGCTTAGAAAAATTCACTAACACAGATGGTCAGGAAGATAGACGGGTCGTGAAAGATCCAAATGCTGCTCCAATTTGGGCACGTTTCTACGAGATTGACACCAACCGTCCAATCTTTCTTGACCGTGATTCTATAGTCCGTTATTCGTTCTCTGAGATAACTCAGGAACGCCGTACCGGCTACGCTTACTATGGTGGATGGGCAACGAGGTTAATCAAAGATGAATATCCACGTTGGAGAGAAAAACACAAACTCCTGACGAAATAACCAAGTGTCATACCTCCCAGTTTCACCTTGAAAATAATAACACAGAATCCCTGTAGGAGCGATCTCCGAATCGCGATTTAACTCAGTGATAGTCGGGAATCGGCCAGAATCATGTTAACTGTCCTCCTACATCTCAAAATGTTCCATTAATTCAAAGTTTACTATAATTTATGTAACTTCGAACTACCTATCCGAATTTGTTCTAAGTTGAATAGCACTACCAGTTTCAGATGATTTTAGTCCAGCCAATAAAATCTCTGTCACATGCCGCGCCGTATATACATTAGAGAGTGGAGGTTGCGTTCCTTCTCGAATATGTTCAGCAAAGTGGGCATGCATACCACTGGGTGCAGCATCGCTACAGTCAATTGCTTTTGTGTCAACAGGAGCACTCTCCCGTGTATAAGATGTCGGTGTCCACTGTGTCATAGCAGCACCATCTCTACCCGGCATAGTGAACTTTCCAGCAGTGCCATGTATGCTCGATTCTCCTGTCCGGGCAGGGTCACACCAACTGGTTTCTGCAGTAACGATACCCCCTGATTCCATCTCAAGAACGAGGGTTGCCACATCTTCCAATTCCGTTGGTTTATCAAAAGTAGACACAAAACCTGTAACACGTTTAAATGTACCTAACATTGCTACGAGACTGGAGACAGCATAGACCCCCATATCAAATAACGCACCAACACTGGCTTGTTTCGCATCAAAAAACCACAAATCATCTCCACTCTCACCGAAAATATCTCGGATTTCAGCATAGTAAATTTCGGGTCCCCCATGACTAACTCGCATTCTGGCACCTGAAACACGTCCTATTGCCTCTTCCGCAATGAGTTGTCGTACCTTATAAGTAGCACTACTGAAATGTGGCAGACACATGACTGTCTTACCACTCGCTTCACATGCCTCAACAAATTGATCCGCTTCATCCATATCACCACATAGAGGTTTCTGCATTAATACATGCTTTCCTGCTTCAAGTGCTTTCACTCCCCACGGAACATGTAATGGATGGGGTGTACCAACAAGAATAGCATCAAGTGAGTCGTCCGCAATAATCTCATTGTAGTCCTGAGTCCAGTGTGGAATATCGAACTCTTCACATTGGTGTTTAAGACGATGTTCACGTCTTCCGCCAATCACAGCCACATCAAAATCTTCACCGTTTTTCAAATCTGGAAGATGCATTCGGCAGACGATCCCACCTGCCCCAATTATTCCAAGTCTAAGTTTACTCATAGTTCTAATATTTCCTTGTAGTCAAATCTATATTACATATACAATAAAGGTGAGTCATTGTAAGAGTCTCTTAAATGTAATCAATATATACCATATCACTTATGAAACAGTTACGAGATAAGACACTCAAAAACTTTTTAAGACAGTCCGGTGCACCAGCAGTAGATTTAGTTTTCGTTTTACAAGATGTTGAAGATCCTGTAAACGTCGGTGCAGCTTTCCGAATTGGTGATGCCTGCGGTGTATCTAATATAGTTTTAACAGGAATCAGTGCCCAACCACCCCATCCGACAATTGCTGGCATTGGTCGTGGTACACATCGTCGAGTTCCTTGGCATACAACGAAATACGCTGCTGATGCTGTCAAAGAATTTAAAGATGACGGGTATATTGCCTATGCAGTAGAAGTCACATCGGAATCTGTTCCATATAATAGTATTGAATACCCAAAAAAAGTTTGTTTAATTGTTGGCAACGAATATCGGGGTGTTTCAAAACGCACCCTTGAAGCTTGTGACAGATCTATATACCTTCCTATGTATGGAAAAGTCGGTTCATTAAATGTACATGTTGCACTTGCAGTTGCCGCTTATCACATTCTGCACACCTGATACATAATATTCATTAACAGGACTTACACATTTTGCCCGTTTTCAGATGTTACAACGTTCGTAGTAGGGCAATTCATTGCCCGTTCTTTGTGAAATACGTTCAATTTATCGTGAAATCAGATTTTTGCGTAAGTCCTGATTAATAAAACATTATCCACCAATTGGTGTCAAATGGACATTTCGGTATGCAACTGGACCGTGATCACCTTGCAATAGTATTGGTCCCGTTGATGCTTCCTCTGGTAACATGGCACCACGGGTACAACCCACCACTTCAACATTTTCATGCACGATTTCACCGTTCCAAATAACTTCTACAAATGTTGCATTAGCAATTTTATTGTTGTTAGCATCGAATTTTGGAGCATGGAAGGTTATGTCATACGTTTGCCATTCTCCTGGAGGTTTACTTGCATTAACACGTGGTGGTACACCATCCACTGGTTTATTGTCAATCCAACGACAATAGACACCTCCACATGATCCGTATTTCAGTTCAGTTTCTCCCCAACTATCTAAGATCTGTATTTCATATCTACCCAAAACGTATACTCCAGAATTCGAACCTTGCGGAACCATGAATTCTACATGAATTTCACAATCACCGTGTTCGTATTCTGTGTAAAGGTCTTTTGTACGTCCTGTAGGACCATTATAGAATATATCCTCACCAGGAGTGGTTGTAAGTAATTTGTTATCTTCTATGTTCAGACCAACGTCACCGATTACTGACCATTCATGTTCTGTACCCCCACCACGGGGTAACCAACCACTCATATCTTTACCATTAAAGAGATTCACCTGAGACAAATGGATTCCTCCTATTGGATTTATACCACTGCTGAAAGATCCTTCTGCAGTTAAGTTTTTGTTGACATATTTTGTTAATTGACATATCTTATTGACTAAGAGAATACTATAAAACGAAATACTGAAAATGAATCTAATGGAGATTTAAGGATTCTGAAACAACTATGAAAAAAGCGTTATTACTTCTATTTCTATCCATACTCATGGGTTCATTTGTAATAATAAAAATAACTACCCTCCAAGCTGAAAACACACCTACAGAGGACTCCCCTAAAGAAAGTACAAATTCCCCTTTCGCTGAAGGTTGTAATAAGTGCCACGGAGAGGAAGCTGCCTATAAAGAATGGACTCAGGCTGGACATTCACATGCTCTGGTAAACCTACTTGAAGGTCCTTATGAAGTTAAAACCTCATGTTTAAGTTGCCATTCTTCAGGATATACAATGTTTGCCGAAGGAGCAATTCATGGACACCCTTATACTGAGAAAACCGCAGTAAATGCTGTTGCTTGTTCTTCTTGCCATTCTCATGCAAGTAAAGAAGAGAGTTTACTGGTAATTCCTGCCAAGAAACTTTGTGTTACCTGCCACAAAATGGATTGTGGTTGTGCTGGCGCGGGTATTATTCACCAATCACAGTCAGAGATGTTCTTAGGTCGCGAAGGGGCAGGTGTTAGACGTATGCCTTCACCGCATGTCCGAGCAATGAAAAAACGATGTGTCCATTGCCACATGGCAAAAGAGGATCCTGAGATTATCGCAAAACATGGGGGACATACATTTAAGGCTGATTTTAATATTTGCAGCTCTTCTGGCTGTCATGATAGTGCTGATAATGATATGGCAAAAAGACTTCCACTGTATAAAGTGGAAATAGAGACAAAAATGAAGGAAGTCAAAGCAACCTTAGACAATGCTACTGACAAGACTTCGCAAGCCTATTTAGACGCAAAATTGAACTATGATATGGTTAAAGGAGACAGCGGATACGGTCTACACAATATCCCCTATGCACGTGCTTTATTAGAACACAGTTTATCTCTCAAAGCAGAAATAAAATAGAACTTATAAAAGCATTCCTTAAGGTATTTGTTGATAAAATCGCTACAAAACTAAACAGATATCAGAATTAACTGCCATTCATGATATTCTTTAGGGGTACATCCTTCTCTTCAGGTATATAAAAACTCATTGCATCGTCAACAACACCCAGAAGTTGCTTCTGCACGGGGTTACATCTTTCAACCAGTTCATCAGGCATCATAATGTAGTCCATCGGTTTAACCCAACGGTATGCATAACCCATAAATATAGTCTTTCTGGGTAAACCGGACCAGTTATGACCAATTCCGTGATAAGTCCGTTGTTCAAATAGGAAAGCATCACCAGCATTGACATTCATAGAAATTGCTCCTCGCGCCCAACCTGTTTCTGGATCACGCGCAGGCATACCGGTCAATCGATTGCTTCCTGGGACTAATACCGTGGCACCCGAGGCAGGATCTGATTGGTCACTGATAGCATACGCAATTTTGAGTAATATCCGTGGATGGGGTTCTTGCATCTCACGATATGATGTTCCACCATCACGGTGAAGTCCTATCTTCGTCTTTACATCTTCCGCTGGTTCCTCTTTTGACGGAAGCACAATCAGATGGGATGTAATCATTTGTATGTTCCAATTCAACACCCCACACGCATAAGGAAATGTCTTGTGCCAATCAAGCAGTTGAAGGAACGCATCATGATGTGTAATGCAATTGCGGAGATTAAGTTTACCATCTGGATCAAGATTACCTTCTTCCACCTGTTTCGCATGCACTTCGTCTACTGCTGCATTAATCTCTGACAGCACATCTGGAGGTATCGCATCCTTAATTAATAAATATCCGTTGTTATCAACAAACTGTTTTTGCTCAGCCGTAAGGGATACTGCATCAGACAATTCGTTAATCGTTTCCATTATTTCACCTTATTACAAGTATTATAGAGTTCATACAATTGATGTTAAGTTGTTTAAAAGTATACAAGGATTGACGGAATATCTCAAGAAAAAATAAGCAGATTGCCTAAACTACAATACGCCTAAAATGCATTATGATTATGAACCAATATTTGCATCATTCCGTGTAAATTTAACCCATTACCCAAACAGTGTAGGTTCGGTTTGATGAAAGTTAATTATTAAAATCAGTAATTTCTCAATGGGTTATAAAACATTCTACTACGAACCAAGCCGTTTGTAGTAGGGCAATTCATTGCCCGTTAATTACCCATAGTATAATTTAATCTTCATCAACCGAACCAAAAATGTAAATTCAATGATAATTTAGGTTATTCAAATGGCACAAACAACAAACAAAAAACCACAAGATATACACAATACACCTATAACTAATGAACCTAAAAGTATCAACCGTAGAACATTCATTAAAGAACTTAGCTTAGTCAGTGCCAGTACATTAACTCTATTTGGATCAGACACAGTAGCACAAAATGCCCCAGCTATAGACCAAAATGTAAGACCGAATATACTCCTTCTAATGACTGACCAGCAGCGGTGGGATGCAATGAGTAGCAGTGGAAACTGGGTGCAGACACCGAACATGGATCGCATTGCCAGTGAAGGTGTCCGATTTACAAATTCTGTCACTACCTCCCCTGTCTGTGTGCCAGCACGACTTAGTTTAGCTTCTGGTTTATATCCGCACAACACTGGGGTATGGCAAAACCAAAATCACACCATGTCCGTAGATACACCAACCTGGATGCACGCATTACGTGATGCTGGATATCGGACAAGTCTGTTTGGTAAAACACACTATTATAAACACAGTGAAGGCATTGATATGCGTAAACGAGAATACTTGCTCCACGCTTATGGATTAGACGATGTTGATGAAACCCCCGGTCCCAGAGCAAGTCGACGTGTCTTATCCCATATGACAGCAATGTGGCAAGAAAAAGGTCTATGGGCTGAATATAGAGCAGATATTGAAAACCGCCTTAATAATAAACCGTATGTTGTTCGTCCCACTATCCTCGGTCTCGAAAATGATGCCGATGTCTACGTCGGACAGAAGGCAAAGCAATACCTTAAAGAATATAACCGTACGGAACCATGGTTCTGTTGGGTCAGTTTTGGCGGACCTCATGAACCTTGGGATGCACCTGAACCCTACGCAAGTATGTATAATCCAAACGCAATGCCACAACCAATACCCCGACAACCAATAGGAAACCGTCCACGCGGTGAATTAGATACACTCATGGGAGTGAAACGTAGAAATCCTCAATTTCTTGCAGGTGAAGTCGGAAAGATCCGGGCAGACTATGCAGGCAATGTAACTCTCATTGATGATCAAATCGGTGAAATTCTTGATACAATTCACCAACGCGGTGAACTTGATAATACTGTCATTGTCTTCTGTTCTGATCATGGTGAAATGAACGGGGACTATGGAATGATCTACAAGAGTAACTTCATGAATGGTTCCGTCCGAATTCCATTCTTGGTACGCACCCCTGAAACTTTAAATAACCGCACCATAAATCGTATCAATGAAAGTCCAGTTGAATGGATGGATATCGGTCCAACCCTGGTTGAATTGGCAGGTGGTAAGATCACACATCAGCAATTCGGAAAATCGTTATGTCCTGTGCTATCAGACGCCACAGCAACACACCGTGAATTTGCCATCTCTGAAATATACCATGAAACAATGCTTCTAAATCAAGATTGGAAGATGGCATTAAATAAGAGTAATCAACCTTATCTCTTATTCGATGTTAAAAACGATCCACATGAAACGAATAATCTCGCAGGAACCCCAAGAATGGAACTGGTGGAAAGAGAATTACGTTCACAAATCTTAGATCGCATCTCTGATACCCAACTGCAAATGGATGTAAATCCTAAACGAAAAAAATTAGTTTCACTCGGACAGATTAAACGTAATGAACTACTACAAAATTTCCCCAACCCTTTCAATCCTGAAACATGGATTCCATTTCGGCTTCTCGACGACGTTAATGTAACAGTTCGCATTCATGCTGCTACTGGTAAGTTAGTGAGAACATTCTCTCTTGGGAAAATACCTGCAGGAGATTATACCTCACAATCTCAAGCCATTCATTGGGATGGGTGTAATCAAGAAGGAGAATCGGTTAGCAGCGGCGTTTATTTTTACACCATTAAAGCTGGTTCTTTTTCTGCAACTCGTAAAATGTTAATACGGAAATAGTCTCTGACATTTGAATGAGTTTGGCTATCGTATTCTGTAATCGTTGTGTCAAATACATCTACTTTGTAGATTTTAGATAACACTAACACTTTGGAAATCGTGACTACAGCGCGGAAAGTTCGTAACCACAATTGAGACCTAATACCTCACATCAATCAGGAAGCAGAGATGTTACCGGACATCATAGTGCAAAAACACAAAAAGCTTCCCGCATAGGTGCAACATGGCGTGCCATCCTAATTGGTACCGTTCTAACCATACCCAACGTCTATTGGATTTTAGATTCAGCTGGACAAGGGTATCCTACCACCATATCCCTCTATTTTAATGTTATATTCTGCATTTTTATCCTTACGGGGGCAAATTTAGCCTTAAGACATATTACACCAAGTATTGCCTTTAGCCAAGGTGAGTTGTTAACCATCTATGTTATGCTCGCAATCGCATCATCTCTGGCAGGACACGATGTCCTACGCGTATTAATTCCTATGATTCCATACGCTTTTTGGCACGCAACACCTGAAAATGATTGGACACACCTATTCCATCGGTATATTCCTGATTGGATAGCCGTAAAAGATAAAAGATTTCTAACAGAGTATTACAGAGGTGAAACCTCCTTATATCAATGGGAAATAATTGAAGGATGGATTACAACCACACTTACATGGGGTGGATTCCTATGTGCCCTTGTCCTCGCTATGGTTTTCATCAATGCTCTTGTTCGAAAACAGTGGACTGAACACGAAAAACTCAGCTATCCAATTATTCAACTGCCTCTGGAAATGACGAACTTCGGTAGATCAAATCTCCTGACAAACAAAGTCATGTGGTTAGGTTTCGGTATTGCAGGAACTATTGATATCCTCAATGGACTACACCATCTATACCCTACCGTCCCCAGTTTAGGGGGTCGTCTATACGATTTACGACCTTTTTTCACACAAAAACCGTGGAGTGCAATTGGATGGACGCCTATGGCAGTTTTCCCGTTTGCTGTTGGAATGGCTTTTTTTATCCCATTAGATCTCTCATTTTCATGCTGGTTCTTCTATCTGTTCTGGAAGGTTGAGAGGATCTTTGGTGATGCATTAGGCATCAGAGGTATGCCGAATTTTCCTTTCACTGATGAACAATCGTTTGGTGCATATATCGGGTTATTTGTGATTGCTATAGTAGCAACTCGGAAACACCTTGCCTATGTGATACAACACATCTTTAAACCGAAGCAAACTAACGATGCGGATGAACCAATGTCATATAGGGGAATGTTGATCTGTCTAATCCTGTGTCTCATCTTTCTTACCATATTCTGCAATGCCGCGGGAATGTCAATTTGGGCAATCTTGATATTCTTCGGAATCTATTATGCCATATCTACTGCAGTAACACGTATGCGTGCGGAACTTGGATCACCAGTTCATGACTTACACTTTATCGGTCCGGATGAGATGATGCCGCGGATTTTTGGAACCCGTTTTCTCGGTCCTCAAAACCTAACAATGCTGGCATATCTCTTTTGTATCAATCGTGCTTATCGTGGACATCCAATGCCACATATCTTAGAAGGATTCAAACTTGCTGAACGAACACGGTTCTCTAACCGCTGGCTACTTGTCGCAATGTGCATCGCTGTTGTTATTGGCACTTACGGGTCATTTTGGGCATTCTACCATATCTCATACATTGAAGGCGCACGCGATTGGTTCGCTGGTAGACCCTTTAACCGACTCCAAAGTTGGCTTACATCTCCAAGAGCTCCTGATGTCCCAGCAATTATAGCAATGATCGTCGGATTATTGATAACAGGCTTCTTAATGTTAATGCGTATAAAACTATTTTGGTGGCCCTTTCATCCTGCTGGATTTGCTATTTCCAGCAGTTGGTCAATGAATGTGTTCTGGTTCTCAATCTTCGTTAGTTCTGTCATTAAGTGGTTAATTCTAAAACAGGGTGGTATAAATTTGCATCGTAAACTCATACCATTTTTCCTTGGCTTGATCCTCGGAGAATTTATCATCGGCAGTGGTTGGAGTCTAATTGGAATTACACTAAATAAACCCATGTACCGATTCCTGTTTTAATGGATTCAACGTATGATACTGTTTATCCTACATTCCGCACTTTAAATTTGCAATTTTTGATATTATAGTGAACAATAAAATTAATACAACATTTTCTATTGGCACAACATATGTTCGCATCCCACAACTCTTCTGTAGGAGCAACTCCAGGTCGCGACAAGGAGGACATTTTCTATTGGATCAACATATGTTCGCATCCCACAACTCTTCTGTAGGAGCGAACTCCAGGTCGCGACAAAGAGGACATTTTCTATTGACACAACTTATGTTCGCATCCCACAACTCTTCTGTAGGAGCGAACTCCAGGTCGCGACAAAGAGGACACTCCTACAAGTAAAGTGTCTAATTAAATCTAATGTTTACTATAATTGGACGTCTTTTCTGATGTTTCAATTGTTAGGATTATTTTGTAATTGTCTCTAACTTATTCAACCAACAAGAAGAATATTATGCTTACAGAAGACTTAACATACCTCAAAAATAGCAATTCAATTGTCCGCGTAGAGACAAAGCGCATCGCTTCTTATGGTTTAGCGGGGGCATGTAGTGGGTTTTTTGTTGAACCCGATAAGGTTGTCACCAACATCCATGGCATAATAAATCGAAAGCCGATTTTAATAAGATCGGTTGACAGAAAAACAACTTGGAAAGTGAAAGGCGTTGTTGCGTTCGACGTCAATAAAGATCTCGTTATTCTACAAATTACAGGTGAAGGTACACCACTGCCACTCGGCAACAGTGATGTTGTCCAGAAGGGTGACCCTATTACCGTGGTAGGATTTCCATACGCAAAATATAAGGTTACAAAGGGGTGTGTCCAGAATCAAATAAATAGTGAAGATCGGATTCGATTGAAGGTTAATATATCTTATGGAAACAGTGGGAGTCCTGTACTAAACGAAAAAAGACAAGTGATAGGAATTGTCAATTCTTATTCAGACAATTCTTACAGTAGGGCTATACCATCAAATCTGCTCAAGACACTACTTAATCAGTTGGGACCAGCACAACCTTTAAGAACGTGGCACAAGCGAAAAATTATCCGTTCCTATACAAAATACTATCAAGGTGGACAGAACAGTAGGAAGAAACGTTATCGTAAGGCAATATTTGACTATGATAAAGCACTCAAACTAAATCCCATGCTTATTGATGTCTACGAAGATAGAGGTATAGCAAAGGCTGAACTCGGTGATTATGATGGTGCAATCGCAGATTTTGATTACGCTATAAAAATAAATCCCAAGGACACAAGTGCATATAACAATCGGGGAAATGCAAAATGTGAACTCAATGATCTGAATGGGGCAATTGATGACTATGATCACGCTATCCGACTTGATCCAGAAGATGTTCACGCATACAATAATCGAGGTACCACAAAGGCTAAACTCGGTGACTATGATGGAGAAATAGCTGACTATGAAAAAGCTATAACACTCAATCCTAATTATGCAACCTCATTCTACAATAGAGGTAATGCAAAGGCGGATCAAGGCAATTATGAAGAAGCAATTGCAGATTATGACAATGCCATAAAAATAAAACCTAAGAAGACTCGTTTTTACAATCGTAGAGGGGTTGCAAAGTCTAAAATCGGAGATATTGAAGGGGCAATAGCAGATTATGATAAAATCATTAAACTAAAACCGAAGGATACTGGTGCTTACAATAATCGGGGACTCGCAAAGGCTAAACTCGGAGACAAAAAAGGTGCAATAACTGACTATGACAAAGCCATAAAAATAAAACCACGGGAGGCAGGTTCTTACAATAATCGTGGTATTGCAAAGGTGGATCTTAGAAATTATAAAGAGGCTATAGACGATTATGACAAAGCCGTAAAAATAAAACCAAAGGAGGCAGGCTATTATAATAACCGGGGTGTCGCGAAGTCATGGCTCGGTGATGTTCAAGGGGCAATTGACGATTACGAGAAAGCTATAAAACTAAGACCTAAGTACACTTCATCATACATAAATCGTGTTGTGTTACGCCGCAATCTCGGAAGCACAGAAGCCACCAAAGGAAATGTAGATAAAGCAGAAAACCTGTTTCAAGCAGCAATTGAAGACTGTACTTCTGCTATCAAAATTGAACCTGAGAATGTTGAAAACTACTACAGCAGAGGGAATGTCCAATCCCAGATGGGTACTCTCAAAGAAAAACAAGGTAATACAACAGATGCACAGCAACTATTTGAGAAGTCAATTGATGACTATTCACATATCATCAAACGAGACCCAGAGCATAGTAGTGCCTATAACAATCGTGCCTGGGTGAAGCATTTATTAGGAAAATCTAACGCCGCAGCAGGAAATACAGAAGCATCGCAGACGATATATCACACAGCGATTACTGACAGCGACGAAGCCATAAAACTCGACCCTGAGGAGTCTGCTTTCTATCACACCCGCGGCACTGTGAAAGCAGCTATGGGAAATACTATTGAAGCGATTAAAGATTTTGATATTACCATCGAGTATAACCCTCAAGATGCCAAAGCCTACTTCGACCGGGCACTTGCAAATGTAGAACTTGGAAAACAGGATGCAGCAAACGCTGACTTTGAGAAGGCGAAGGAATTAGACCCAGACGTTGAAAAAAGCAGACTATAAATGAGATTGTACATACAGAAAATGTGTCTATTTCGTATCAACGTTCAACATATATCGGTAAAATATGAATAAATCTAATCAAGAATATATCCAAATTCCTGATCCAATTTTAGCAAAAATTATTAAATGGAAACTCGAATTGGGATTGGAGGTAGATAAACCTATACCAATTCAGAACCTGACAAGTATAGATATACTGAATGCAGAATGCCTTCTTATTAAAGATCTATCAGGAATAGAACATTTGACTCAGTTGAAGCAGTTAAATCTATATAGTAATCATAAAATTCAGAATATCAAACCTTTAGCGAAATTGAAACAATTGAGGCACTTGACACTTAGTGAGAATAAAATCAAGGACATAACGCCACTCTCAGGTTTAACACAACTGAAGCTCCTATGGTTAGATCACAACGAAATCAGTGATTTCACGCCAATCGAAAAAATGACGCAATTAAAGACTTTATGGCTCGGTGGAAATCCTATACAAGATTTATCACACATTTATAGTTTACTCAAGCGATTCCCATTACTGATTTCATTGTCAATGAATCGACTTCAGATTAGCAGTGTTGAACCTTTAGCTGAATTCAAAAAACTCACTAACTTAGTGATTGCAAAAAACCGAATCTGTGACATCACTACCCTTGCAGAATTGAGACAACTGAAGCATCTATACCTATCAGAAAACCGAGTAAGTGACATCAAACCCCTCGCCAATTTATCCAATCTTGAATCTCTAATGCTCGGTAACAATGAAGTTAATGATATATCACCATTAAAAGGATTAACAAAGTGCTGGGATTTAAGTATTATGAACAATCAGGTAAGTGATATCACACCACTTGCAGAATTGAAACAGCTTACACATTTAAACCTTGGTAAGAACTATATTAAAGACATCACTCCACTCTCTAATCTGTCTCAACTTACCCGTTTAACGCTTGTAAACAATCAAATCAACGACATCAAACCACTCGCAAAATGTTCACAACTTACACACTTATTTCTTGATAACAATCAGATCAAGGACATTTCACCACTAAAAGTTTTAACACTTCTCAATGAGTTACGAGTTAAAGGTTTACATATCACGGACATCTCAATATTGCATAACTTCTCAAAGCTAAAAATCTTGTCTCTTGACTACAATCCTATTATTGACATCACCCCCCTATTTGAGTTAACGGAACTTTGGAATCTATTTCTCAATGGCATAGAGGTTAACGACCTGAGTCAACTATCAGAATTTACACAACTCACTAAGTTAAGTATTGAAGGGTGTAATATCAGTGACATAACACCTCTTACCAGTTTGGTAAAGCTGAGAGAATTACGCATTGCAGACAACAACATCAAAGATGTAAACATTATTCAGAACTTGCCGCGTTTGACCTCCTTGTCTATCAAGGGGAACCCAATTCAGGATATGACACCAATTCACAAACTCAGTAAACAGAATCAGCATTTTAAACTGGACATTGATATACAGGATTAACTCATTTTGTGTGGCATTAAAACCATTTCAGCTGTTATTTTATAGTAATACCATTTCTAAGAAATATTATGACATATCAACACTATCCACCCAACCCGGTAGGAGCGGTTTGCAACCACTCCATAGGTGTCAATTTAGCACCTTTCCAAACATGGTAGGTTCGGTTTGGAACCGAACAATAGGTGTCAACTTAGTGGTTTATAGTTGTCTGATATTGACGTCTTTAGTCCCATAGGGACGGAATGTTTATAGCAAAGGTGATACCCCTATATTGAGTCCCATAGGGACGGAATGTTTATAGCAAGCCATTATCCTGACCTATCTTTAGTCCCATAGGGACGGAATGTTTATAGCAAAGGTGATACCCCTATATTGAGTCCCGTAGGGACGGAATGTTTATAGCAAGCCATTATCCTGACCTATCTTTAGTCCCGTAGGGACGGAATGTTTATAATTGGGTTGTGGTATACACATTCCGTTCCCGACGAATTCCAAATGCGGATTCGGCGTTGATTCACGGAACTCAAAAGGTTGTATTGACATTTTCTCTATAAACATTTTGTCCCTACAGGACTGAGGAGACTTTCTGCATTTGAAAATTCCTTAAGTTGACACCTATGGGGTTGAGGAACGAAACCCACCGAATGCCATACGCGCATTCGGTGTTGATTTGGACGAATTCCATACGCGGATTCGGCGTTGATTTGGACATGAGACGCTTATATATACAGGAAATGTTTGTTTTCCCTACGATTTAACCCGCAGCATGCTGCATTAATTGCTACCTTAGGTTAGAAAATAAAAGAAATTAACACATGAAAACCAAAAATCTGCTTTTTATTTTATTTCCATTATTAGTAGTAATACTCCCAAACGGATTTTGCCAAAACAACACAGATAGGTCTACCCGAAGGTGCAATCGCACGCCTCGGAAAAGGCGGAATTACTGTAATGAAATTCTCACCAGATGGCACACGTCTGGCTGTAGGTACATCAATTGGCGTATGGCTATACGATGTGAAAACAGGTAATGCAAATGCATTAATCCCTAAAATAACAAGACAAGTAGATAAGAAAATCAAGAATATATCTGGTGAACATCATTGGATGGCAAATTCAGTCTCTTCTGTGAACTGTATAGCATTTTCTCCAGATAATCGCATGTTGGCAGTAGGAGAAATAGATAACTTTTTGGTTCAATTATGGGATCTTGAGACTCGAATGGAGAAATTAACACTACCATCAACCAATCCACACAATACAGGTTACGCTATAGTATTTTCTAAGGACAGTAAAACCTTAATTACACCACATTACTTTGGAGACATTATCCATTGGGAAGTCTCAACAGGTAACATAAGCTCTTTCAAGAATACTACCTTATCTCATTCTTCTAATAGATTAGCATTTACTGAAGATAGTAAAACCTTTGTCAGCGGGGACCCACAGGATGGAAAAATCCGATTATGGGATGCATATACAGGTCGACAACTTACTCTTTTTAAAGCGAAAACTCCGTTTTCCGGTATCTCACAACATGAACCCAAACCAAAAAAAGGGGTGAATGTGCTTGCTCTGTCAACTGATAGTAAAACAGTTGCAAGCACTCATGATGACAATACTGTCCGTTTATGGGATATCGCATCCAGCACTGAAACAGTTACGTTTTCTGGACATACAGAACGAGTTAACTCAATTGTGTTCTCGCCAGACAATAAAGTGCTTGTAAGTTGCAGTAATGATGAGACGATCATTTTTTGGGATGTGGATAAAGAACAGAAAATTACAACACTTACCGGACATGATGGTAGTGTTCAAGCGGTTACGTTTTCACCGAATGGAGAAATCATTGCCAGTGGCAGTACGGATGGTACTATTCGATTTTGGGATGTGAAAACAAAACAGGAGAAGTCAATCTTTGCATCTGGACATACGACAGGTATTATATCGTTGTCATTTACTGAGGATGATGAATTATTGACTACTGTTGCTGAAAATGGATCAGTTGAAATATGGGAGTTAAAGACCAGAACGTTACTACCAAAACCATCAATCGAATATCACGATAAAACATTAGCAGCGGCATTATCACTGGATGCCAGAATATTCGTCAGCCACGGTGCCGATACGACTGTACGTTCAGATGGAGGAGGTACCAGGATATACGGGTCACCAAAGCGTGAAACGCGAATATACGTCCTTCCAACAGGTGTTGAACTTCTGTCACTTCAAGAAAATGCTGGATCTTATGCATTCTCTCCTGATAATAAATTACTTGCAAGCTATATTGATGATGCTCCTAATCCAATAGGTATTCGGACCTTGGAAACAGCCACATGGAAGGAATTATTTTTTATTAGTGATATTAACCCGTATGATGCTTATTTGCTTTTCTCACCTAACAGCATGCTACTTGCCTCCCACGGCATTCATACCAAAACAAGGGTGTGGGATGTTACAACACAGACAGAAATCACTCCACCAGAAATCAAGGGAACATCTGGTTTGGCATTTTCCCCCGATAGCACAACCATTGCCATCGGTGATCTTGAAGGTATCGTTTTATGGAACGTAACACCCACAGGTATTCAAAAACGTGGTAGAATTAATGATAAATATAGAGGTTTTCATAATTTCTTGATATTCTCACCCGATGGAAGAATCCTACTTGATGCGAAAGAATCTGAATTCAGGATATTGGATACAAACGGTAAAGACTTTGGAACTCTATCTGGACATACGGAGACAATAACGACTTTGGTGTTTTCACATGATGGCAAGACGCTTGCAAGTGGCTCTAAAGACGGCACAATCCTTCTGTGGGACTGGGAGAAAATCATCACGAAAAGAAAATCAAGGTAATTAACCAATGCAAATGAAACACCTATTATTCATCACTTCGTTGTGTATTGCTGCGGCGTTTTCAACCAGCCTCGCACAAGACAACACACAAGATGGCTTACCTGAAGGTGCAATCGCACGTCTTGGAAAAGGCGGTATCAACATCATGCAATTTTCACCGGATGGCACGCGCCTTGCCGTAGGAACAGATATCGGCGTATGGCTATACGATCTACCCGATGGAAAAGAGACCGCACTATTCACAGAACGAACCGGACAAGTAAATACGTTAGAGTTCTCTCAAGATGGGAAAACCCTCGCAAGTGGCGGATTTAACAGTCCCGATATTCACCTGTGGGATCTGAATACAAATAACAGACACACCAGTTTCAGTTCAAAAGGATCACTTGTCACAATCGCATTCTCCCAAAATAACACAACGCTCACCAGTCTTGACTTTATGAATATTATCCGTTGGAATGTGCACACCGGCAAGAAAATGTCAGAATCTCCTCTTTGGGATGGGGACATCAGCAGCAACGTCCGTACTACAGAATCTTATGAGACTGCGGTCCTATCTCAAGACGGTAGCAGTCTTGCCACAGGAACTCGTGAAGGGAGAATCCGCCTATGGGATACAGCAACCGCTATGCGACACAAAGACCTTAAAGGGCATGCAGTAGATAGTCTATCAGAAAAAGTGGATAGGAGTATTCTGGCATTGTCGTTTTCGCCAGATGGAAAAATCATCGCAAGTGGCTGTATAGACAACACAGTGCAGCTGTGGGACACAGAGAAAAGTATCAAACTCACAACACTTTTAGGTCATAAAGGGTGGGTTACTGCCCTCGCATTCTCAGCAGATGGAAAAATGCTTGCCAGTGGTGATGCTAATAAAGCCATAAAACTTTGGGATGTAGATACACATAAAGAACGCGCCACCCTTTTAGGACATAAAAACACAATCAACGTTTTAGCATTTGCTCCTAAGGGAACATCACCCTATAGGGGATGCCTTGCAAGTGCCAGCTCCGATGGCACAATACGATTCTGGGACCAACACAATGGAAAAGAACTCCTTACCTTTACAAGCGGACATACAGAATCCGTGAAATCCGTTGCATTTTCTGAAGATGGAAAAAAACTTACAACGGTTGCCTTTAACGGTATTCTTGATGTATGGAATCTAAAAGCGATGCATGAATTCGTCACCTTTACCGATGCTCACTGTGACGCTACTGCTGGTGCAGCAATTTCATCAGATGCATCCTTATTTGCAAGAAAAGGTGGAAAAGGTTTTATTGCGTTCAGGACACACGATCAGGGCAAAAGCACTTTCATTGGGACCACCCCTCTTCAATTATGGAAAATCACCACTGGTGAAGAAATATCTGGTCCCTGGCAGTATACTCAATACACGAATGCACTCACATTCTCACCCCATAACAATATTTTCGTTGCCAGCATTGGTAATCGAAGTGGAAGTATTATTGGGTGGCATAAAGACACAGGTGTAGAATTATTCCGCTTCAACACAGGATCACCACACTCAGTGAAATTAACCTTCTCACCTAATGGAAAACTTCTTGCTACTAACGGGATACACGTGAAAACTCATGTATGGGATATTACGATACCTCGCGAACTCACGCCACCTAACATGAAGAAGCATCGTGCATTGGCATTCTCACCCGACAATACTATTCTTGCACTCACCATCGGTAAAGAGATCGTTTTATACAACATAACATCTACAGGTATCCAAGAACAGGATAGAATTATTCATAAGAATCTGGGTTATAGCGAGTTATTGATATTTTCTCCTGATGGTAAAATCCTACTAAACACGCAAATGCAACTATCTGATGACGCGCAAGCAATGGGTTATGTAATTAAGTTATGGGATACAAACGGCAATGACTTGCAAACCCTCACTGGACATACGAACAATATCACTACCTTGGTATTTTCTCCTGATGGTAAAACACTTGCCAGTAGCAGCGGCGATGGTACGGTGCTGCTATGGGATTGGGTAAAGGTTACAGTAAAGAGTAAGACAGAACAGAATTGATATGGAAAACCAATGGAGGAGGTAACAAGTTAATAAACGTGATTGTCCTTATCGCGCCCAATGTTGTCTTCTATATACTAATGGACACATCTTGTAGGTCGGGTAGAGGTACGAAACCCGACATGAGACGCTTTTATATACTGGAAATGTTCGCTTTTACCTACGATTCAATCCCGCGCATGCCATATGCACCTTCTGCCCTTTAGTCCTTTATATAAAAACCCATTGATTCAGCAAATTCGCTGAATCTTCTATATCACGCTAAAAAATGTAAAATCAATTCAAAAACCACAAAAACCAATATAGATAGCACACAAAATTAATTGAAGAAATTTTAAAGATCAAATATCACATATATGTAAAACTATTGACATTAGTGAAAACATACGCTACAATAACAGATAGAGAATAATTACAATACTTATACTAATAACTAAGCTATGAATAAAGAATTTATATACAAAGTTATAAAAATATCAATATTTTCTCACATCTTAATAGGGAATTCAAGGTTATGGAATCCATCAAAAACTCTTTTTTATTTTTTCAAAAATCTGTTTTTGATATTCTTCAAAATAGGTGAAGTAAGAGACAAAAAAGCACAAATCCAATTTTTTAAAATTGTGAAAAAACATCCTTGAACAAAGACTGTGACAGAGCGGACAGCGGTTTTACCAATGACACAAAATGTGTCAAAAAGTGTAACATTTTAAACATATAAGAATTATTTATATTACTATTGTTAACTGCAAAAATAACGTTGATTACACACTTTTTCAATAGAATTGAAAATAAAATGAAGAAAATAACTATATCTAATAACTAACATTACCAAAAGCTACTTTTAAGGTAGGGAAGGATGGAATCCACCATCCACTGTTTCACACTTCCAATTCCGTACTTTTATGGGTAGAATATAATTAGAGAATAAATGATGACTATCTACAAAAATGATCCTAAATACAAAAACTATCTTTATGTCGAGACAACTGCTTTAATATGCAGTTTGAAAAATACAAAATCCGTAAGGACAACAAAAACACAAAATAACACTTTTGGGAAATTCTTATAAAGTCAATTCAAAGTGGAGTAAAGTCAGTCTATGACAGTGGTTAGAGGGGTAATTTACACCAATTTCAATCCTACAGAATGTAGGAAAAAGTGTAACTTTTTCCCGTTTTCGTCACTTCTCAACACATGGAGAATATCAACATTTTCACGATTTATCATCAGGGAATTTAGGATTAAAGGTCTGTTCTTGCACCCTAATTGTTTGTCTGGATATTAGGATTAAATGTTAAATTTACGACTATGAATTCTAATCTTAATTCTAAATGAAAATGTCTCTTTTTTATCGCATAACCTTGACAATTCAATCCATCTATTGAATAATGGGAAAAGATTAAAAACTATAGTGAACAACAAAATAAATACTACATTTTCTATTAGTTCAACTTACTTTCGCGTCCCACACCTCTTTTGTAGGAGCGACCTTCTGGTCGCGAACTCTTTGTTCTTTGTAGGAGCGACCTCCTGGTCGCGATAGACAGGTTACTCCCAAAAGTACAGTGTCTAATTAAATCAAAAGTTTACTATAAAAAATAAAACATAACACAAATATGAGATATAATTCTATGACACACTCAAAATTGTCAATCTTCTTAATCATCCTTCCTTTAATCACTACGGTTACTTTCGTGGCAGGTGTTAAGGCACAAGACACAGAAAATAATAATACACCATTACAGGAATTCATTAATAAAGCAAAAGAGTTAATGGATAGTAACCAATTAGAGGAAGCAATAGAAATCTACGAACGAATTGTGATTGCAGCACCTGATGACGATGAATTACGTTTAAAACTTGCAACCTTATACACACGGATAAATCAACACGAAAAAGCTGCACAGATCTACAGCCAACTGCTTGAAGATGACCCTGATAACATTAAATATCAAGATGAACGCTTTAAAAGTCTACAAGCTGCTGGGAAACACAACGAAGCACTTGAAATCGTTCAGGTATATATTCAGATGTATCCAGAAGCCGGTGTCCATTACGCACAACTCGCAAGACTTTATGATGCAGAAGGCAATGATACCTCAGCTATTGAGAATTATAAAAAAGCAACTGTATTCGAATATGGTGACAAAGAAATCTATCTCAGACTCGCAGAATACTATTTTCTCAATGAGGACATAGCCGCAGCTGAAGAGGCATTGAAAAATGCCATCTCATACGCCACTGAATGGGATAAAGAAGTGATTGAACGCCAACTGTTAAACCTTTATCGTTATCAGGGAAATTTTGAAGAGATGTTACAGAAGTTTGAAACGGAAGGCACACTCACACTTGAGATGCAAACACAACGTGCTCGATACTTTCAAAATGCTGGTTATTTGGAAAAAGCTGCTGTCCACTTTAAGAAAGCTATAGAAATGACAAACAGTTCTTATGAACGAAATGATATTTCTAATGAATTACTCAATTTATACTCCAAACAAGGTAGAGAAGACTTGGCATTAGCTTTCTACGAGGCAGAAGCTGAAAGGAATAACATATCAAAGGATATATCCAGGACTTATAGTTCTTCCGGTATTACAATCCAATTCGGTGATGATGACATACGTAGAACTTTGATAAATGTCTATAAAAATCAAGAAAAGATTAATGTATTGGAAACCCTTTTCGAAGGTAAACTTGAAAAAGATGTTGATAATCCTACTGTACTTGAAATGCTCGCTGAGATTTACTGGGAGTCAAACAATTATCAGAAAGCAGCAGAAGCTTATCACACTCTTGGCAATACAAAATCAATGGGACGTAGAAACATTCGTAGTTATTTTCACGCTGCTGCTGCCTTCCATAAAAATAACCAACCTGATATGGTGAAAACTGTCCTGAACCAAGCCAACACCGCACTTTCATCCACAAACTATAAACAGGACGCCTCATTCCTCGGCGCGCTTGCTACCATCTGTCTTAATAATAAAATGTACGATCAAGCACTTGAACTTGCTGAAGACGCTGTTTCTCAAGCCAAGGATTGGAAAGAATACCTCTATGAGATTCTGGCGAAGAGTTACCTCGGAGAAAAACGTTATGAGGACGCTTTTGAAGCATATCAACAGATGGCAATGACTGACCGAAGTTACCATAAAGACAGAGCAGAAAGGGGTATGAACGATGCAGCAAAAGCCGGAAATCTTTATGAAAAATGGATACCTGAACAACTGAAAAAAGTTCAGGAGAATCCCTACGATCCTAAATACGTTCTGGAACTGGCAAAAAGTTACGAAGCAACTGATAATACCAAGGAAGCGGTTGCACAATATGAGAGACTCACAGAACTTGAAGAAGAAAAAGCACAATGGTACAGAAAACTTGGAACTCTTTATCAAAATCTACCACAGGAGAATAGTAATACAGACACTGTATCTGAAGAATCAAACACAGAACATTCGAAAAAATCAATTAATGCCTATGAAAAAGCAATCGAATTGGAACCCACTTCATACCAACTCTACGACCTATTGGCTCAAACCTATATAAAAACCACACAGACTCCACAAGCAGAAGCAACCTATCGTAGCGCATTAAACGCACCTCTCACACAAAGTAATTATGATGCCGCCATCCGTGCAATTCTCCAACTATACGCTGACGATGGACAAGAAGATAAACGCATTTCTATCCTTGAAGAGCTAAAACCGAAAATGGATAAAAGTGCCGTCTTACTTGAACTCTTAGGGGATCTCTACAAAAAAGTCGGGGATTCCAAAAAAGCGGAACTCAATTACTCCCAGTGGCTGCAAATTCGACAGAAAGAACTAAATAGTACAAAGAGCATATCATATTATCGTAGTTTTGCTGATAAACTTCTTGATAAAGGATTATTCCCAGAAACTGCACTTTTTTACGCAAAACGTGCTTTCATTAAAAACACCTATTCTGGATACGACTATCTCACAACACTTGGAGGGGCATGTGTTGCAAATGGTCTATACGATGAAGCACTAAGACATTTCAAAAATGCATTAAGTCTCATACTCGATGAGTATTATACGGATATGTTATGGAAGGAGATCGCTGAAACTATCAAGTATGTTAATGACAAGGAACGTTACATACAGATGCTGGAGACGCTGATAGATTCTATGCCTTCGCATAGAACAAATGCGCGCGCAAACATTTATCATGTTATTGCCGATTTCTATGCGGAAAACGAAACTCCCGAATACGTTGAAAATTACCTTATAAATACCGGTTTTATACCAGAAACTGCATGGATAACATTAGGTCCATTTGACAATAAGGACAGTGTAGGCTTATTAACTGCTTACATTCCAGAGGAAACCACACAAATTGACACAACTGCAATGTACTATGGAAAAGATAAACCCATTCGTTGGAAAAAACCGGACGATGGTAAAAGAAATGGAATGATTTGGCTCGGTAGCGACATAGACTGGACAGCTTCTTATGCATGGACAATTGTCTCTTCACCTGATGAACGCGATATAACTATCCGATTTGACAGTGATGACCAAGGGATAATCTGGTTAAATGGAAGTAAGGTCTTTAGCCATAATAGAATGGGTGGGGCACAAATTGACCGCTATACCGTTCCTATTACACTGAAGCAAGGAGACAACACCATTCTCGTCAAGGTTTGCAATGCAACAATACATACCTGCTTTTTTATGCGACTTACGGACATACATGGTACTCCGTTCAAAGATCTAAAATTCATCAAAGCCGATGAATTGCTAAACACACCGGCTCCCAAACAAACCTTCCACGTAAATGTCAACCTCGGCTTAGCTGAATACTATCATAAAAACAACATGTACGATAAGGCTATGGAACAGATGCAGCAAACCGGTACGCTCCACGAAAACTTATGGATGACTCTTGGACCATTTGATAACATCGCAGGAATCGGATATAACACTGAGTACATTCCCGATGACACAACACAGATTGACCCTATCGCAAAATATGACGGTATAGACGAAAAGATTAGTTGGAAAAAATTTACGGATACTGCCTTTGACGGGTTCATTGATTTCGGTGAAGATATCAATTGGCGGGTTGCTTATGCTTGGACAACCATATCCTCCCCTGATGAGCGAGAAGTATTATTCCGATTTGGCAGTGATGACCAATCAAAAATATGGCTAAACAGCACAGAAGTATTTGCAGATACACGCGCACAAACAGCATTACTTGACAAGAACACTATTCCCGTAACCCTTAAAAAAGGGGAAAATACCATCCTCGTCAAGGTTTGTAATGAAGAAATGTCATGGGGATTTTATCTGCGGATTACAGATACTGATGGGAATCCATTCAAAGATTTGATATTCAACGATACACAAGACTAATTAGTCGTATATATGCTCATCAGTCCCAGGAGGTAATGTCCAACACTCTGATAACATCGTATATATCAAGGAATGGTCTATGATTTCAACCCGTTTTCAAAGACCCCTGCATTTGACAATTACTCCATTTCATGTTATAATAATCGGCAACCAGAATCCCTGAATTTATATGGAGAAATGTCTTGTCGACTCCTGAGAGTCAACGATTTAATGTCAGTTCTGATACTGCTGCAGGTGATAACTCTACCACTGGCAAACCACGACAAAGTTCTCCAGTGAATACAATCCGCATCGCACCTTCGGTGATGTGTGCAGACCTTTGTAATTTACAAGCGGACATACGGGAATTGGAAATATCTGGGATTGAGATGCTCCATTTTGATTTAATGGATGCACACTTCGTTCCAAATATGCCAATCGGGTTGGCACTCATACAACAAATAAGACTGAAAACAGATCTTGCCTTTGATATACACCTAATGGTTGAAGATAACGATTTCTTCGTTGCTGAGACTGCAAAAATTGGTGTGCAACAAATTGCGATTCATGCTGAATCTGCCACCCATCTGGACAGAACTTTAACGCTAATTAAAGATCATGGAATTAAGGCGGGTGTCGCTTTAAACCCAGCGACCCCGCTTTTCGCGTTAGATTATGTGCTTGATCGACTTGACTTTGTCCTGATTATGACTGTTAATCCTGGCTACGCAGGACAAAAATTGGTACCAGCCACACTACGGAAAATATCTGATTGCAAAAGGTATTTGAAACAACATAAAATTAATATCCCAATAGAAGTCGATGGAAATGTAAGTTTTGAAAACATACCTAAAATGGTCGCTGCTGGTTCTGATATTTTAGTGGGTGGAACCAGCAGTGTTTTCCACAAATCTGGAACAAGAACAGAAAACATACAACAAATACATCAAGCAATCTCACTTGGATTGGAGCAGAGAGAAAACTGATGCAGAACGGTTTGATGGAAGCATTAGTGCTACACGGTATTGGGGATTTACGACTTGCACAAATGCCTATTCCTACCGTCGCTGATGGACAAGTACGGGTCCGAATTGGGTTTTGTGGGGTATGTGGTTCCGATATTCCACGGATTTTTTCTAAAGGAACTTACAGTTTTCCTACTGTCTGTGGACATGAATTTGCTGGTACAATAGACGAATGTGGTCCTGGGGTTGATGGTTACGAATATGGTGATGCAGTCGTTGTATTCCCACTCATATGGTGCGGTAAATGTGATGCCTGTGAAAGTGGAAAATATGTACAGTGCAACGATTATGACTACCTCGGTTCAAGGAGTGACGGGGCATTCGCAGAATACGTTGTAGCACCAAAAGAAAACATTATACGAATACCAAAAGGTGTCTCATTAGAAGAAGCGGCATTAACCGAACCTGCTGCTGTTGCAATCCATGCACTCCGTCGAATTAAGGAGTCTCAAGTTGGGAAAATTGTCGCAATATTCGGTATAGGTCCAATAGGACTCATGGTAGCACAATGGGCAAGGATACTTGGCGCTGAAAAGATTCTACTGTTTGACATTCTTAATGAAAAACTGGAATTAGCTAAAAAATTAGGTTTTCATAACGTCTACAATACATCCATAGAAAAGGTAGTAGATGTTGTTAACGCAGAGACGAATGGAAAAGGGGCACATTCTTGTATTGAAGCAGCAGGAGCACCACAAACTTACCTCTATACGTTCGGCAGTGTTCGAAGAGGTGGGAGTGTAGTACTTCTTGGCAATCCGGATGCAGATGTTACGCTACCTGCATCGCTGATATCACAAGTCATGCGGCGCGAAGTCACTATCTTGGGAACTTGGAACTCAGATTACAGTATATCTGGCAACGATGATGATTGGCGAACTGTCCTACAAGCTATGGCAACTCGTAAGTTAAATCTAACCTCTTTGATTACACATAAGGTGCCATTGACAAATGGAACACAGACATTACAAATGATGAACGCAAAAAATGAATTCTACGCAAAAGTACTTATCCACCCATCATAAACATCAAACATAATAACATAGGTAATTAGCACAATATGAAAGCGGCAATACTTGAAAGTCTTGACAATATTTCAGTTCAGGATGTACCAGATCCAGAAATCGATGATGATTCTGCTCTGATGCGGGTCGAATCTGTAAGTATATGCGGTTCTGATGTACGGATCCTACATCATGGAAATCCGCGTGTTAAACCCCCAACTATAATTGGACACGAGAACTCTGGGGTGATCGTCAAAACGGGTAAAAACGTCACACGTGTAAAAGAAGGTGATCGGGTTTCTATTGGGGCTGATGTACCTTGTGGTCAGTGCCATTGGTGTAGAAATGGACTCGGAAACAATTGCGATATCAACTATGCTATTGGATACCAAATTCCAGGTGCTTTTGCACAATATATGAAACTCCCTCGCTTAGTCTTGGAAGAGGGTCCAGTTACGCCATTTGACACATCTCTTAGTTTTGACGATGCTGCCCTTGCCGAACCCCTTGCATGTGCTATCAACGGTCTCGAATTAGTTAATATGTCTCTCGGGAAAACAGTTGTGATTATCGGATTGGGACCTATTGGATGTATGATGATTGATCTGGTTCGCGTGATGGGCGCAACAAAGGTTATTGGCATTCAAAGAAGTAAGCTCCGGATGGAGATTGCAAAGTACTATGAAGCAGATGTCTACATTGCATCTGAGGAAGAAGATGTGGTCGAACGTTGTCGTGAAGAAACCGATGGACAAGGTCCTGATATTGTTGTTACCACTTGTGGTTCCGTAGAAGCACATGAACAAGCTGTAGAAATGGTCGCTCACAGGGGTTATGTCAACCTTTTTGGAGGTCTGCCCAAAACAATGCGACCAATGAGTATTCTATCAAATATTATCCATTATAAGGAATGTTTTGTCACAGGTTCTCATGGGTGTGTGCCACGTCATCACGAATTAGCAGTTCGTCTCCTTGAAAAAGGTATGGTTCGCGTTGAGCCATTAATTACACATCATTTTCCCCTGATGGAAATTAATAACGCATTTGAAGCGATGGAATCTCGGAAAGGGATGAAGATAATGATACATCCTCATGCCGAATCATAATGTATGTGATAGTCAGTTTTCAAGCACTAATCAAAAACACGACCTATTGAAAATATAATATAACGAGTTGTGCTAAATGACTAATTGCAGAAAAATTTTTCACATAAACAGAAGGTTTTGAGCGTTTTCCTTTTTCTTTGAACCCTCTTGAGTCCCGACAAATGCCACACGCGTATTTGGCGTTGATTTGGTAGGGACGAGATGTTTATAGAAAAACGTCACATAAACCTCTTGAGTCATGTAGGGACGGAATGTTTATAGCACAAGTGTATACACCGTAATGAGTCCCGTAGGGACGGAATGTTTATAGAAAAACGTCACATAAACCTCTTGAGTCATGTAGGGACGGAATGTTTATAGCAAGCCGTTATCCTGACCTTTCTTGAGTCATGTAGGGACGGAATGTTTATAGCAAGTCGTTATCCTGACCTTTCTTGAGTCCCGACAAATGCCACACGCGCATTTGGCGTTGATTTGGTAGGGACGAAATGTTTATATGTTAAATGCAGCATGTGTGAATTTAAAACAAACAATTCTTTAACTGGCACAAGTCGTATAGTAAGTAAATAATAGAATCCACATTTATGTTATCTAAATCGTAAGTACTTATGAACGATTTTACAAATTACATACGAGATATACCAAATTTTCCCATACAAGGGATTACTTTTAAAGATATTACGCCGCTTTTAGGAAATGGCACCGCGTTTAATGCAGCAATCGAAGTATTTGCAGACAAGTATAAATCTGAATCAATAGATGTAATAATTGGAATTGACGCCCGGGGTTTTATAGTGGCGGCAGCCTTGGCGCAAAGGCTTGGTATAGGTTTTGTTCCTATTCGGAAAAGTGGTAAGCTCCCTTTTGAGTGTTATGAAGTAACGTATGACCTTGAATATGGACGGGACACACTGGCTATACATAAAGATGCTTTTCCAGAAGGCAGTCGTGTCCTTATATGTGATGATGTATTAGCCACAGGGGGTACACTTGCCGCATCTATTGAACTTGTGGAAAAACTTGGCGGGAAAATCATCGGTATCGCACTCTTAATTGAACTCAAAGAACTTGAGGGTAGGAAAAAGATAGAAAATCAACCGATCTTTTCTCTCGTTGAATTCTGAATTATACTATGTTATAATTTTCTGTTGCGTTTTCAAGAATTCAGAGTCTACTATACGAGGGTATGAGTGTCAACGCGCCTGTAGCTCAGGGGATAGAGCAGGGGCTTCCTAAGCCTCGTGTCGGGGGTTCGATTCCTCCCAGGCGCACCAATTAGCAACAAAATAACGTTGAACCACGCTATAAATCGTAATGCAGACAATTGACATAGTCTTACGGATGTAGATGTAAACAGAACTTCAATCAACTTAAAGCCAGTAGATTTTCTAAGATCTTCAGGAGAAAAAGATATAGGATCGTGAATTCGATGTAATTAACTTTCTGCTTCGGTTGAAAACTGTCATACCGTATCTGCTAAAGCAGAATCTAAAGATTTAAATTTTCTTTTCCTTACATTGAGCGCATATTATTCAGCAAATAAACTTTAGCTATTTCTCGCATCCGTAAATTTAGTAATAGAATACAGGAGCATTTGATGTACAGATTCAATATCTGGAGAATTGTTTTAATTTTAGGTATTTTACTATTATCTGTATTATACCTTATCCCTACACTGGACAAATTATACCTGCCGTTGTACGGAAATATACCACGAGTGTTGCAGGAAAAACTACCTCAGTTTGAAATCACTGAAGATAATACTTTCAGGCTTGATTTGTCATCGGTTGATCTACCTGAGGGAACTAATTTCCAAGAAGCTACCGAAGAACTACAGGATGTCTTCAATGTACAATTAAATAAACTCGGATTAGAAGAAACAACAGACTATCTGTTTGATACAACTGAAGACAAAGAGTTTTTCGTAAATTTAATTTCCGATAAAGCTAAAGAAAATCCTGCTGGAACGTTGGAGAATTTACATCTTTACGGAAGTTTACCGATGAGTCTAAGAAGTATACTCCCTGAAAATCGATTAAAGTTAGGATTAGACTTGAAGGGCGGGGTGCACCTTGTTCTCGAGATCAATCTCGAAGAATCCAAAAAAGCACTACTCAAAGAAAACGCTTTCTCTATTCCAGAGAGTCTAAGAGCTGAACAGGTCTTGTGTCGACAGGCTGAACAAGTCCCCAACGAAGATGCCTTAATCGTACTCATCGAAATTCCATCCCGACTTCGGTCAGATGAAGAAGAAAAGAAAAAATACCTTGATAAAGCCGTCGAACTGTTAAATGATGTGAACTTTTTCGATAATCCAGAGGTATTAGCAGAAAAGACCACACAAACCTCTTATCGTCTGCGTCTCAGTGATAGAGGGATGAAAGAATATAGCGACCAAGCCATAGAACAGGTATTGATAGTCTTACGAAATCGTGTTGACGCTTTTGGTGTTTCTGAACCTTCAATACGTCAGGAAGCAAATAGACCTCGAATCATCGTTGAACTTCCAGGAGCAAAAGATTCCTCAAAACCACTCCGGATTGTACAAACAATGGGACGGTTAGAGTTTAAAATTGTAAAGAAATCACCAGCAGGTGGAAGTAGATGGTCCGGTTCAGCGGATACCGCTCCTCCAGACGACCTACCTGAAAACAGTGAAATTCGCTATCATCACGAAACAGGGGACTGGTATGTGCTCGAAAGTCCTGTCCTATTATCAGGACATCATATTACTAAAGCACGACCCAGTTCAGGACGAACCAGTTTTGAGATTGTTGTTCTCATTGATTTTGATGGTGAGGGTGCACGTAAATTTGCACAAATTACTGGCAACCATATCGGTGAACACTTAGCTATACTCCTTGATGACAGAGTACAGTCAGCACCAGTAATTAATTCGCAAATATTCAATACGGCTATGATTGAAGGTAATTTCAGTTTTGAAGAGGCAAACTATCTTTCTAATATCCTAAAAGCTGGTGCCTTCCCTGTCGGTGTTCAAGTCGGTGAGGAACGAGCTGTCGGTCCTACATTAGGTAAAAATTCTATTGATAATGGCGTCAAGGCTGCAATCATCGGTTTAGCCGGTGTTTTAGTTTTTATGGTTATCTATTATAGATTATCCGGTTTAATTGCTATCGTCGCTCTCGTCTTTAATATGATAATTATCCTCGGGGCATTGGCAGGTTTCGGCGCAGCGCTAACACTCCCCGGTATAGCAGGTCTTGTACTCACTATTGGGATGTCAGTTGACGCAAATGTTCTGATTTTCGAACGAATACGTGAGGAATTGCGGACAGGCAAACCTGTATGGCAAGCGATCACAAGCGGATACCAACGCGCTTTTGTAACTATCTTAGATGCCAACCTAACAACCTTTTTTACTGCCCTTGTCCTCTATCAGTTCGGAACAGGTCCAATTAAAGGGTTTGCAGTAACACTCGGCATTGGTATTCTCGCCAGTATGTTCACAGCAATTGTTGTCACCCGGGAAATATACGGTCTAACTATCGGAAATCGGGATGTGCAAAAACTGAGCATCTAATTACAGAAGACAATTTCCATCACAGTAGGTTCTATCATACAGAATAGATTTTTCACTACGAAGTGCAGGAAGATTGAGAGGATTTAAAATTGCAACTATTAAGAGATACAAAATTTGATTTTATCAACAAATACCGTTCTGGGTTTACTTTCTCTGCCATATTAATCTTAATCGGAATTGTGTTCCTCACAATTCATGGCGGTCCTAATTTTGGAATAGACTTTCGTGGCGGCGTTAAGATTGAAGCAATATTCAGTAAATCTATTACAGAAACAGAATTGAAATCCAAGTTATCGGAATTGGGGTATGGTGATGCCAAAATACAAATTGATCCCAACGAGAATAAAGCATTCATATCTATGGGATACCGCCCCGAATTTCAGAAGCAGTCGTTCAACATTCCCATCCAAGGTGATCCAGGAGATGCTACTGCCACAAAACTAAAAGTCAGCAGTACAGATCCACAAATACATCTATTATCAGTTAATGATACCGTTGAATTGATTGATGGTAATGAACGACGAGTCAACGAAATTATTGCCCTTCAACCAATCGCTGATGAGGGGATGATAGAAATTACATTTGCAAATGCCTTTGAAATGGATTTATCTGAAAATGCGACTATTCAAATTCAAGCAAGCATTGGAAGAATACTTACCGACGCACTTCTTGAAGGTGGCGAGGGATGGACAGCAATTTCAGATAGTGTCAATGTTACTGAAGTTGGACCAAGTGTTGGAAAAGACCTAAAATGGTCTGCATTGTGGTCTGTCCTCGCATCAATTGCAATCTTATTGGTGTATATTTCGTGGCGTTTTGAATTCCGTTTTGCTATCGGGGCTATTGCAGCGCTTGTCCACGATGTGCTTATCACACTGGGTCTATTTGCCGTTCTCACAAAAGAGATCAATCTACCAACTGTGGCTGCATTTCTTACTATTATTGGTTATTCACTCAATGATACAATTGTTGTATTTGACAGAATACGCGAAAATGGCATATCTTTGCGTGGTACTGAATACATAGATGTCGTAAATCGTAGCATCAATCAGTCGCTCAGTAGAACAGTGATTACATCCATAACAACCTTATTTGTGGTAATCGTTATTTTTGTACTCTCCAGTGCTGGTGAAGAAATTAATACATTTGCCTTAGCGTTGATTGTCGGTGTGCTTATCGGAACATATTCCTCTATCTTCATAGCAAGTCCTATTCTATACTTATGGCAACGTAGAGAACATAACCAGGAGGCATAGTTCGTGAAGGCATTGGTTTTTAATTCTTACACAACAGGACAAAAGCATAAAATCGATAATCCACTTAATGCTGAAGATTGTAACTCACCAGATCAGTTAAAATTGAGAATTAAAGAACTGTGCGGTTTTAACGAAGAAGGTTGGCACAATAAGGAAAGGGATTATCGGTTACCTGCAAAGGAAATGTTCACTGGACCTCTTTATGTAGAGTTGCGTAAAGGGTTAGATCAGATCCGAGCACACAAGAATTATGGAAAGCATTCTATAGATCTATATTTTCCATGGTATCATTGTCGGGTTGATGGTAAGATGGATCCGGTCAACGAAGAGGATATCATCGTTCCGTTTGATACTTCTCCACTCCATGAATTGGATATTTTAGAATTAGATGATACCGGTGTACCTGAACGAACAGTCGCTCTACTTGAAGGTTATGACCTTGTATTCTCATTATTAAGGCCTGATGATATAGAATCATTGCAACGTGTATTTGAACTGGAACGTTCCGTTCCTATCATATTTTTACTTCCAAAAAGCCAGAAAAAGGCAGTAGATGAGAATCTACCGAATGTTCATGTCGTTGAAACTGGAAGTGCACTACAGAAAAGCTTACGCACCACAAACTGGGCACTCAAAGGTGTCGTTATGAGAAAATTGTGTGAAGCTGCATGTGAACAAGGATTTGAGGTATTTGAGCAGGTCAAAGAAAACCCTGAAGTGTTACTTGATATTATCCAGTAAGTTTGTTGTATATTCTTCCAACGGGTCTATAGGGAGAGATAAATGAATCTTCCAACACCCCTTTCCAATCCACCATCATACCCTATAATTGGGGAATCCGAACAGATACAATCTGTATGGCGTAAAGTTGCGAAAGTTGCACCAACAGATGCTACTGTCCTTATCACTGGGGAAACTGGTGTTGGGAAAGAGGTTATCGCAGAAACCATACACGAAAACAGTCAACGGAAAAGCAAAGTCTTTAAAGCCGTCAACTGTGGTGTATTCTATCAAGACCTTCTTCAGAGTGAACTCTTTGGTCATGAAAAAGGTTCATTTACAGGGGCAACCGGACAGCGACGTGGTGTGTTTGAACTGGCTGATGGTGGCACACTATTTCTTGATGAAATAGGTGAAATGTCTCCCGAAGTGCAAGTAAAATTTCTACGCGTATTAGAAACACAGGAATTTACTCGACTTGGAGGTGAAAAGAATGTAAAGGTAGACGTCCGAATTATTGCTGCCACAAACGTCGATCTTGGACATTCCGTTCAATCAGAAAAATTCCGAGAAGATCTCTATTACCGTTTAAACCTATTCCATATTCGAATACCACCGTTAAGAGAAAGACGTGAAGATATTCCACTCTTCGTGGACGCCTTTATCTCGGAATTAAGTGAAAAACACAATAAACAGGTTAAGGGAATAAATCCAGAAGCACTGAACTATCTCCAAAATGCCGCATGGTATGGAAACGTCCGGCAGCTCAAAAACGCCATTGAATCTGCTATTATCCTAACAGCCTCTGATAAGATTGAATTAAAAGACATTCCAACAGATATAGAATCCCAACATACAAAATATCCAATACAAATTCTTGATGAGTCAGGGACATCCATAAAAGTCGTTAATCCTGATCCTCAATTAATCGCAACAGAAAGCGAAGCAGTTTACAAAACGATTCTTGGACTCATTCTTTCTGCTGTCCGTTTACTGGAACCCCATGCAAATGATACCACTGAGATGCCATCACTTATTCCTGATGATGATACCAGTTGGTTACAGGTCACAGAAACTGAAGATACCGCATCAATTCTCAGAAAAACTTTAGACGTACTTTCAACCATTGCTAAAGCAGTTGAACAAAAAACTGAAGAAGGATTAATCCCATTACCAATACCAGAAAACGGACGAAGTGGCATACAAACCCCTGTTGGCACTCATGGTGGAGTTGAAGAAGATTCAATCGGACGGGTCGGTATGACAATGGAAGAAATTGAACGAGAAGCGATTGAAAAAACCTTGGCAGAGACCAAAAATAATAAAACCGAAGCAGCAAGAATACTAAATATCGGGGTACGTACTTTACATAGAAAACTTGATGTCTATAAACAGGATGATGAATCGGATAGTGATATATTGATTCCAGAAGAAACTGATGAATAATCACTAAGACTACACGTTATACAAAAGATCCTCCACACGACAAGGTCAGATAAGAATCTAAAGCATTTTCCTTTTGTATAGAATTTGTACATTTTTTGCTCCTTCATTCAATGTAAGTTTAGGAATTGATACGGATCAATTCCTGTAGAATCTAATTCCATTATACGGAGGTGAACAGGAGGTGTATTGGACAAAAGATCTTCGTACTCGTATTCAACATCAGGACTTGACAAGTAACTGGTAACGTACCTCCTATATGTCCCATCAGGCATTTCTTGTTGTGCATAACGAACATAAACAGTATTATGGTAGTAAGGATAAACTTTACCATTATCAGTACATCCACCCCGGAAGTTTTTGTCTCCTTCAATCCATAACTTAACAAGAACCCGATCTATCAGTTCAATACCTTTCAGCGCGTGGTCAGGAAGATTCTCTTTAGCTCCAGGATTATTCCAAATGACGTTAGTCGGATAATCAGAAGGTACTTCTGGATACTGTCCGAACCCATATGGTGAGACACGAACGGCTTCTGCAGTTTCCTGTGTCTGTTCCGGCTGTTTTTCGCGAGAATCACTAAGTCTGGTATATTCAGCCTTAATAGTTGTTTCGGTTATAGATTTCTCAGCGTTTGGTGTTGTGCTTTCTGCAGAGGTTATATCAGCTGCTTCTCCCACTACGCTGCTCATCTTTCTTTCTTTTATTTTTTGATGAGAAAGTTCCGATTTCCGTAGTAGTTCTTTAGCATCGAGTGCAGCTTTTCTCTCATCTGCTATATCGTACTGATACCACAACACACACGCAACGGAGAACACTATCAGATAACCGATACCGCCAAGAGCCCATTTGTTCGTAAAAAAATCGCGTAGCATCTGATACATCCTTTTGTTAGGCATACCACTTTTGAGACAATTAATAAAACTGGTCTCAAATTAATAAAAATTGCCTTAGCAGCGTAATGCTTAGTGACAAAAACTTTACACCCGTATTATTTTAATCTTGTACCATTTCTGGTAATTAAAGTCTCATTAATAAAACCTCTTTAATGTAGCACAAACTTTCAGTTTGTGTAGTATTTCAAGACATGAATAGCACCTAATCATGAGAAAACCATTTATAGAAATGGTATTATTATTAATTAGAATCCACTGCACTATAGTAAATCGCATTGAAGAGCAACTTAAAGGTCCCGTGGGACTGTCCTCGTTGTTGAGGTTTGAAACCAAAAAGAATCACACGACCCTCCCCTAATTCTACATCCATTAACGCCGATTTTTCCTGTATTCGTTTCTCACCCTCTATCCAACCACTCATCAATGGATTAAACTCTGGATAGGTGGCAATTGGTTTGGCACCGCTTCGTGATCCTTCAAAAGCTGGACTGAATTTAAACATGATTGCCATCTCTTTATCTAAACCATAACCAATCGGATGTTCGGTATCAATCCATACTCGTAATAGAGACCCGGGACAAAAGAACTCTGGTTCTCCGGACTTCTTTGCCTGTTTTACGACATTAATAATACCTTTCTCTTCTAAGCCAAAATATTCTAACGGGAGTTGCGTGGCAGCATTCAAACATATCAGACTTCCACCCTCTTCTACAAACCTGCGTAAATTAGCCAATCCTTCATTACCTATGCCACCAACATACTCAAGTGGTAACTTCCCTAATGGATGTCCATTCAGAATCCTTGATGCACCAATATCGGGAAGGATTATAGCATCATAACGTTCAGTCAAATTACCAGCACGTATTTCAGCATTCGTTAGACTCTTATAAGCAAACTTATGAGAATCCAGAACCCAACGTGTCCAACCTTCATCCATACTTGCTAACCACGGTTTATATAATCCAAGCCGTGGTGAAGAAATAGGAAAGAATGCTTTTTCAAGTGTATCCTCATCAATCGAATCATCTGCGTAAATCTGAATCCCATATGTTTCTGCAATGTCCTGTATTTCTTCATCTAATGTTGTTCCTGTTCCCATTTTTCTGATAAGAATCGTACCACGTGGAAAAGTCTTATCCCCACTTTCGATTTCTTTACTTGAAGTATAGAGTTTGAAACTATTATCTTCTATAACCCTTTCGAATAGATGGTTCAGAACTATAGCATCAACATTTGTCTGATTCTTAAAAAGAAATCTTGTCGCTTCAGGAATGGATTTTAAATTTCCTTCTACCATAGGAATAGTGTCAACCAAGTCCAACTCGGCTTCAAAAGGATGCACAACGGTTACCGTTCTAACACCCATCTGTAGAGGGAGTGTCCATCCAGCCACATCATAAGGTCGTTCTGGTGATGATTCTGGTGAGGGACGCCGTTCTGGATAGTGTTGTACTTCAAGTAGATCTTTGGCATGTGCTCGGAAAGGTTGTGCCATCAACACAACATAAGTCCCTTCCGGGTATTCCACGCCATCTGCAATGAAAATATCCCTTGACTGATGTATTTCCACACCACCCCGTTTTAAAATATCTAACATCTTTAACGTCGTGTGTATGTCTCTTTGTTGTTCTGGTATTAGAAATGCACGCGGTGGTTCATTCTGTCCCTTCTCAATAGCATCAAGTCCCATTCTATAGAAATTACGCTTGAGCATCACCTTATTGTCAGCAGCAAAAGTGAGTATGGAATTTGCTGCTATCTTTTCATAATCTACAATGTTACGCAAACGCCACCATCCACCTGGCCAAGGTTCAGGAAAATTCGTGCGGAGCGTATATTTATCCAGTCCTCTTCGATACCCTCTTAAGGTTTCTCTGGGTTGAAAAATTGGGGTTGCTATCTCAACACGCGCCGCTTCCGTCAATATCCCAACCATATTATGACGGTATGGGACTGTCCGAAAACCACCATGCCACCAGGAATCATAAACTGCATTCGAAAGTACACCTGTAAAACCGTTATCCGTAAAGTCGTATGCCAACTGAGCACCGATTAACGAAAGTGTCCTCTGTAGAATGGGTGGAATGTTGGGATTCATCGGTTCAAAGTAAGGCGGAATCACGAATCGTGGTCCACGATAACTCATTTCATGAACATCGTATACTACCTCTGGAAACCACTCTTCATACAGAACACGAGTGAGTATCTGTGTTTCAACCTGTGTCAACATAAACCAATCTCGATTGTTGTCATGTCCTGTATATTTATGATATAACCACGGTAGTTCTGCCCCTTCATAAGGTGTGCGGACTGTTCGATTGTACCAATCCACTACGATGTCTAAACCATCAGGATTCGCGGATGGAACCAAAAGAATAATGACATTATCAAGTATTTTATTTATCTCTGGCGTATCTTGAGTAGCGAATTCATAGGCAAATTCCATCGACATCTGGGAGGATGCGATTTCAGTCGAGTGAAGGTTACAATTAATTAGAACAACTGCTTTTCCATCTTGACAGATAGTATCCAGTTCAGGCACAATTCCATCTTTTGGATAAGCCAACTTACGTTGATTTTCCTTGTAAAAGTCTACTTTATCCAAATTCTCTGGTGCTGAGATGAGTAGAAGTAAGAAATCCTTTCCATCCGTAGTCTTACCTAATTCCTGTACAACAATCCGATCAGAATTATCTGCTAATTGCCGCAAATATCCTGATACTGTTTCCCAACCTGCTACCTTGTAATCACTTCCAACCTGATAACCTAACACCTCTTCAGGTGTCATTATCTGTGCCTGGGTATGTGAAATAGCAAATAATAGGAAACAGGATAATATCGCAATAAATGTGCGTTGAATACAATCCTGATGAATCAATCTCATGTTTTCTTATCTTATTATTCTTATGTAACTGTCTGACCCGCTACAGCAATATAACTTACTATCCTATTCTCCTTCATCCTTGAAGGGTATTATTTGTATAGTTGTAACGGGATTAGCTGATGGTTTATAATTTCCATCAGGTGCTTTTGTAGGAAACTTATACTTCGGATCTGTCAGAAGTTCATATACTGAATTATCTACAGTTTTAACTTTCTCTCTTGTATTCAGTTCCCATTCAACTTCAAGTGCCTCATCCCTACCGGGAAAGTCTTGTGTACCCAAAATCGATGTTAATGCCCAATAGATGTATTCTGTCATCATGCATCCATAATCGCATGTCTCATCAGTATAGTGAAACCAAGATTCTATCGGATAACCACTTTTTGGTCCATCTTTTGGAACATTCTCAAAATATCCACCACGAGCAGTATCCAAACACTTTGATAACAAAGATCCACGTCTTAGACCAAATACATTTGGATAAGCATTTGCATAACCATGATGTGTAATGGGATGCAAGATTTCCTCTAAGGCACCATCGTAATAATCACCATCAGGAGCATTGATTTTTCCATCAATTATAAAATCTGGTTTTGTCTCTTCGCCATAAAGGTCTTGACCATAATGAAATCCTGCCTCCTCCACAACATGCAGATCCAATCTATCCATCTCCGATTCTGTACCCGGCATTATGATAAAGACATCTCGACTTATCAAATGACTTAGAACTAATGTGTTATCAGGGATACCATCCTCGTCGTTATCTATATATTGTGCCAATATTCCGGCGGCATGGGAGAGTTTGTTTTCAGGAGTATTAGGAGTTGCAAAAATGTGAATACCAAAAACGTTAACATATCTATCACAACCGATCTGTTTGAATACAGATAATTTGTTTGGAATTTCAACAATTTCTATTTTCGGAGTTACTTCAACATTACCTATCATAATATCATCAACAACCTGGAACGAGGCAATAGCAAATAAAACAAATACCATTTCTAATTGACAAATTGTCATAACATATTGTAGGTCGGGTTGAGGAACGAAACCCGACATGACACAATTAAAAGTCGGATATCGCAAGCGCTTCTACCCGACCAACGAAATAATGTTATATTTTCATATAGAAATGGTATAACATAACGCCAACAATCATTACATCCATTCCACAAATCAGTACACATCCGGTACGAACTGTTATTTCTGTTTGAAAAAATATTTACATTGGAATTGGCAAGTCAGGATTAATTTGATCCTGGGGGTTCCACCTCATCCAGCAGACGCGTGATAATGTCCAAACTGGTTATACCATCCGCCTCTGCATTAAAGTTGGTGAGGATTCTATGACGAAGGACAGGTTTTGCCACAGCTTTTATATCCTCATAGCTAACATGATAACGTCCATGCATGATTGCCCGCGCCTTAGCACCCAACACGAGATATTGAGATGCTCTCGGTCCTGCCCCCCAATCAACCCAGTCTTTTATAAAATCTGGAGCATCATCATTTGTTGGACGGGTATTCAAACTCAGTTCAACTGCGTAATCAACCATCGCTTCAGCTATTGGAACTTTCCGAACAATCTGTTGTAACTGTAATACTTCATCTCCAGTAAGTACAGGTTCAATCTCAGGATCATAAGCAGAGGTGGTTGTCAGAACAATCTCTTTCTCTTCTGATTTTTCCGGATAATCTATATAGATATTAAACATAAATCTATCAAGTTGTGCTTCTGGGAGGGGATACGTTCCTTCTTGTTCGATTGGATTCTGTGTAGCTAAAACAAAGAAAGGGAGTTCTAAGGCATAGGTATTTCCACCGGCAGTTACTTTATATTCCTGCATAGCTTGTAGTAAAGCTGCTTGTGTCTTTGGAGGTGTTCGGTTAATTTCATCAGCAAGAACAATATTTGCAAATACAGGTCCTTTAATAAAACGAAAAGCACGTTTACCCGTATTCATCTCCTCTTCAATTATATCAGTCCCAATAATATCTGATGGCATTAGGTCTGGAGTGAATTGAATACGATTGTATGGAAGTTCAAGTATTTGAGCAAAAGTACTTATGAGTAGTGTCTTGGCTAACCCCGGTACACCGACAAGTAAACAATGACCTTGAGAAAAAAGTGCGATAAGTAGTTGATCGACTACTTCGGTTTGACCAATGATCTGTTTCTTTAATTCGGTAATGATTCTTTCGCGTGCATCTCGTAAAAATTCTGCTGCTGCCAAATCAGTATCGAATTGAGTATTTTCCATGAAGTTTCCTTCCGAGTGTTTTAGAAATAATTGAATAAAAAGAAGAAATTATTTGTCGTATTGATATGACCGATTACATATATGTATGTTATCTAATCAGCTTTCCAGATTTGAAGTCCATCAAAATCAAAATTGAAGTCTATGACTCTTGTACCCGCATCTTCAAGTTTTTGCCGGACACTATGTTCACGAGTAGGATGGCAATAAAAAAGGAGACACCCACCACCACCTGCACCACATGCTTTACCACCAATTGCTCCATTTTCATTAGCAACTTTAAATAATTTCTCAATCCGATCATTTGTTACAGATGGATGTAGTTTCTTCTGATTCTCCCAGTTTTCAGTCAGGAGTTCACCAAATTCGGCTAAACGTCCACGCATAAGGGCATTTTTTGTGAACTCAGCAATCTCTTTTAATTTGTCTAAAGCATTTCTCACACCCGGCTCTTCACTTTGATATGCTTGCGTGACATTCTGATGGATATTTCCTGATAATCGTGATTGACCGGTATAGCATAATACTAAGTTTTTCTCTAATTCATATCGGATGTCTGCAGGTAAAGTTAGAGTGGATGTCTTTACTTCTTCATCTTGAAATTCCATGAAACTAATCCCACCTATCGCGCTGGCATAATGATCCTGTTTTCCACCCAGAATACCGAGTTCATGCCGTTCAATACTACTCGCGAGTTCCGCATATTGATACGGAACATAGGTCACATCCTTAATTGCTCCAAGTACACCAATCAAGGTAACTCCCATTGCAGCAGATGTTCCCAGACCGCTTCCTGGAGGAGCATTTGATTGTGTTATTAGATCAAACCCACCAAACTGTATTGACATTTGTCGGACTGCTGCTTTTATCAGATCAATGTTACCGTCATATTCAAGCTGTCGTACGTCCTCTGCTTCGACAAATGTATCGAAATCTGCTGAATAGATCCGTATACTCTTATCTATGACCCGTTGGAGTTCAACTGAATCTGGAAATTCGGTACCCCCTTCAAAAGCCAGTGTGGCATAAGCATATCGATTGATTGCTCCATTCACAACTAAACCCTTGGATTCTTCAGTAAATAGGGCAACATCAGTCCAACCACCAGCAAAATCAATACGTACTGGTGCCCTCGTTCTAATCAACATGAAAAAACTCCTGAAACCGTACATTCCAACATGAAATCATCCTACTTGTTCCACATATAATCATAAAAGCAAGCAGGATATATACCCTCTATAATAGCACAGAGAATGACTTATTACAATGAAATTCGGAGTACATCCTAATGATCATCGGGGAGTTAATCTGTAGGTAAAACAACTAACTTTTCGGTACGGGGTGGGAAAAATCAAAGCAATTTTCGAAGGGAATATTTCATATATAGAATGAAATATTATATCTCAATACTGTATTGTTGAATTAGTCAATTTAGGTGAAAAACCAATTGCATTTTAAATAAAAAAGCCGAAGTAGGCATCAAATCAGGGATAAAATGCCATACCACGACTTTTCTACAAGCAAGGCAAACTCTTAGGAGACAGCGTCTTTAAGTTTTTTACCGGCTTTAAATGCGGGGACCTTTTTCTTAGGGATTTTAAGGGCTGCGCCTGTTTGAGGGTTACGTCCTTCACGAGCAGCACGAGTTCTGACTTCAAAAGTTCCAAAGCCGATAAGACCAATTGAATCACCTTTTTTCAAGGCATCCTGCACTGTAGAGGTGAACGCTTCAACAGCAGCACCAGCATCTTTTTTACTCAAGCCAGTTTTGTCAACAACGCTGTTGATAATGTCATCCTTCATCAATTTCTTAGCCATGATTAAACTTCCTTTTATTATTAAGTTTTTCAGTCAAAACATCCAAAAGGAACATGAGAACCTATTTGTAAGTAAATACTGTGACTGAAATATAAATTCGATGAAACCTTACTACTATGGATTAATTTACTATATACATTAATTCAAGTAAAATAACATAATGTGGTCCCGTCTGTTATTCAGAATTTCGCCGCTGTCAAGGTGCGACTAAATTCTGAGAGCATTCAACACACAGGCAACCTCGCAAAGCGCTGTATTACCGTATGTTTCCTATATATACGTTTCATTAAATCAATCGGTTACTGAATTCATATAGTTTTTCTTCAAAGAAACCCTATATTAGTAAGGATTCACACCCATATTTTTTAGAAATCAGTTGATATATGGTAGAATATACAATTTATTCTACATACTGACTTGTAGGAGGGAATTCCGATTCCCGATTACCAAAGGGTGTGATCGCGATTCGGAGATCGCTCCTACAAGTAATGTGTGTAATTATGTCAATATTTCACCATAATAGGCTTTATTGCATTACTATAGTTTGGACAGTTTTAAGAATTAAACAAAGACTTGAAAGTCCATTCTTGATGTTTAGACACATCCCACACTGCTGGTGCTTGGGATTTATTGTAATACCATTTCTATTTGATTATATGCCATTATATGACACTCGCCTCTGTAGGAGGGAACTCCGATTCCCGATCTTCTTTACAACGGTTAATGGAAAAACGATTATTAGAAATGGTATTAGATACATTCACCAGACTGTGGTTTAATGAGAACTTATTAATTGATGAATTAAACCACAACCTGAAACTTGCACAAAACTATTACTAATGACCAAATCGGTAGCACCAGCGGTGCGGAAGGTGTGTAGAAACGTAAATGCCACAAGTAAACGAGCACCAGCGGTGCGAAAGGTGTATGTATACAGTTGTTAATGAAATTACGAAAATTGTCCAAACTATAGTACATATACTCATTTATGAATATATTTAAGAATCATTCCTATCGTTACGGTAGATCGTGACATTTATAAAGGTGTCAAGCAACGAAAAATTGGGTTCAGCATTCCCATTCTTCGATAACAACCTTCTTGCAATTGGGATACCCATTCCAAACCGTTGCACAAAACCCAAAGTACGCATGGCTTCTGCTAAATTTGGATTACGATAATCAGTTGCCCCTGGATCACCAAAATTATCTTTTGTCACTCCACCGAACACCCCTCCTGGACTTAGAATCTCAATTCTATTGTTGAACCAATTTACGCGAACAGGCGCGTGTGTACCTTCATATGTTCTGTGCATTATAGCATTACGGGTTATCTGCTGGAGTGCTTCTAAAGGATAATCAGCTGTTCGCTTTTCAATCGGTCCAGAAGTGATATCAACCGCAACTCGGTTATGTCCCATCAGTTTCTCATCTAATCGACGAATCTGGTCTGAAATTGCCCCCCGTATTTCCTCACTGTCAAAGATCTCATCTGTTAGTTCATTTCCATCAATTCTTAGAAATTGGATATATGCTCCGTGGAGAAAATCTTGTGGACGCTTACCAATTGTCAGAATTCCAAGAACTGTAGGTATAGGTTCATCCACGGATGCTATCATCTTCGTTGCTGCTAATTGCTCATTTACAGTCCTTTCATTCTGTTCTAAAATTTCTTGAGAAACAGCCTGAGGAAGATATTCGTAAATAAATAATGCTAAATTTAGATCGGATATGTTAGAAGATGGAATCGGACATAAGTCAAAATGTTGCATTTTCATTCCAATTAATATTATGGTGAAATATTGACATAATTATACACATTACTTGTAGGCGGGGAATGCCCAATAAGGCATTCATACCGTTGATGCGATCTCCGAATCGCGATCACACCCTTTATACACATTACTTGTAGGAGCGATCTCCGAATCGCGATCACACCCTTTATACACATTACCTGTAGGAGCGATCTCCGAATCGCGATCACACCCTTTGATAGTCGGGAAATGGAATTTCCTCCTACAAGTCAGTATGTAGAAAAAATTGTATACTCTACCATACTACAATTTTTATGTGGATATACAGAATTCCTCAAGAACACTTACTACAAACATGACAAGTATACTTTTTGAAAAAACTTCTGTCAATACTAACCATATCCCCAACAAAGACATTCAATTATTGAATATAACTACACGCTGATACATGTTTCTTTGTAAATACAATCTCCGAATCACGAATAATAATACCAATGGTTGGTAATCGAAGTTCTCTCCTAAAAATGTATCACAATTAATACAACAGATGGACTTGATTCTTACCAAGTAGTGTATCATCTGGTAATGAAATCGGCATTTCTACTATGGCAATCACCATACCATCAGCACTAATAGCAAGTGTATCATACGGTAGTTGTCCTTCAGTACGATATGTAAAGAGATATTTTGATAAACCATTTCCTTCTACGTTCAGATCAAAAACAGACACCCCGTGTAGACTTTCCATCGGGTTTTTGCTACGTTTTGAGACACCCAATACAGCATAACGACTTTTCTCGTCAATCCGCAATCCTTGCGGCATATTCTCAAGTTTCCATTGCCACTTTTTTTCTCCACGCCACGAAAACGCAAATAAAGTCATCCCATTAGGATGCATTGTAGAAGGACGTTCTGCTCCTTTCTGAAGGTGATAAGGAATATAGGAGTCTCCTGTTACAAAGAGTGCGTAAGAATCCGTTGATCCAATTGTCCCAGTTGTAGCGATAATGGGAACACCACTTACCTTTAACGGCGATGCTAATTCTTCCTTCCAAATAGGTTCTGATTTATCTACATCAAAAATGAAGGCGCGACCATCATCTGTTGTTACATTGATAAACTTTCCATTAGGGGATATACTAACACCACGCCAAAAAGTTACGCCCTTAAAATAGGGTGTCAATGGTTCAATTTCTGTAGACCATTTTTCAGTGCCTGTATCAACATCGAAAACAGATAACATACCGTTCCCATTACCACTGTCATCCGTAAGAAGTGCAAGTGTTTTTCCATCCTCACTCACATCGAACCAACGATATATCTTTTCTATCGGTCCTTCACTTGGATATTTCCACTTCACTTGACCAGTCTGCGAATCAAACCTATAGAGTATGGATCGTTTCTCAGCTTTTTCTTCGCTTGTCCAAGAATGCACTCCCGACACTAAGAGATCCCCGTTAGGTAACGACTTCATACATGATTGACCGGGATAGCTGACCCACGCATATACACTATCCGGATCATTGGGTGTAGATGTCTCAATTTCATCTGCTGTGCGGTATTTCCAACGAAGTTTCGGTGGATCACTTGCCAACTCATAACAGTAGACAAAACCGTCGGTTGCCTGTTCTCCCACATATAATAGTGAATCATCTGCACAAAATGTAATCTGTCTAACATACCCTTCAGAGATACGCGTTTTCCATATAGTTTCTCCAGTAATAGCACTTAGAATTGCAATATGTCCTCTATCTGTGGCAATAGCCATTTTCAAGTTTTCCATACTACTGCCGAATGCTATCGCAGTAGGTTTAGCGGGTTGTCGCAAGTTTTCCAATAAAGATAATAATCCATCTAACGCTATCGTACGGATGAGATAGGGTTGCGGTTTTAGTGGTGATGTCGCCGTAATTGTATTCTCACCTACGCGGATCACATAGGCTTTACCTGCTTGCCATGTTGACTGTACTAAGATGCGTTTATCATCCAGTTTTATAGAATTAACGGCTTTTAGATTATCATCTTGTCCAACTTCAATCCTTACATTCGTTTCAAAACTATATTTCGTCTCTGATTCGAGGACAATGCCTGATCGAACCCAAACCAAGTTAATTTCAGCCATTAATATGCTGATTGGTAATAGAAGTAGTAATAATATCAAACTGAGTATGCTGATTTGTTTCATTATCGTTTCCTTATGATTCTTAATTTCAATTTTAATACAATTTCTATTTATTTTTTTCCATTCTTCGTAGGTCGGGTAGAGGAACGAAACCCGACGAATTCCATACGCGGATTCGGCGTTGATTTGGACAATTGATTTGGAACTACCGAATAATGTCACATAATCGTTTAGAAATGGTACAATATGCATTGTATATATGGTGAATAAAGCGAGGATTTCGGAAAATGCAAACCACACTTCCACACTTCCAATCTTCCGATTCAACAGGAAACGAAGGGATTTTGCGAAAGTCCTATTGTGCATCATAATTTCACCTCTAATCCGCAACCTTCCATAGACCCTTACCCAATTTTGCCCCTAATAATACGCCGATGAATGTATAAGCAAAACCTTCAATGAATATGCGAAGAACAATATACCAATCTGCAAAAAACAGCCGGTAAAACAGAATTGAAAGTTGAAAATCTACATATACTGCAATCGCATCACATATACCAAGAACAATTCCCCATAGAAGTAAACCACGTCTCCTTACAAGGAAAAAACCCATTTCTAACAAGATAACACTTGTTCCAGTGTAGATAAACGTCATCGGTGTAAATAGACCGAATGTAATACCACCGAGTAGTAGTCTTACTGCTGAAACAAGAAGGATAACCCCTCCCTTGTTAGAGGCTTGCACATTTTCTTCTGACTTATCATTAGGAGAACCGTAAATGTAAATTAACAATGCCGTAAGTAAGGCATAGTAGAGTGTCTCATTGATTATTCCAGTAACCAGAACAGAAATAGGTCCAAGAAAAACTGTGATAAGATTCAGAAAGAGTGTTGATGGCACAACAACTGCTACAAAAATCGTAGTACCGAACAGAGCAATGACAATAAGCTGCTTTGTTGAAAAACGGGTGAAAAACTGTCTATGAAATCTTAGTAAAACAACAAGACCAATCGTACTCGAAAGAATTGCCAATCCACAAACGAATAACGCATGTCGGTTTGGTACAATAATGTGTAACGGTCTCTTTTCACTCAGAACTGTTGTATCACTTCCCCAGATTTTGACCGTTATCTCACGTTCATATTCACCCGCCTTCGCTGATAAAGCATGAAAATAGATCGGGAGGGGAATTGGGGTCAGTTCACCTGCTGGGAGACTTGCAAAACTAACACTCCGATCTGTCCCTGCATTTACCTCATCTGGTGGAGCAAGAAAACGAACTGGTTCACCTGTTGACATATCCCGATTGATGGATGCTACAACGACATGGATTGTCTCATCACTCTTATTACGGATATGGACTGTTTGATAGACTGTTGGGGTATATTTATCATTCTGTGGTGATGATAACCAACCAAAGAGTGGACGTGGATAGAAGATAGAATCTTCTCGTTGTCTTGGATCCGCTATACCTGCTGCATCTGTCGGCATTTTTACCGATTCAATGGATAAATATTCAGAGATTTCTGGTACAGTTGCTATACTGAATTGGACAATTCTCCGCTGCTCCCATTCCCTTCCATCTACTGAGTTAAACCGAACAATAGCAGATATATCTTGATTTTCCAATTTGTCCATTTCAACCATAGAAAGTTCTGGGATCTTCACAACTAAATCACGGTGCCATACCTCTGACGCAACAGAAAGTGAATCGGTTATTGAATAACAAGTTAGATCCTCTGTTGTTTCCACCTTCCATCTTTCTGGAACACGGATTACTTTCAATGTTCTTGGCAAACATAATTCAAGGTCGAATGTAGCAGGGGTATTTCCATTTTTAACGATGACTGTGGCTGTCATCTCACTACCTTGCAAAAGGAGTGCCCTCTGATTGTTCTCTGCAGAGGATTGCTGTGTAGAGACATTTCTTGTTCCGTAAGGAATAGCTATTTCTAAATCACCACGAGAAAAGTCGCGTGGGGCTGACACTGTTTTCACGATAACCTGATCTGTAAACAAGGTTGCTTCAAATCTATAACTTTCCCCCTCCTTCCATTCAAAATAGAGAGACTCTATTTGTCGTGGATGGGTTGGAAAACGAATCTGAGCAACCATCGTCCCATCAGAATTATAGGTAGACACCTTCTTAATCGGAGCATTTTCAGTAAATTGTAGTTTTGCCCCGAGTGGTAAGAAGGTTATCTGCCATAAGTCTGCTTCGTTTAGGGGTTCGGTTGAACATCCAACGAATAGTAATGGTAGGAATAGCAAAAATTCCCATTTTCTCATAACAGAAACCTTTATTTTCCCGGCATCCCCTGTAGGAGGGAACTCCGATTCCCGATCTCCGCTGTAGCAGGGAACTCCGATTCCCGATCTCCCCTGTAGCAGGGAACTCCGTTCACGATCTCCCCTGTAGCAGGGAACTCCGTTCACGATCTCCCCTGTAGCAGGAAACTCCGTTCACGATCTCCCCTGTAGGAGGGAACTCCGATTCCCGACATCCTCTACCCATGAAACTGAAATGTTTAGAAATGCTGAGCCACCAAAACTAAATCTAAGATATTAACCTCACCATCCATGTTAACATCACCCTCTAAAGCAGGACCTCGTTGTCCAAAAGACTGACCGACAATTACCAGATCCTTGATGTCTACGAAACCATCGTCGTTTACATCTTCATTTCGAGGTATAATCTGTGCCAATACAACCTTATCAGTCCCATGTCCAAGTTCATAAGTCTTAAGGAGTGTCTCATCCGGTCCCATAACCAGCATGGTAGACAAACCACCACCTGTCCAGTCAGGTTTAGTAATATAGAGTTTACCATCTGGACCAAATGTCATCCCTGATCCACCCCCAAACTCTTCAAGTCTATCATTCTTATCTCGAATCCACTTTTGGCTTGGTACATCGTAGACAAGTAAACCTCGAGTCGGCCATCCACCTTGTAGATATATCTGCTTCTGTGAATTAATAGCGAATGAACCGGGTGTCATTTTCAGGTCAATCGTCTTGATGATTTCATCAGTCGTGGCATCAATTAACACAAGATTCCCAGAAATATCACTATAATTGCCTGTTGTCTTTACAATTACAGTAGAATCTCCATCATTGAGAATACCTCCAGCATTTATAGGCATCGGTATAGATTTAATGACTGAATCTGTCTGTGTATCAATTACTGTAACGCTACTTTGATGATATACAGATTTTCCAACATTTGCATCCCATTCCCAAGCAGGATTGGTAACATACGCTTTTCCATTAAGAATTGTTAGACCTTTGGTCTTATTAAAGGATGAGTCTGTAATAACCTTGGTCACGCTACGTGAACCAATATTTACCACATGCACCTCGTGAGAATTATCACAGGTTACATACATCTTATTGGAATTAACAAGGGCAAGGCTCTGGGGGTATGAACCTGAGGCAATAGGTATAACACCTATTATCTCTCTGTGTTCCAAATTGATAATCAGAATATTATCGCTGAACATCCCAGATAACCAATCGAACCGTGATACATAGGCGATATGTCCTTGAATAAGTATGCTGGTGGGAACATCACCTATGGAAATAGCCTCTTTTTCAATCCCGCGTTTCAGATCCGGGGTATCAAGGTCAATAATTGAGAGAGAAGAGGTAACCATCCAATCGTCTCTATCCAATGCATTTACGACGATTGCTAAATTTTGAACATCTGACTGGGCAAAAGCGGAACTAACGAGGAATGTTAATAAAATTGCTCCAAGGATTAGGAGCGAATGTAATTTATGGTTAGTGTTGTAAAAACAGTGTCGCCTAAATAGAAAACCAATTTTCATTAAAACCTCCGTAATGAAAAAAAGAAACCCCTGCTTTCACTGAAAGACAGGGGACAAAGGCGACAATCTGTTTTATTTGAATCCGGAAATTCTGAATATGCTTGTATTCTTTATTTGCCAGGAGACTGATGTGCTTCTGTTCCACCGCTTTCCCGCGAAAGCAGATTCGTGAAACTGGATCCAGGCAGGTCTCCTGACTTACGATCTTTCCGCTGTACCTTCCCATCAATCCTTGACAGTGGCATATTCAGTGGAATTACCTGACATAGGTAATAATCGTTCACAGTGGCGGGGCCGTGGCGGATTCTCACCGCGCTTCCCTATTCTCCGTACTTCGGCACCTGAACCGTATATATTTTGTTGTAACGCTAATATTATACTTCAGACCACTACTTTAAGCAAATTATAGTTTTGGAATCAAAAGATATGGATATCTATTTGCCCCAATGGCGTTCCTATCGGGATGAACTCAACAGAGCACCCCTGGCACATGAAAACTGGCGATATTGATACAGTATAGCGAATTTGAAGATTCAGAACTTACGCAAAAAGCGAATATTCTTACAGCGTATCTCATAAATATCAATTGTTTTAAAATTATTTTTATTATAGAATCATCTCTGTTAAACTATATATTTCTACTATGAGTAAGGAGATGATTAGAATGGAATTGAGTGATAAGGAATGGGAAGTTATCGAACAACTAATACCAGAACCCCCTTCGAATAAACCAGGGAGACCTTGGCGTGGTAATAGAGAAGTGTTAGATGGTATACTCTGGGTGTTGCGAACAGGTGCGCCCTGGCGGGATTTACCAAAAGAGTATCCCCCCTATCAAACCTGTCATCGTCGTTTTCAGCAATGGTCTTCGGATGGAACACTTGAAAATGTCCAAATGGCACTCACAGAAATGCTTGAAAAACGAAAAAAAAATAAATGTGAGTGAGTGTTGTATTGATGCGAAGTTTGTTCCTGCCAAGAAAGGTGGCACTTGTGTTGGTAAAACGAAGTGTGGTAAGGGGACAAAACTGGTAGCGATTACAGAGAAGAGTGGGAGACCTGTGAGTGTATTGATTACAGATGCTTCTTGTCATGAAGTGCGTTTAGTTGAACCGGCATTGGATGCCTGTTGGACATCGGAATACCCCGCAGTGTTGATAGGGGACAAAGCCTATGACTCTGATCCTTTAGATGCGTCTTTGAGGAGTCGTGGTGTTGAAATGGTAGCACCGCATAAAAAGAATCGTAAAAGACAGGCGACACAGGATGGTCGGCGTTTACGTCGGTATAAGCATCGTTTCAAAGTAGAAAGATTTTTCAGTTGGTTAGAGGATTTTCGTCGTTTAGTTGTTCGTTGGGAACATTATGCCGAAAATTATTTAGGTTTTGTACTTCTTGCTTGCATACGAATGTCATTGAAGTATTTATGAGATACGCTGT
>PYJD01000050.1:110622-147532 GCA_003635315.1 Candidatus Poribacteria bacterium
AACCCCCGTAAACCCAGACCCGGTAGGAGCGGTTTGGAACCGCTCTGGATATTAAAAATAAATCGTAAAACCCATAAAATCCTCTGAAGTCTTGTGGACACCGAAACCTACTTATAGATATCCTCCCATTACGGGTCGGGTCTAAAAACCCGGTTCGGTTCCAAACCGAACCTACCATGTTAGGGAAATGTGCTAAATTGACGCCTATGGTTCGGTTACAAACCGAACCTACCATGTTTGGGAAAGCTGCTAAGTTGACACCTATGGGGTAGAGGAACGAAACCCGACCTACAATATGTTATGACAATTTGTCAATTAGGAATGATATAAGAAAGAAAATGAGAAACAATACTGGAATTCTGCTAATCTTTTGAACCTCTCTTCAGAACGCTTATTCAAATGATGCAGTCCGTAGATATTTCCATCCTAATGGCGAAAGTTTGAGATTTTTGACATCTTTGCTTATAACCAAAATCCTTTGTGCATGTGCTATAGGCACCCATGGAGCGTCTTTGTGGACGATGGCTTGTGCCTGCTGATAGAGTCTGGTTCGTACATCTCGGTCAGTAATGACGCTACCCCTACCTAAATCCTGTGATTCTATATCCTGTATATCCTCATCCGTGCTCATTCTGGCGCGATCCAGAAGTTGCTGCAACGTTTCATTTCTATAGAATGAGATATTATACGCCGGTTTTTCTGCATTGGGGATACTCAAAAGAGAATAGAAAAAGTTATCAGGGTCTGCCACATCCGCAATCCACCCTAACATAGCCATATCATGTTCTCCGTATGCCGTTTTATTCAGATAGGTTGCCCAGTCAAAAGTGACAATATTTGCATTGATTCCGACAACTTGTAGGTCTGATTGGATAGCATCTGCGAGTGCCATCCCGTCTGGAATGTACGGACGTGGAACAGGTAATGACCACAATGTTGTCTCAAAACCGTCAGGGTAACCTGCCTCACTGAGAAGTTGTTTAGCGAGTTCGGGGTTATGTTCGTAATCCTCAATGGAATCATCATAACTCCACAGTGTTGGTGGGATAGGGTTCTTTGCAGGAATCCCTAATCCTTGATAAAGTCGGTCAACGATGTCAACTTTGTTAATTGCATGGTTAATTGCAAGTCTGACTTTTAGGTTGTCAAAGGGTGGCTTTTCCATGTTCAATGCTAAATAGCCGAGATTTAAACTGGGTTGCATGAGAAGATCAAGTTGCGGTTCACCTTGAATCAACGGTATATCGTCAGGATTCGGAAATTCCATTGCATGGAGATTTCCTGCCTGAAGTTCAGCAAGCCGCGTGGCGTTATCGGGGATGGATCGGAATAAGATGCAGTCTAACGCTGGCGGACCTGCCCAATAGGTATTATTTGCATTCAGGACGATTTTGTCGTCTTTATCCCACCGACTAAATTTGAATGGACCTGTCCCAACTGGTTTTTCACCAAGGCTGTGAACGGCTGTCGGACTCACAATGGAGAATGATGTACCCGCTAAAGTACTGATAAAAGGCGCGTAAGGTGTCTTGAGTTGAATCTGCACTGTTAACGGATCAAGTGCGATAATCTGACTAATAAACTGCTCATGAAAATTGCGGAACAGTACGAGTGGACGTGTAAGTGAAAACACAACAGCATCAGCGTTAAACGGAGTGCCGTCATGGAATAGTACACCTTCTCGTAGGTTGAATGTCCATGTCAATGCGTCTGCGGAACGTGTCCACGATATGGCTAAGGCAGGTTCAAGATCCGTTGTATTCTCTCTATACTGGACAAGTGTGTCGTAGATCATATCGCAAACTTTAGCCGATTCACCGTCTTCAATGTTGGCGGGGTCAAGTGTAATAGAGTCGCCGCCACGTCCAAAAATAAGTGTGTTCTCTGATATGCTTTGTCCGAGTTTGTTGGCAACAAGCACTAAGTCTCGGATATCAACTATGCCATCACCGTTGGCATCTGGGTTCGGTTCTTCGGATGGATCGATGTTTTCACCGAAACGTGAAGCGATGAGCGTTAAGTCAAGGATATTGACGACGCCATCGTTGTTTACGTCTTCTGTAATATTCGCTGCGAATGCTATAGTAATTAGTAAGAATGATAAGATGATTGCAGTTTTCATAAATGTTTTCATACAGCTTAACCTTTCAAATTGAATAGATATGTTTGTATAGGAACGACCAGTTTTCATCTTCTGTGAAAACGACGCTGAATATCCTGAGAGTATTTAGTGTTGATTCACCAGAAGTCAATTAGCGTTTTAACGCCTAAAGTTATAGCACCTGTCATCCCTTAGCGCTATACCATTTTTAATTGATAGACTCTCTTTTTTGTAGCACAAACTTTCAGTTTGTGTATTCCCTGTTTCATTCCTAACAGTAGGTAATGAGACAATAATAAATAGAAATGGTATAAGAATCATCACCTGATGCGTATTATATGGCATATTAAGTTTGATATCAATTATATTGAACCTATATATTGCATCTCAATAATGCGTTGTCAATCTTCACCATTAGTCCTTTGCTCTTATCAACGTAAACAATTACATCATTTAAACTATTCGAAGGTTATGCTATAAAAAAGAGACAATTTCATTTAGAAATGGCAATATTATTAATAGTCGAAAATATAACTTTTAATCCTAATATACAGACAACTCATAAGGTGCAAAACAGACCCTTTAATCCTAAATTCCCAGATAAAAAATCGTGATAATGTTGAATTTTTTCATGTGGCAAAAAAGTGAAAAAAGTTACACTTTTTCCTACATTTTGTAGGATTTAAATTGGTGTAAATTACCCCTCTAACCCCTGTCATAGACTGACTTCACTCCACTTTAAATTAACTTTTTAAGAATTTCCAAAAAGTGTGATTTTGTGTTTTTCTTGTCCTTGCTGATTTTGACAATTTCACCTGCATATTATAGTTGATTTTTTGACAAAAATAATATTTTGAATTTAGGACGTTTTTATAGATAGTCATTGTCTATTTCCTAATTATATACTTCTCATAAAATATTATGATTTTGAAGTAGGATCTCCTCATATCATCTAAATATCTTTATTCAATTTTGTGCTTTGTAGTTTATCTATGTTAACTTTATTTTTCACCAATGAGTTTTATACATGAACACGTTGTCTTGAATGAAATATGCTGATAGTTAGCCATTATTCTGTACAGTAGGTTCCAGTTTGTGTAAAAAAAGTAGCTTTTGGTAATGTTAGTTGTTAGCTATAGATATTTTCTTCATTTTATTTTCAAATTTGTAGAAAAAAGTTTGAAATCAGCAATTTCATAATGAAATCCTATTTTCAGATATACTTACTCATACCAATTCTACTTGTTTTTCTTCCGTTCTTTGTAGGTCGGGTAGAGGAACGAAACCCGCCGAATTCCATACGCGGATTCGGCGTTGATTTGGACGAATTCCGTACGTGGATCCGACGTTGATTTGGACAAATGACTTGCAACTACGGAATAATGTTACATTATCATTTAAGAATGGTATCAGTAGTGTTTACATCTGAAATGTTTTGACATTTTTCTGACATTTTAGTAGTCTGTACTCTATTCATGTAGAATAAAACACAGATATTTCCCATGAACTTCCACTTGCTATCATTGATTTTTTGATTAGGAATAAATCCATGCCAAAAGTTATATGTATCGGTGAACTCCTCATCGATTTTGTTTCCACTACTCCTGATGTAACCCTTGCAGATGCGCAAGGCTTTGTTAAAGCACCTGGTGGTGCCCCTGCGAATGTCGCTGTCGGATTAGCAAAACTTGGTATAGAAGCCGGCTTTATTGGTAAGGTCGGTGCGGATCCGTTTGGCAACTTTTTGACAACAACGCTACAACAATCCAAAGTCGACACAGAATATCTCATAGCAGGAGAGGATTCTCGAACCACATTGGCTTTCGTGGCTACGCGTTCCGATGGTAAAAAAGATATTACCTTCTACCGACACCCAGGGGCAGATATACAACTTTCTCCTGATGAAATTGATATAAAATACATAAAATCAGCAGATCTGTTTCATTACGGGTCCGTTAGTCTCAGCCATTCACCTACGCGAGAGGCAACCCTCACAGCGATTCAAGCTGCTAAGTCCGCAGGTGCATTCATCTCCTATGATCCGAATTTGCGGTTGATGCTCTGGGACAACGCAGATGATGCAAAATACTGGATTTGGGAAGTGATGCCTTACGCTGATGTCGTCAAAATTTCAGAAGAGGAATGGGAGTTTGTTACTGGCAATGTTGAATTGTCACCAGGAATTGAACAGATCCTTGAACTCGGTGTGAAGTTGCTTGTTGTTACATTAGGAGAACGGGGTTGTTATTATACGAATGGACATGCTGACGGATATGTTGATGGTTTTGCTGTTGATGTCGTTGATACATTGGGAGCAGGCGATGCGTTTGTTGCTGCAATGCTCAGTAAATTGATTGAACATCCTAACCTACCCTCACTGCAAAAAGACCAATTGGATTCCATTATGCAGTATGCAAATGCAGCTGGTGCAATAGCAACCCAAAAAGTGGGTGTCATTCCTTCCCTTCCTACCCATGCAGAAATAGTAAATTTCTTAAGTTAGGATACAAAGATTCCTTGATTCGGTTTTCTACCCAACCTACAAGAGGATAGCAATACCAATTATAGAGAATAAATAATGCGTAATCATCATTAAAAATTGGTATATTTATTTGACAATTCTTCAAGTTTTGAGAAACTGCACTACTTATACAAGTTCAGTCTGTCTTGATACCATATACTAATAAGCAATTATACCAATCAAGACACTAATCTATTTTATTCTATTATTTATCTAAATACTGATGGATTATTATATAGTAAATTTGAAAATAAAGGAGATAGTATAATGAAACTATCTATCGCAGTTATTATATTATTTTTTATGTCCTTATTCATAATGTTCGGAATGGCAGAAGCAGCAACGTTTTACATTACAATCAAAGATTCACAAACAGGAAAACCGATCAACGGTGTATCTGTTACAATCACTCCTAAAATAGGAAATGCTGCTAAAGGCAACACTGATGTAAGGGGCACACTGACAATTCAAAATTTAACTGCTGGGAATTATACCATTACCACATCCTCAATAAATTATGTTGAAAGTGTCATGGAAAACATCCTACTTGCATTAGATGAAACTAAATCTATAGAGATTATACTTACACCACGCACTTCAGAGATACTCGAGTTGGAGAAAATCTCAGTAACAGCTTCTCGTCGTAAGGAGAAAGTCCTTGAAGCCCCTGCCTCGGTTGCGGTTATTGATAACACACAGATACAAGACCGTGCTGCCTTGAGTGTTACGGAACACCTAAAATCATTACGTGCCGTAGATGTTATTACATCAGGGATTGGTACATCCTATGTAGTTGTGCGGGGTTTCAATAATGTGTTCTCAGGTAATCTCTTATCCCTTGTTGATAATCGGATTGCCAGCGTCCCTTCCCTTCGTGTTAACGCCTATACACTCATTCCTACGATAAGCGAAGATATTGAACAGATAGAAGTTGTATCAGGTCCCGGTGCGGCGTTATATGGTCCAAATAGTGCCAATGGTGTGATGCATATTCTCACACGATCTCCTTTTACTTCACAAGGCACTACAGTTAGTTTAGGTGGAGGGGAACGTAGTATATTCGTTGGATCCCTCAGACATGCGGGTGTAGTAAACGATACTATTGGATATAAATTGACAGCGAATTATACACGAGGACATGATTGGGAAGAGGGACGTGCGAAAGAGGATGTTGAAGGGAAACAAGCCCCGATATTTGACACTTCACTTGCTCGAGGTGAATTTCGCGTAGATTATAATGCAGGGGATGATGCCACTATTATTCTCGCAAGCGGTTTAACCCAAGCCTCAGGAATAGAACTAACAGGAATTGGTGCGGGCCAAGCTAAGAACTGGAATTACGGCTTTGCACAAGCACGTTTTATCTATAAAGACCTGTTTACTCAAATTTTTACAAATCGAAGTGATGCAGGTGATACCTATGTTCTCAGAACGGGTTTACCTACAATTGATAATTCAAACCTCCATGTAGGTCAGATTCAGCATAGTATTGGATTGGGAGAAGTACAAAGGTTTACTTATGGATTCGATGCCTTGCTAACCCGTCCAGATACGGAAGGTACAATTAATGGTGTAAATGAAGATAAAGATGATATCAACGAATTAGGTGTGTATATACAATCGGAAACCAATATACTTCCTCAACTGAAGTTCCTTGCCGCGGGTAGAGCAGATCAACACAATCATCTCAATGATATCGTTCTATCACCTCGGGTGGCACTTGCCTTAAAACCAAATGAAGATCACAACTTTAGAGTCACCTATAACCGTGCTTTTAATACACCGGGGACATCTAACCTGTTCCTTGATATTTTATCATCTGTAGATGCATTTAAATTAGGTGCGAACTTCCAACCCGCATTAGGTTATAGTCCAAATATCGATATACGGGCTCAAGGCGTACCCTCAGATTCCGGCTTTACATTCAAGAGAAGTGAAAATGGTACACCGTTGTTTAGATCCCCTTTCTCAGCTTTGGCGGAACAACCTGTTGGCACATACATCCCTATTAATGATCCCGTTTTTACCAATGTGATGTGGGGTGTTGCCAGAAGTGCTGTGATGAGCAGTGCAAAACCGGTATTTGAAGCAGGTTTAACAGCACAGGGGCTTCCCGATGATATGGTTACAGCACTATCTACCGGGTTCGACACAGTTATTCCTCAGCAGGTCACAGGGGTAAAGAATGTACTCCGTTCACTTGATCCTCAGACATCAAGTTTTATTAATGTTGAAGATGTCAATGATGTTGAGACTCTTGAACCGACAATTACACAAACTTATGAAATTGGTTATAAAGGAATTCTTCTGAACCAATTAGCATTTTCGGCTGATATCTACCACTCAAGGATTAATAATTTCATCGGTCCATTGTTTGTAGAAACACCAAATGTGTTTTTAGATTCGGATACATTAGTTGCTTCGCTTGGACAACAGATTGGTGCATCGTTAGCTGATCCTGAGAATGCCGCACTTGCCCAAGCACTCCTTGCCTTTGATTCACCTTCCCAAGGAGGAAATGGTAATGGATCCCCAGTGGACGAGTTAGTCACTCTCTTCGTAGCAGGTACAGATGATAATGGTGCTGCGTTTATACCATTCGGTACCGTAACACCTGAACAGGCAGTTGATCCAAACGCAGTTATGTTAACCTATCGTAACTATGGTGACATATCAGTCAACGGATTAGACCTAAATCTGACATTTTTCCTAACTATGAACTGGAGTCTTGGGGTTAATTACTCTTTCGTCAGTAATGATTTCTTTGAAGAAGCAAATATTGCGCTGAATGCACCAAAAAATAAGTTTGGTGGGAATGTTCAATATACGAACCCAGAAATGGGATTGGGTATGGGTCTGCGAACACGATACGTTCAAGGATTCCCAGTAAGATCAGGTGTTTATGTTGGTGAGGTAGAATCGTATTATACAGTGGATTTAAGTGTTGGATATGATATTCCATTAGGTCCCAAACCGAGGTTATCTGTAACGATTCAGAACTTACTTGATAATCAACATCAGCAATTTGTAGGAACACCTATAATTGGACGTTTAGCCATAGCAAGGTTAACGCAAACTTTCTAAGACTAATTTAGCTGAAATTGAACCCTATAAATTCCAAATACGGTAAGTATGATATAAATTCCATTTCTAAATGAATAGGTGTCATATATGCTCATGTTATATTATATTCGGAGCAGTCCCAAACCGCTCCATAGGCGTCAATTTAGTGGTTTATAGTTGTCTGATATTGATGCTTTTAGTCCCGTAGGGACGGAATGTCTATAGCAAACCGTTATCCTGAGTTTTGAGTTCCGTAGGAACGGAATGTGTAAACCACAACCTAATTATAAACATTCCGTCCCTACGGGACTCTATATGGAGGTATACACTTTTGCTATAAACATTCCGTCCCTACGGGACTCAATACCTACCGGGTCTTTGTTCACAAGGGTTACCTTCCTTAAATTAACACTTATAGGTTTCGTACCTCAACCCAACCTACAAGGGATAAATAGTATGGTAGATTGACTATTCATCCACATCTTTTTTTATGGTTGGTTCATTATATGCGTTTTGCTTTAACCGCATACATTGGCCAAGAGAAATAGAAGTCATCCCCTGATGGTTCGACAGTATAGTGTTTTTTGGCATCATCTGGAGAGAGTTCGGCAAAAGCCTTACGAATTTCCGTAACAACATCTTGCGGATTCTTGTGAGGACGCACCCACCACATAAAGGACATGAGTGCATTTCTTGTATGTGCTGAATCCTCAATATTAAACCCCGCATCTTGTATCATCTTATCCCACTGTGAAGGTGGATATCCAAATACATGAGACTCGTCGCGTAGCTTCTCAACTCTATTTTGCCATTCGATTAAGTTTTCTGATTCTGGTGAGACGGAATCTGTTAGGCAAAACAAGCCATCTGGTCGTAAAACTCGATGCACCTCATTTAGGAATTTCGGTACATCTTGAAAATGATGTGGTGCAAGTCTACAGGTGACTAAGTCAAGTGAAGCGGTAGTAAAAGGAAGGGCTTCCGCAGCAGCAACGGTAAATGTGATGTTAGGTATTAACTGTTCTTTTGCCAAGTCAGCAGCTTTCGCAACCATTTCAGGTGTAAGATCTGTGGCGATTACATGTGAAACTTTGGGGGCAATGGCAAAAGCTGTGAAACCGGTACCTGTCGCTATATCTAAAGTCTTTTCTGTGCCATTCGGATTAGCAAAGTCAAGGATTACTTGAAGTGTATCCCCTTCGGCATGTGCGCTACTTTCAGCATAATAATCGGCATGTTGGCTAAACTGGTCGCGTACTGCTTTATGGATGGATTTCATAATTCGATCTTCAACTATTTCTTAGTGGTCAACAGGTAGAATGAGAGGATTGTATCAAAGCAAGTAAAGAATTTCGGGAATCGGTGTTCCCTCCTACAGAGGAGAGAAAAGAATTTCGGGAATCGGTGTTCCCTCCTACAGAGGAGAGAAAAGAATTTCGGGAATCGGAGTTCCCTCCTACAGAGGAGAGTGCGATAAAATGACATATAATCAAATTGAAATAGTATTATATTTGGTTTATGGTGGTAAAGACTATTGTAAGATCAAGAGTTGTTTAATTGAAGAATATCACGCCACGTGCATTTTCACCGGCTTCCATATCAGCAAACGCCTCGTTAATTTGATCGAGACTATAGTGGCGTGTGATTAATTCATCTAACTTCAACTTGCCATCTGTATATAAGTTAAGAAGTTTCGGCATATCAATCCGGGGTTGACATGATCCGTAAAATGAACCGATAATCTTTCTTTCAGAAGAAACGAAGTGTTGTGCCGGAATGCTAAATTCTTTTTCATGGTGTACCATTCCAACAATGACAGCAGTTCCCGCGGGGCGTACCATTTGATACGCCTGCCGGATAGTGTCTGGATTTCCAATTACCTCAAATGCGTAATCAACCCCCAGACCTTTGGTGATTTCACGTACCCCTTCAACGGCATCTATTTCAGATGCATTTACAACATCTGTAGCACCGAAAGTTTTAGCGAAATCGAGTTTCTTCTCAGCAATATCAACCGCAATAATCTGTTCTGCTTCTGCTAATACAGCACCTTGAATGGCATTTAAGCCGACGCCGCCTGTACCTATAACTGCAACGGAACTTCCAGGTTCAACTTTGGCAGTGTTTAACACCGCGCCAACACCTGTCGTCACCCCACATCCTACAAGCGCAGCTTTTTCTAATGAATAATGCGGTTCAATTTTCACAAGATTTTGTTTAGGAACAACCATATATTCCGACATTGTGGCAACACGAGCCATTTGAAGAATACCATCACCAGAACTGTTATAGAATCGATATGTACCGTCTAACAAAAATCCCCGTGGAACAGGATAGCTTTCACACAGACAGACCTTTTCCATTTGGCACATTCGGCAATCACCACAATAACTGACGAAAGACAGGATAACATGATCCCCAACGTGGAAATCTGATACACCCTCTCCAATCTGTTCAATTACCCCAGCACCTTCATGTCCAAGAATAACAGCAGCATCGTAATAGATAGCACCTGTAACAACCGACAAGTCTGAGTGGCATACACCACTTGCAGCAGTACGAATGAGAACTTCGTTTTCTTTCGGTTCTACTAATTCAAGTTCTTCCACAACAACAGGTTGATTATGCTCATACATTACGGCAGCACGTGTTTTCATGTGACCCTCGATAAGCTTATGTTTACAATATGGATTCTAAATAACTTCTTGCTTTTCGCATTGATTCTATTGGATCTGATTGACCTTCATACACAACAGAAAGACATCCGTTATAGCCAACCCCACGTAAAATATCCAATACTCTTGGATAGTCCAACCATTCCTCTACGCCGCTATCAATTTCATAGAACTTTGTTCGGACATATACAGCATGTGGTGCGGTTTGTTCGATACTGGCATAGCAATCGTAATCAGGATGTGGTGATCCACGATGTCCACTGGCTCCTGGAGACCCAGCGTATTGCCCCGTATCCAGTATATGTGTGAAATAAGGGTGATCCGTTCCATTTAGTGCGCGTAAAACTGCGTCTCCATCACGTGTAACGTTATTATGGTTGTGATTTTGCAGACCAACAAGTATACCGGATTGATATCCGTATTCAGCTACTTCTTTGAACGCCTCAATCATTGGTTGCCATAAAGTCTCTTCGTCTTCACAGTCTGCAGGAACATAGGCTGCAAAGACCCGTACTATGGGACAACTCATAAATGAAGCGATGTCTATCCATTGCTTTATGAGAGCAATCTCTCCAGGATGTTCCGATACAGGTTTTCCGAAGTTATTACTGATGCCAATATATCCTAACGGCAACCCTTTTCGCATAAGGTTCATTTTCAGTTCGCGAAGATAGTTTACATCGGTAGATTCAAATGCGCTTGAATGTAGTTCAATCACATCAAAGCCGAGGTCATAAACAATTTGAGAAAAATCAGTTGCATTAGTGCCTTTGACATTTAAAGACATAGTGCCAATTTTCATCATGAAATTGTCTCCATTCGAAAGATTATCTGTCAATTAATGTATGATGTAAGAATTATATACCACCAATCAGAAATGAAGTTAGAAAAGCCATCAACTGATAAGATCTATGTTTGAGAATCAGGGATAATATCATCATCATCATTTATTTCATTGAGGAGTATTTGTGTATGCCGGTTGGATGTTCTGAAGTATGTTGTTAAGACTTGTTGTAATTTCTTGAATTGGATGTGATCCAATTCAAGAGTTACAATCCGATTATCAAAATTCTCAGTATGTGTAATGCGATCAAGCATATCCTGAATTAGATCTTGTAATTCTCGATAGCGTTCGCGTTCGTTTTCTAAAACCATTATCTGTTCAGCCATCATTGCCATGGATTGCTTAGTTTCATTCAATTCAGCCTGAAGCGTTCGTGTGAATACGATCAACTTTTCCAATGTGTTTGTGGATTTATAGACAGGAATATCTTGATCTGTCTGTGTTGGATCCTTTGGAAAAACAGGTATTTCATCTTGATCTATGTTATCTTGTGTTATTGGTGGTGTTTCATCTTCATGAGATATATTATCTGTAATTGTATCTGTTGATGTATTTTCTATAGGTATATCTATTTGTATGTTATCGGTATCATCAGAATCAGGAACTTGGTCAGTATCTGTTGGTGACACCTCGAAAGTTCCTAATAGTTTAATGTTATATGTTGCTGGACTATAGTTTTCTCTTCGTTCGGTATATGTAATTTGAACGCGAAGTTCTTCGTTAATCTTGAGAGAATTTAATCGAGTATGAATGTTTCGAATCACTACTTCATTAAATCCGAATACCTGATTAGCTTTTGGATTCAATTGACGGAGATATCGGTAAAACTCCATGACATCATTACTTTCTCGGGATATACCTTCTTTTGTTAATACACCGATGATATCTTCATCATCAAACTTACCGGATGTTCGTAAACTGGGTATAACCACATCCAATGGAATCTCCCCTTGAATCGCTTTCATGCCAAGGCTCCAACTGTTTTCTGTGAGTCTTCCACTGAATGCAATGAAGTCGTAGTTTATATTCATAGTTTCAACCTTACCTATTCTTAGCCTGCCAAATCACCGGACATTTAAGGAGTACTTTACATTCTATAAATGCCTATAACTCAAATACCGGTTCCATTTCTGCCCACCATTCATCCTCTTTTGCCTCATCAACAGGTTCCTGAAAAGTACGCATGAGTTGATCCCACTCTTTACATTTTGGATGTTCCTCAAGATACCGTGGAAAATCTCGTTTTATGTCGAATGTATCCACGGTCTCCATAGCCATAAATAACCGCCTACCTATCAAGTAGATATTCATTTTTGTTATACCAACAGCTTTTAGACCGGCTAATGTTTCAGGCCAAGCTTCTTTATGGTAAGCTTTATACTGCTCTATTATTTTTGGGTCATCTTTTAGATTTATAGTTAAACCGTAATGTCTCATATTATTTTTTCTAAGGCTGTGTGAATTATTATATTATGGTCAAATGCGAGTTCAGGTAAATTAGAAATTGAATACCAAGCAACTTCACCTGCATCAGAACCAGCTCTAATGTCCGTTATCTTACTTGGAATAATCCCGACATAGGCAACAGTTATAACTCGTCCTCGTGGGTCCCGTTGCGGATGTCCGAAAGTTCCTATTTGGGTCAATTTAACATTAGAGATGTTTGTCTCTTCGTATAATTCGCGTAATGCACTCTCCTCAAGAGTTTCTTCCATTTCCAAGAAACCACCAGGGAGTGCCCATGTATTTTGAAAAGGAGGATTTTTTCTCTGGATTAATAACACCTCAGGATATGGCTTGACATCCGTTAATAGAACTATATCCACAGTAACTGAGGGACGCGGGTAATCATAGCAATACACTATAGGAGATATATTATCAAAGAATAGATAATTTGTCAATACGATTAAGTTAAACAATCTTCACGTACAATTCCTAATTAGCTACATGCCCCCAATTCCACATTATATTACCATTTCAATCAATTTTTCTCCCATTTCCTATTGTTAGAGATGAAGCGGAATGTAGCACAAACTGGAAAGTTTATGCTACAAGAGAGACATTATCTATCAGAAATGGTATATCTATATTCCAATTGTAGAAATATGGTTATAGACACCATTATCAATATAACCCTATAATCCCAAATAGATTGACTTTTATGCTGTATTAAAGTATAATACCTTTCAATTATAAAGATACTATTCCAATATACATCAAGTAGTATGTCCGTAATATATAACACCCATCGGAGAAAGAATGGCAACGATTATTAAACATAATACCACAGGAAAGACTTACTGCTTACTCGGCACAGGTTTTGGTGCCTACCAATCTTCAAAACCAAATATGTTTTTAGGAAATTGGATGGCAGATGTTGCTGAAGGGCAATACGCGATGGTTTGTGTCTGTGATAAACAAGGGAAAGTTAGTTGGATACAAGCTGAAAATGTGTCGGTTGTAAGCGTTGATGGACAAAATGTAAGTCAACTCCCCCTAACATAATTATTAGGAAAGAACTTCACTCTAATATTAGATTTATATCCCAATCTTACTTCACGAAAGGAAATGTAGTAGCGAATGGATTTACAGCAGATAAATATCAAGGTTTATGCAACCGAAGATAGTACAGTTAACTATACCAACTTCATCAAGGTATTCAACCGTTGGATGGAAGAAGCCGGATCGGATTCTGATGATTATCTGAATTACGCTGATTATTCACATGTTGATGCTGGTCCGGGTGTCTTATTGATACTCAAACAGGCGAACTATAGTATTGATAACGCCTATCATGAGCCAGGATTTCTCTACAACCGGAAGCATGATGTTGATGGTGAAAATCCAGAAAAAATTCAGCATGCTTTGACAGAGACTCTATCCAAATGTGAACTGCTTGAAGCCTCTGAAGAGTTGGAAAATGCCATCCATTTTAACGGTTCAGATATCCTATTCATGATTAATAACCGCAACCTTGCCCCTAATACAGCAGATACCGCAGCAGCCATTCAATCCGATCTGGAGCCGGTATTACAGAAGATGTATGGTGGAGACGATTTCACAATAGAACGCACCTCTGATGATACCCGTGAACGTTTTGCAGTGCGTATCTCCGCTAAAACGGAAAAATCGATTTCAGACCTTCTCTCCAATCTCGGAGGATAATATGTTAAACTTTACAAATGAACAGATAGAACGTTATAGCAGACATATAATCCTAAAGGAGGTAGGTGGATTAGGACAGACCCGTCTGCTTGAATCTAAAGTATTACTCATTGGTGCAGGTGGACTTGGATCTCCTATCGGTGTTTATCTGGCTGCAGCAGGAGTTGGGACCTTAGGAATTATAGATGATGATGTGGTAGATCTCAGCAATTTACAGCGGCAGATATTACACGGCACAAGCGATATTGGCACATTGAAAACGAAATCCGCAGAAGCCACCATAACTGAGATGAATCCTGATGTAAAAGTAATCCCTCACAACGAACGAATTAACTCAGAAAACGCGTTTAGTATCTTGGAACAGTATGACCTGATTGTGGATGGATGCGATAACTTTCCGACGCGCTATCTTATTAACGATGCCTGTGTCATGTTAGGTAAGCCGATTGTACATGGCAGTATTTTCCAGTTTGAAGGTCAAGTTACAGTTCTTTATCCGAATAAAGGACCGTGTTATCGTTGTGTTTTCCGTGAACCGCCACCACAAGGTTTAGCCCCAAGTTGCCAAGAAGCAGGTGTTTTCGGTGTGTTACCCGGTATCATCGGCACAATTCAAGCTGTTGAAGCAATAAAAATTCTCTTAGATATCGGTGAATCTTTGATAGGTACACTCTTACTCTTCAATGCACTAACTATGGATTTCCAACGTATGAAACTGCGTCAAGATGAAAAATGTCCGATGTGCGGTGAGAATCCTACGATTAAAGAATTAATCGACTATGAAGAATTCTGTGAAGTTCGATGGTAGGACTTTAAAAAGAATTCTATATACAATTCTCCTCAAATTAAGACATCTCACCTATTATATCCCCAACTAAATTGTTCGAGATATCGTTATTGAATTACAATACTGGAGAAGTTTAGTTATGTTTGTACTTATTGGTACGATTGTGTTATCAGTTCCTCTAATAATCATTGCTTGGGAACTCAAGGATATAGGAAATAGTTTATACAAAATTTCAAAACATCTTGAAGTATTGATGAAAAATGAAAACTGATTACGTCTTATATTACCTCTGATCCTACTCTGAATTTCATGATTCATTATTCCAAAACACCCCGACGAATCGGTGAATCAATAAACAGTGAATCCCCACCATCAATCGTTAATTCCAATCCTGTTACCCACGCTGCTTCATCTGAACATAGCCACAAAGCTGCATAAGCGACATCTATAGGATTCCCCAGTCTTTCTAATTTTGGTGTTACAGGCGTAATATCACCGTCTGGCAGCGGATCCCAAATAATTCCTGGACATAATGCATGAACACGGATATTCTTTTCATACAATTCCTTGGCAAGGTTTTGTGCAGTTGCTACCATTCCAGCCTTTGCAGCCGCGTAAGCGGCATTGGCATCTTGCCGCACTCTTGCCCCAGCTGAAATGGTGATGATAGTTCCGCCATCCTGTTTCTCTAAAATCGGAACAAGTCTACGGACAGGATTGAAGAGTGTCTGCAAGTTGTTTTGTAGTGCACCATCCCAATATTCAGGATCCATATTGCTAATATCGTGCTCGGTAGAGAAAAACCCACCTGCTGCATGAATAAAACAATCAATACCTCCATATTCGGTAATAACAGTGTCAATAAGGTTTTCTACCTGATCGACAACTGTGAGATCCGCCTGGTACATCAACACATCATCACTATTTATGCGGATACGTTCGGCTGTTTCCTTCATTTTATCAGTTGTCCGTGCAGCAAGCACAATTTTTGCGCCTTCTTGGGCAAATAGCAGTGCTGTGGCACGACTCATATTTGAACCTGCACCTCCGAATAGAACCACCTTGTCTTTAAGTCGCATTTCTATTTCCTTCTATAGTATTGTTTTGTTTCTCAATAAATTGGATGAATACGGTTTATTATACCATTTCTAAATGAATAGTTGTCAGAAATTCACATGTTATACCATTTCTATTTATTTTTGTCCCATTACCAATTGTTAGAAATGATGCGGAATGTAGCACAAACTGGAAAGTTTATGCTACAAGAGAAACATTATATATCAGAAATGGTATTAATGGAAAAAATCTGTAAAATCGTTTGGATTAACTCGACAATTGTATCCTTTTGGATATTGAATAAGGGATAAGTTTGATTGACAGTATTGATAGGACAAGTTATAATAAAGTAGATTATCAAAGGAGAATAGAATTGAAACCCATCGCATTAACTGGTATTAAACCGACCGGTCAACCGCATATCGGCAATTTCCTCGGTATGATTAAACCAGCTCTTGAACTTGTAAACGACTATCAGGCACTCTACTTTATTGCTGACTATCATGCCCTTACAACAGTTAAAAAGAAGAAAGAATTACAAGATTTAACCTATCAGGCAACTGCCACATGGTTGGCACTTGGTTTGAATCCTGACGATGCCATCTTCTATCGTCAATCGGATATTCCAGAGGTATTCGAACTATCTTGGATACTGGCGTGTTTTACTGCTAAAGGATTGCTTAATCGTGCTCACGCATACAAGACATTAGTTGACGAGAATGTACAAGCAGACAGAGAAGAAGATAAAGGTATTAACACTGGTCTGTATACCTATCCTGTACTGATGGCTGCAGACATCTTACTTTTTGATACGAATGTTGTACCTGTAGGTCTTGACCAACAACAGCATTTGGAAATTTCTCGTGATGTTGCTTTAACATTCAATACCAACTATCCAGAAGTCTTGGTTGTACCTGAAGCAATAATTCGGAAAGAGGTGATGACAATTACCGGACTTGATGGTAGGAAAATGAGTAAGAGTTATAACAATGTCATCCCAATCTTTGCGCCCTCTAATCAAGTACTAAAACAGGTGAGACGTATTGTTACCGATTCCAAACGTCCTGAAGAACCGAAAGATCCTGATGAATGTAATATCTTTTCTATCTATCGTCATTTCGCTGATGTGGATACAGTGGAAACCAAACGACAACTATACCTTAAAGGTGGGTTGGCGTATGGTGAGATGAAGAATGAATTGTATGAGTTGCTTGAGACTACTTTTTCTGATCAACGTGAACAGTATGACTCCCTAATGGAAAATCGTAAAGCGTTGGATCTGGTGCTGGATGCAGGTGCAGAAAAGGCACGTTATATCGCAAGACGCGTCTTAGGAAAAGTTCGCAAAGCCGTTGGCGTCACTGGGAAACGTTAGACGCATTGCTTTAGTGAAACCCGGTGAATCAACGCCGAATCCGCGTATGGAATTCGTCGGGTTACAAACCGAACCATAAGCGTCAATTTAGTGATTACATGTGCTCGTAGGTAGTGTTGAATTGTAGGTGAAGCACAACATTTGCTGCATGTAAAGGCGTTTCATGTCGGGTTTCGTTCCTCTACCCGACCTACAAGAGGAGTAGAAATCGACCAAATACAATTGGAAATCCTTAAATTGACGCCTATGGAGCGGTTACAAACCGAACCTACCGGGGTTGTTGGTTGATGTTTATATGTCATAATATTTCTTAGAAATGGTATAAGGATCTCCTTCACTACAAAATAACAAATTCCAAATGTTGATGTGCTTCACGTAAGGATGCTTCAACAACTTCAGGAGTTTCAGCACGTGCAAAGATAAAACCGAGATATTTGTCACCCTCTGGTAACGGAATTACCTCTGCCCCAACAGAGATTGTAATGTTTAGTTCCTCAATATTATCAACATTCAGCACATCTTGCTTTCCTCGAACTTCACCCAAAATACCAGCTTTCGGCACAGGTATCATCATCACCCCGGCAGCTTGTTTCTCACGCGAGAAAGGTTCTACAGAATCTCCTATTGCATGTCGTATAACCAGTTCCTCAAGTGAAATACCGGTTCCGAATTTCAATGTACGAGAACAGAGTCCACCAATTGTCCGTGCTGCAATTTCAATCAGATGTGCCCCCTTTTCGTTATACCGTAATTCTGCATGAATAGGACCGTGTCGAAGTCCTAACGCTGTTGCAGCCTCTGCAGTTGCCTTATGGATTTCCTTTTGTATACTATCCTGTAATCGTGAAGGTGTAATATATAGCGTTTCCTCGAAAAAGGGACCTTCAAGCGGATCTGGTTTATCAAATAGAGCCAGTGTCTTCAATTCACCTGAAATGAGAATACCTTCCAATGCCATCTCAATTCCGGGGATGTAATCTTCAACAAGGATATATTGATATGGATCATCATTACCATTTGTTCCTCTTGATTCCTTCACTTTGTTGAGAAGTGCTGTGATACGTTGGAATGCATCCTCAAATTCGGTAGGATTATCTGCTCGAATTACACCCCGACTCGCAGACAATGACAACGGTTTTAATATACAAGGATAACTGATCTGCCGACTATATTTTTCTACATCATCAATCATAAGTCGTCTGTAATTGGGTACAGAAATACCTTTTTCCTCAAGAGTTTGCCTTAGAAGGAATTTGTTACGGGTTGCTAATGCAGATGAAATTGGATTGTGCGGTAAACTGAGAGCAGCAGATGCTGTGGTTGCAAGCATGGTCGTGTCGTCATCAACACCAACAATAGCTGCAATTGGATGGGTCTGTGCGTACTTTTTAATGGATTGTGTTCCGATGGTTGGATCCTGAAAGTTTAGAACTAACGTATCACGGGGTGAAAGGTCTTTTGTTGTTGCAGGTTCCTCTGATGCCACGACCACTTCAACATCAAGATTCAACGCAGCATCAAGAAAGTCTGTTGCCCGGTATGTGCGTGTAGGTAAGAGGAGGAGAACTCTTGGTTTACATGTGCTCAAGGCATAAGAGGTTTTTGTGGTATTCACGGATTCTGACTAAAATCCGGAACGGTTCCAAACCGCTCCTACCTGACTTGGGTCCACGTGGATTGCTTTCCTAAATTGACACCTATGGTATATATAAAATAACCTTGACGTTCCACTATAGGCTAATATATTATCAGCTGGTTCGTAGTAGTTTTTGATATTCTGTATGTGCTGTTTGGGGATCAAGTTCACCATCAAGCACACGACGGAGACATTGAACAAACCTAACAGGATCATCTTCACCAAAAATTGTCCGACCAAACAAGATTGCAAGTCCACCATTTTGAACAACGTTATGAGCAAGAACAAGTGTACTGCGTGCATTTTCCCGTGGACCGCCCAGTGCCCCTATAACAAGCGTCTGATCAAATTGACACAACTCTTTCCATACATCTGCTGTAGTGTAAGCAGTTTTAATAAACCGGGGTCGTTGATGTTTTCGGAGGTAGCTCATTGTACGGACGATAGAATCTGCGACGTACATCCCCCGTTTTTCCTCATCCATCCCTGGAAGTTTCACATTGGGTAAGAACACCTCTAATAGATGATCGAATCCCTCAATTTCCCCAACTACATGTGCGAATTGAACATAGGCTTGCAACATCCGTTCATCAACAATAGGATCGTTATTAAGGGTGATAGAATACAATCCAAGGTTTACGCGGCAATCAAGAGCAGGACCAACAAGATTTTCACAATAACGCTGCATGTCTTCAGGAAAAACCGTTTGGAAAGGCATTGATGGTCGAGAAGTGTACACACCAAACCGTGGATTCCAAATAGCAGTTTCCGAGTTCATTCTGACTATAGGAGTGATAGGTGTATTTTCAAAGAGATTCTCATCAAGAGCGAGAATTTCCGCATCCGCGGGTGTCATGAGGAGTCCATCAAGCAATCCATCATCAACAAGATAGCGTTGAAGTTGTAAAAACTCGGCATGTGTACGGTAATGTGGTTTTGGGTGTTGAACTTGTCCAAGACCTTTTATTCCAGCGGAAGCGAGTGGATCAGCAGCGAAGACGAGAATAGGACTCTGTTCTATCTTGTCAGCATTATCAAGTTTTTCAAATATCCGGTTGCCCATAAATAATAATTTCCTTTAATCTATGTGAGTACTCTACTGGGAAACCTTTCATCCCAGCACTACGGTATATAATATTACAAAGTATTGGTCGGGTCAATATCAATAACAAATTCAATAGCGGTTGCCCTTATTTGTGGTGGAAGATCATCCGTTAACAATTGAAAAAGTCCACATATTTTCTCAACTTTTTTACATCTCAGTAGGAAGTTCCATCGAAACTTTCCCTCAATCTTGGATAGTGGAGCAGGTGCGGGACCTAAAATATCGACCTCTGGAAATTTCTCTTTTTTCCATATTTTGAGATGGTTATGAACTGTGTGTGCAGCCTCAATTACCTCTTTTTCGTCTTTACCTCGAATTAGGAGTGTAGCAACATGTGAGAATGGAGGATATTGCAATGATCTACGTGATTCAATCTCTTGTTCATAGAAATTGATATAGTCATGATTTTGGGCGGCTAAGATACAATAATGTTCAGGCATGTATGTTTGTATGATTACTTCACCTTCTTCCTCAGCCCGTCCTGAACGTCCTGCGACTTGGGTAAGTAAACTAAAAGTCTGCTCACCAGCTCTGAAATCAGGAAGGTTCAATGCGGTATCGGCAACAATAACACCTACAAGCGTCACATTCGGAAAATCTAATCCTTTAGAAACCATCTGTGTACCAATCAAAATATCAATTTCCTGATTTTGGAATGCGGTCAATATTTGCTGATGTGCATCTTTTCGTGTTGTCGTATCGGCATCAAATCTCTGTACTTTCGCAGTTGGGAATGCCTTAATGATCTCTTGTTCAACAGATTCAGTGCCGAACCCCTTTCGACCAAAATAATCGATGGCTGTACTACTACAATCCGGACATGAAGGATGCGTGTCACGACTATGACCACAATGGTGACAGATAAGCTTTTTCTTCTGAAGATGATATGTCAGGGAAATTGAACAGTTTGTACATCTCTCCACATACCCACATGTTCTACAGAAAACATAGGTGGAATAGCCACGTCTATTCAGGAACAGAATAATCTGTTGCTGTTTTTCTAACCGTTGTGTAATAGCCTCTCTTAATTGTATAGAGAAGATAGTCCGATTTCCAGCCTCCAGTTCTTTTCGCATATCAACAATGTATACATTCGGCATTTTTCTATCCAACACACGTGTCGGCATGCTAAGGAGTTGATAGGATCCATTGTGGGAATTGTAATAACTCTCAAGTGATGGGGTAGCACTACCTAACACTAATGCACAATTTGCAAGGTGTGTCCGCTTTCTGGCAACTTCTCTTGCATGATATCGTGGGTTTGTGTCTGATTTATAGGAATCCGAATGTTCTTCGTCAATGATTAGTAGACCGAGATCTTTGACTGGTGCAAAAACAGCAGAACGTGGACCAATCACAATCGTTGCATCACCTTTCTGTATCCGATGCCATTGATCATACCGTTCACCTTCACTGAGACTGCTGTGGAGGATAGCTACCCGTTCACCGAACCTACCAATAAAACGTGATGCTGTCTGTGGGGTTAGTGATATCTCCGGTACAAGCACAATCACAGATTTGCCTTTTTGCAGAATTGGGGCAATTACCTGCATATAGACTTCTGTCTTACCACTACCGGTTACACCGTGTAGTAGAAACGTCGGCTGCGTTTGTTTATCAGACTGAAGCTGGTTGTGTATTTCCATGTAGGCTGCTGACTGTGTAGGGTTTAATGTAATTGGGTCTGTAGGAGTAACCGGTTGTGCGCTCAAGGGATTCCGAACAAGGGATTCCTTTGTAATCTGTATAAACCCGCGTCTTTCAAGTGAACGGAGTAAGGACTGGCTGGTATTAAATCGTTTTGTGAGTTCAGCTATGGCTATTGGTTTACCTTCATCAAGTAGGTTTCGCAGAATCTCAGCATGTTTAAGGGAGGCAGCATGTGGAACTTTCTTCTGTTGATTAACGGTTTTATTTCCATATCCATCATCACCTGTGATCAATTTATCAATTTCAGATTTTATTTCATCCTGTGGTAAGATTAATGATGCTACTGATGTATACTGTGCAGTTGCTTTCGGTTTATGGGTAGTAATAACATCAACGATACCTTTCTGTCTGAGTGCTTTTATTTTAGGTCGTAGGTTTGCGTTACTGATTTCCATTCGTCGGACAATCTGAATTGGAGTCAGATCTCCTTCCGCTTCTAACAGAGCGACAATTTCCTTTTGTACTTTTCCTATTGGTGGTGTATATTCTGAACGGAGACAGACTTTCTGTTTCTTCTGGTTTCGTATGGATGCAGGAACGGCACAGAACAGAGCGTTCCCCCACGATGTAAGGTAATAATCCGCCATCCATTTGGTGAGTTCAAGAATTTCAGGAGAAAAGGTAGGGACATCATCAAGACAATCGGAGATATTCTTTATTTTTTCAGCAGATAAATCTGTTTCATCTGTCCGTTCAACAACAACACCTTCCTGATTCCCTTCATGAAATGAAGCTAATATCCGTACCCCTGGTCGGACAACAGAATCAAGATGTTCAGGAACAGCGTAGGTAAACAACTGATTGACGGCGATTGGGAAAGCGACATTAGCGTAACTCATTGGTGGAACACCCAATTAGTTGGTAAGATTAAACAGGCAGATTATCAAGGGTACACAGTTGAACTAATTAGAGATCGTCTAATTTTAAATTTGATTGATGACCATTTATGGAACAAAACCCATTAATCGGTGGATAAATACTCGAGAACAATTTTTATATCTTCCCAGACATCTCTCTTAGCATTTGGATTACGTAAGAGATATGCTGGATGATATGTAGGCATAACCCTTGGCGGTTTCTCAAAGTTATCAGACAATGTAAATGGATGTAGTTGTCCTCGGAGTGCTGAGATATTCGTGGTTGTATTTAATAAAGTTTTTGCTGCGAAACTGCCGAGAGCTACCATAACTTTGGGTTTGATCAGTTCAATCTGTCGAATAAGATAGGGACTACATGTTTCAACTTCATCTGGTACAGGATTCCTGTTGCCGGGAGGACGGCATTTTAGAACGTTTGCGATATAAACATCGTCCCGTTTTAATTTCATCCCATCTTCAATTATTTTGGTCAACAATTTTCCAGCTCTACCAACAAAAGGTTCACCCTGTAAATCTTCGTCAGCCCCAGGAGCTTCACCAACAAACATCAACTCAGCATTAGGATTACCAACCCCAAAGACTACGTTAGTTCTACCTTCGTGTAAACCGCATTTCGTACAACTTTTTGCATCAGCGTCCAAAGTGGCTAAATCCACGTCTGCTAATTTCGTTTGGGGTTCAGATTCCTTTATCTCGATTTCACTAAGACCAAATTCAAGTTGTTCTACCACGTGTTCCCTCACAAGAGTAACGAGTTGAAGATATTCTTCTATTGGATTATCCATTGTCGTTAGCGAACCTTTGTCCAATATATCAATCGCTTAGTCTATCAATTTCCGCTTAGTCTATCAATTAACGATAGAATATCGTACCAAGTAATATATATGAATAATGCAAGGAGCAGCCCAACACTAATCTGTTGGATAATGGCTTGTGCATTCTGTGGTAATGAACGTCCTCTGATTTTTTCCATAGCAAAAAAGAGTAATTGTCCACCATCTGCAATTGGAATTGGTAGTAGGTTGACGATACATAGGTTAATGCTAATGAAACCTACAAAGAATAGTATACTTGCCATACCGATTTTTCTATCAAACATTTCACTTGTCATTGTACCTATGCCGACAGGACCGGAAAGAAACTTAGGAGACACTTGACCTGAGACCAATTTTTTCAGTAACTTTGTAACTGAAGTAGAGGTTAACCAAGTTGTATGTAATCCCATTCCACCTGCTTCAATAAGGTTATACTTAGGTAACGGCATTTGGAGGGGTGTAAGTTTCATACCACTCAAGTATGTATTCCATGCAATACCAAAGAAAGAGTCCTCAGCATCGTCCCTTGAAGATTCTTCAGGGTTAATTGCAATAGTTATAGGTGTATCATTGCGGAGCAGACCGAGTTCAAAAGGATAATTTGATACAGATTGCATTGTGGTGTAAAGGGATTGACTATTAATTTGTTTTCCGTCAATACTGATAAGTACATCATCATCCATGATACCGGCATTTTCAGCTGTACTCCCCTTTTGAACCCGAGTTTTTATTTTCCATTGAACAGGTATCTGAAGGGTAATTTTTTCTCCATATCTATTTAATCCCAGTTCAAGATTGTCGCTATTGTCTATATCTTGGTATAATTCTTGATATTTTCTTCCAATCCACTTAGTCTCAGGATCCCATATACCCGGTTCAAAAAATGGAACATTATACAGTTTTTCGCCGTTAATGGTTTCAATCTTATCACCAACTTGTATACCAGCCTGAGCAGCTAAACTATCCTCATCAAGCCGGTTGACAATTACTTCAATAGTCTGGCTAACACTTATCCTGCCAATATCACCCCGTGCACTTGGTTCAACATCTGGTACAATTGTCAGGTTTTTTAGATTGCCATTTCGATTGATCACAAATTCTAATTCTTTCTCTGGACTGGTAAATATTATGGTTTGGAAGGTGGTCCAATTATTGACATTTTCTCCATTAATAGAAACAATTACATCTCCAGACAATAATCCACCTTTAACGGCAGGACTATTTTCTGCCATCCATCCAATCTGAACTTCTTCCTGATTGTCAACTTGCCCTTCCGCTTGCGTCTCAGCGAAAGTCACCCCAGTTAATCCCTTAACCAATTCAGCAGAATTATAATCAAGTCCAATAGTAAAAACTAACCAATATGCCAAAATACCAAACAACAGGTTAACGACTGGTCCAGCAATAACAATGAAGGCTCGTTTTCCAACGGAAGCACTTGCAAACTCATCCTCAGCACCTGTTTGTTCTCCTGGAGTTTCCCCTTCCATTTGTACATATCCACCGAAGGGTAATAGCGAGAGTCGATAATCGGTATCCCCATGCTCAAATCCTATTAATCTTGGACCAAAACCGAGTGAAAATGTATTTACCTTTACACCACAACGTTTTGCGGCAAGGAAATGACCCAATTCATGAATAAAAATAAGAAACCCGAGTGGAATAATTGCCAGAAGTACACCTTTGATAGCGGGAAATATTCCAAGAATAGGTTGAATGAATTCCATTTTATCTCCTATATATAATGATTGCGTGAATCGGAATTCTTAAATGATTTGTATGTATTCCAATTTAGTATTTATTTATGATTGATAGCGTATTTATTTTTGTCCAATTGTCAACATCAAGAACATCTTCAATTGTAGGATTACTAATAACCTCATGTTTTTCCATGACAGTTTGCAAAATAACGGGTATATCCATGAACCCTATGCGTTCATCTAAAAAAGCCTTCACAACGATCTCATCAGCACTACTTAGTACAACGGGGAGAGTTCCCCCGACTTCTGCAGCGGTATATGCGAGTGAGATACATGGGAATTTCTCTTTATCTACAGGTTCAAAATGTAGTGTCTGGGTTTCGCGTAAATCTAAACGTGGAACAGGAGTTGGCAATCTATTGGGATATGACAATGCATACTGAATCATAATCCGCATATCCGTAGGACCAAGTTGTGCGAGCGTTGACCCATCATCCCATTCAACCATAGAATGTATAATACTCTCCCTATGTATAACAATGTCAATTTTATGAAGGTCTATGTCAAACAACCATTTTGCTTCAATGACTTCCAACCCTTTGTTCATCATTGTTGCAGAATCAATAGTTATCTTTGCTCCCATATCCCAGTTTGGATGTCGTAAAGCTTGTTTAGGGGTTACATCATAGAGTTTATCTTTAGGTATATCTCGAAATGGTCCCCCCGAAGCAGTTAATATCAATTGATAGATTTCGTCTTTTCTGTCGCGTGCTCCTTCTAAACACTGAAAGATAGCACTCATTTCACCATCAATTGGAATGAGGTTAATCCCATTTGCTTTTACAGCCTCCATCACTATGGGACCGCACATCACCATAACTTCTTTGTTAACAAAAGCGATATCTTTTCCAGCGTTAATTGCAGATAGAGTTGGTAACAATCCTGCACTTCCACCCATTCCATCTAATATCTGTTCTGCTTCATCTATGGTTGCGACGGCTTGAATACCTTCATGTCCGCATAAAACTTCTATATTGTCAAGATCACTGAGATTTTCTTTTAATGTATTAGCAGCATTTGGCTCATTTAGTGCAACTAAGCGTGGCTGAAACTTCCGTACTTGTTGTTCGAGAGTCTGGACATCCTTGTTTGCTGCAAGAGCAACTACATTGAACTCCTCGCTATGTTTCTCTACAACGTTTAGTGTGTTTTTCCCTATGGATCCAGTACTACCTAAAATAGCGATGTGCTTCATATCGTTAGCTTTCGTTGCTGTACGGATGTACTCGCCTTATTATACCATTTCTAAATGAATAGTTATCTTAAATTCACATGTGATATTATATTTGGAGCGGTTCCAAACCGCTCCTACCGGTTATGTTGGATGATGTTCTTTAGAATGTATCAAATTCTGTTAACAGAAATAAGGCAACAGAGATAACTACGCTATAGCTGAGTTAGTGAATTATACCTGTTAGTGTGAGATAGTAATAAAGGATAGGTGCACAAAACATTAGACTGTCACACCTGTCGAGTAAACCACCGTGTCCTGGGATATAATCACCAGAGTCTTTGACACCAACAGTTCTTTTCATGAGTGAAACACTTAAATCACCAAGTTGCCCAAACACACTCAACACCAGTCCAACAATTGCGGCATGTAACAGAGAGAGGGTATCTTGAAGAATGAAAGTACACAATAGGATACTGACTAATATTCCAACAACCAATCCAGCTATTGTACCTTCAATTGTTTTACGAGGACTAATTGGGGTGATAAGTTTATGTTTTCCGATTGCTCTACCGATAAGATAAGCACCAGTATCACCACACCATATTGTACCAATCAATAAGATGATAAGTTGCATTCCTATATCATTGACATTACGCAGCAGAATAGTGTGGTAAGCAAATGCCCATCCAATGGTTATAATTCCGGTAAGTTTTAAGGTAACCGTAACTAACTCACCAGCGACTTGTCCTCGAGAAAGGCTTGATGCAAAAGCATAAATCAGAACGACCACCAAAGACGTTTGCATCCACATAGATGCCTTCAAATCTTGTAATGGATTTGGTAAGAAAAAGGCTAAAAAAGCAAATGCCACCGTAAGTATTACAGGTATCACAGGATTTATTTTTTCGGTGAGTTGATGTGCTAACCGACAGTATTCAACCTGCATCATCAGGACGGCGGCTGTGACAAGTATAAGAAAGAGCCAACTGCCCAGATAGATTATCAGCAAAACAAGCGGCATGAGCAGAACAACGCTTAGGGTACGCCGCCAAAACATAGTTTAGTTCTCTAATAATTCTGATTCTTTGGCTTCAGCCATTTCGTTTATTTTATCAACATAGGTATCAGTTAATTTCTGTATGGGATCGGCATCACCACGGTTTCCTTTTTTATCGCCGCCTCTCCCTTTACTTCTTCTACTGCCCGTTCCACCATCACCGCCTTCACTATTTTTTAGTGATTCATTGGCGTCTCTACGGATATTTCGGATGGCAACTCTTCCTTCTTCAGCCAATTTCTTAACAACTTTAGTAAGTTCTACGCGTCGTTCAGTAGTCAGTTCAGGTACCTGTATTCGTATAAGGCTTCCATCATTGCTGGTAGCAAGACCTAAATCAGATTGAGCGATAGCCTTTTCAATTTCAGTGATAAGCGTTTTATCCCAAGGCTGTATAACAAGTTGATGGGGTTCAGGTGTTGTGATTGTTCCAACTTGATTTAACGGAGTTTTATTGCCATAGTAATTAATGGTTACTTGGTCTAACAAAGCAGATGTTGCGCGTCCCGTTTGGACATGTGACAACTTAGCTAAAGTAGATTCCAAGGTTTTTTTCATACGAGATTCAGCTTGGTTTAGTACTTGTTGCATATATATCACCACTCCTTTCTCACTACTTATCCCTTAATAATACTTGTTAGTTATTGTATATTGTCCAAGGGTTTATTGTCCAAGGACGAAAAGAACAAAGCGTTTGACAACAATATTTTCGCCGAGTTGTGCGATGGCATCTTTGACCAGATCTTCAATTGTTTTATCAGAATCGCGGATGTATGGTTGCTTTAGCAGACATGCTTCGGAATAGAATTTTGAGAGGCGTCCTTCAACGATCTTATCAACAATATGATCAGGTTTACCTTCCTGTAGAGCTTGTGTTTTCAATATTGTCTTTTCAGCTTCAAGTTCTTCATCTGGAACTTCATCTTCATTAACATATTTTGGTTTTGCAGCGGCAACCTGCATAGCGATTTCATTTGCTAATTTTTGAAATTGCTCGGTGCGTGCGACAAAATCGGTTTCACAATTTAGTTCAACTAATGTACCTACGCGATTCCCAGGATGAATATAAGATATTACGAGACCTTCTTCAGTAGCTCTTCCACCTTTTACTTCGGATGCGCGCAAGCCTTGCTCGCGCAATTTCTGAATCGCGGCATCAATATCTCCATCCGTTTCAGCCAATGCTTTTTTGCAGTCCATTATGCCGGCACCAGTGCGTGAACGCAGGTCACTGACCATTTTTGCTGTAATTGCCATATTTCCTCCACTTGAGATTTGAGCTTGAATTTAGTATGTACGAGTACATACTAAATTCACATTTCAAATCGTGACATTGTAATGAGGACTACGAACATAGTGATTTTAATTCAACAGTCGGTAGTCATAATAATGAAATAGTTGTATATAAAGTGGTTATGGAGACCGTCGCGTACGTTTAGGTCTCTTTTTCTGGCGGGGTTGACGCTGTTGTCGTTGTTCTCCGTCGCCTATTGTCTCAGGTTCAGCTGAAAGTTGTGCTTCGTCCAATATCTGTGCAGTCTGCTCTTCATGTCGTTCGGTTTCAGCCACTTTATCAATTTGATCTGAATCTCCTTCAGTGGTATCAACATCCTCTTCAACCTGTTCCCCTTCTAATGCATCCCCCCGTCCTTCAATGACAGCTTCTGCTAACACGGAGCAAATTAGCCGTATTGAACGTATAGCATCATCGTTGCCTGGAATCGGCAGGTCAATTGGATCAGGATCACAATTTGTATCAACAATAGCGATAATTGGAATATTGAGCTTATTAGCTTCAGCAATAGCAGTATGTTCTTTACGAGTATCAGTGACAATAACGATCTCAGGAAGAGTCGGCATATCTTTAATACCGGATAAGTTGTTGGATAATTTTCCTTTTTCGCGTCTGAGTCGTATGATCTCTTTTTTCGGACGTTTGTCAATTTCACCACTTGTTTCTAATGCATCAAGTTCCTCAAGTCTTTTGATACTCTGGCGAATTGTTTGATAGTTCGTTAACATTCCACCCAGCCACCGATGGTTAACATAGTACATACTACTTCGAACGGCTTCTTCAACGACAGCTTCTTGAGATTGTCGTTTGGTACCAACAAAAAGTACAGCCCCACCATTTGCAGCGACAGTTCGTACATATTCTACTGCGGTCTCAAGCATTCGCAATGTCTTCTGCAAATCAATAATATATATACCATTCCGTTCAGCGAAGATGTATTCTGCCATCTTCGGGTTCCAACGTCGGGTCTGATGACCAAAGTGAACTCCACATTCAAGGAGTTCTTTCATTGTAACAGCCAAAAAATACCTCCTGGTTAGAAGAAGTCTCATGACTTCTCATTGGGTTTGTGCTTCCATCTTCTTCACATTAGCATCAGACTCCAAAGGAGGAGAACCCTCTGTGCAAATCAGAAGATGTGTCTATGTAAATATAGTTGTAACGCCTTTGCAATCATTGTAATTATACCATGAATCAAAGGGGCATGCAACTTTTTCTCTGTCTACAAAAGGTATAAGAACAGTATCCTATAACACAGTCTTTTCACTAAATCAACCACATAGGAAGTTATACCATTTATAGATGAATTGTTGTGATAAATACTCATGTTATATTATATGCGGTGAATCAACGGTATGAATGCTATTTAGCATTCACCCAAATCAACGCCGAATCCGCGTATGGAATTCGTCGGGTTCCAAACCGCTCCTACCGGGTTAGATGAATGATTTTATATGTCATAATATATTTTAAAATCTGCAATTCACATTAGTAATATATTATGTATTATTATGTTTAAAATGTTACACTTTTTGACACATTTTGTGTCATTTGTAAAACGGCTATCCGCCCTGTCACAGTCTGCGTTCAACGGTGTTTTTTTTAGAATAGTAAAAATTCTTAAATTGTGTGATTTTGTGTCTTTCTTCTTTTTTTTGGAGAATATCCGATACAGACATTTGTAATACATTTTCTAAATAATAATATCTCATAATTGTAAAATAACCTAATAGGTTTTTCTCAATTAGATGAGATCCGCATAAACCATCCATGCAGCTTTTTTGCTTAGAAATGGTATGATTATGAATGTATTGGATAGTCATTTGATAGTTTCCTGTTTTTATGTAAAAAGTTACGAAATCGTAACATTTTTCTGTCACCCCAATTTTAGTATAGTCGCTGTTAGGTCTGTCCCCATCTATGTTTACAGCCAATTTACGTTTTTCTGTAAAAAAATAAAAAAGTTCTCTTGATAGATTTCTTAACATTTTATTTCTAATAAGATGTGTGAGATTATTGACATTTGTATAACTGTGTATGTTCTCTGTAATCATATTGGTTTACCCTTATTGAGTATTAGTATGTGTATAATAATTATTCTCTATATGTTATTGTAACGTATATTTACTCTTGTGTCAATCTCTTTTCGTATATGTGATGTCTGTTTTTTAAAATTTCTTCAATTTATTTTTTAACTACGTAGAAATTATAACGTCAATCTTTAGGAGGATCAATTTCGTAGCATCTACACAAGTATTCTATAATCCTAACGCAACACTGCCAACCAGTGGACTGTAGCACAAACTGGAAAGTTTATGCTACAAGAGACATTATATATCAGAAATGGTATAATAACCGTATTTTGTGGTCTAAGGTTTTCAATATGGAATGTGGCACAAACTGGAAAGTTTATGCTACATTTTGTGATCTAAGCTTTTCAATATGGAATGTAGCACAAACTGGAAAGTTTATGCTACATTTTGGGGTCTAAGCTTTTCAATATGGAATGTGCACAAACTGGAAAGTTTATGCTACAAGAGAGACATTATATATCAGAAGTGGTATAATAACCGTATTTTGTGGTCTAAGGTTTTCAATATGGATATTTTATTAAATGATATAGCAAGATATTTCAATACTTCACCTGACACCTTAGAATTACTACCTATTCAACACGGTATTAAGCACAAGCAGAATGTATACTGTCTGAGAATAAGAGACAGTAATTATCTGCTAAAATCTTATGAAATATTCCAATCTGTAACCCCATCCGGTTTTACACCCCGTGAGATTGAACAATTCATACTTACCACGCTTCACAAAAACAGATGTCATGTACCTCAGGTTATCTGGGAATCTACTAAACACAATGCATTATTGTTGGAATGGTGTGGTGATATGACGTTAGATGATTCAGTACAATGTGCTAAGACTCCTAAACTCTCACAGATCTTACAGAACTGCCTCAAGAGTCTTTGTAAGATTGAGACGGTATTTGAGAAATATAGTGAAAGGTTCACACCCTATATCTTTGCGTATGATTATAACTCTACCCTATTGAGAATACTTGAACAAGGTAAGAAGACAATTAGTTATCTTACACATCTGAGTAAAAAAGAGATGTCTTCGTCTGAAGAATCCCACTTGAAGATGATATGGACAACTTTTTGTAACCTCCTGATAAATGGTAGACCTACATTAGGTCCACTTGACTATCATGCTCGCAATATAGTCATTAATGATGACATACCGTATTTTATTGATTTTGGTAGTGTAGGATTGGATTGGCAAGAAAGAAGAGTGATACAGTATTTTAACAGTGTTGGAGCAAATTTTGAAGGCGGGAATTTCGTTTCGATGTTAGACGGAGAATTAGTAGAATGCTGGATAAATTGGAGTGTTAGGGATAAGACAGATTACGATCTCAAAGAGATGACATCACGTATTGATGGACATCATCTACTTTATTATCTATCAATAATTCACAGATTGTTGGAGGCAGTAGCCAGACCAGAAGAGCAGGACAACCAAATCCTACTTGAATCATGGGGGGATGCAGGTATTCGGTTCAAACGTGCAATAAGTATAATTTGCAATACAAGACTTAGTGAGAACTCTTGTGTATTTCAACTTCGTGAAATTATTAAGGTACTACATAGCAATGCTTGACTGTTATTGATGAAGATTAATTTAATCATTCGGTAATATCTTGACGAAATCCGGATCAACGGTATGAATGCCATTTGGCATTCACCGTGGTTACAAACCGCACCTACCGGGGCAGCGGTAAATTAGAATTACCGATTTTAATAATTAAACTTCATAAATAACAGATTGAGAGATTTATTTATCCTCAGTTAATATGGCAGACTGAAGTCTTATAAGGAATTCTTCGACCTCTGGGGTAGACGGTTTAACTTTCTCAACAGATAAACCAGGTCCTTGAAATTTCTCTTGGTATATATTAAGAGTATTATAGAGAATGATAAGGTCAATTTGTCTGTTATCTATTGCATTTCTGATCTGTTGAAATTGTGAATCTATTGTATCTTGTGATATTCCATCAGGTCGATTGTCTTGTATTGATTTTTCAATGTTGTTTAAAGCTCTTTCAACAGTCCAATAATGCAAACCCTCTTTGCCACCAACCCTGTTATATATAAATGCTCCAGCTGCAAAACCTAAAACGAGAATTGAAATTAAAAATATAAGAACACGACGATAACATCCGCTAATCCTTTCTGCTAATGACATCTATAATATAACTCCTTCACGTATAGTTAATACCGGCTCAATTTTTTGTGAACCAATGAACTTTGTATCATGTGCATCAAAGAATTCATACTCCCCATCAACGACATCTAATATAGCGACATCGGCAATGCTACCAATTCTTAGATTTCCCATAACGTTCTCACGTTTGATTGCTTTAGCGGCATTATAGGTTGCCTTCTCAATGACCTCTTGAAAAGTAAGTCCAAGATGCATTAACTTAGATAAAGTTGTCGGCAAATCGTATACGGGTCCATCTATATTTCCGGTATGTAAATCCGTACTGATAACATCTGAAATAAAGCCTTGCTCCATGGCGCGTTGAGCAATTTCATAGCGAAAACTGCCTCCCCCGTGTCCGACATCAAAAATCACACCCGCATTTCGTGCTTTCCATGCTTCAGGAATTACATTGCCTTTCTCGTCGATTATGTTATCACCATTCCCTTGAAAACAGTGTGTAATAACATCACCGGGTCTCATGAGTTCCAACACATCAGGTAGTGGAACACCTTGTCCAATATGGCACATAACAGGAGTATCAGCTTGTTCAGCAGCACGAATAGCGAGTTTCAATGGTTCAACGCCATTATCCCCGACCTGCATTTTACCTTGTCGTACTTTTACACCTACAGTAATCTCCCGATTTTCGATGAGGGTATCAGCGACACGGTCTGGATCTGCGTATGCAAGATCATGTATTTCCCCTACAGGTCCATAGATTAAGCCAATTCCAGAGATATGAATATAATTGAGTATATTCGTCTGCGCTGGTTCAGAGATGAACTCCTTGAATCCAGGAAAGGATGCCCAACTTGCACTCCCTGCATCCACAACAGTGGTTGTACCTGTATTTGTACAGACATCGTCTGCCCTTATACCCCATGTAGTTACACCATAGTACACATGGGTATGTATATCAATTAAGCCGGGAGTGACATATTTATGCTTTATAGGTATGGTTTGCTTGGCGAGGTTTTTCGATATATCGTCCTCAATTGCTGCTATCAAACCATTAGAAATAGCAATATCTGAAATTTTATTTAGCCCTTGTGCGGGGTCTATTACAGTTCCACCTTTGAGCAAGATATCGTAGTTCACTTAAACACCCTAATCAGTATTATAGAACCTATTAATTGTAGCCTTGAAATGGGAGAAGATATTGAACTGAATTTTTTCGTATTATACACCGCGTTTTTCACCCCAAATATCAACATGAACTCGTGGTGAGAAACGATAGCCATATTCTTTACAAAGATCAACTAACCACTCCTGTTTCTCACGCAATATTTGTTGTGTTATTCCTTGAGGCATCAATAGAATTGTTTCAGATGGAATCTCGATTTCCTTTTGTAAGGTCTGTATCTCTGATAGATCTTCAGGACTGTCCACAACAAACTTTACTTGGCAAGAATAAGCATCTAAGAATTGTCTAATAACCTTTGGAGAAATGCGTTCACGTTGGTGTCGTGTGAAAAACCGATTATCTTGGGGTGGGTTTGAATTTTCCAATTTCGGACTCATGGATATTAAATGTGCATTAACTTCCACAAAGATCGTTGCATTGGTTTCTATTGTAATGTGATAACCTTGTTCATCTAACGCACTACAAAGAGCGACTAATTCCTTTCCTTGAATAAACGGTTCTCCACCAGTGATAACCACATGTTTGCATTCAAATTGGGAGATAGCTGCGACACTATCCTCAACTGAAATATCTTTATTTTCTGGATTCCAAGATGTGTAAGGGGTATCACACCATATACATCTTAGATTGCAATAACTGGTTCGAAAGAAGACCGATGGAACCCCTATTAGCTTCCCTTCACCCTGTATTGTATAAAATAATTCACTATATTTCATTACAGAATCTCACATTTTAGTAATAATGGTCAGGACCCAGATTCTGTTGGAATAGGAATATCTCACTCAGTTTGAATCAACAATTATCTTGTGTTTTACATTTCAATAAGTTCAATCTGAACATTATCTGGACCTTTGAAGAAAGCCATCATGAGACCGGATGGTTTAAGGTCTTGAAGCTCTGCACCCTTTTCCTGTAGTTCAGCAACAGCAGCGTCCAGATCTTCTACTGTAAACGCGAGTTGATAAACACCCCAACGGTGGTTACCACTTGTATCTTCAACATCCATATCTCCTAATTTAGGTGAGAGAAAAATACGTTGTCCACCAACGTCCATCCGAACAATTTTCAATCCTCTCACGTCCACAGTATCAGTGACCTTTCCATCAAACATATTCTCATAATATTCGATTGCACTATCAAGATCTTCACACCTAAGATGTATATGATGAAATGTATATGCCATAAAATGCTCCTTTAATTTAAATGGGATTCCTATCACTATTCAGTATGTATTTTGACAAGACTACAGGTGTCAATTTAAGAAAAAACAACCCAAGGGCAAGGTTTCGAATCTTAGAAAAACCGTGAATACCACAAAACCCTCTTAAGTCTTGTGGACACGGAATCCTACATATAAACCCGGTTCGGTTCCAAACCGAACCTACCATGTTTGGATAAGGTGCTAAGTTGACACCTATGGTATGTATTTTGACAACACCTAAGAACAATGTTATTATACCATACAGGTATACTGTAGTCAATTAAAGGAGATTCAGTTGTTAGAGAAATATACAACCATTGAATTGGATCATGTAAAGCAACTGGCTGATGTACTTTCACAGCAGAATTTCCCTGAACTTAGTCAATTCGAACCGGTTGCTGATTTTGAGGAACTCCTTGAATTTGTAAACATCCATCCAACACCTATTAAGTTATCACAAGATAGCGTGTGGAGGCTTGAATCAGTCGCAGCACGTATAATTGAAATACTTGCTATTTCGACACATGAATCCCTGACTGATGAGGAATGGATCTCATTATCTACCATCCTTTTAGAACATGCCGAATATCTTTATACCTATCCTGATTCTAAGATAGACCGTGAAAAATTAGTCGCTGGCGGTGTGTTAGCATTAGTTGGGTGTGTATGTAATATTTTACCTCAATCAGAGCTGTGGCGACTGGCAGGTTATGGAAGGATTGCGTCAACTCTTATAACTGTTAACCCAGAGGTATTCAATTGTCGATATTAGTTGGCGTATATTTTTTAGATATCAGATATGGCGTGAGAAGTCACGCCATATCTGATATACTTTACCTCAAAGTTTTATTTTAGCATTATTCTTTGGAGGTAAAAATGACGAATGAAAATCATCGCCACTTATTGAATAAATTAGCAGAAGTTCCTGATAAACGCAACCCTCGTGGAAAACGACATCCGTTATCTGCTATCTTAGGGCTTTCCGTGGTTGCCATGATGTGTGGATATCGCAGTTATAGTGCTATCGCACAATGGGGACGGACTTACCCACCCGATTTTGCTATAGCACTTGGGTTCACTTATCCGAAGACACCTTGTGCTTCAACACTCTATTATTGTTTCAGAGATTTAGACGTTCTCGCTTTAGAAAAAACACTCAGTGAGTGGGCAACTGAAGTGTTCACAGCTATGACTGAAGAAGATATGAAGGCGGTAGCGATAGATGGAAAAACCTTACGTGGAAGTCTCACTCAAGATGCTCAAATCACACATCT